>CAWBNI010000018.1:0-10311 GCA_963790105.1 uncultured Bacteroidales bacterium | reverse complement strand
TAAAAATGGGACTAAATACCGGTCTTACAGAAAGTCAATTTGAACAAATAGCGGACCTGATACAAAAACACATTAATAAAACGCAGGCAAATACCATCAGAAAGAATATTGCCAAGCCATTGGTCCCGGTTATTGAATCCGATCTGATGGTCCGTATTTCTGAAATTGAAATATTGCCTGAATTCCTTGAGGAATATAAGGCTATTCTTCAAACAGAGGCAGCAGCATCTGTAAAAGTTGAACCTGGCGTGATTGCGATCTTTCCGATGTATCAGAAAGAAAACCCGACCCAGGAAATAAGGATTGTGGAAATGTATGCGAACAAAGATGCCTATCAATCCCATTTGAAAACACCTCACTTTCAACTGTACAAAACAACCACAATAAAAATGGTTAAATCATTGAATCTTGTCGATATGAGCAGTATTGATAAAGAGGCTATGGTAGAAATTTTTAAAAAACTGAATTAGTCTATTTCTTTTCCCTTTCTTCATTCCCCCATAATTCGGTATCACTGCCCTTTTCAATGCGCCATGCATCGCGCCATATATGAATTTCAGCCGGACCAATTAACGGTTTATAAAGACGTTCTGCTTTTGTAAAGGAACGGGGCAGTTTAGATGCCTGTTCCTGATACCAGTAAGCAACAGATGCCAGATCGAGAGTCAGGTTGTTGTTATGTCCGTGCTCGATTGTAAACCTGCAAGAGGTGTCGAAATATACCGGATCGGCAATGAAAAAGCGGTAAACATGAGTATGTCCCAGCCAGCCTGTTTCATCCGTTAACGCGCGGATATCCAAAGTATGGATGTTGAAACAATTCTTTCGGGCACCAGGATGTGTTGAAGAAATCTTCCGTTCCGGTTCCATTCAGACTGGGAATGGTATCTCCGTCTAAAAACACCATTTCATCACCTTCTCCGTACCACATGGTTGATGGGCAATTAACGTAATAATTCACTCCTACAAATTGGCCTTTACCCTTTATATCGGCAAAGAGGTAATTGTCTTTTCCGGTTTGATTAGGACCGTGTTGTCCCAGTAATCCCCATTCATTTTCTCCACCTGAAAGTGCCTCCGTAACTTCGTGATTGTACCATGCATGAAAACGACCAGAATTCTTCGGAATCTGAGGCATTTCCATGTAATTAATATTGAAATAGAAAGATCGATATTTCTCGCCGGTCTGGTTTTCAATTTCAATTCTTGCTCCTTTGGCAAAAGGCATGGCAAAATAACAGACATACGATTTTCCCCATCCGGGTGACACGCAAAGCGGTGTACTTACAAAGTTGTAATTCTCAGTCCATCCGTTTCCAAAGAATGGTCCGAGGGGAGATTCCACCGAGGGGAACGTATTGCCATCCCAATACATGCGCAAAATAATATCATTACTGCTCATCTGATCGGCCCCGGGAGCAATCGTGATCCAGATGTGATCGATGATCCCTGCTCCTTTTACATCAAGGATGGTTTTTTTCTCACCATCAGCAATTCCGCTCCAGCAGTCGCCATTGCCTCCCGTTTTGTCATAACTGCTGATCTTTTTGTCTTTACATTTTTCTTAATCTGGGTAAGCGATAGCATTTCATTTCCTGAATTCTGTGCAAACAGAAAGCCGAAACTGAAAATCAGAATTAATGAAAAAAAGGTATGTTTCATGGGTATCCTGTTTAATGGGCGTTATACTTAAAATGAACCTAAAAGTACCAAACAAATCGGATTTAACGAAACGTACTATAATAAAGAGATTGCAACAGGTGTACTTCTCCGGAGCTCAAATTGCAATGCATCATTACATATGGACCATGGCTTTGGTCGTCCCTCCAACAGGAAAAGCAAATACATCGGAAGGTGGTCCAAGAGTTTCAGGTAATATAGGGATGTGGACCTGGCGTGTCATTGCTGTACCAGATATCATTACAATCAATCTGTGGGTAAACACGACAATAAAGAGTGCCTTCAAAATTTTCCAGAAAATTGTAATAACCTCCCCAAAACGTCCAGTTTATATCATCCCCGCCGAATAAATAATCAATGAAACTGTTCTCATACTTATAGCAGGAAACATCCGGAGATTGACTAAAAAAGCAATGTACAAGAAGAAATGGATTTGTAAATGTTTTAGTTGCCCCAACGATATGCATATAGATGTTGAAATGGTAGCCAGCATATGACATGCTGTCGATTTCATAGCGGAAGTCCGGAACTTCGTGCATAATCTGTGTGACTACGGTCGGGGCATCCCCTCCTATATGACCAAAGGAGAAATTCCGGTATTGTTCAATGTAATTTTCCCTGACTAGCTTACTATGATAATTTCCATACGGCACATCCTGAAACATGTATTCCCCGTACGGATTAGTTGTCGTTTCAAGTTCAGTTTTCTCCCCGGCAAGTTGAACCTGAACACCTGATATGTCTGTTACGGAATAGCCGTAAGCATCAATAAGTGAAACCCTGCCATGGATATTGCCCTCCAGAACAGGAGCATCATTTTTTTCGCAGGAGATTATGATCAAAAATAAAACAAAGGACAAAACAGCAGATTTCGTTTTCATCGATCAGGGGTATTTAATTTCATAAACGCCGGAATGTTGGTGTTCATCAATTGTAGAATATATGGGCAAAGCATAATATTCATTGAAGTATGGATGTTCATCGATTGCAAACATAAGCAATCATATATCGTGTCTTCCCGGGGGGGAATATGGGCCCGCCCCAGTTGGGATATTGTGGATCGCCATTAAAGATCATAAGCCGGGTGGAACTAAACCAGTCATGGGTAGTCAGCCATTTCAGAGTACATATAATTTTTAAAGCTTACATTATTCGTATCACTCAAAAAAACCCTGATCTGCATTCGTTCGGTATTTCCGGAAATTATATCGACGGCAACGTAGCCTTCGTAGCAGATCTTCCAAATCTGTCGGATACATTAATTTACCCAATTCAGGCATTTTATAGTCGGCCATCTTATATAAACGCGCACCTATACTGAAGGTGTCATTTTTCCAAAAATTTGGACTCCCGGTACGCGATATATTCCATAACCTTCTTTGTTAAATTCAATTTCATAGGTACCATTTCCCAATCCTGACAATTCATAATTACCTTCATAATCCGACAGCGTTGATTTGCTTCTATAAGGCCCATGGGCAATTATCTCACATCATTACCGTTAAGGTAGCCTCCGGGGTTATAAATATCGATTTTCCCGTGAATCATTCCGTTGTCAAATAATGGTTCAGGTTCCTTTTCACAACAGCATAAAAAAACCGCAGCAACAGCTAATGCGGTAAACCGGCTTAATATGTCAAGGCATCGTAAATGAGAATTCATATGTTTCATTGCTTAAGTTTGGATATACGGTTGTATGGGTTTCAGAGTCATAATACGTGTCAATTCCAGTAACATAATAAAGATTCAACACATTGATCCCTCCGAGATATGAATAGATAGCCCCTTTACAATATACTGTCTCTCCGGAGGCAAAAGGAAGACCTTCTGAAACGTTGTTGTAATAACTCTGGTAATTATATTCCAAATCCCATACTTCAATATTTTTTATTGCTTCCGCAGAACGAAAGTCAAAGTTCTCTTGCAACGAAAAAGACAATCGCAGATAGACAATGAATGGCCTGTTTTCGCCTGAGAATGTAAAATCGGCTAAGAGTGAATCGCCCTGACATTTTATTTCGTTTATCCGGGTTGTAATATTCTTATATAAGAAAGGTGCACCCTCGTAATATGAATAACCGACAATTGTGGGAAATCCCCCCAAATGCTGTATGCCAAAACGTTTCATGGTTCCGAAATCTTCTTTTTCAAAACTCAGGTCGTATGTTCCGTTGATCACACTTTTCAATTCATACCGCCCGTTTTTATCAGTGACGGCAGTATATTTTCTGCCTGGTTCGGTAATGACTTTTATTCCACTGAAGTCTTCAAGTTTATTGCCATATTCGTCAAAACAGAATGCATAACCGACAATATCCCCTTTGAGGTAGGGTTCGAAATCATCTTTTTCCGAACAGGCTGAAAAAAGGGCAACAACAAGAATGGTAAAGATGCCCAAGGGTTTACAGGGATTCATGTATAAAGATTTTAATTATAAATTTTTTCATACCTGGGCACCATTCCCAATATCGATAAAAGGTAATTCTTCTCCTCTGCCAGGTAATCTTTTGAATATGAAATATAATAATTAAAAAATAATTTAACAAAAAGGACTAAGGTCGGCGTGCGAACTCGCTGAAACTTTTCCGCGCCCCCATATTGCTGTCTGGTTTTAATTTGAAGGTGAAATAAAATTCATAATTTCACTTATTATTGACTTGGTAGAATACAGGTACCCGTCAGCCCGGATCCAATATCGAACCTGTATGAAAAACATTCTTATCAACACGCTCCTTCTGGTAGTCGGGACAACCGCCGGCACTGGATTCCCTGATGGCGCAATCCGCAAAGCCTGAAACGTTCTGCAACCCCATTAACATCGACTACGGGTATACTCCCATACCCAATTTCAGCACCTGGGGGCGGCACCGGGCCACCGCCGATCCGGTTATAGTGAACTACAAAGGCGACTATTACCTGTTCAGCACGAATCAATGGGGATATTGGTGGAGCCCTGATTTGTCCGCAATGGCATTTCATTTCAAAGCGGTTTCTCCGGCCATGGAACGAGGGATACGATGAATTATGCGCACCTGCTGTCGGCATCCTTGGCGATACCATGATCGTGTTCGGTTCCACCTATACGAAGGATTTCACCGTATGGATGAGCACCGATCCGAAAAACAATGACTGGAAGCCGCTGGTGGAGCGGTTTGCCATCGGCGGGTGGGATCCTGATTTTTTCACGGATAACGATGGCCGGTTGTACATGTACAACGGCAGCAGCAACCGTTACCCGTTGTATGGCATTGAACTGAACCGCAAAACACTCGATCCCATCGGCACACGTAAGGAAATGTACTTGCTGGAACCGGACAAATACGGATGGCAGCGGTTTGGGGAACATATGGATAATACATTCCTCGATGGATTCCTGGAAGGCGCATGGATGACAAGGCACGGCAATACTTACTACCTGCAGTACGGGGCTCCCGGGACAGAGATCAGCGGTTACGGCGATGGCGTTGTTACCGGAAGTTCACCCCTGGGACCTTTCACACCCCAGTCGGATCCCTATAGTCTCAAACTTGGCGGATTTGCCAGGGGAGCAGGGCATGGAAGCACCTTCCGGGACAATGCCGGAAATTACTGGCATATCAGCACCATAAAGATCAGTGTAAAGAATAATTTTGAAAGGAGACTCGGTATCTGGCCTGCAGGATTTGACAAGGACGGCGTGATGTGGTGCAATACGGCATTCGGCGACTATCCTGCGTTTCTTTCCGAAGCAGCCCGGAAATATAATAAGGCAAGACCGGACTGGTACCTGTTGAATTACAAAAAGCCTGTGCAGGTTTCCTCAACCTACGGCGGATTTAATGCCAACAACATGAATGATGAGGACATTGAAACCTACTGGAGTGCAGGCTCCGGTAACAGCCATGAATGGCTGATCAGTGATCTGGGCGCGCCAAGCACGGTACATGCCATTCAGATCAATTATGCCGACCAGGATGTGGACAGTGCCTGTCTGGGGAAAATTAACGGGGGCAACCAATTTCACCAGTACAGAATTTTATATTCTGCAGACGGCAAAAAGTGGAAAATTCTCGTGGATAAAAGCTCCAATAAAACAGATGTCCCGCACGATTATATAGAATTGAATTCCCCGGTGGAAGCCCGGTTCATTAAAATGGAAAACCTGCACATGCCGACAGGCAAATTTGCGATCAGCGGTTTCAGGGTATTCGGCAAGGGCCATGGCCCGGAACCGGAGGCGGTGAAAGAATTTATGGTGCTGAGAACGGAAAAGGACAAGCGGAGCGGCTGGATCCGCTGGAACCCCGTATCAACGGCATTCGCCTATAACATTTATTATGGGGTTGCGCCGGATAAGCTGTATAATTGCATCATGGTGCATGACGCAAATCAATACTGGTTCGCCGGAATGGACCGGACAAAAGCCTATTATTATACAATTGAGTCGATCAATGAAAACGGCGTATCAAAACGATTCCCGGTGATCAAGGCTGAGTAGTTTATTTCGAAGCCAATGTCTTCCTGGCTTCCCTGTCGGGATCATTCTTTATTTCGCACATATCATCAAGGATCATCGTTTCTCCTTTTGCCAGGGTGTACCTTGGCCAATCCGGCAGTCCGGCCCCTGCAGGATTGCCGGTCTTCATGAATTGCACCAGCGCATCCGACATTTTCGCGGCCAGTTTCCTTGGCCTTGCGCCTCCTCCGGTATGAGATATCTGGACATCCGTATTATAGAACCAGAATCCAATATCCATCGTATGGAAGGCCCTCAGCCTGCCGTCAAAAAGCGGAGGATTCCATCCGAACCAGGCAAGATATACAGGTGCCGGCTGCTGTGCTTTCGCATTGGCCGTTTCAATTGTCCGCAGCCGGTTGCTTAATGCCATGGATAATATCTCTATAGGCTTCCTGCCAGGAAAGTCCTTTGCGTAGGCATCAATAATATTTGATGCATTTTCGGCCAATGAGACGCCAAATCCCCTGATGGTTTTAGCTAATTCCTTTGCCTTATCGATTGAAATATCTTCAAGGGATGAATCAAATGCACTCGGAGATCTTTCATAAAACGTACTGCAAATGAGCATAGGTATTTTTGATGATAATTCGCCGGAATAAAAAGGCTGCTGAGGAATGGATATACCATCCGCCACGGGACCGAATCCTCCCATCATACCAGTCATACCCGTTTCTGCCCTCAATTTCGTGCTGGCTTTGTTGGCAATTGCCAGGTAGTCTTTCCATGGCAACTCCTGGAGTTTATCAACCTGGGTTGCCGACAACCCGGCCTCCTGCAGAATATAGGATCCAAGTTTCTCTGAATAATCCTTTTGTCCTCCATTTAGTGTGGTCCCGCTTAATGCGACGGCTTTGTGGAACAATCCTTTGGCAGATGGCATTGCCGTAAGGGTGCATACTTTCGCACCTCCGCCTGACTGACCCATGATGGTAACATTATCCGGATCACCCCCGAAATTTGAAATGTTATCCCGGATCCATTCCAGGGCGGCGACTATATCCAGCATCCCGACATTTCCGGATGCTGCATATTTCTCACCACCAATACCTGCAAAATTTGAAAAACCCAAGGGTCCCAGCCTGTGATTCAGGGAACAAAAAACAATATTTCCCTGGCGGCTCAGATTTTCACCATGATACTCCGGATGTTCAATCGAGTTCCCGCTTGTATATCCGCCTCCATGGATCCATAGCAGGACCGGCCGTTTTACGTTTTCCTTGTATCCCGGGGTCCAGACATTTATTCCAAGACAGTTTTCACTTACATCATCATAATGCCAGTAGTCGGTAAAAGCCAGGTAACGGTTTGCATAAAAATTATCCAGTATTTGCGGGGCCGAATTAGGCCAGTAGACAGCAGGAAAAACATCGTTCCAGGGATCAGGTTTTTGCGGAACCATGAATCTGTTTTTTCCGGATGTATTGGCACCGTATGGTATCCCCAGAAAATTAAAAATATCTTTATGGATAAACCCTCTTACTTTTCCATTTGAAGTTTCCGCAACAGCAATATTATCGCCAATGAAGAGTATCTGTCCGTCTTCATCCTTCCCGGAGCGATGATGTTCCGGATGTCAATGAAACAGCCGGATGATCCAAGAGTTAATCCGGCAGCACCTGCGCCCAGATTCCGAAAGAATTTACGTCTGTTCGATTTCATAATAAAATGAGTTTAATTTACCAGTGCCCCGGTCAAGCATTTGCGGAAACAAACCTGAAGGTTGTATAAAATTAGCTAAAATTATCACCATTCGAAAGAGGCACCTGACTATTCGGGAAAAAGCGAATCAGAAGAAGTTGAACTGCTCAAAAACTTATCCAGGTTTGGCAGGAACCGGGGCATTTTATCACAATTCATAAAGAAAACATATCCGCTTTTTTGATTTTTGTAAAATTCGAAATTCCCCATAAAATCACCATCGTTTCCCCCATGGTTATACTTGATACCATAAGGTGTTTTTTCAATGAAAATACCCAGACCAACCCATATCCCTGAATCAGGGTCCCCTTCAGTCGGAGCCTTGCCCTCTATCTGGGGCACGGCCATTTGGCTGAGTACACTGTTTTCTTCCTTATCCTCGATCATCAGCTCAACCACAAACCTGGCATAATCGGAAGCATTTGTATGCAACGTGCCTGCGGGATAGGCCCGCAAAGGTTTAAAGACTTGCGTTGGAATGCCCTTCTCATATCCCATGGCTTTATCAGTTGCTAATGTATCATTCCAAACCATATATGAATGTTTCATACCCAGCGGCGTAAAAACCTCTTCCTGCAGGATATCCTGCAATTTCTTCCCTGTCAGGTGCTGGATAACCAGTCCAAGATATCCATAAGCTTCACCGGAATACTCAAATTTGCTTCCGGGCTCCGAGTCAATCGTTAATTCCCTGAACTTCTCATGACGCCAGTTTGGAAAGCCACTGGTATGACTCAGGACCATCCTTGCAGTTATTAATTTGTAACGTTCATCATGCGCTATATCTTCATAGGGGTAATATTTGTACAACGGAGTATCCAGGTTCAATAGTCCTTTCTGAACCAATTTAAAAACCGCATAAGCAAACACAGGTTTTGTCATGGAAGCGGCTTCAAAAAGGGTATTTTCATTAACCTTCTCTTCCTTTTCTTTATCCTTCATACCAAAAACCCCTTTGTAAACAACCTGTGACTCGTCTATCAGGGCAATGGATAATCCGACAATATCCAGGGAATCCAGTTGTGCCTGGATAAAGCTGTCAACATCCGCTTTCTCAAGTTGACCTTTGCCATCCAGGGTTTTAAATGTATGATGGATATTTTCGGTATGTTGACTAAAACCTGAATTGGAAATCAGAAGACAAAGAAAAAACAGTACAGAATACAAACATTTCCGGTTCATAAGGCAAAATTTTTGTGGAAATGGAAGTTGGACGCAGTGGATACAATTTGGTTACATCTGCCCAAACAGTATAAGAAAAGAAAATAGTTCATGTCATAGCAATCAATTGCCTCATCCAACTTCCTGATTTTTCAAACCTTTTATTATCAGTACCGTATAGTAAAGAACCCACATGTATTTTGAGTGATTTTCCAACCCTAACCTGTTTTTCCAATGGTCAATAATTATCTTCCCCGGAGATCAATTCTGGTTTTTGTTTTAAACATGATGCTGGTTCTCCTGCTGTCCAACAATGCTGTTTATGGTCAGTTTCTTCTTCCTGCTCCTCGTTTATATTTAGTTACAGTTAATCCCGAAACCGGATATGATTCCATAACCTGGTTTAGCATTCCAGCTCCTCCCACTGATTATTATACCGTCGCTGTGAGGGTCCACCCATTTTCCGGTCAACCAGGAGATATATATATGGCAATAACGTCTAATATCCAGGATACGGCTTATGTAAATTCCATTTCCGAATCAGCCAGTCATTCCGTGGGATACACAGTATGGGGTGTGCATACGGACGGAGTATCCGAGGAATTGGGTCGTTTTAATTCGCCGGACAGTACCTTGTTTCTAAGTTCGGTACCTGATTTGCAAAATTCAACTATATCGATCCGTTGGAATGATTACAATTCCTGGCGTGGATCCATCGCTATCTATAATATTTACCGAAGGCTCGGTCCTTATAATTACCAATTGATCAGCTCTGTTCCGGAAGGCACCAACGAATATGTTATAGCCAATATCGAGGTTGACCAGCAATACGAGTTATTCGTTGAGGCCGTTAATATTGACGGAATACGAAAATCGACTTCCAACAGGGTAAATCTTTCCACAACCATATCACAATTGCCTGGTTACAGGGATGATGTTTATAATAAATCTGAAATTTACCCGGTACCTGCAGGACAAGTTCTCCATGTAAAATCAAATAACTCCAGCGATAAAATAGTTCGTATCGACATATTAAATACCAACGGAGAAATGATTATTTCTGATCTGGCCATGACAAACGGTAATGACTATTTTGTTTCATTGGATATATCAATGCTTCCGGCAGGGTTCTATTTGTGCAACCTTATTTATTTCAATGGGACGAAACAATCCTTACGTTTCATAAAATGAAAAGTCCGTAAGTTTCACCAGGTGCTGTGTCAGGTTTAAGCCTGCGGTCAAAGAAAATAAAGTATTAATTTAGCGGCGGCATC
>CAWBNI010000017.1:0-116225 GCA_963790105.1 uncultured Bacteroidales bacterium | reverse complement strand
ATTAAAACTGTGGATCAGGCGTGAGCCAAAAGATTCCTCGAAAATATCCAGTATTTTTTCCCGGTCGCGAAGGCCATAAAAAAACGTAGTGAGTGCTCCCATATCCATTCCCATAGCACACCACCATAGCTGGTGAGAGGCAATACGGTTCAGTTCGTCGAGCATTGTACGGATATAAGTAACCCGTTCCGGCACTTCTACTTCAAGGGCCTTCTCAACACAAAGGCATACGGCTTCGTTGTTGATATGGGCTGAAAGATAGTCCATCCTGTCAGTCAGGTGAATGATCTGCGGATAGGTATCCCGTTCGCACATTTTTTCGATTCCGCGGTGGATATATCCACAGTGGGGAACCACCTTCTTGATTCGTTCACCCTGCAAGGATACTTCAAACCGTAATACGCCATGGGTGGAGGGATGCTGGGGACCCATATTGATGATGTAGTCCTCATCTTCACCCAAAATGATATTTTTTACAATTTCTTCCTGCATATTCTTATTTAACGATCATTCTGGATTCATCTGCAAAATCTTTCCTTAACGGAAATCCGTAATCATCTTCCAGAAATAATCTTCTGAGATCGGGATGATGCAGAAACCGGATACCGAACATGTCGAATACTTCCCGTTCATGAAATTCGGCTGTTTTCCATATATCAGAAACAGTTTCTGCCTGAGGATTTTCCCTGTTATCAATGCGAAATTTCACTACCACGGTATGCCGGTATGCAGTGGATGTAAGGTGGTATACCATCATGTAATGGTCCTTCCAGTCAATGGCTGTGAGACTAATCAGATAATCAAATGACAGATCCGGCAATGTCTTCAGATTCAGGCAAAATTCATGGAATTTGCCGTCTGGTACAAGAATTTCGGGATATTGGGAATTAATGGGAAAAGTAGCGTCAGGGACCAACGTTTCCAACCGCTGTTTTAGTAAATTATTATCCATGCGCGTTATTTAATTTTGGCTTGTGCTTCAGCATCTTCGACGGAACCAAGTCCGTTCTCCTTTGGACTCATTGGATGCTCCCCTTTTATTTTACGCTGAAGCTGCATAATGCCATACAGCAAAGCTTCCGGCCGGGGTGGACAACCCGGAATATAAACATCCACAGGAATAACCTGATCCGCTCCCCTTACCACTGAATAGGAATTGTAATAAAAAGGTCCGCCACTGATTGCACAGGCACCCATAGCAATAACATATTTCGGGTCGGGCATCTGATCATAAAGCCGTTTTAACACCGGTGCCATTTTATGAACTATTGTGCCGGCCACAACAATGACATCTGCCTGCCGGGGTGAAGCCCTGTAAACTTCAACGCCAAATCGGGCAAAGTCATGACGTGGTGCTCCTGCAGCCATCATTTCAATACCACAGCAACTGGTGGCGAAGGTAAGAGGCCATATTGAATTTGAACGGCCCCAGTTTATAATGTTGTCAATTGTACTTAGCAATACATTGCCACCTGATTTTTGAAGCAGTTCGAGGGTTTCATTATCCTTGAAATCCTCATATTCCATTGATTTTATCTTTAAACCCATCTTAGTGCATTTTTACGCCAGGCATAAAGCAGTCCAAGCCCAAGAATAACAAAGAATATTACTATCTCAACAAAGGCCCGCAGACCCACGGTATGCATTACCACACCCCATGGGAAGATAAATACAGTTTCAACGTCAAACACAAGATAAATGATGGCAAAGAGATAATAGCCAACATTAAACTGTATCCAGGCAGGACTCTGCACCGGGATACCACACTCATAGGGTTCCGATTTCGCGGGATTTATAGAGGAGGGGGCAATAAAACCGGAAAAAACAACCGCACCGCCAACCAGTACAATACCTATGATAAAGAATAGTACAAGTGATTCACTGCTCATGCCTTATGAATAAAATTAAATTGATTCTGTGTGAGAAACGCCAATAAAATTGTGGCCAAATATACGAAAATTAATATATGTTGATTTTTGTACAAAGGAAATTTGTATCATCACTTTTCCACATGCCCGGCAAAACATGATACAAGCATGAGCACTGATGAAAGAGGATGTGAAATTGAGGCCCATTACTTCACAGGCTGCAATTCCATCCGTACAAGTGCGCCTGATTGAAAAACGGGCAAGAGCGCTTCAGAAAGAATGGCCTCACCATATATTAACTTAACGTTCACAAGATCAGGTATTCTGTACAGAATCATGTTATCCTCCAGATGCGCAAAGGATGCAGATTGTTCAAGTCCTTTTATCTTACTTGTACCGGCAAAGTCAAACAAAACCGGTTTACCCCTGGTTTCCCGGGCATCAAGGAATCCCTCGTTATCCGAAAATCTAAAAAGTACTATTCTGTCGGATTTTCTTTCCGGTGGCAGGCGTATAATGATAATTGCGCTGATGATGATATACCGTTTTCTTTCCTATAAAAAGTGATAAATAGGCTTCTTCCAGGCGTGCCAGTTCCTGTAATGAAGCGGCCATTGCTTCTCCTTGCGGAGTTGAATCATTCAGCCCTGAAACCATTCTAAAACGGCGCTTTTCTTAATTTGATCAGAAAATTGGCTGCTTCTTCGGCTTTCTGTTCAAGTGTTTTCTCCTTGAGTGTTTTTTTGTTGGCCGGCCTTGACACATAATTTGAATCGGGCATCACGAGGCTGACTTCCACATTTTTTTCGACTTCGAAATTCCTCTTGATGGACAAATCGGTAAAATAGGGTTCAGGAGTTTTTTCAGGAACGTTATTATAGGTTATATATCTCGCTCGGATTCCGGCTAAGGTCAAGAATCATACTGTCCTGTATTAATTTTACCAGACCGGGAAAGACATCCGGCTGAAAAGATCCCTTTGCCGCAAATACAAAATCCGGATCAGTTTCCATGTGCATGGCAACCTTAACCTCTGTTAAGGTCCATGAATACTCAGGCTTTGAAGGAACATTCTGAATGCCAAGGTATTTTGCAGCATATTGCCGGTAAGGACCAGGCAGGATCTCTGTTTCATCGGCCTCCACGGTCACATCAAGCACAGTTTGCGGAAGGGAATAAAGCATCATGCCCGGTTGCCTGAATCCTGAATCATTGACATTGGTGACAGAGATTTTTCCTGTCGGAGAACATGCCAGAACCAGGGATAACAAAACAGTCGTAACGAATTTGAAGTTATGCATACGTATCATGATTTTCGATTTTTAAAAATGCTTTTCCTAGATTGTCAATTATATCTGAAGCTATCATAGCCTGCTGTCCGAATTCCAATGCAGCCAGATCCCCTGCGAGACCATGTATAAAAGCCCCCAGCACAGCAGCATCAGATGACGGGTATCCTTGTGCCACTAACGACAGGATAATGCCGGTAAGTACATCACCGCTTCCGGCTGTAGACATACCGGGATTGCCCGTGCTGTTAAAATAACAGGTACCATCCGGCATGGCAATGGAAGTATAAGCTCCCTTCAACAGGACTATTACATTATATTTCCTGGCAAATTCAATTTGCTTTTGATTCCGGATGAAGCCGGAATCCGATTTGCCGGCCAGGCGATCAAATTCACCCGGATGGGGAGTTAGAATTGACATGGCCGGTAAAAGTCCGCACAATTGCGGTTTTTCTGACAGGATATTAAGAGCATCGGCATCGATCACAAGCGGAATATCCGCATTTTTAAGAACTGATTCAAACGCTTTTATGCTTATATCCATGGTTCCTGTACCGGGACCTATACCGATGGCTGCAAAATGCTTTCCTCCTGTCAGACCTGAAAAATACCGATCATTACTGTCAATATCAAATATTGATTCAGGAACGGCTCCCTGGATGATTGGATATACTGCCCCCGGAACATGAGTGGTCAGCAGTCCGACACCCGACCTCATTGCAGCCCTGGCCGCCAGAATGGCGGCCCCCGCCATGCCATATGAACCGGCTATCAGCAAGGCATGTCCAAACAATCCCTTATGTGCAAATTTTATTCTTTTCCGGAAGATTTGCTGAATATCTTCCATCAACATATAATGAAAATGAGTTTCTTTTTCCGAAATAACCGAGGGATGAAGACCAATTGAAATAATATGCCAGGTACCTGTGTATATGGCATTTTCGGCATAAAAAAATGAACGCTTTGGAAATTCAAAAGATAATGTATGAGAGGCCCTGATAATTGCATTTTCCGTATTTGTCCCCTGATCATCAGTCTTCAACCCGCTGGGAATATCAACGGCAACAACCGTGCAACCTGAGGTATTAATATGTTTAACAAGTGCGGCGGAAAGTCCGTCAAGCGGACGTGACAGTCCTGAGCCAAATAATGCATCAATAATTACGTCATGGATATCGATGAGTGGAAAATCACCTTCGCTGCTGATTTCGAAAACGGGTACTTTGTTCTGTTCTTCCAGCCGACGACGGTTAATAACAGAATCCCCTGAAATAATCCGGCTGATCTGAAGCAGATAGATTTTGATATGCAGATAACCCCTGTCGGCCAGAATCCTTGCAATTGCCCAACCATCACCACCATTGTTGCCGGGTCCTGCAAAAATCTTTATATGCTCATCCGTCTTAATGCGTAAAGACAACCAGTTTACACATCCCCTGGCAGCCCGTTCCATTAAATCAACGGATGCAACAGGTTCATTCAGGATTGTAAACTCATCAATTTCCCGTATCTGCCGGGCTTCAAAAACTTTCATCCTTTTAACATTTGCAAATGAACAATTACCGGACCATAAAGGAAGTTCCCGCTATTTTCCAGCTTTATACTTTTTCTCCTGGAGCAAAGCGTTACCATTTATTAAGTGCTTTTCAGAAATATGCTTTCTTGAAAACCAAAGTATTCCTGCTGTAAATACGAGGATTAAAACTAATATAACACTAATTGTTAGCCCTTTACGCCTCATAATGGTATTTTTTATAGTTGATGTTAATATTAAGAAAAAAAACCGAATGTTGCTGGTATCCTACTCTTTCAGATAGATTTTGATCTTTTCCATCATGGCATCCAGCCGGATGGGTTTGGCAATAAAATCCACGGCACCCAGTTTGCGGGTCATTTCAATGGATTCAGCAGAATCGTATGCCGAGACAATTATAATAGGTACATGATCAATATGAAGTTCCCTTTTCCTCTTCATAAAATCATATCCTGAAATCTCAGGCATACTTAAATCCAGCAGAATAAGATCAGGAGAATGTTTCTCAATCACTTTTGTCGCTTCCCGAACACTTGAAGCAGCAAGAGAAATGTAACCTGCCTCTTTTAAAGCGTATTCCATGAGTAACAGGGCGGTATTCGAATCATCAATAATCAGTATTTTCTTCTTGGCATCCATCGTAAAACTGATTTCAAAAAAGACATTTACAAAATCATGCGTAAAAATAAGGCTTAAATCTGATACTGGTCTGTAAATGACAGGCAATTATTCAGCGTGTTTCTCATTTTATACTAACTTTAGTGTTCTGAAATTTATCATGGCATATCCCGCGATGGATTCGAGCGGATAATTGATATTATTGACAGGAAAGAAATCCTTAAATGCCTTGACTTGCTTGAAGTTCTGAGCCGCATCGGATAAAAAACAAAAAGTCACCTGATGAAGTATTAACTTATGCAGCAATTTAAACGAATCAACGTCAATATATTAATCTGAAAAACCCAAAACCATGAAATTTTATAGCTTAACCAGCGTGGTGGCAATTACAGTGCTTCTTTCAGGATGTATGATAAACATCCAGGATTCAATTACTGGAAACGGCCATGTAGTGAAACAAAACCGTGATGTTTCAGAATTCACCAGCATTAAAGTAGGAAGCGGAATTGATGTCTTCCTCACCCAGGGTGATAATCGTACCCTTGAAGTAGAAGCAGATGAGAACCTGCAAAGTTGGATCAGAACCGAGGTCATCAGGTAATGAATTGCATATATTCACTGAAAAGAGCATTCGCTTTGCCAAAACGAAGAAGGTATATGTTACCTGTAAAACCCTTGAACGCATTGAAATTTCGAGCGCGGGCGATGTTACGGGAGTAACGCCGTTTAAAACGGATAAGCTGGATATTGAAATGAGCAGTGCCGGAGATCTCAGGTTCGAAGTAGAGGCGAATGAAATAGGGATATCGATCTCAAGTGCCGGAAATGCCTATCTGAAAGGAAAAACAAATGTATTAAAAGCTGACTTAAGCAGTGCCGGGGACCTGAACGCCTATGATCTGATAGCTAAAACCGGTGAGGTTTCTGTTTCAAGTGCAGGAAACGCCAGGGTTTATGTAACTGATGAGGCCAGTTTCCAGTCCAGCAGTGCTGGCGACATAGACTATCGCGGAGAACCAAAGATAAAGGAGATTCGTACGTCAAGTGCTGGTTCGGTGAACAAGAAATAGGCTGTTCGGTCTTCTAGGCTGTTAGGTGTCAAGGTACTGGTGCCAGCGCTACCAGGGTTGATTCATCTTCGGTTAATTCCCCAACTGCAGAACTGAGAACTGCACGATCTCACTACTCACGACTGCACTATTTCAGACTGCACGACCTGCACGACTGCACGAACTGCAAAACTGCACGACACCGCAAAACTGCAAAACTGCAAAACTATTATTTACCCAATCTATAATAAGGTATCTCTGCACATGCGTTCAAAACCTAAGTTTCTGTGCCAGCCTGAACGAGGGGGTGTTTTCAAGCTTACATGCCCAGACAGGTTCAAAGCCATTTTCAATACAGTGATCGATCAATGCACAACAGGCGTGGTAGGCGTATCCTTTACCACGAAATTTCTCAATTGTTTCGATGCCAAGTTCCAGCTTATTATCAATAACAAATGCAGAATAAGCGGTTGACGCAAGTTCGCCTTTATAGAAAAGACTGTAGCCAACTCCTCTTTCAATAAAGTGTTCGGCATTTTTCCAGAAATAAGCCGGCACAACACTGCCTTTCATATCTTCAAAGAATTTGCCGGTCGTTCTCAATACCCTGCAAGACGGTTCATTCAATTCCTGCCTTTTGTCAATAAACTTCTGATGGTTGAATTTAAAATTGATACGAGTATTGAGCTCAATGATTCCTTCTTCCCTGTTAAAAATGTTTTCAGAATTTTTGATCAGGTGATTCTTAAATAATTCATTCAAAACAGGATCCCAGTCCTTTGGAAAAGCCTGCATCCATTCAAACTTATCCCTCTCCCCGTTTAAATTCAGAGCATATTTTCTGAACTTTTCATTGAAGTCGGCATTAGTGGTTTTTCCAAACAAAAGAGACATTCCGTAAGGATGAATAACATAAAAGGTCTCCGGATTATCCGTATTATCAACATATACTTTACCGGGTATGTGACCTTCAATAACCCACCGGGCAAACAGGTTATTGATGGTGACTTTTTTTATGGGTTCAATTAATCCGGGATATTCCCCTGAACTTAGTAATTGCATATATTGCTGAGAAATGGTATCACTTACTTCCGCGGGTTTAGCTTCGCTGATTTTCAATTCACCCACGCTCCGCGGGTTTCCACCCACGGTTATTGATATCAGGCCCCTTCGGGGTCCGTATTACTGCATGATCTACAATAATATAACCTCTACGAGGTTAAAAACCTAGAACTGCAATGCAACTGCAGAACTATTTCCATTTCAAATGTAATAACAAATGGCTACTTTTACGTCCCAAATTTGAATTTTCAGAATGGAAAAAAACTACATAAAATTAATTGCCG
Organism: uncultured Bacteroidales bacterium; assembly: GCA_963790105.1. GTDB lineage: Bacteria > Bacteroidota > Bacteroidia > Bacteroidales > UBA10428 > UBA5072. The sequence goes on along the minus strand of CAWBNI010000017.1, from coordinate 108,521 downwards.
GGAACTTAAATTTACAGCCCTGGCAGGTTGAAAATACACTTTCACTTTTCGCACAGAAAGCCACCATACCCTTTATAAGCAGGTACCGGAAAGAAATGACCGGTAGCCTTGATGAAATGCAGATTGCGGATATCCAGGAACAGAACGGGCGATACCTTGAGCTGGACAACAGACGTGATGCTGTTATTAAATCTATTGAAGAACAAGGATTTATGACGGATGAGCTGATGTTGAAACTGCAGAATGCAGCCACTATGACAGAACTTGAAGACCTTTATCTTCCATACAAACCCAAAAAGAAAACGCGTGCCAGTGCAGCCAGGGAAAAGGGACTTGAACCACTTGCCACGGCAATCAGAAATCAGATAGTAAGAGATGTTTATCAGGAAGCGGAGAAATACCTGAATGACCAGGTTGAAACGGCTGATGATGCTTTGCAGGGTGCACGGGATATCATTGCAGAATGGATCAATGAAGATCAACGTTCCCGGAATTCAATAAGACGCCTGTTTTCAAACAGTGCCCTTATTTCTTCGCGACTGATAAAGGGGAAGGATACGGAAGGAATTAAATACAAAGATTATTTTGAATATTCCGAACCGCTTAACCGGTGTCCATCTCATCGCATAATGGCTATGCTGAGAGGAGAAGAAGAAGGATTCCTGCGGCTTTCCATTGAGCCGGAAGCAGACAAGGCTTTAGAGCTGCTGGAAAAACAATTTGTCAGAAGCACCGGTGAATGTGCAAAACAAGTTACGCTGGCGCTGAAGGATTCATACAAGCGATTGCTTGGACCGGCTATCGAAACCGAATTCAGAACGCAATCCAAAGAAAAAGCAGATGAGCAGGCTATACGGGTTTTCGCCGAAAACCTGAAACAACTTCTGATGGGCCCACCCCTTGGTCAGAAAAGGGTTCTGGCCATTGATCCCGGCTTTCGAAGCGGGTGCAAGGTGGTGTGTCTTGATGCCCAGGGTAACCTCCTGCACAACGAAACGATTTTCCCTCACCAGCCACAGCAGGAAACAGCCATGGCCATTAAGAAAATAAACACTCTTGTCAATTCATATAAAATTGAAGCAGTGGCCATTGGAAATGGTACGGCAAGTCGTGAAACCGAAGAATTTATCCACCGGATAAAATTCGATCGTGACATAAAGGTATTTGTGGTGAGCGAAGCAGGGGCCTCGGTATATTCCGCATCAAAAGTGGCCCGGGAGGAATTTCCTGAATTTGATGTAACGGTTCGCGGGGCTGTATCAATTGGTCGCCGGTTAATGGATCCCCTGGCCGAATTGGTAAAAATTGATCCGAAATCAATTGGCGTGGGTCAGTATCAGCATGATGTGGATCAAAGTAAATTAAAGGATTCCCTTGACCAGGTTGTGATCAGTTGTGTGAATGCCGTAGGTGTGGACTTAAATACAGCAAGCATGCATTTATTGAACTATGTGTCGGGACTGGGGCCACAACTGGCAAGGAATATTGTGGATTTCAGGAAAGAAAACGGGCTTTTCAAATCACGGGAAGATTTGAAAAAGGTCGCCCGTATGGGACCCAAGGCATTTGAACAGTCGGCCGGATTTCTTCGCATCAGGGACGGCCTCAATCCGCTCGATAATAGTGCTGTTCATCCTGAAAGTTATTATATAGTCGAAAAGATGGCCGGAAGTTTTAACAGGCCGGTATCTGATCTGCTGAAAGATGAGGAACTTCGAAAAAGTGTGGATATAAAGAAATTTACAGATGAGAAAATTGGGATCCCAACGTTGACAGATATTATGAATGAACTTACCAAACCCGGACGTGACCCTCGTTCAGGCATAAAAATCTTTGAATTTTCACCTGATGTTCATTCCATGGAAGATATTCGCCCCGGTATGGTGCTTCCTGGCATTGTAACCAATATTACCAATTTTGGTGCATTTGTGGATGTTGGGGTAAAGCAGGACGGGCTGGTACACATTTCCCAGATGGCAGATAAATATGTAAGTAATCCGGCCGATGTAGTAAGGCTTCATCAGCATGTGCAGGTAAAAGTGCTTGAGGTGGATGTAGCCAGGAAGAGGATACAGCTCACCATGAAAACTTCCGGGTAACATTGTGCTAATGTGCTAATTTGAAGTTTGAGGTTGGAGATCCGGAGGTTTGGTTGCAGAAAGGGATAATTGCAAAACCGCAGAACTCAAACTGCAGAACATTCTTACTGTACGACTCAAAAAGAAACCGAACTATGAATTTTGAAGGATTTGTTCTTCGAAATTCATAATTCGGTGTTCCTTGTTCAATTATTTGAAGAGAACTTTTCTGAAAACTAATACGAGTTCACTTTAAACCCGCCTGAAAAATACTATCCCAGGTATCCCTTCAGCAGTTTGCTTCGGGAAGTGTGCCTGAGGCGGCGAATTGCTTTTTCTTTGATCTGCCTGACACGTTCGCGGGTAAGATCGAATTTCTCTCCGATTTCCTCCAGGGTCATTTCCTGGACGCCGATGCCAAAGAAAAATTTAATAATGTCTCTTTCCCTTTCGGTAAGTGTAGCCAATGCCCTGTCAATTTCTTTCATGAGGGATTCACTGATCAGCTTTTTATCAGCCTTGGGTGAATCATGATTGATTAGAATGTCGAGCAGACTGTTGTCTTCACCTTCTGCAAACGGAGCATCTACTGAAACATGTCTGCCGGAAACTTTCAGCGTATCTGAAATTTTTTCCTTTGGCAGATCAAGAGCCTCTGCCAGCTCTTCCGGAGTAGGTGTGCGTTCAAATTCCTGTTCGAATTTGGAAAATGCCTTATTGATTTTATTCAATGAGCCAACCTGGTTCAGCGGTAACCGGACGATCCGGGACTGTTCAGCCAGGGCCTGTAATATGGATTGTCTGATCCACCATACAGCATAGGATATAAATTTAAATCCCCTTGTTTCATCGAATTTTTCTGCTGCTTTAATCAATCCAAGATTTCCCTCGTTGATTAAATCAGGTAAGCTAAGTCCCTGGTTCTGATATTGTTTTGCTACAGAAACCACAAACCTGAGATTAGCCCGCGTAAGTTTTTCAAGTGCTGACTTATCACCCTTCTTGATCCGCTGCGCCAATTCAACTTCCTCTTCAACAGTTATCAGTTCTTCCTTCCCGATCTCCTGTAAATACTTGTCAAGTGAGGCGCTCTCTCTATTGGTAATTGATTTTGTGATTTTAAGTTGTCTCATATGCCCGAAAAAATTTGTCCGAATTTATGCTATTTTATATTTATATTCCTAGTAATTATTAATCTAAAATTTTAATTAAAAAAAAAGGCTTGCAAACTGCAAGCCTAATATAATGACAATCAAAATATTACTATCACAGTCCAAAAGCATAATAGGCGACTTCGCCATTTTGATATACTCCTTCTAAATATACTCCTCCCTTAATTGAGTTTATGATCTTGCTAAGCTCATCGACCGAATTCACCGGTTTATTATTAATCTGGGTAACCACAAATCCGGGTTTTACACCAGCAGTTTTCAGTTTGCCGTCCTGAATTTCGCTGATTTTTACACCATTTTTAATACCGAGTTTGGTTTTTTCCCGATTATCCAGATTAGTAAACTTTGCTCCAAGTATGGTTTCGTAGGTTCCTGCTTTAACGACGCTCGTGTCGCCTTGTAGGTTACGTAATTTTACCTCGAATTGTTTCAAATTGCCTTTTCTTTTTACCGTAACCATGATCTTGTCGCCGGGGCGGTTTCTGCCAACAATTTCCTGCAGTTCCGAAGGGCTGTTTACCTTTACATCGTTAATCTGAACAATCACATCTCCGCTTTCGATACCAGCATCCTTGGCTGCACTGTTTTCATTTACGTCTGTAACATATACTCCACCAAGTTCGGACAGGTTCTTTTCCTTGGCCAGTTCAGCAGTTATGTCAGCGATACTTACACCCATAATGGCGCGCTGCACGGCACCGTATTCAATAAGGTCTCTTACTACCTTTTGAACAATGCTGGAAGGAATGGCAAAAGAAATTCCCACATTGCCACCTGAAGGGGATATAATAGCAGAATTGATGCCAATCATCTCTCCTTTCAGATTAACCAGCGCTCCCCCACTGTTTCCCTGGTTTACAGATGCATCTGTCTGTATATAGGATTCAATTCTGTAATTGTCTTCAATAATCTGCATGCTTCTGCCTTTAGCGCTCACTATGCCGGCAGTCACAGTCGAGGATATATTGAATGGATTACCAACTGCCAGTACCCATTCACCCACTTTCATAGCATCGGAATTTCCAAATGTGATGAAAGGCAGATCTTTTGCATCTATTTTAAGAAGTGCCAGGTCAGTTGAATGATCAGTACCTACAACCTTGGCCGTAAATTCGCGTTTGTCATTAAGGGTAACAGTCACCTTCTCTGAGTTTTCAACCACATGGTTGTTAGTGACAACATACCCGTCAGCTGTAATAATTACGCCTGAGCCAATACCGGTAACAGGTTCCCTATCACCCTGATAATGATCTCCATAAAAGAAATCATAAATGGGATTCCTGTAATTAACTGTCGATTGCGTTTTAACATTTACTACGCATTCAATTGTTTTTTCTGCTGCCACTGTAAAATCAGTCGAACTGTCCAGTCCGGCCTTAAGACTTACCATGCTTATGGGTTCCTTAACCGTGGAAAGAATGTTTTTTTCTTTTTTGTCGAGAATAGCCGAATAAGCGAATACCGCAACCAAACCGCCTATTACTGAGGCTAACATAATTACTAATAGCTGTCTCTTTTTCATTTTTGTAATAATTTAGCTTTATCTTTATTCAATAATTTAATTGGAAACTGAAACTTTTTTTTCGGACAAATTTCCGCTTACAAAATTAGGACAATTGTCCATGTATTGTGCTGGTTTAACATAATTTAACGGATATTAATGGAGTGGACGTTTTATAAATATGAAGGTGCAGGAAATGATTTTGTCCTTCTCGATGACAGAAAAATGCAATTTCCGGATAAACGGACAGATATTGTCAGGTTTATCTGCGACCGCCACTTTGGTATTGGTGCCGATGGATTGATGCTTCTCAGGCCAAAGAAAGGATATGATTATAATATGGTTTATTATAATGCCGATGGCAATGAAAGTACCATGTGTGGCAATGGAGGCCGCTGCCTGGCCGCATTTGCAAATAAACTCGGGATCATTGACAGGAAAGCGGTTTTTACTGCCAGTAGACGGGATTCACGAGGCTGAATTGCTTTCGGATAATCTTGTGCGCCTTAAAATGACGGATGTATCGGAAATAGAAACCGGAAACGATTTTTATTACCTGAATACCGGCTCTCCGCATTATGTGAAATTCATGCCATCAATTGATGAACTGGATGTTTTTAATGAAGGACGGAAAATAAGATATAACGAACGGTTTGCCGCACAGGGAACCAATGTAAATTTTGTGCAGGAATACTCTGATCATATTTCCGTAAGAACCTATGAACGGGGTGTGGAAAACGAAACACTTGCCTGCGGAACCGGTATTGTTGCATCGGCAATATGTACCGGGATCAGGAAAGGGCATCAATCACGGCAGACTATTCATCAATGTACATGCCCGGGGCGGTCAGCTTAAGGTATCCTTTTTCAGAAATGACAGCAACATCACCGATATCTGGCTGGAAGGTCCGGCCACCTTCGTATTTCAGGGAACCATCAATTTGGCTACCTGACAAAAAAAAGCGGTCCTTGTCGAACCGCTTTTATACATAGAGAAAATATTTCAGAGAGAAGAAATTTACTGGTTTTTAGGAACCACTTCGCCTTTAATTATTAGGGATGTATTTCCTTCTGTAGCGTTAGAGGTTACTACAATTGCTTTGGTGAAAGCTCCACCGGCTGCTGCATTATAGGTAACAGCTATCTTGCCTGATTTGCCCGGAAGAATTGGCTCCTTTGGATAATCAGCGATGGTGCATCCACAGGTCGGCCTGACTGAACTAATAATCAGGGGAACCATGGTGGGATTCTTAAATTCAAATTCTGCCGATACAGGTTTTCCCTGTTCAATTTTACCAAAATCAACTGTGGTTGAAGTCCATTCAATACCTGACGCAGGTTTAGCTGCATCCTGGGCCCTTATAATGGAAAAACTACTTAACAATAGCATTGATAGGAGAAGCGCTGGAATAACATTTCTTATTTTCATAGGGATACTTTTATTTTGTGTTTTAAAAGTAACGTTTATTTGGCACAGAAAGTTCCAAAATTTCGTTAAAATTTGTTAAGGACCCTTTGTTGTCGATCTCCTGCCCCTTTAATAAATGAGGAATTCACATTTTTCTTAATACTCTCTTTTTTTTTCTGTTTTTTTTGGCAGTAAAAAAGGAATGCATTATCTTTGACCAATTGGTTAAACCAAAAGATTAAATCAAATGGTCAATATATCTCCATCGGCAGTGTTACCTACTGAAGCCAAAATTCTTGAGGCAGCCAAAAAAGTATTTATCCTTAATGGTTTCGATGGCACTTCCATGCAGCAGATTGCGAATGAAGCCGGAATTAACAAATCACTCCTGCACTATTATTTCCGAACTAAGGAAAAGCTCTTTGCTGCTGTGTTCAGCTTTGCCTTTCAGAACTTCGTTCCACAGATCCAGGAAATTCTCAATTCGGATATCTCTGTAGTTATTAAGATTGAGCGCATTGTTGCAGAATACATGGACATGCTCATGAAAAATGAGTTCATTCCGGCATTTATACTCCATGAAATCAACAGAAACCCGGATGGAATATTTCGCGATCATGCAGGGGACAGGTTTAAATCCGGAAATTTTCATAAAGCAATTTGCCATTGAAATTGAAAAAGGAAATATCCGCCCGGTGGATCCGCGTCATCTCATTGTAAACCTGATTGCCTTGTGTGTGTTTCCTTTTGCTGCAAAGCCGTTGATGCAAAGGATCCTCTTTGCAAATGATGAAGCAGCGTATCAGCAGTTTCTGAAGGAAAGAAAAAACAAAGTGACCGAATTTATTTTACAATCAATAAAAGCATAAACAATGAAAAAAGCAGTTCCTTTATTATACCTGTTCTTTTTGCACTTTGGACTTTACGGACAAACCCGGGATTCCCTGTCACTGGATTTGTGCCTTAAAACAGCGGAAAGAAGAAGTCCTTTAAATAATGAAATTGCATTATCGGAAGAATCCCTGGTCTATAAACTCAAAAATCTGGGTACCAACTGGTTTCCGGCACTAGGTACCAATGCCCAGGCACAATATAACTCCGAAACAGTAGATTTTTCTGAAGTCATGAAAAATCTGCCTGTATCGATTAATCCATCCCGCTCGATCAATATAAGGTGTGGGCCGACATCAACCAGCAGATATATGACGGGGGTATGACAAAGGCGCAAAAATCCGTTGAAAAGGCATCCAACCAGGCTGACATTCACCAGGTGGAAGCGCAACTGCTCGGCATAAAACAACAGGTAAACCAGGTGTACTTTTCCCTGTTGCTTACACGGAAAAGTGCAGATGTATTGCAGGTTTCAATAAATGATCTGCAGGAGCGGAAAAAAGTGGTGCGTGCCGGGGTTGAAAATGGGGTATTGCTCCGGGAAAACCTGCTTGCCATGGATGCTGAAGAATTAAGATATCGTCAAAGATTGCTTGAACTTAATCTGACGAGCCAGCAACTTATTAAAGTTCTTTCCATTCTGCTTGATTCAACGATTAACGAAAACACGGGTGCTGTACTTCCCACGGAACCTCCGGTTTTTGATTCGAAAACAGAAAGACCGGAATACCTTGTTTTCGACAAACAAAAAGAAAGGTTGCAGGCAAGTGAGGATCTTGTCACTGCCTCTGACATGCCCAAATTATTTGCCTTTTCACAGGCAGGTTATGGAAGGCCGGGATATAATTTTGTAAGCCAGGATTTTCATGGCTATTACTCGGTTGGAGTGGGACTGAAATGGAATTTTCTGAATTATGGCGACAGCAAGCGTCAGAAAAAGATATTTGAAATTCAGAAAGGAATTCTGGATGTGAAAAGAAGAACTTTTGACGATCAGCTGGATATACAACTTGAAGCTGAAAAAACGAACCAGGCGAAATATAATCAACTGCTTGTCCAGGATGAAGAAATTCTGAAACTTCGAAAGGCAATTGCCTCAGCCAGTTTTGCCAAATTAACCAACGGAACCATCACAACAACTGACTATTTTTCTGAAGTAAATAACGAATTGCTGGCCCGACTTCAATTTGAAAATCACAAAATTATGAAACTGCAGGCTGCCTATAGTTATCTGCTTTTAAAAGGTAAAATATAATTCGCATTGAAATCAATTAAACTATAATCCAATCTATATGAAAAAGCTTTTGCCCCGTATCATAATCCTTTCAGGAATATTTATGGCACTTGATATCGGCATGTGGTAAATCAGACAAAGATGCCGATGCATACGGAAATTTTGAGGCTGATGAAGTTATCGTTTCTGCCCAGTCACAAGGAACTCTAACATTCCTGAATGTAAATGAAGGAGCAGTTCTTGAACCTGACCAGCTTGTAGGCAAGATTGATACAACTGCCACATCAATTAAAATGGATCAGCTGGCAGCCCAGCAGACAGTAATTAATGCCCGGCTTCAGAACCTGGAAGCTCAGCTCAGGGTGCAGGATGAACAACGGGTGAACCTTGTAAGAGAAGTAGACCGCATAGAAAAACTCAAAAAGGAGGAAGCTGCCACCGCACAGCAATATGATGATATTGTGGGAAAGCTGAAAGTGCAGGATATGCAGACTGAGGCACTGCGAACCCAAAAAAATATTATTTCCGGAGAAAGATCCGTGTTGATGGCCCAGATCGACGATGTAAAAAATCTGCAGGAAAAATGCAGGATAGTCAATCCTATTAAAGGTATTGTTCTCGAAAAATATGTAGAAGCAAATGAACTGGTTTCCCCGGGAAAGGCTTTATACAAAATTGCCAATATTGGCTAAAATGGAACTCAAGGTATATGTCAGCGGAGAACAATTGCCATCCATCGCGATAGGTGATTCCGCCGATGTAATGATTGACAGTACCGGCGGAAACCTTCATAAAATACCCGGAATTGTGAGCTGGATATCTTCACAGGTGGAATTTACACCCAAAATCATACAAACCCGTGAAGAACGTGTCAATATGGTATATGCAATCAAGGTAAGTGTCAATAATGACGGACGCCTGAAGATTGGAATGCCGGGAGAAGTAATGTTCAGAAACAAAGAGACAGGTTTCTGCAAAATAAAAAGTTCTAAACTAAATCATGGCACCATGAAAATTGCTGCATTATTCCATGTTTCATTTGAGAAACTCGGATTGATTGAAGACTGGATCCTGACAAAAGGATATTCCTTGACTGAATATCATTTGTATAATGATCCCCGCTTACCTCTTATCCATGAATTTGATATGCTGATTATTATGGGTGGGCCCATGAGTGTAAATGAGGATGACCGGTTCGCATGGCTTGCTTCTGAAAAGGAGCTGATAAAAAACTGCAGGGAATCCGGAAAACCGGTTCTGGGCATATGCCTGGGTGCCCAGCTCATTGCATCGGCGATGGGTAAAAAGGTATTTCCCGGCAAGCATACCGAGATTGGTTGGTTTCCGGTTGATTTCAACATGGATGAGGAAGCCAGAAAACTTTTTCCCGGTTTACCGGCTAAAGCCTCCGTATTCCATTGGCATGGCGATACATTCGATCTGCCGGAGGGAGCCGTTTTACTTTGTTCATCATCAATCACACCGGTTCAGGCATTTATATCAGATGGAAAATTACTGGCCCTGCAGTTTCATCTTGAAGTAAAGCCGGAGAATATTAGTCTGATGATCAATCATGCCGGGGAAGAACTTGTTTCCTCTCCATATATTCAGGACGCCAACGCTTTGTCGGCCGGCCTCGTAAACCTTTCTGAAAATAAAGTCCTGCTTGAAATATTTCTCAATTATCTTGAGAATCAGGTTAAACCTGCATCTGCTTATGGAAACCATTGAAATCCATCAGGCGACTAAATCATACGGTGAAATTACTGCGGTTAACAAAGCCTCTTTTGCCGTCCCTGAAGACAGTCTTTTTGGCCTGATAGGACCCGATGGTGCAGGCAAGACAACCCTGTTCCGGATGATCACCACGCTGCTTCTTCCGGATGAAGGAAATATTAAGGTATTTGGATATGATACCAAAAAAGACTACCGGCAGATCAGGCTGTTTACGGGATATATGCCCGGTCGTTTTTCATTGTATCCCGATCTTACGGTTCAGGAAAACCTTACCTTTTATGCAACCATCTTTGGAACCACAATCAAACAGCATTATAAACTGATCGAACCCATATACGTTCTTCTTGAACCTTATAAAAACAGGCTGGCAAGGGATTTATCAGGTGGCATGAAGCAAAAGCTTGCCCTGTCGTGCGCAATGATCCACAATCCCCGTCTGCTTGTACTGGATGAACCAACAACCGGTGTGGATGCAGTTTCCAGGAAAGAGTTCTGGGATACGCTTCAGAAGCTTGGGGATTCGGGAATGACAATCCTTGTTTCAACACCTTACATGGATGAAGCGGTCCGTTGTGGTACCGTGGCTCTTATGCAGGACGGTGTGATTATGCATTCAGGAAAACCCGAAGATATTCTTAACGATTTCAGCGGAAAACTTCTTGAAATAAAATCCTCCAACCGATTTGGACTTTTGAAGATACTTCGTTCCATGCCGGAGGTAAAGAGTGCATACCTTTTCGGACAATATATCCATGTCACCATGAAACCCGGAAGTTCAGAAACAGAATGGTTAAAAGAATATTTGCCGGAGCAGGGAATTACGGATGCAAAAATTACTGAAATCCAGGCCGACTTTGAGGATTGCTTTATCAGTGCCGTTGAAAATATTGAAACGGAAAAAAACCATGGATAACCGGAAACCCATCATTAAGGTTGAAAACCTTGTAAAGAAATTTGGAGATTTTGTAGCCAATGATCACTTAAGCTTCGAGGTTTATGAAGGTGAAATATTTGGCTTTCTGGGCGCCAATGGAGCCGGAAAAACAACTGCCATAAGGATTTTATGCGGCCTTTCGTTTCCAACCTCAGGCAAACTGGAGATTGCAGGGTTTAATGTGTATACCCAAAGAGAACAAATAAAACGCAACATCGGGTATATGAGCCAGAAATTCTCACTGTATGAAGATTTGAATATTCGCGAAAACATCCAGTTTTATGCCGGCATTTATGGATTGCCGGTTGCTGACATACGCAAAAAGACGGACCAATTGATTGAAGAACTTGGATTGTCATCCATTGCCAATTCCGTTGTTCGGGATATTCCGCTGGGCTGGAGACAGAAAGTAGCCTTTTCGGTAGCCATATTCCATAATCCAAAGATCGTATTTCTTGATGAACCGACAGGCGGAGTGGATCCGGTGACCCGCAGGCAGTTTTGGGAACAGATTTACAAGGCTGCAGCCAGGGGAATTACGGTATTTGTAACGACACATTATATGGATGAAGCAGAATATTGTGAACGTGTTTCAATCATGGCGGATGGACGGATAGAAGCTTTGGACACGCCGGAAAATCTGAAGAAAAAGTATGATTCCGTTACCATGGAGGATGTGTTTCTGAAGATTGCGAGGAGGTGAATTTATTCTTGGAAGAACCGGTAGAGACGGGTTTGAAACCCGTCTCTACATCATCTAATTAATAGGAAACATCAATGAAAGAATTTATAGGGTTTGTCAGGAAGGAGTTTCTGCACATTTTCAGGGATTTTCGTACCCTTATCATTTTGTTTGGACTGCCCCTGGCCCAGATCCTGATCTTCGGGTATGTTATCCGGAATGAAATACAGGATGTGAGAATTGCCATTCTCGATGAATCCAAAGACCCCGTTACCCGTGAAATTTCTTCCCGGTTGCTGGCTTCCGGTTTTTTCAGGATCGATCAGTATGTTAACTCTTCTAAAGAAATTGACGAGATCTTCAGGCGTGGAAAGATCCGCGAGGTTGTAGTTTTCGAAAATCAATTCGCAGATCGTCTGAAAAGAGACGGGAACGCCCATATGCAAATCATTGCCGATGCGTCCGATCCCAATTCAGCCAAGATGATCGTCACCTATACGCAGGGCATTGTGGCCACTTACCTTGCCGATATTAACAAAGGAACAAAATCTCCCATGGTTATTGAACCCAGGATAAGAATGATGTACAATGCCGACCTTAAAAGTGCTTTTATGTTTGTACCCGGAACCATGGCTATGATCCTTATGCTGGTTTCGGCCATGATGACATCCATTTCAATTGCCCGTGAAAAGGAGACAGGTACTATGGAAGCTATACTGGTTTCTCCGCTCAGACCTTTGCAAATCATTGCAGGTAAGGTTGCGCCTTATATTCTGCTTTCCTTTATCAATGCCCTGATCATTCTGGTGCTGGGTTACTTCGTTTTCAAATTGCCCATACGTGGAAATATTATTTTGTTATTTGGCGAAACCATCCTGTTTATTTCCCTGGCACTTTCTCTCGGGATCATGATATCCACAGTGAGCAGCAGTCAGCAGCAGGCTATGTTTATTTCGGCATTCGGACTTATGCTCCCGACCATGCTGCTATCCGGCTTTATTTTTCCAATTGAAAATATGCCCAGGGTGCTCCAATGGCTTTGTGCAGTGCTGCCTCCCAAGTATTTTATTACGGTTATCCGGAGTGTTATGTTGAAAGGAACCGGTATTTTACAGGTATGGAGGGAAACCCTGGTCATGATTTCCATGCTCACCATTTTTATCGGTATCAGTGCAGTCAGGTTTAAAGAACGGTTACAATAACGATATGTGTTTATGAGAACGATTGGCATCATATTGAGAAAAGAATTCAGGCAGATCTTCAGGAACAGGACGATGCTGCCTTTAATATTTCTTTTGCCCTTTATACAGCTCCTGATCCTGGTGAATGCTGCTACCATGGACATGAAGCATATCAAAATGATACTGGTAGATAAGGATCAGTCTTCGGTTTCACGTCAATTAAGCAACAAATTCCTGCATTCACCTTTTTTCACACTGGTAGGTACCGACTTTTCAACAGAAAAATCGGAAAAAATGATGCTGGGCAATAAGACTGATTTAATCATGGTGATCCCGCCGGATTTTGAAAGAAATCTCTACCGTACCGGCACGACCTCACTGCAAATGCAGGTAGATGCGATCAATGGAATGACGGCAGGACTGATCAGTGCCTATACATCACAGATAATCAACGGATTTAACCGTGAATTGCTTTCTTCTTCGGGAACAAATGTCTTAATTAACCAGGTTCCTGCCAATATTGATATAACCTATAGCTTTTGGTATAACAGTGAACTGAAATTCAAATATTACATGGTGCCGGGTATCCTTGTAATCCTGCTGACAATTATAAGCATGATCCTGGCCTCACTGAATCTTGTGGCTGAAAAGGAGAATGGTACAATTGAGCAGATCAATGTTACCCCCATCCATAAGTATCAGTTTATCATGGGCAAATTAATTCCCTTCTGGCTGATTGCCTTGTTTGAACTGGGCTTTGGATTGTTTCTCGGAAGGATTCTGTTTCATATTCCGATTGAAGGAAGCCTTTTGCTATTGTATGGTTTTGCCGCGGTATATCTTATTGCCATCCTGGGGTTGGGACTGCTTGTATCAACCGTTTCACAAACCCAGCAGCAAGCCATGTTCCTTAATTTTTTCTTTTTGATCACATTCGTTCTCATGAGCGGTATATTCACACCTGCAGAGAGCATGCCGCACTGGGCGCAGCAGGTAAATATAATAAATCCCCTCTCCTATTTCATGCGGGTGATCCGGATGATCCTCCTGAAAGGTTCAGAATGGAGCGATATCCGGGGAGATTTCCTGAATATGTCAGTATACGCAGTGATTTCGGTTAGTCTGGCAACCTGGCGCTATCGAAAAATTGCCTGATTATTCAGCGATAGGTGAATTATACCCTGCCTGAAACTCTTCCCATTTTTTGGTTTTGTAATCGTTACTGCCGATAAACCGGATAATGCCATCAAACTGCCTGGCTTTAATATAGCCCTGCACAGGCTGGATCATTTTTGACTGTTCATCAAGAAATACTGTTGAGGGATAACCCATTTGTCCACCCAGAAATTCTGCAGCCAGTTCATTATAACCGCGGCCACCGGAAGCAAGAAACTTATACGTTTTACCATTCAGGACCACATCGGTCTTTTGTTCAGCATTAAATTTAACAGGATAGTAGTTCTTGTTCAAATAATCGGCAATAACCGGATTGCTGTAAGTTTCACTGTCCATTACCTTACACCACTTGCACCAATCCGTATATACATCGATCAATATCTTTCTCGGTTCCTTTTTATTGAGTGCAAATGCCTCTTCCACAGTGTACCATTTAACAGGGGTCTGAGCCTGAACCGCACCCAAAAACACCAGGCATAGCAGCGACAAAGTAAGTAGATTTCATATTTTCTGAATTTTCTATTCTAACGCCAAAAATAGGATTTTGTTACCAGATGAACTAATTGAAATGCGAATAATGAAGGATGAATTATGAGTTTGAGAGTTTGAAGTTTGAGGTTTGAGGTTTGAAGTTTGAAAATTGACTGCAAGCCTGCATGACTGCAAGACTTCAGAACCGCAGAACTGCAGAACCGCAGAACCATTCTTACTGCATGACTGCACAATCTTCCGGTTAACATGATAAAAATCCTGACTTGATAAAGCAATATTCAGTAATTTAGTCATCTACATTATTCTTAATTAAGTTTTATATGAATACGAAAATTGAATCGCTTGCTCCGGCCCCGGTATGGAAGAACTTTAAAAGTCTGACACAAATTCCCAGGCCGTCCAAACATGAGGCCAGAATCATTGAATTTGTGAAAAAATTCGGGGAAAACCTGGGATTAAAAACTACGGTTGATGCCGTTGGCAACGTGGTGATCACCAAACCTGCCGTGAAAGGTATGGAAAACCGGAAAGGCGTTATCCTGCAATCACACCTCGATATGGTTCCGCAGAAGAACAACGATAAGAAACATGATTTTGAAAAAGACCCGATAGAAGCTTATATTGATGGTGAGTGGGTTAAGGCAAACGGTACTACACTTGGTGCGGACAATGGCATTGGTGTTGCCTCCATGCTGGCTGTACTGGAATCAAAGGAACTGGTACATGGTAAGGTTGAAGCCTTATTTACTATTGATGAAGAAACCGGTATGACAGGTGCATTTGCCCTGAAATCCGGGCAGCTTACCGGGGATATACTGCTGAACCTTGATTCAGAGGATGAAGGCGAACTCTATGTAGGATGTGCCGGAGGTATTGATGCAAACATCTCGTTTGAATATAAGAAAGAATCCGTACCCGATGGTTATATTCCTTATATGATCACCGTTTCCGGCTTAAAAGGAGGACATTCCGGACTCGAAATAAACCTCGGCAGGGGCAATTCAAACCTTGTGCTGTTCCGCATGATCTATAAAGCGGCCGAAGCAATTGGTCTGCGCTTATGTGAGGCTGAAGGCGGAAATATGAGAAATGCTATTCCCCGTGAGGCACATGCCATCGTTATTATTCCTGAAAAAAATGAAAAACAGTTTTTGGAACTGGCCAAATCATTTACAATTACAATCAAAAAGGAATTATCAGCGCCAGAACCTGATCTTACCATTGAATGCAAACGCACCGAAAAGCCTTCGCGTGTAATGGCATCCGATTTTCAGAAAAAAGTGGTTGCCTGCATTTATAGCTGTCCTAACGGTGCCATTCGCATGAGCGACGGAATTCCGGGACTGGTAGAAACATCCACCAATCTTGCCATTGTGCGTACATTGGCTGACCGGGTAAATATTAATTGTCTGTTAAGGAGTTCCGTGGAATCATCAAAAGAAAACCTTGCCGATACGATCAAGGCTTTATTTGATATTGCCGGTGCAAAGGTTGAGTTCACCGGCTCATACCCGGGATGGAAACCCAACATGGATTCGCCCATTATGAAAACGATGGAGTCGGTTTATAAGAAAATGTATAACAAGGTTCCTGAAATCAAGGCAGTTCATGCCGGACTTGAATGTGGCATCATCGGCGGAGTTTTTCCAAACCTCGACATGATTTCCTTTGGACCCACTATCAGACATCCGCATTCTCCCGATGAAAAAGTGCATATCGAAAGTGTGGGCATGTTCTGGGATTATTTGGCAGAGACGCTGAAAAATATCCCGGTGAAGTAGAGACGAGGGACAAGAGACAAGGGACAAGCAAAGCAAAACCCCGGCTCATCTCTCCCTACTTCGTTCCCCTCATATCCACAATTTCCACCTTTTTATTCTTCGCCGGATCGAAGGTAAACAGGGTATCGCTGATGTCACGGTCGGGTTGAAAATTCGTCAGGGTGATGGTATAATTTACGCCATCCTTGCCGAATGAAGTGATGACCTCGGGCATATCATTATTCCTGTTTACCAGGAGCTTGATCCTTGAATAAGGCTGATCCAGATTTTTAGGATACAGGTCAATCTCATCAAATTTCAGTCCGTTGCGGGTGGTCTCACGAATGTACCTGTATTTAAAGTCCCTGTTATAAAGGGTAAATATATTGGCCGGATTGCTCATAAAATCCTCCTCGTTATTGCCGGGCTCGGTGATGATCACCTCGTGATCATCAATTGTATGTGTCCACATGGTTTTACCATTAAAATAAACTACACTTCCCGTAGTTGATATTTTGTATTTTTCCTTTTTCATCAGCAGATTTCCAGTGGAGGTGTTCTTCGTATTTTCCTTTTTGTCTTCAACCAAAATGGAAAAATCTGCCTGGATGGATTTCATCTGTTTTGCTTTGGATGCAATACGATCCAATATTTCCTTCGCTGCCGGATCCTGGGTAACCGGCTCCTGCTGGGCAACAAGGGGCAAAATGCAAAAAAGCAGAACCAGGCTGAACAGTAAATTAATTTTCATGATAAAATATTACTTGTTTAACGTATTCAAAAACTGTTCCAGACTGTATTCATCCGAGTAATAAACCTGCCGTGGTTTGCTGCCGTCGGGCGGGCCTACAATACCTGCAGCTTCAAGCTGGTCCATAATCCGGCCGGCCCGGTTATATCCGATGGAAAATTTACGCTGTACAAGGGAAGTGGATCCCTGCTGATGGATTACCACCAGCCGTGCTGCATCATTAAACAGGTTGTCCTTTTTGGAAAGGTCCACATCCCCGATATCAGCATTTCCATTCTCTTCAACAAACTCCGGCAGATATAACGCGGTTGAAAAACCCTTTTGTGAGGAAATAAATTTAGTAATGGCATCCGTTTCAGGTACGTCAATAAAAGCGCACTGGATACGGATCATATCGCTGCCCGGTGCAAAAAGCATGTCCCCCCGCCCCACCAGCTGGTTAGCACCCGGAGAATCAAGAATGGTCCGGGAATCGATCATGGACGTTACCCTGAATGCAATACGGGCCGGGAAGTTGGCTTTGATCACACCTGTGATGATATTGGTTGTAGGCCGTTGAGTGGCGATAACAAGGTGGATACCTATTGCCCTGGATAACTGCGCAAGCCGGGCAAGAGGCGTTTCCACCTCTTTTCCTGCAGTCATGATAAGATCCGCAAACTCATCCACAATAACTACTATATAGGGAAGGAAACGGTGTCCCTTTTCAGGATTAAGATGACGCTTGATGAATTTATTGTTGTATTCCTTGATATTTCTTACCGCAGCCTTTTCAAGAAGCTGGTATCGCTGATCCATTTCGATAGTCAGCGAATTCAAGGTATAGATAACCTTTTTGGTATCTGTAATAATCGATTCTTCCGCATCCGGAATTTTTGCCAGGTAATGTTTCTCGAGGGATGCATAAGCAGTAAGTTCCACGCGTTTCGGATCAATAAGCACAAACTTCAGTTGTGAAGGGTGCTTCTTGTATAAAAGCGATGTAATGATACAATTCAGTCCCACCGATTTACCCTGTCCGGTTGCCCCGGCAAGCAGAAGGTGAGGCATCTTGGCCAGGTCAAAAACATACGTCTCATTTGAAATGGTCTTGCCCATGGCCACCGGTAATTCAAAATTGTTGTCCAGAAATTTTCTTGAACTCAGCACAGAACGCATGGATACAATTTCGGGATTCTGATTTGGCACTTCTATTCCGATGGTGCCTTTACCCGGCATCGGCGCTATAATACGGATACCCAGGGCAGCCAGGCTCAGTGCTATGTCATCTTCCAGACTTTTAATTTTCGAAATCCGAACACCGGGAGCCGGCACTATTTCATAAAGTGTAACTGTCGGACCGATGGTAGCTTTTATTTTATCAATCTGGATCTTATAATGAGCCAGGGTTTCAACAATTTTATTTTTATTGCTTACAAGCTCTTCATTTGTAACAGTTGAATTTTCTAGTATCATGTTTTTCAAGCAGTTCAATGGTAGGCATTTTGTAATGCGGCAAATCAAGAGTAGGATCATAATCTTCAAGCTCATCATATTTTTCCGACAACACTTCCGGAGGCTCAACATTATCATCCGGCTTTTCAACCACAAGTTCAACATCGTCTTCTGCAGGTTCCGTTCCGGCAACATTAACAGGTTTACCCATGCGTTCATGCCGGTTGAATTCGGTTTCAAAAACAAGGTCATTGTATCCCTCAACAGGCACATCAGCTTCTTTCTCACCAGGCTGGGCTACCGTATTTTTAACAGTTGCCGGTCTTGACGGCAGTTTAATTCTGATTGCAAACAACTTTTCGAGCCAGTTCAGTGTATTTTTATAGGAAAATACCATATAAATCAGTGTAACTGCCAGAAGTATCAGAAAGGCCCCGAAAAGTCCGGCAAATGCCTTCATCCAATCGCTGACATAAAGACCATGTTTACCACCGAGTCCGCTTCCGAGTATACCATTAAGGTCACGAAGGACAAAACCCAGCCAGATTGATAAGAGCAGAAAGCCGATAACCGTAATCCGGATGGTGCGGCCCAAACGCGGGATTTTTATGCGCATCAGCCTTAATCCGATAAGAAACAACAAAAAGGGAACTGCAAACGATGCAATACCAAACCAACGGTTGATAAACAGGTTGGAGAAATAGGCCCCGATCTTTCCCGACCAGTTATCTACCTGGTAATCGGGTTCTGAAAAAACCCGCGACCATGCAAAACTCTGATCTGTTTTCCACGTAAACAGGTAGGAAACAAAAGAAATAAAAAGCAAAATACCGAATGCAGAGATTATAATACCAAGGGTAACCTTAAACCGTTCGTCTTTTAAAAATGAACCAGTTTTGGTTTTACCATTGCTTTTCTCTTCTGTGTTGTTCTTTTTGGCCATATTTTTTTTCTCACAAAACGATGCTAAAATAAAGAAGTACCCAGAATAAACTGACAAAAGTTCGAAAATGTTATTCACAACCCGGAAGATATCAGCACGCTTATTTAAAATGATCCTAAATTGTAGAAAAATGACATTATCATAATGTTAAGTTATAGGATCATGATTATTTTTATGCATACTGAAAGACAGGGATGACA
The DNA here is from genome assembly GCA_963790105.1 of uncultured Bacteroidales bacterium. GTDB lineage: Bacteria > Bacteroidota > Bacteroidia > Bacteroidales > UBA10428 > UBA5072. Next base: position 88,947 of record CAWBNI010000017.1, on the reverse strand, counting down.
CATATGAATACTTCTGTCTGCTTTGAACAGAAGGGAATTATAGAATCTGTAAACAATAACCGGATTACCGTAAGGATTGATCGCGGATCGGCATGCGGTCATTGCAGTGCCCAGGGATTATGCAACCTGGCTGAATCTACGGAACGGATTATTGAGGTTAATAATTCAACAGAATCATTTTCCGTTGGTGAATGGGTGCAGGTAACCATGTCAAGAAGCATGGGCAACAAGGCCATACTATTGGGTTATTTCATTCCTTTTATTTTGCTTATTTCAACCCTGCTTATACTATCCGCCTTTGGACTTCCTGACTGGATTGCCGGCCTGGTTTCTCTTCTGATCCTTATTCCCTATTTTATTATATTATATATTTTCAGGGAAAGATTGAGAAGAACATTTTCATTTTCAATTCATAAAACAGCATGAGTATTTTATATACAATTATTTCTTTAAGCCTGTTGGGTGCAGTATCAGCCGTGGTGCTGTATTTTGTGGCGCAGAAATTCAAAGTATTTGAAGATCCGCGTATTGACCTTGTGGAAGCCGAATTGCCTGCTGCCAATTGCGGTGGTTGCGGATATGCCGGTTGCCGGAATCTGGCCGAGACTATGGTTAAATCTGAAACCCTTGACGGTTTATACTGTCCGGTCGGAGGAAATGAAGTTATGGCGAAAATAGCAAAAGTACTTGGCAGAGAGGCTGTTGCCCAGGAAGCCAGAATTGCTGTGCTGAGATGCAACGGGACATGTGAATTCAGGCCGGGTACTAATCATTATGATGGCGTTTCTTCCTGTGCTGTTGTATCTCTTTTGTATGGCGGAGAAACCGGTTGCAGCTTATGGCTGCTTAGGATGCGGCGACTGTGTTGTTGCCTGCAGTTTTGACGCATTGCACATGGATCTGCTGACCGGATTACCGGTAGTGGACGACAAGAAATGTACTGCCTGTGGAGCCTGTGTTAAGGCATGTCCAAAAGACCTGTTCGAGTTAAGAAAAAGATGGAAGGGTGATAAAAAAATATATGTGGCGTGCATGAATAAGGACAGGGGCGCCGTGGCGGGAAAGAACTGCAAGGTAGCCTGTATCGGATGCAGCAAATGCTTCAAAGTTTGTCCGTATGAAGCAATTACAATGAACGATTACCTGGCTTTTATTGATTCGGAAAAATGCCGGCTTTGCAGAAAATGTGTTCCTGAATGCCCGACAAATTCGATCATAGAATTTGGTTTTCCGTTAAAGAAAGTCGTTATCCGAATCATCTGCTTTGAGTTCTCAACTTAATCAAAAAGAGGAATAACGTGCTAAAAACATTCACACGGGGAGGAATACATCCTCCTGAAGAAAAGCTTTCGGCTCATACCTCCATTCAATCCCTGCCCTTACCCGCCACCGCAATCATTCCCGTTTCCCAGCATCTTGGGGCACCGGCGAAAATTAGCGGTCAGCAAGGGAGATGTCTGTTAAAACCGGGCAGATTATAGCACAGGGTGACGGATTTGTTTCAGCAAATGTTCATGCCTCCGTTTCCGGCAAGGTTTTGAAGATAGAGGATGTGACCGATGTGAGCGGATACCGCAAACCAGCCGTGTTTATAGAAGTTTCCGGAGATGAGTGGCTTGATTCAATAATTCGTGACGAATCCCTCGATAAAGAAATTAAACTCACCGGGGAAGAGATATTGACCAAAATAGCAGAATCCGGCATTGTGGGCCTGGGAGGCGCTACCTTTCCCACCCAGGTAAAAATGACAATTCCCCGCGGTAAAAAAGTAGATTGCCTGGTAATCAATGGTGTTGAATGTGAGCCATATCTCACTTCTGATCACAGGCTGATGATTGAAAAGGGTGCGGAAATACTGGTTGGCATTGAATTGCTCAAAAGAGCCATGAATGTGACTGTGGCTCATATCGGCATTGAGAACAACAAGCCCGATGCAATCCAGTTGCTGCGTAAACTGGCCATGTCACATAAGGGTATAGAAGTACATGCCCTGAAGATTAAATATCCCCAGGGAGCAGAAAAACAGCTGATCAAGGCAATTCTGAACCGGGAGGTACCTTCCGGCGGTCTGCCTGTTGATGTAGGTGTTGTTGCTTTCAATGTGGGTACGGTTTATGCTGTATATGAAGCGATTCAAAAAAACAAACCCCTCTTCGAAAGGATTGTTACTGTAACCGGAAAATCAATCAGACAGGCAGCCAATTACAAGGTTAGGATCGGTACCCCTGTGTCACTGCTTATCCAGTGTGCCGGTGGCATGCCTGAAGATACCGGAAAGATCATCTGTGGAGGTCCCATGATGGGAAAAACCCTTATCAATAGCGATGTTCCTATTGTAAAGGGCTCCTCCGGAATATTGATCCTTCCTGCGAAAGAATCAAAAAGGAAGAATATTGAACCCTGCGTGCGGTGTGCCAAATGTGTATCGGCCTGTCCCATGGGACTTGAACCCTATCTCCTCATGCCATTGAGCGATCAGAAGAATTATGACAGGCTCGAGATGGAACGCGTAATGGATTGCATGGAATGTGGATCGTGCAGCTATATATGTCCGGCTAACCGCCCCCTGCTTGATTTCATCAGATTAGGCAAACTACAGGTTGGAAAAATCATCAGATCAAGAAAATAATAATGAGCAATTTATTAACTGTTTCACCCTCTCCGCATATCAGCACCACCCAGTCAGTTAAAAAACTGATGTATGGCGTGGTTTTGTCGCTGGTACCTGCATTTCTGGTTTCAGTCTATCTTTTTGGCACTGGAGCCCTGGTAGTAACACTGGTTTCCATTGCATCCTGTGTACTCTTTGAATCGGTCATTCAGAAATTCATCCTTAAGACCGAAGTCCGCATAGGTGACGGCTCTGCCATTGTTACCGGGATGCTCCTGGCCTTTAACCTGCCATCCAATCTGCCCTGGTGGATGATTGTCATTGGGGCATTGTTTGCAATTGGGGTTGGTAAGATGACTTATGGCGGCCTGGGAAATAATCCGTTCAATCCGGCATTGGTAGGGAGGGTTTTCCTGTTGATCTCCTTTCCGGTACAAATGACCAGCTGGCCTTTGCCACTGGTATCGCGTTTGCAGTATACAGATGCAGTTACCGGTGCCACCCCGCTGGGTATGTTAAAGGAAGCTGTAAGAAACGGTGAGGCTGTTCCTGAAGTATTGAAACAGTTGCCCGATCATATGCAACTGTTTCTTGGGCAAATGGGAGGTTCCCTCGGCGAGGTTTCCGCTTTAGCCCTGTTACTGGGGTTTGCATGGCTTCTGTATAAAAAGATCATCACCTGGCACATTCCTGTTTTTATGGTTGGAACTGTTTATATTTTCACCGGAATACTATGGCTGATAGATCCTTCAAAAAATGCCTCTCCCCTTTTTCATATTCTGACGGGCGGTGTACTGCTGGGTGCTATTTATATGGCAACCGACCTGGTTACCTCTCCCATGACTATACCCGGAATGATTCTGTTTGCCATCGGAATTGGTATCATCACTGTAGTGATCCGGGTTTTTGGGGCTTATCCCGAAGGTGTTTCCTTTGCCATCCTGATCATGAATGCCTTTGTGCCGCTCATTAATAAATACATTAAGCCGGCAAGATTCGGAAAGGAGGTAAAACATGTCTAAAAAACTCGAATCCACACTGCTCAATATGGTGCTTTCCCTGGTGCTGATATCCATGGTGATGTCAGCAACGCTTGCCTTCGTTTATGAAAAGACAAAGGGACCTATTGAAACTGCATCGAAACAAAAAGAAATTAATGCTATCAAACAGGTAATGCCTGAATTCGATAATGATCCGGCAACGGCAAAAACGGAAAAAGATGGCGTGGTGATTTACCGGCTGACAAATAAGAATAAACTGGTAGGATATGCAGTTAAGACTTATACCGAAAAAGGCTTTGGCGGTCACGTTGAAATTATGGCTGGATTTCTGCCGGATGGCACGAATTTATAATATAATTGTTTTGCAGCACAAAGAAACACCGGGTCTAGGAACAAAAATGGCTGAGCCGATTTTCAACAATCAATTTATGGGTAAAAACCCGGCCACATTTAAACTCAAGGTGAAAAAAGATGGTGGCCAGGTGGATGCCATCACTGCTGCTACTGTCAGCTCCCGGGCCTATTGTGATGCCCTTCAGCGGGCATTTGATAATATTAAATCATTCGCTGATTCCACTTCGGTTCAAAAATAACATTTTCTTATCCAATGGGAAATCTGAAATTTTTTACAAACGGCCTGCTCAGGGAAAATCCGACCTTCGTGATTGTCCTGGGTACCTGCCCTACCCTTGCCATCACCACAGCTGCTGCCAACGGACTTGGAATGGGATCGGCAACAACTTTTGTCCTTGTATTTTCCAATCTTTTCATTTCGCTTCTCAAGAACTATATTCCCGATAAGGTTAGAATTGCCGCCTTTATTGTGATCATTGCCACTTTCGTAACAATTGTCGACCTGGTGATGAAGGCTTACACCCCCGATCTATATAAGGCACTGGGAATTTTTATTCCCCTGATCGTAGTAAATTGCATTATCCTGGGACGGGCCGAAGCTTTTGCACAAAAAAATGACGTATTGCCATCCATTCTTGATGGCCTGGGTATGGGTCTGGGTTTTACTCTGGCTATCACCCTTATCGGATCAATCCGTGAAATACTTGGGAATGGTTCAATCTTCAATATTCCCCTGCTGGGAGAAAATGCCACCACGATCCTCATTTTCGTGCTGCCTCCCGGTGCCTTTGTTACTTATGGATTTCTGATTGCCATCATGAACAGGATAAAATATAAATTCAATATTTAATTTACAGGTCATGCAATATATTTTACTGATCATATCTGCCGTACTGGTCAACAATGTTGTACTGGTACAGTTTCTTGGGATCTGTCCGTTCCTGGGTGTTTCCAACAAAACAGAAACATCCATCGGCATGGGCGTGGCTGTTATTTTTGTCATGTCCCTGGCCAACCTGGTTACTTATCTTATACAAAACTATGTGCTGGTGCCACTGCATATAGAGTTCATGCAGACGATCACCTTTATTTTTGTGATAGCCTTTCTTGTGCAGGTAGTTGAGATTATTCTCAAGAAATCAGCACCTGCACTTTACCAGGCGCTGGGCATTTATCTTCCGCTTATCACTACCAATTGTGCAGTACTGGGAATTGCCATACTTGCTGTTCAGAAAGATTTCAGCCTTGTAATGAGTGTGGTATATGCCGCCAGTATTGCAACGGGTTTTACCCTGGCCATGATCCTGATGGCTGGCATCCGTGAGCAACTTGCCCTGGCAGATACACCTAAGGGCATGAAAGGTTTTCCGCTTTCGCTGGTAACAGCCGGACTTGCTGTCGCTGGCGTTTATGGGATTTCTCGGGTATTGTTAAGTAGGGACTAGGGACTGAGGGACAATCCTGTCAGGGATTGCCTGTTGGTAGACTAGAGAGGCAAATAATTTACCTCCCCGATGACGGAGCAAGGGTGGGTTTTAGGCCATTCTCTTTCAACCAACAGTAAATCCCTCTGGGATTTTGTTGTCCTCCTACTGGTCCCTCGTCCCTCGTCACTTGTCACTATTTTTATTATTTTTGCCCGCACCTAAACAGGCATATGATTTATAAAGTACTGAAAAATAACCTCTTCTTCCTGATTCCCTATGTAATCATCTTGTTGGCGACGGGTTATGTATTGGTTATTTTTTCAAAACCCGATATACACCTCTGGCTCAACAATTACAATTCCGGATTTTTTGACTGGTTCTTCAGCCATGTCACCCTTCTGGGGGATGGAATTTTCGTTATTTGCATTGCCGTCTTGCTGCTTTTTTATTCCCTTCGTTCATCTGTATTTCTTCTGACTGTCGTATTTATCCTCAGGACTTATTGTACAAATTCTTAAAAGGGTTGTTTTTTCAGATTGCCAGCGCCCGGTAAAATATTTTCAGGATACTGTCCAGCTGCACCTTGTTGACGGAGTGCGTTTACTTAATGGACACAGTTTTCCCTCAGGCCACTCGGCCAGCGCATTTGCACTTTTTCTAAGTATAGCAATTATCAGCCGCAACCGGTACATCCAGGTTATTTGTTTCATACTGGCCTGCACGGTAGCCTATTCAAGAGTATACCTTTCCCAGCATTTCCTTGGCGATATATACGCAGGATCGTTGATTGGCGTGATTGGAACACTTGCTTTGTATCCTGCTTTTTATAATAAGGACCTGAAATGGCATCAATGGTCGCTGATAAAATCCGGAAAGAATGAATAAGACCAACGATCGCAGTCTGACTCCTTACTATGCGGGAATATTCATTATTTCGGCCTTGTTGTTTATTCCTTTTCTCGGACAGGTGCATTTATTCGACTGGGATGAAATCAACTTTGCCGAATCCGCCAGGGAAATGATTGCCAGTCATGATTACCTGACTGTGAAAATAAATTTTATCCCTTTCTGGGAAAAACCGCCCCTGTTCATCTGGATGCAGGTCCTTTCGATGAAAATATTCGGGATCAATGAATTTGCGGCCCGTTTTCCGGATGCCCTGTGCGGAATAATTACGCTTTTAATTCTTTTCCGGACGGGAAACAGGATTGCCGGTAAAAAATTCGCCATCACCTGGACAGTGCTGTATGGTGGATCAATCCTGCCTTTCATTTATTTTAAATCCGGAATTATTGACCCCTGGTTTAACCTGTTTATTTTCCTGGGAATATATCAATGTTATTTATTTGTTATTTCGGATAAAAACAGGACATTACATATCGCCGGATCTGCCTTGTTTATTGGTCTGGCCATTCTTACCAAGGGTCCGGTTGCCTTGCTTGTCTTCCTTATTACTGCCGGCATTTATCTTATTATTCATAAATTCAAAGTCAGGATCAGGTTTACCGATTTTCTTGTATACCTGTTGGTGCTATCCTTTGTCGGTGGATTCTGGTTTATTCTACAGATCCTGAAAGGCAATATGGGCATTATTGCAGATTTTATTGAATACCAGATCAGATTATTCAGAACGCATGGTGCAGGACACCAGGGATTTTTATTCTATCATTTTGTTGTTTTGCTTTTTGGCGTATTTCCTGCTTCAATTCTGGCCATTCCTGCCTTGTTCGGATCTAAACAGGGAACAGATAATGGAAAAGAGTTTTTATCCTGGATGCTGATCTTATTTTGGGTAGTCCTCATCCTGTTTACAATCGTTAAGACCAAAATAGTCCATTACTCCTCCCTGTGCTATTTCCCCCTGACATTCATCTCCGCATGGTGGGTATATTATTCTGACAAAGCTTCCCTGTTCACACAAAAACTGATCAGGGTCCTCATAGTGATCATAGGAATTCTATTGGCTATGATCATTGCAATTTTAACATTTGTGGATTACTACAAGGATATCCTTATTGAGAAAATTAAAGATCCTTTTGCCGTTGCATGCCTGAATGCGAATGCCGGATGGCATGGATTTGAATTTGTCATTTCCCTGGTGCTCATTGCGGGCATTGTTCTTTTTGCAATATTCTGGTTTAAGCAAAGGCAAAAAGCGGTGTATATACTCACCGCGCTTGTGGCTGTTTTTATATTTCTATCCATGTATTTTATAACCCCGCGCGTTGAAATATATTCCCAGCGAACGGCAGTGGAGTTTTTCAAATCAGTAAGCGATGAGGATGCCTATCTGCTGACTTTGGGATACAAGAGTTATGCACAGCTCTTTTACGGAAAATCAAGGGATCACAGCAATATCAATTCCAAAGATGAAAATTGGCTTTTAAAGGGAGACATTGATAAACCGGTTTATATATCTTCCAAATCATATAAAAAGGAGCATTATCAGGAGCAATATCCTGATTTGCAATTGCTTTATGAAAGAAACGGATTTGCTTTTTTCAAACGTATTCCAAAGTCTGTTCCATGATAAATAATAAAACGATTACAGTTGTATTGCCCGCCTACAATGCGGAAAAAACCCTTGAAAAAACATACAGGGAAATCCCTTTTGATATTGTTGATCATGTGATCCTGGTGGATGACCGTAGCAGGGACAGAACACCCGAGGTGGCAAAAGAACTCGGCATAAGGGATGTAATCGTTCATGCTGAAAATAAAGGGTACGGTGGAAACCAGAAAACCTGTTATGATAAGGCCATGGAGATCGATTCCGATATCGTTGTGATGTTGCATCCTGATTATCAGTATTCACCCATGCTGATCCATTCAATGTGTTATCTGATCGCCAATGGCGTATATGAAGTGGTGCTTGGCTCAAGAATATTGGGCAAAGGAGCCCTGAAGGGAGGAATGCCCATATACAAATACATTGCAAACAGATTTTTAACGCTGTTTCAGAATATTTTAATGAATCAAAAGTTATCTGAATATCATACGGGATACCGGGCATTTTCACGGAACGTATTGGAAAAGGTGAAATACAGGTTGAATTCAGATGATTTTGTATTTGACAACCAGATGCTGGCACAGATATTTTATGCCGGTTACGAAATTGCAGAAATAACCTGTCCAACCCGCTATTTCGACGAGGCCTCATCAATTAATATTTCCCGTAGTATCCGCTATGGCATGGGTGTACTGGGAGTTTCCCTTTCCTATGCCCTGCAGAAAACGGGAATCTTCAAATTCAGAATATTTTCATAGGAAGTGGGGGGGACCCCGTCGGGGTGGTATCGTACCACCCCGACGGGGTCCCCCCCCCCACCTGATGGCTTGACATAATTTTAATTTTTTATATATTTACACTGAAAATTACCCACTTAAGAAAAATTGAAATATTGTTTCTTTTAAAAAATAAATCTATGAAAACTGTTGTTATTCTTTCGATGGTAATAGGCCTGGCTGTTTTTACCACTTCCTGCAAGAAGCACCAAACTGCAACAGTTCCAACTCCTGATTCTGCTATGATGAAATTAAACGATTTTGCGTCATTTAAGCTTACCACCAACCTGAGCGTATTGTCTGAAAATGAAAAGAAAATGATCCCCTTGCTCATCGATGTGGCAAATATAATGGATGATATATTCTGGATAGAAGCCTATGGTGATAAGCAGACCCTGCTTGACAGCCTGAAAACGGATACTGAAAAGAAATTGGTGATGATCAATTACGGACCATGGGAACGGCTCAACAACAATAAACCCTTCATCGCCGGTATAGGACCTAAACCAGCCGGTGCCAATTTTTACCCGGTGAATATGACTGAAGCAGAATTCAATAAACTGGATAGTATTGACAAAACAGCAAAAGGACTTTATTCATTGATCCGTCGTGATGACCAGGGAAAATTAATCGTTGTTCCTTATCACGTTGCATTTGCCGATCAGGTAAAAAAGGCATCAGACCTGTTAATGGAGGCTTCAAAATATGCTGATGATCCCGGTTTGAAAAAATACCTTGAATTACGGTCCAAAGCATTACTGGATGATGATTATTACAAAAGTGACCTGGCCTGGATGGATATGAAAAATAATGTGATAGATTTTGTTGTCGGCCCTATCGAATCTTATGAAGACCAGCTTAATGGCTATAAAGCTTCGCATGAAGCATACATACTTGTAAAGGATATTGAATGGAGTAAGAAGCTGAACCATTACAGTGCTCTTCTGCCGAAACTTCAAAAAGGTTTACCGGTTGATCCTAAGTATAAGACGGATATGCCAGGCAGCAATTCCGACCTGGGAGCCTACGATGTGATCTATTATGCAGGAGATTGCAATGCCGGCAGTAAAACAATTGCCATTAATCTTCCCAATGACGAAAGGATCAATAAAGCCAAAGGTAGTCGTCGGCTGCAGTTGAAAAATGCCATGCAGGCCAAATTCGATAAAATTCTCATTCCCATTGCTACTGAATTAATCCCGGCTGATCAGCTTCAGCATGTGACATTCGATGCCTTTTTCTCCAATGTGATGTTTCATGAAGTTGCACATGGTTTAGGATGTATGAAAACCATAAACGGCAAGGGTTTGGTACAAACGGCGCTCAAGGAACAGTACACGACTCTGGAAGAAGGAAAAGCCGATATCCTGGGCCTGTATCTTGAAGCCAAGCTGAAGGAAATGGGTGAACTTGATGTTGACCTTACCAATGAATATACAACCTTCCTGGCCGGAATTTTCAGGTCAATCCGCTTTGGCGCTTCCAGTGCACACGGCAAGGCAAATCTTATCCGATTCAACTATTTTAAGGAAAAAGGAGCATTTGCCGTTGATTCTGCCGGCAAGTATCGTGTTGATATGGATAAAATGAAAGATGCGATTGCTTCCCTGTCCAATATAATTCTCACCATCCAGGGAGATGGTGACTATGACAAGGCCACTATGATGCTGCAGCAATATGGCAATATGGATGAGGGGCTGAAAGCTGCCCTGAAAAAAATTGAGGCAAAGGATATTCCGGTGGATATTGTTTTTGAACAGGGGAGAGAAGCACTTGGGTTATAGGTTTTGCAGTTCTGCGGTTCTGCAGTTTTGCGGATATCCCGTCAGGGATAATCTGTCGGTAGAGAATGAAGATGCAGAATATATCTCTGCCCCCTGAAGGTGTTGCGATGGAGACATACCTTTCTACCTACAGGCAATCCCTAGTCGGGATTTCTTCTTGCCTCGTCTCTACGTCCCTTTCTTCAGCTAATGGAACTCCAGTCTACCTGTGATTTCAGAAGGCTGCGAAGCTGCGATTTTAAAATCTGGTTTTCGGGTTTAACTAATTGCGGGTCGTTATCCAATACTTCATTTGCAACATCCCTGGCAACCTGAAGTATCTGACCATCGTGCACCAGGTTTGCAATTTTCAGATCAAATGGCATTCCGCTTTGCTGTGTGCCTTCCATATCACCGGGTCCCCGAAGTTTGAGATCGGTTTCTGCTATTACAAAACCATCATTTGTTTCCACCATGGTTTCAATCCGCTTTCTGGACTCTTTTGACAATTTATACGAACTCATAAGCACACAAAAGCTTTGGCTGGCTCCACGTCCTACCCTTCCCCGCAATTGATGAAGCTGCGACAATCCAAACCGCTCGGCATTTTCAATAATCATTACAGAAGCATTGGGAATATCTACTCCCACTTCAATAACCGTGGTTGCCACCATGATGTGTGCCCTTTTCTGAATAAAAAGCTGCATTCCTGCCTGTCTTTCCTCGGGTTTCATCTGCCCGTGTACACATACCACACTGAATTCCGGAGGAGGAAAAGCCCTTACAATGGCTTCATAACCTTCCTCCAATGCCACATAATCCAGTTTCTCAGATTCACGGATCAGCGGGTAAACCACGTAGATCTGTCTGCCCTCCTGGATCTGCTTACGCATGAATCCAAACAACACAAGCCGTTTTGATTCATAATAATGAAGGGTTTGAACCGGCTTTCTGCCGGGTGGTAATTCATCGATCACCGATACTTCCAGGTCGCCATATACAGTCATGGCGAGGGTACGCGGTATAGGCGTGGCCGTCATTACCAGTACATGAGGCGGCTGTTCCGTTTTTTTCCAGAGACGCGCCCGCTGCGCCACGCCAAAACGGTGTTGCTCATCAATGATCACAAGCCCCAGATTATTGAATTGCACAACATCTTCGAGCAGTGCATGAGTGCCTATAAGAATATGCAATTCACCACTCCGTAATTGTTCATGTAATAATTCCCGTTCATTCTTTTTTGTGGATCCGGTAAGCAGGTACACACTGATTCCCATCCCTTCAAGAAAATCAGAAATAGTAGCGAAATGCTGATTGGCCAGTAACTCGGTAGGTGCCATCAAACAAGCCTGGTATCCGTTATCAAGTGCAATGAGCATAGCCATCAGGGCTACCAGGGTCTTTCCGCTTCCTACATCTCCCTGTAACAACCGGTTCATCTGCCGCCCTGAACCCATGTCCTTCCGGATTTCCCTGATCACCCTTTTTTGAGCGCCTGTCAACTCGAACTTCAGACGGTTTTTATAAAAGTTATTCAGATTATCCCCAACCTTCGAAAAGACAATACCATGCGAAAGTATCTGCCTTTTGTTCTTCTGACCGAGAATATTGAGCTGAATATAGAAAAGTTCCTCAAATTTCAGTCTGTAAGTGGCCTTGCGCAGTTTATCATTGTTTTCAGGAAAATGAATGTTGCGCAACGTCTCAACAAGGTCCATCATCCTGTGCCTGGCAATAAGAGGACCGGGAAGCGTTTCCGGAATTGAAGTTAGTTGTGATAAAATCTGACCATTCATCCTGTGAATGGTCTTGGAAGTAATGAAACTGTTCCGGAGCTTTTCTGTGAGGCTATACTGTGGCTGTAAAGGCGAATACAGTGTATTATCTTCCTTGTCAGTTGTTTCCAGTTCGGGATGAGCAATGGAAAGTTTGTTGTTGAAAATACCGGGACGGCCAAACGCAATATATTCCGTATTTAGCTGGTAATTGCTCATCACCCATTGCAATCCCTTAAACCATACCATCTCCAGGGTCCCTGAACCATCGGTAAAAATTCCCACCAGGCGTTGTTTATATCGTTGACCTTCCATTCTGAAATGCGTGATCTTTCCCTTCACCTGGATGAAGGTCTGAGTGGTATCAATTTCATTGATCTTATAAATCCTCGACCGGTCAATGTATTTGAACGGGAAATAATACAGGATATCCCGGCAGGTTAAAATACCTAATTCCTTTGCAAGCAATTCCGCCCGTTTGGGTCCAACGCCTTTCAGGTACTTAATTTCCTTGTCCAGTATATCGCTCATGATGTTAAGGAGATGCGTAAATATCGCAAAAGTTTGCTCAAGATTGCCAAAAAGATTTACACAGAGAAAGAGAATACTGGTTAATTTTGCAATCATGAACAACCTTCTATATCCGATCCATTTACTTGTTCACCGGGTTAAAGCCCTTTATATGAAAGGCTCAGGCACTTTTATTGATAATTTTCGGATAAATGTGCTGAATGACGAATTGCCAAAAAGCGATTTTGATAAAATCGAAAACAGAAGATCTATCCTGTTAAAGGATTCAACCACTTTACCCTCTGTTGTTTTCGGCGCAGGAAGCAAAAAGAAACGCTCCAATAGAACTGTTGGTGATATAACGAGCATTGCCTCGGTAAACGATCGGTATGGCAGGCTGTTATACCGCCTGGCCAGGTATTATAACCCTTCACATATAATTGAACTGGGAACTGCTGCAGGTATCAGCACACAATACCTGGCCATTGGAAATCCTCATGCGGAAGTCATTACGGTTGAAGGCAATCCTGATCTTGCAGAGGTGGCATCCCGGAATTTCAGAATTAACCGGATAAAAAACATAACCGTTATAAATAGTTCTTTTGATGATGTACTCCCCCAACTGGTTAAATACATTGTACCTGGTGATATAGTGTATATTGACGGAAATCATACGGCAGAAGCTACATGGAGATATTTTTCGGCATTTACCGCCATCGGTAAAAATCCAATCCTGGTTTTTGATGATATTAACTGGTCAGGGGATATGAGATCCGTCTGGAAAAAAATACGCTCACATGCAACCCGGGGCGTAATTATCGATTTGTTTCACATGGGCATCTATTTTAGTAATTCGCAGGATCCAAAGCAAATATTCCGGATCAATTATTAGCAATCGGTTATTAATGTTAATTTTAAAGCTTCAATTTTGCCTGTATGAATAAAATTATCCACCTCGAATCCATCATAAAAAATTACTACCCTGGTCTGGAGGTTGTAAATGCCTTGCGATCAATTTCCCTCGAAATAAATAAAAATGAGTACGTTGCCATCATGGGGCCATCGGGTTCGGGTAAATCAACCCTCATGAATATAATTGGTTGCCTCGACACGCCCACTTCCGGGGTATATATACTGAACGGACAGGATGCAAGCAGTCTTGTGGATAATCAGCTTGCCGAGATCAGGAACCGTGAAATCGGATTTGTATTCCAGACCTTTAATCTCTTACCCAGGTATTCCGCTTTGGAAAATGTGATGCTGCCTCTTGTTTATGCGGGTGTACCAAAACATGAACGAATTGTAAGGGCCCGGACAGCCCTTGAAAGTGTTGGCCTGGCAGACAGAATGGAACATAAACCCAATGAGCTTTCAGGAGGTCAAAGACAACGCGTTTCTGTTGCCAGGGCACTGGTAAATAATCCGGCCATAATTCTGGCAGATGAGCCTACCGGAAACCTCGATTCCAAAACATCAATTGACATTATGGGACTTTTTCATGACATCCATGTTAAAGGAAATACGATTATCCTTGTTACCCACGAAGAGAATATTGCACGGCATGCACACAGGATAATCCGGCTTGCTTGACGGACATATTGAATCGGATCTGACAAATGCAAACCCGGAGGTGAACAGTTGATTGTTGATTGTTGATAGTTGATTGTTGATAGTTCTGTACAACAGTCAGTTATGCCGGGGTATAGAATGGCATTTTAACGATGCGTGCCTTAAGCATTTTATCACGGATGCCAACAAATATCTCCTTTCCCGGCCGGGCATATTCAGGCTGAACGTAGGCCATGCCAATTCCCTGTTTCAGGCAGGGAGACATAGTTCCGGAAGTTACCTCTCCAATTTTCACATTCCGGTCATTGAACAATGAATAGTGCTGGCGTGGAATACCCCTGTCAATCATTTCAAACCCGGTCATCATGCGGCTCACACCATTTTTCTTTTGAGCCAGTAAAACCTCCTTATCAATAAAGTTGCGGTCATCTGAAAATTTCGTGATCCAGCCCAGGCCGGCCTCAATAGGTGAAGTTGTACTGTCAATATCATTTCCATACAGGCTGTATCCCATTTCGAGACGCAATGTATCCCTTGCAGCGAGTCCCACAGGCATAAGTCCATATTTCTTTCCTGCTTCAACAATATTGTCCCACAAGGGAAGAGGATCTGCATGATCCAGGTACAATTCAAAGCCTCCCGATCCTGTATAGCCGGTTGAAGCAATGATCACATCCTGCAGCCCGGCAATTTCCCCTGTAACAAATGTAAAGGGATGCATGGCATGAAGGTCAACTTTCGTCAGTTGCTGCAACAACTGTGTGGCCTTAGGACCCTGAACCGCAAGCTGTGAAAACCGGTCAGAAGCATTTTCAAGTTCTGCCCCGGCATGATTGTTGTCATTCAGCCAATTCCAGTCCTTTTCCACATTGGAAGCATTAACCACAAGCAGGTAAAGTTCTTTTGAGAACATATGAACAATAAGGTCGTCCACTATCCCACCCTTGCCGTTGGGAAAACAAGAATATTGAGCCTTTCCCGGAAAAATTACCCGGGGATCATTCGATAAAACATAATTCAGCAAATCAAGGGCTTTTGGACCCTTTACCCATATCTCACCCATGTGTGATACATCGAACAGTCCTGCCGCGTTCCTTACAGCCATATGTTCCGTATTAATACCGGTATACTCTATAGGCATCTCATAACCTGCAAATTCAACCATGCGGGCACCAAGTTGGTGATGCCGGATATTAAAAGCTGTTTTTTTCATTGTTCATGTATTCACGTCGTAATCAAAAATAGAATAAATAACATCAGTGAAATATGACTTTTGCCATAATCGGTCAATCCTGTCATACCCGGTTTAAAATTACTGACAAAGGATAGGTTCAAATAAGCAAAAATTGATATATATTTATACAAAATTCCATCGCCTTAATGAAAGTCAATTCTATTTTTGAATGAAAACTGATTTATCATACCTTCGAGAAATGTCGGGCGGGAATAAGGAACTGGTCCTGGAAATGATCACCATATTCCGGGAGCAGGTGTCCGAATTTTCTATTGAAATGGATAAGCTTTTGGTCAGCCATGATTATGAATCATTAGGAAAGCTGGCACACAAAGCAAAATCATCCGTTTCAATTATGGGGCTTCAGGATCTGGCAGTTGATTTAAAGGACCTTGAAAACCTTGCCAGAGAAGGAAAAAAACCTGAAAGCTACGCAGGTATCGTTGAAAAATTCAAGCAGGTATCTGCGATTGCTTTGCAGGAATTGGAAGTGGTTAGTGCCAATATCGAACTATACTTTTAATATCAAATAATATGTTAAAGACTGAGAAAATAAATAACATAGCAGTTGTTCGATTTGATAACATTGATCGGTTTAATGCATTGATCACCGAACCCGTTAAGGAAGACTTGAAAAGCTTTTTCAATACTCCCGGCACCCGAATGATTCTTAACCTTGAGGGTATCAAATATATTGACAGCTCCGGTTTTGGTGTTTTCCTTTCCATATTAAAGACAGCTGCCAACAATAAAGGCCAGTTCAGGCTTTGCAATATCGGACCCGAAGTGATGGAACTTTTCAAATTACTTCAACTGCACAACGTATTTAAGCTCTATCCCACTCTTGACGAGTGTCTTGAAAGCTTTACCCAAGCCGGTTAGTTTAAAGCGGATATAGTAATTCCTGTTTTATCCCTGTCTATCAGCACATCCTGATCCTTCTTTATTTTTCCTTCCAGGATCTGTCTGGATAATTCATTCAGAACAACTTTTCTGTACGAGCCTTTTGATCGGCCTGGCACCATATTGAGGATCAAATCCCTGTTCGGCGATCAGGTCAATCGCAGGATCCGTTATTCTGAGTTTTATGTCAATCCCTGCCAGCTGACTGATCACATGATTTAGCTGCAATCTCACAATTTCCCTGATCTCTTTTTCAGACAGCGGGGTAAACATGATCAATTCATCAATCCGGTTCAGGAATTCCGGCCGGAAGGTTTTTTTAACCATATCAAAAACCTCATTCCGTGTTCTTTCAAGAACTGCTTCACGGTTGGTATCGTTCAGATCCTGAAGATTCTGCTGCAGAATTGACGAACCAATATTGGATGTCATTATAATCAGCGTATTCTTGAAATTAACAACCCGTCCCTTGTTATCGGTTAATCGTCCATCATCAAGAACCTGCAACAATACATTAAATACATCAGGATGCGCCTTTTCGATTTCATCAAGAAGGATCACTGAATAAGGTTTCATTCTTACAGCCTCCGTTAACTGACCCCCTTCTTCATACCCAACATATCCCGGAGGTGCACCGACCAAACGTGAAACCGTATGTCGCTCCTGGTATTCCGACATATCAATACGGGTCATATAATTCTCATCGTTGAACAATAATTCAGCCAGGGCCTTGGCAAGTTCAGTCTTGCCAACACCGGTTGTACCCAGGAACAGGAACGAACCGATCGGCCGCTTTGGATCCTGTAAACCGGCACGGCTCCTTCTTACTGCATCAGAAACGGCAGCAATGGCTTCATTCTGACCGACAACCCGCTTATGGAGTTCCTTTTCAAGGTTCAGCAGTTTGTCCCGCTCAGACTGTATCATCCTGCTTACAGGTATGCCAGTCCACTTTGATACGATTTCCGCAATATCTTCGGCCGTCACTTCCTCATTTATCATGGCAGAATTTTGCTGCATCTCCGCCAGTTTTGCCTTTAAATCCTCAATTCTCTTTTCCGCATCCCGTATTTTGCCATACCTTATCTCAGCCACCTTTCCATAATCTCCCATACGTTCTGCCTGATCAGCCTCAAATTTGAGGTTTTCAATTTTTTGTTTGTCAGATTGAATCTCCTCAACCAGTTTTTTCTCAGATTGCCATTTGGCCCTCAGTTTCGTTCTTTCTTCATTCAGACTGCTGATTTCTTTGCTCAGCATAGTCACCTTAATATGTATCATTTTCGCGCTTCAATGCCTCTCTTTCAATTTCCAGCTGCTGGATCTTTCTTTCAAGGGTGTCAATTTCCTGGGGTACTGAATTCATTTCCAGCCTCAGTTTGGAAGCTGCTTCATCAATAAGGTCAATGGCTTTATCAGGAAGAAATCTTCCGGTAATATACCGCTGAGAAAGTTCGACAGAAGCCACGATAGCCTCATCACGAATTCTTACCTTATGATGATTTTCATAACGTTCCCTGAGTCCGCGAAGAATGGATATGGCACTCGCTGTATCCGGTTCATTGATCATGACAACCTGGAAACGGCGTTCAAGAGCCTTGTCCTTTTCGAAATATTTCTGGTATTCTCCGAGTGTAGTTGCACCGATTGCCCGTAACTCACCCCTTGCCAGGGCTGGCTTAAGAATATTGGCAGCGTCCATGGCACCTTCACTCTGACCGGCTCCTACCAGGGTATGGATCTCGTCGATAAAAAGAATAATTTCTCCGGCAGCATCAATAACCTCCTTGATCACGGCCTTGAGCCGTTCTTCAAATTCACCCTTGTATTTTGCACCTGCAATCAATGCTCCCATATCCAGTGAAAAGATCAATCTTGATTTCAGATTTTCAGGCACGTCGCCTGAAATGATCCGGTGCGCAAGGCCTTCGGCAATGGCGGTTTTCCCCACACCGGGTTCACCGATCAAGCAATGGATTGTTTTTTGTACGCCTTGAAAGAATTTGCAAAACACGCCTGATCTCCTCATCCCTGCCGATTACAGGATCGAGTTTTCCGTTCCGGGCCTGCTCATTCAGGTTAATGGCAAACCGGTTCAGCGAGTTATAAGTATCTTCGGCTGATTGTGTATCCGCCTTTTTTCCGTTTCTATAGTCCATAATGGATGATGTTAATTCTTTTTCATTTAATCCTGAATCCTTCAACAACTGACTTATATTGTCCCCAACACTCACAAGTCCGATCAGCAGATGTTCCACTGAAACATACTGATCACTTCATTCCTTTTGAGCTATCAAGTGCTTTCTGAAGTGCCCTGTTTGTTTCCTGTGAAATATATTGCTCCCCGCCGGTCACCCGCGGATAGGAATTAATGATCCGATCAAGCATCTCCGATAATGCACGTGTTTGAACACCCGACTTTTTCAGTAATTGTTCTGCAATACCATCTCCCGAATTGAGAAGGGCCTTTAACAGATGCCCTGTCTCAACAGCCTGATGCTGGCTGTCACGCGCGAGCGTAAATGCCTGTTGAATGGCTTCCTGAGACCGCGTTGTGAAATTTTCCGGATTCATAATAGTTTTTCTTTCAGTATGTCAAATTATGAACCATCCTTAGATTAAGGTGATATCGTGGACATTTTGACAACAAATAAATAGCTGAGATGTCAGTTTGTCTTTCAATTTTTTTGACTGTCTGACTAATTGACATAAAATCAAACGCCTTGCGAGTTTAACCTTTGCGTGCTTTGCGTGAAATATAACATTTGCTTTGCGGGCTTTGCGTTAAAAAATAATCTCGCCAATGGCGGGCATCAGACTCCGTCGATTTGAAACCTGCATACCGGTATTACGTAGAATGATTGATGAGCATAAAGCACCCAATTCAGAAAACACGCTATAAGCAATGAGTGAAAAGATTCTCAAAGCTTTAATGGAACTATTTGCAATTATCGCCAGTCCTGACAGCAATGGTAAGGACAGGCGCACAGTTGTCCATTCATTCCTTGAAAGGCAGCTGAATCATGAATTGGTAAAAGATTATATCACCTTATTTGATTCTTATTTTTCGAAGCATCAGATGCTTCAGAATGAAAGAGGAAATAAAAGGATTGGAGCAGATTCGGTAAAGGTGTTGCGAATATGCAATGATATTAACAAAGAACTGGCCCAGAAACAAAAAGTCATTGTCCTTGTCCAGTTGTTTGAATTTGTGAAATCCGATGGCAATGAGGTAACAGACCAGGAATTTGCCTTTATTACCGCGGTTGCCGAATCATTCTACATTCCAATAGAAGAATATGAACTGATCCGTGATTTTACTCTTAATTCTTTCCAAGAGATTCCGAATAACAGATCACTGCTTCTTATCGACAGTCAAAAAAATCCTCCGGCTTCGGATACCAAACATATATTCTCGGAATATCTTACCGGCAAAATATGGATCATTCATGTATCCTCTGCAAGCATGTATTTTTTGCGATACAGGGGCGAAAGTGAACTGTACCTGAACGGGCAGATCCTGCAGGAAGACAAGGTATATGTTTTAAATACCGGAACTTCAATTCGAAATCATCATGTAAAGCCTTTGTATTTCAGTGATCTTGTCAGTGCTTTCAAAGATGATCAGGAACTTCCTGTTATCGTTTTTGAGGCGGAAGATGTCACCTACCGGTTTAAAAACGGAAAAAACGGACTGTTCAAGATAAATTTCAGTGAAGAATCAGGAAGGCTTGTAGGTATTATGGGATCAAGCGGTGCAGGTAAGTCCACACTGCTGAATATTCTTAACGGATCAGTGAATCCGACTGAGGGCCGTGTGCTCATTAACGGAATCGACATTCATAAGGACGAAGATAAGATCAGGGGATTAATTGGCCATGTTTCTCAGGATGATCTTGCTGATTGAAGAACTATCTGTTTATCAGAATCTGTATTACAATGCAAGGCTGTGTTTTGATAATTATACAGAAGAGCTGATTGTTCAGACAGTGAACAACATGCTGCACAGCCTGGGATTATTTGAGATCAAAGATATCCAGGTGGGCACTCCGCTGAATAAAAAAATCAGCGGTGGACAGCGCAAACGACTGAATATAGCACTTGAACTGATTCGTGAACCGGCAATCCTTTTTCTGGATGAGCCTACTTCCGGATTGTCGTCAAGGGATTCGGAAAATATTCTTGATCTGCTTAAAGATCTTACACTAAAGGGAAAACTGATTTTCGTGGTGATCCATCAGCCATCTTCAGATATCTTTAAGATGTTTGACAATCTGCTGATCCTGGATACCGGAGGTTATCTGATCTACAACGGTAATCCGGTTGATTCCATCATGTACTTCAAATCAAAGGTACATCATGCGAACTGGGCCGACAGTGAGTGTCATGCTTGCGGAAATGTCAATCCCGAACAGATATTCAACATAGTTGAATCGCTTGTGATTGATGAATATGGAAAGGAAACACGAATCAGGAAAATATCACCCAAAGAATGGCATGGATTCTTTTCAAAAACCGATAAACCAAGGAAAGAGAAAATCGACGAGAAGGTTCGTGTGCCATCAATATCCTTTAAAATCCCGGGCTTGCTTAAACAAATCAGGGTATTTATTACCCGGGATGTATTATCTAAAATATCCAATACCCAGTATCTCATTATCACGCTTCTGGAAGCCCCTGTACTTGCCTTCATCCTGTCATTCATCATTAAATATTTCAATGTAAGCGAGACAAGCGAAGGGAGCTATGTATTCATGGACAACAGTAACCTGCCGGTTTACCTTTTCATGTCAGTGATAGTGGCCACTTTTATGGGATTAACGCTGAGTGCGGAAGAAATTATTAAGGACAGAAAAATTCTTAAGCGTGAGGCCTTTCTGAATCTGAGCTGGTCAGGATACCTGTTGTCAAAGGTTGCCGTAATGCTCACAATTTCTGCCATTCAGGCTTTCACCTTCGTACTTGATCGGAAATTCAATTCTCGGGGTAAAGGGCATGTTTTTTAATTACTGGCTCATTCTTTTCAGTGCATGGGTATCATCAAACCTGATGGGGCTTGTTATTTCAGACAGTTTTAAAACAGTTGTCACCATTTACATTCTGATTCCCTTTCTTGTTATTCCACAAATTATATTAAGTGGTGTAATTGTAAAATATGACAAGCTGAATCCAAGGATATCATCGCCGGCAATATACCGGTTTATGGTGAAATTATGACCGCCCGGTGGGGATATGAGGCGCTGGTTGTTGAACAGTTCATGCATAACGATTATGATGCCAAATTCTACACTGTGAACAAGGCCATGAGTATTGCAGAATACAAAAAAAATTACTGGATAAAGGAACTGGAAAAAAAGGTTGATTATATTGAATCGAATCTTAATGCTCTTCCAAAACCGCCAAAATTTAAAACAGCAGTTGACCTGTTAAGGAATGAACTTACGCATGAACTTCCGGTAATTAAAAAAATACCGATCAGCCACATTCAGAATATTGAATTTCCGGCACTGACACGACTTACCCCGGATAGTGTGAATATGGATGTGATAAAGCAGACCCGCGAATTCATGAAGGTGTCTGAACAAGATCTATATGCGGATTTACAACAATGCCAATGACAATAAGGATGATCTGATCAGGGAATTACAAAAGACAGCCTCCGACAAGGATAATTTTCTTGAATTGAAAAGAAGGTATCACAATGAAAAACTCACTGAATTTGTTGAAAACAACAATGAGCTGGATAAAATCATTGAATACAAAGGAAAGCTATATCAAAAAATGGATCCCATATACCTTGATCCGGAATCAGGCTTTATTAAAGCCCATTTTTATGCACCCAGGAAAATGGTTTTTGGAGAATTACTACAGCACCTTTGCGGTAAACGCAATCATCATCTGGTGTTTTACACTGATGCTTTACCTGATCTTATATTTCAGGCTGCTTAAAAGATTTCTTGATCTGCTTGAACAATTGAGTTCGAGATGGTCGAATCAGTCGTAAAAGGAATTAGTCAACAATTTCAACCATTTTGAAAGGTATCCGGATGATGGATTCATAATCCTCACCAGCCTCCAGCATATCTTCATCATCTTCCTCATAATACCAGAAAATGACTACATCATGCTTGGCCTTATGAATTGCTTCCAGCTTTTTGAATACATCCAGAATACATTTGGAAGAACTGGTATTGAAATACTCAAGATGTATATTGACCTGAGTTTTTTTAACCGGATCTTTTGCATATTCATCAAGCCAATCTACCAATGGTTTGTAGAATTCAATTGAATTTTCGGGAATTGATCTTCCCCTTATTTCAAGAATTCCTTTTTCAATATCAAATTTGATAGATGGTGTTTTAGGACTGCCCTCAATATTAATTGGTTCCATAAGTAATTATGAATTTCAGAAACAGTAATTATACCCTGATTGTTAAATTGAAAAAAGAATAATTGTCATTATAAACATAAAACTCATATTCCAGTTTATTCCCTGATTTCCTGGCAATATCAACCAGTCCAAGTCCCCCACCACCTTTGGCAGACAGCTTCTGATGGTTAAGAATGAATTTATACATGTCCTTTAACTCATCTTTGGTAAGAGAGTTAATTTTGTCAATTTTTTCTTTCAAAAACTTAATACGCTTGGTGTTCACAAAATTTCCGGTGGTAACTTTATAAAATTCACCCTCACGTTCAATAACAAGAACTCCGAATTTTGGGTCAAGTTCTTCCTGTATTCCTTCATGATTGGTTTCAATATGATGAAACAGGTTTTGCAGACTCTCAACCAGTACGTTGTAGATTTTCTTTCTAAGTTTGCTTTCTGCATTAGCCTCCTCAAGCTTCTTTTCAACTGCTTCAAGGATATCATTAATAAGGTCGGAAGTAATACTGCCTTTATAAGCCAGCAAAACATCACCCTTACTTAGATTGGAGTAGTATTCCTTTAGATTAAAGCTCATAAAAGGCCTGGTTGCTTTTTAACAGAAAAATTGAATGCCCAACAAATATATAAAAAAATATCCTGAAATAACCTACAGCGGCAATTCCCGATTTTAGCAACCGGACATGCAATTTCTTCTGTCATTTAAATATAACTATTTTTACTAAATCAATACAGATAGTCAACGTTTTTTTGTAAACAAGGGTTACAGGTTGTTGACGAACATGTATTTTCAAGTTATGAAATGACCTGTTTGCTTGCCTTTTTAGATCCTGAATACAAAGCAAAACCGTTTAACCTGCATTCAAGCTGGCCGTTGAAAAGAGGTATTTTTCTGAATGGCCTTAATCCAACATGTTTCATTGCTTCATAGTTTCCACTGAAAATCCAGGCAGTATATCCTTCAAAGCTTTTCTTGAATTTACTGCCAATCAGGCCATAAAGTTCATTGATATTTTCAGGAATAATCCGTTCACCATAGGGTGGATTAATGAGAATAACTCCCGGACCGGCAGGAGGAGTCACTTCATTGAAATCACAGGCCCTGAAACTGATACTTTCCATTACATGTGCATTGCGTGCATGGCTTGTTGCCAGGCGCACTGCTTCAGGTGAAATATCTGAAGCATATATTTTAATCTCCTGTTTTTCAATTTTTGCTTCCTTTTCTATTTCACGAAACAGATCCTTATCATAATCCTTCCATTTTTGAAAACCATAAGGACGACCCAGTGACCCTGGCGGAATTTTTGCCGCCATCATGGCTGCTTCAACAGGAATAGTGCCGGATCCGCACATAAAATCAACAAAAGGAACATCGCCGGTCCAACCCGTCATTTTAACAAGTCCTGCAGCCAGAACCTCATTGAGTGGAGCCAGTCCCTGCTTGAACCGGTATCCTCTCCTGTATAACGGATCACCGCTGCTATCGATGGAGAGTGTGACTCTTTTATCACTTAAAAAAGCATTTATTCTGAGAGCCGGAAATTCAAGATCTACTGAAGGTCTGCGGCCATATTTGTCCCGAAACTGGTCAACAATGGCATCCTTGATCTTTTGTGCAACGAATTGGGAGTGCGTAAACAGGTCAGATTTCAATGCCACATCAATTGCCAGCGTTTCATCCACACCCATGTACTTATCCCATTGAATACTGCGGACATACGGATAAAGATCCTTTTCACTTTGTCAATTCCGATTCCCCTATCGGAACAAGTATTTTCAGAGCCATTCTGAGATTGTAATTGGCCCTGTACATCAGCTTCTTATCACCGGTAAATGATACAGCCCTGTTAAGGATCCGAATATTTTGAGCATTCAGTTCCGAAAGTTCTGTAGCGAGAACATCCTCCATCCCAAACAGGGTTTTTGCTACCATGTCAAACATAGGTCGTCAGTTTTTGAATATAATTATCAACCAGCCTGATTGCATTTTTGAGGCGTTCATTTCCTGTTCCCTGGACAATTCCAAATTCACATCCAAAATGAACAAGCTCCTTTTTATATAATCCCAGAAGATATTCACGCCTGGTACCTCCGTTTTCTCTTACCGGGTCAGCTTCCCAGGGAATGTCTGTATCACAAAGTAAATAAAAATCAACCGAATGTTCTGACAATTCCCTATCGATCCAATCCGGGCGATGGTTAAAAACGAGATCAAACCACACCTTGGTAATAATCAGGTAGGTATCCAGAAACAGTATCCTGTTGGCACGAATTGAATATTCCTCAAGTTGCTTTACCTGCATTTCGGCAATATGCACCACATCATCATAATTATAGGGTCGTGAAAGGCTGCCCACATATTCACGGGCATATTCCGGAATGCACAAGGTATTATAATGTTTTGCCAGCTGCACTGCCAGTGTGGATTTTCCAGTGCATTCAGGGCCGGTTAATACAATCCGGATTAGTTTGTTACCGACTTTGCCAGTTCTTTTTTCCATTCAAGATATCCTTTAAAAGCCAGGATTGTATAGGCCATAAAAAGCAATAAAGTAGGATACATGCCTTTATAAATCATCAGGCCGCACCACATCAGGTCAATTATAATCCAGAAAATCCATTGTTCAATCAGCTTCTGCGTCAGCATCCATGTAGCCACCATGCCGCCGGTTGTAAGCACAGCATCAATTAATGGAGCATCAGAATCTGAAAACTTCCTTAAAATATAATATACAGGTATGGCAGAGATGACTGAAACAGCAATATAAACCATCAGCATTTTTAGCGGATGACCGGTGAATCGTCAGCTTTGCCGCTTCATCCTTTTCTTTTTCACTTCGTGACCATGCATACCAGCCGTAAAATCCTATGATCACATAATATATGTATAATATGGAATTGGCATACAGTAAGGATTTAAAAAATACCCAGGCAAACAAAGCCGAAGAGATTATTCCGTATATCCAAAGACGGGTATCTTCACGAATTGTATAATATATGTAAAGAAAACCAGTAATTGTAGCCAGCCATTCAAAGATTTTTATGTAATGCATTTCTAACCATTGCATTACATGCATAAATAGGATCATACTCAGGTCGGCTACTTTGTATTTAACAACATTACCTCATATTTGTCCCAGTTGCGCAAAATATTCATTGCGGTTTCAAATTTGGGATCATTATCATTGATTATTTCAAAAAATTCATTGTTTGACCACAGGTCCCGGGCAATGTATGATTTGAGAAGTAATTGTATCTGATTTCCTGAAAGGGCAAGGTCCTTATCGTTTTTTTGAAGACCGTTTTCCGCTGCAAAATTATAGAAACTGGTCATAAAATCATCCGTAAGAGTGAAACCACTTTTGAAGCTGGCAAAATCGGGATACTTTTTATGAAGTTCACTTCTCCGGGTATCCACATATTGAAGGACAAAACGGTTTAACAGTCCCTTCCTTATCAGCTGCCGGTAATAATCAGAATAATAACTTGTGTCGATGGATACAAAATAATCAGGCATGATCCCTCCCCCGCCGTATACCAACCGGGTGTTTTTGAGCGTATAGATATTTGAGCGAATCAGGAAAATGAATGCTGTCCTTGTGGGCCATTTCACCATTCATGTAACGGTTTTGCAGATCTTTATCATAATCCTCCCTGTTCATTTTATAGGGCTTCTGGATCAAACGGCCGGTAGGAGTATAATATTTGGCGACAGTGAGCCTGATCATGGATCGATCAGGTAATGGCATTTGCTTCTGCACTAATCCTTTACCATAAGATCGCCGACCTACAATGATACCCCGGTCCCAATCCTGGATTGCCCCGGTCACAATTTCACTTGCTGAGGCAGAACCTTCATCAATAAGAATTACAAGGTGACCTTTTTCAAAACTCCCATCACGGGTAGAATAATATTCCTGCTTGGGACTATTTACACCCTGGGTATATAACACCAGCTTATTGCTTTCAAGAAACTGATCAGCCAGATTAATGGCCACATCGAGATAGCCGCCTCCATTGCCGGTAAGGTCAAGGATCAGGTTTTTTACATTTTCCTCTTTCAGGCTTTTAAGTGCCTTTTGAAATTCTTCCATGGTTGTCATGGAAAACCTGTTCAGCTTAATATAACCGATACCGTCACCTGCATTGTAACTGGCATCAACGCTATAAATCGGAATTTTATCCCTTACAACCTCGAAATCAATAAGTCCTTCTCCTTTTCTTAAGATACTGATATTTACCCGGGTTCCTTTTTTCCCTTTCAGTAAGGCGAAAACCTGGTCATTGTTAATAGAAATGCCGGCAATATTTTTGCCGTCCACTTTAATAATCCTGTCCCCGGCCATAATGCCCACCTTTTCAGAGGGGCCGCCTGAAATGGGTGAAATAATGTAAACCGTATCATTCAATATATTAAAAGATACCCCGATGCCCTCAAAATTACCCTGTAGTGGTTCATTCATTTCCTCTACCTCTTTTGGTGTGAGATACGATGAATGTGGATCGAGTTCTTTCAGTAATCCTTTTATGGCATCTTCAACAAGCAATTCCTGGTTGGTAGAATCAACGTAATATTTCTGGATCCTGTCAAGTACAGTACCGAATTTCATGACTTGTTCATTCAAAACCTGTGCATGTAAACCCCATCCTGAGAATGTGGATAAAATCAATAAACTGCAGATTATTCTCTTTTTCATACTACGCCTGTTCATATTCGTGACTCAATTATTAAGTAATTTATTCCCATTCAATTGTTGCCGGGGGCTTTGAACTGATATCATAAACCACCCGGTTAACTACCTTTTACCCTGTTTATTATCCTGTTTGAAATATAACCGAGAAATTCATATGGAAGTTGTGACCAGTCTGCTGTCATACCGTCCGTTGAGGAAACTGCCCTTAAGGCAATAACATTTTCATAGGTTCGTTCATCCCCCATTACACCTACCGACTGAACCGGCAGCAAAATAGCTCCCGCCTGCCACACCTTATCATAAAGGCCATATTCGCGAAGTCCCTGGATAAAAATATCATCAACATCCTGCAATAACCGTACCTTTTCAGGTGTAATATCTCCAATGATGCGAATGGCCAGTCCGGGTCCGGGAAATGGATGCCTGTTCAGGATATTTGGATCTATCTGAAGGGTTTTTCCAACCCGCCGTACTTCATCCTTAAACAGCAGTTTTAATGGTTCAACCACTTTCAGGTGCATGATTTCAGGCAATCCGCCAACATTATGGTGCGATTTGATGGTGGCAGACGGACCGTTTACTGAAACGGACTCGATCACATCGGGATAAATAGTGCCCTGTGCAAGCCATTTTACTTCCTCTATCCTGAGTGCTTCGCGGTTGAATATTTCAATAAAATTCTTTCCGATGCTTTTGCGCTTTTTCTCAGGATCAATAATGCCTTTCAGATCTTCAAGAAAAAGATCCCGTGCATTGATGCCATGGACATTAAGACCCATATGCTGGTATGATGCCAGCACACTTTCAAATTCATTCTTGCGCAACAATCCGTTATCCACAAATATACAGGTAAGGTTCTTTCCAATGGCCCTGTGAAGTAAAACAGCTGCTACCGATGAATCAACACCGCCGGAGAGTCCAAGTACCACCTTGTCATCCTGCAAGGTTTTTTTCAGGTTTCCAACTGTTTCAGCAATAAACGATTCCGGAGTCCAATCCTGTTTGCATCCGCAAATATCAACAACAAAATTCTTCAGTATTTTTAATCCTTCCGTGGTATGATATACTTCAGGGTGAAACTGTATCCCGTATGTATCTTCACCCCTGATTACAAAGGCACCGATTTTCACATCATTTGTGTTTCCAACAATATGGTAATCCTCAGGGATTTTAACAATTGTATCGGCGTGCGACATCCAAACCTGAGTACCGTTGCTTATTCCCTGCAAAAGCATACAGGAAGGATCGGTAATCTCAAGGTTTGCCCTTCCATACTCCCTGTGTTTGGATGGTGCCACCTCTCCGCCGAAGAAATGCGAAAGGTATTGTGCACCATAGCAAATTCCGAGAACGGGCAAGCTGCCCTTAATGCCTTTCAGATCAGGCAAAGGAGCGTTGGAATCCCTCACTGAAAAAGGACTTCCCGAAAGAATAACTCCTTTAACGGAAGAGTCATGAAGATTTGCCTTATTAAAAGGCCATATTTCACAATATACATTAAGTTCGCGCACCCGGCGTGCAATGAGCTGGGTGTATTGAGAACCGAAATCCAGGATAATTATCTTTTCTTCCACAAAGGATTTATTAATCTGAAATAAAGGGCAAATATACGTTTTTTACGACTATTGTCTTACCAGGTCTTCATGCACTTCAGGGATAGAATAAGTGTCTCCATCCTCAGCAGCAAAACTCATTGGAAATATTTCGGTTGCTTCTGTCAAGCAACTGTTTGACGCTCCTGTAACGGTTTGAAAAATGGCCCATCAGCAGCTTCCCTACCCCGGCCTTCTTTGCCAGCGTGGCAGCCTGTACTGAGGTTGAATGGCTTGTGATCTTTGCCAGTTTTTTATCCTCATTCATGAAAGTAGCCTCAAAATACAAAAGATCGATATTTTTTAAGCTTTCCACAAGCGAAGGAAAACAGGATGTGTCAGTACAAAAAGCATATGACCTGGGTTTTACAGGAGGGAGGGTCAGTTCTTTGTTTGGAACGAAGGTCCCGTCAGTCCTTATCAAGATCCTTACCTTCCTTTATACTCCGTATTTCTTTGATTCCCAAACCATATTGAATGATCTTATCTTTTCTGATATTCAGCAGCTTTGGCTTTTCCCTGAAAATAAATCCCACCACCGGAACGCTATGCCGCAAAGGCAGCGTTTGAACCGTCATCCGCCTGTCATTGTAAATTTCATAAGGCTGATCGGCCGTGAAAGGATGAAATATGATGTTATAGGACATGTTTATGCCAAACTGTTTTTTAAAATGATCCAGGGTAATTTCGAGATCGCGATATGCATAAACATGCAAATCCGATTTTCTGCCCAGCAGATTATAGGAGGAAAACAATCCATATAATCCGAAAACATGATCTCCATGAAGATGGCTGATGAAAATATGATTGATCCTTGACATGTTGATTGAAAACCGCCTCAGTTGGATTTGGGTTCCTTCTCCACAGTCAATTAAAAAAAACCGCTCATGTACATTAAGTACCTGAGCGGTTGGGAATCTTTTGGTTGTGGGAATAGCAGAACTACTTCCCAATACCGTCAACGTGAATGACATCTGAGCACTAAATAATAATTTTATGCTTCATTAAACAGTTTTGTCGCTTCATCCACTGAAACCGCAATATTCAGCACCGTGTCGAGCTGGGAAATAGTAATAAGCCTTTCCACTGCATCGTTTAAACCGGTAAGAACAAAGGTACCATTGGCATTTTTGCAAAGACGGTTTGCAACAAGAATCGCACTAAGCCCTGAAGAATCACAATACCTGCATTTGCTCAGATCAAGCACGATGTTTTTCTCACCATTTCCTGACACAAGCACGAGCTCTGACTTTAAAGTCGGTGCAATGTGAGTATCAAGTTTTTCTTCCAATACCTGGATGAAAGTATAATTTTTGAGCTTTTCGATCTTGAATTCCATGATGAAAAAATTTAAATATATTGAATGTTACTCATTTTCAACCTGGTTTTCATCCTCTTCTTTCGGCTTCTTTTCAGTCTTCTTCTTTTTGGATTCCTTCTTTTCCATCTCTGTCTTTATAGCCATCAGATCGGTGATATCACCCAGTGTGGTTTTTTCCATGCTGGTTTTCATCTTTTTGGCAGTTTTATGGGTTGTATCAGAAGTAACCTTACGTTCTGCATCAGATGCAGCACGTTTTACATCTTCATGAACCCTGCTGTGTGACACGATGATCTTCTTGGCACCCTTTGAAAATTCAATGACCTTGAAAGGCAGTTTTTCATCCAGTTTTGCCGGCCTGTTGTCTTCCTTAATGAGGTGTTTGGGGGTAACAAAACCTTCAACACCATAAGGAAGGGCAACTACTGCACCTTTATCGGTTACTTCAATAATCGTTCCTTCGTGAATTGAATCAACAGTGAAAATTGTTTCGAATACATCCCAGGGATTTTCTTCAAGTTGTTTATGACCAAGACTTAATCTCCGGTTATCCTTATCAATCTCAAGAACAACTACATCGATGTTTTCACCAATATTGGTGAATTCAGCAGGATGCTTGATCTTCTTGGTCCATGAAAGATCAGAAATATGGATCAAACCATCAACACCTTCTTCAATTTCAACAAAAACACCGAAGTTTGTAAAGTTACGAACTTTTGCGGTATGTTTGCTGCCCATCGGATATTTTTCTTCAATCTTTTCCCATGGATCGGTTTTAAGTTGTTTCATACCCAGTGACATCTTCCGTTCATCGCGGTCGAGGGTAAGGATAACAGCTTCCACTTCGTCGCCTACTTTAAGGAATTCCTGTGCACTGCGTAAGTGCTGTGACCATGACATTTCTGAAACATGGATCAGACCTTCAACACCGGGAGCTATTTCAATAAATGCACCGTAATCAGCCATAACAACAACACGGCCTTTAACCTTGTCACCAACCTTGAGATTGGCATCAAGTGAATCCCATGGATGCGGTGTAAGCTGTTTCAAACCAAGTGCAATACGTTTCTTTTCATCATCAAAATCAAGGATAACAACCTGTAGTTTCTGATCGAGCTGAACGATTTCTTCCGGATGATTGATCCTGCCCCAGGAGAGGTCGGTGATGTGAATCAAACCATCTACTCCGCCAAGGTCAATGAATACACCATAGGAAGTAATATTCTTGACAGTTCCTTCAAGGATCTGACCTTTTTCGAGTTTTGCAATAATTTCTTTCTTCTGTTGTTCCAGTTCAGCTTCAATAAGTGCTTTATGGGAAACCACAACGTTCTTGAATTCATGGTTGATTTTAACAACCTTGAATTCCATGGTTTTGCCAACATAGATATCGTAATCCCGGATGGGTTTAACATCAATCTGTGAACCGGGGAGGAATGCTTCGATGCCAAATACATCAACAATCATACCACCCTTGGTGCGGCATTTAATATATCCCTTGATAATTTCATTCTTTTCAAGCGATTCATTAACCCGATCCCAGGATTTTAGTGCCCTGGCTTTTTTATGTGAAAGAACAAGCTGTCCTTTTTTATCTTCCTGGCTTTCGATATAAACCTCAACTTTGTCGCCATTTGCAAGTTCAGGATTGTACCTGAATTCATTCAAACTGACCACACCTTCGGATTTATACCCGATGTTAACAACAACTTCACGCTTGTTCATCGAAATAACGGTACCCTCAACAACCTCATTTACCTTGATGGCACTCAGGGTGTCGTTATACATTTTTTCAAGGTCTGTTTTCTGTAATTCTGTCTGATAATCACCTTCTTCGTACTTGTTCCAGTCGAATGCGGGATCGGATTCAATATTTACATCAACAGCCTGATTTTCGTTTACCTTCGTCACGGGGGTTACAGTTTCTGTAATCACCTCTGTAGCCGTTTCCTGAACGGGCTGTGATGAAGCATTTTCATTTTCAGTTTCGGTCATTTCAACGTTCACTGGTTCCTGTTGCACCTGGTTTTCAGCATTTTCAGCCTGGCTGTCAGACTGCTCCAGATTGTTTTTGTTATTCTCAACCATTAAATTAATAATTAAAATTTAGTAAGTTAGACATTATGTTGTTAAAAACGAGCTGCAAAACTATCATTTTCCCGCTTAAAAAACTAAAAATAAGCAAAAAAATAAAAAAAGTGAATTTCAAAACACCGACTGATCATCCTTTGTTATTTGATTTCAACCAACACATTACATCATTTAGTGGAATCTTTTTAAAACTCCTTCCTATTAATCTAAGTATACACTATTTTTATCGCACCATATACAAAAATTAGAATACCATGAAAACTATCATTATCGGAACTGGTTATGTTGGACTTGTTACAGGCACCTGTTTTGCCGAAACCGGCATAGATGTCGTTTGTGTAGATATAGACAAGGAAAAAATTGAAAAACTCCGCCAGGGGATAATACCCATTTATGAACCAGGCCTGGAGCCCATGGTAAAAAGAAATCTCGAAAAAAAACGTCTCACTTTTTCAACAAGCCTGAAAGACAATATTCAGGATGCCGAAGCAATTTTCCTGGCTGTTGGCACCCCTCCGGGTGAAGATGGCAGTGCCGACCTCCGGCATGTTCTGTCTGCCGCCCGTGATATCGGGATGAACCTCAATTCCTATATGGTGGTTGTTACCAAAAGTACAGTTCCCATTGGTACGTCCATAAAGGTTAAGGAAGCAATCCAGGGTGAACTCGACAAAAGAGGTGTTTCAATTGAATTTGATGTGGCTTCCAATCCCGAGTTTTTGAAAGAAGGAGCTGCCGTGGAAGATTTTCTCAAGCCAAACCGGATCATCCTTGGAGTAGAATCCGAACAGGCCCGTAAGATAATGAACAGATTATATCATCCATTTTTGCTGAACGGACATCCTATTATTTATATGGACATTCCTTCGGCCGAAATGACAAAATATGCTGCCAATTGCATGCTGGCCACCAAGATCAGTTTCATGAATGACCTGGCCAACCTGTGTGAACTGGTTGGTGCTGATATCAACGCAGTAAGAAAAGGAATCGGCAGCGATCCGCGTATCGGCAATAAATTCATTTTCGCCGGTATTGGTTACGGAGGTTCCTGCTTTCCAAAGGATGTGAAGGCACTGATAAAAACTGCGGCTGACATGGGTTACCGGCTGGAGATTGTTGAAGCTGTGGAACACGTGAACATCAGGCAGAAAGAAGTGATTTTCACCAAAATTGAAAATCATTTTGGCGGTAATCTGAAAGGAAAAATCTTCGGTATCTGGGGATTGTCCTTTAAACCCAATACGGATGATATCAGGGAAGCCCCATCGCTCAAGATCATTGAAAAACTGCTTGAGGCAGGTGCCATTGTGAAGGCCTATGATCCGGTTTCCATGGAAGAAGCCAAAAAGATACTTGGCGACAAGGTGGAATTTGGCCGCGACCTGTATGATGTGATGATTGATGCAAATGCGCTGGTACTGGTTACCGAATGGCCGGAATTCCGTATCCCGAATTTCAAGTTGCTTACCCGTATAATGAAGGAAAAGGTTATTTTTGACGGCCGGAACATCTATGATCCGGCAGAACTGATTGAAAATGGATTTACCTATTTCGGCATTGGCAGAAAATCCGTATCCTAATTTTTTCCACATATGAAAGGAATTATTCTGGCGGGTGGCTCCGGCACCCGCCTGTATCCCATCACAAAAAGTATTTCAAAGCAAATCATTCCCATTTATGATAAGCCGATGATATACTATCCCCTGGCTGTGCTGATGCTCGCAAATATCCGTGAGATATTGATCATCTCCACACCCAAGGATATTCACCTGTATGAGGATTTGCTGGGAAACGGCACACAACTGGGCCTTCAGATCAGCTATGCAATACAGCCTTCGCCCGACGGACTCGCACAGGCCTTTATTATCGGTGAAAAATTCATTGGTAATTCACCCGTATGCATGATACTGGGTGACAACATATTTTATGGCCATGGTTTTGGAAAGGTACTTACTGAAACAGCTAAAATCACTGATGGCGCAGTAGTATTCGGATATTATGTCAATGATCCTGAAAGATATGGCGTAGTTGAATTTGACAAAAGCGGCAAAGTGATCAGCATTGAAGAAAAGCCACAGGTGGCAAAGTCATTCTATGCGATTACCGGTCTGTATTTTTATGGTAACGATGTGGTTGGCAAGGCAAAATCATTGAAACCATCTGCAAGAGGGGAACTTGAAATAACCGATCTTAACCGCCTGTATCTTGAAGAAAACCGGCTGAACGTAAAAATTATGGGCAGAGGTATGGCCTGGCTTGATACCGGCACCCATGAATCACTTCTGCAGGCTTCAGTGTATATCCAAACCATTGAAGAAAGACAGGGTCTTAAAATTTCATGTATTGAAGAAATTGCCTATAAACAGGGATTCATTACTAAGTGACCAGCTGATTGCCCTGGCACAGCCATTTGCCAAAAATCAATATGGAAAGTACCTCATGAAAATTGTGAATGAACAGATTTTTAATTTTGATGTTGAGGATAATTGATGGAAGTAAAGAAGACAGCATTTGATGGACTTGTCATTATTGTTCCGCGCATTTTCGAAGATAACCGCGGATACTTTTATGAAAGTTATAACCAGGAAACTTATAAAAAAGCAGGCATTCCTTACCTATTTGTCCAGGATAACCAATCAGAATCTGTAAAAGGAGTCATCCGGGGATTGCATTATCAGCTTGCACCCTATGCCCAGACCAAACTTGTACGTGTAATTGCCGGAACTGTCTTTGATGTGGTCGTTGATCTGCGCAAAGGTTCATCCACCTTCGGAAAATGGTACGGCATTGAACTATCTGATAAGAATAAATTTCAATTACTTGTTCCGCAAGGATTTGCACATGGTTTTTCAGTTCTTTCATCTAAAGCCATACTGCACTATAAAACAGATAATTTATACAATAAGGATTCGGAAAGAGGAATTGTTTACAACGATGGGCTCCTGAACATTGAATGGAAAATTGATGACGCGGAGAGAATTGTTTCAGAAAGGGATGCACAGCTTTCAAGTTTCGAAGATGCAGAATACAATTTTATACTCTGACAGGTATGAAAAATATCCTGGTAACAGGCGGTAACGGACAACTGGGCAGCAGCCTGCGTAATATTTCAGAGTCCTTTCCCGACTTTTCTTTTTCATTTATTGATTACGAAGATCTTGATCTGGCAAAAGCCGACAGTGTAAATGAATTCTTTCGCAGCCGTCATATCGATTATATTATTAATTGTGCCGCCTTTACAGCTGTTGATCTGGCTGAAAGCCAACGGGAAACAGCATTTAATGTGAATGCCGGTATACCGCAAATTTTGGCTGGTATAGCAGAAACTCATAATATCCGGCTGATTCATATTTCAACCGACTATGTGTATGATGGAACAAATTCAGTTCCCCATACTGAAAACGAAACACCCGGTCCTGCCTCTGTATACGCCCAAAGCAAACTTGAAGGTGAAAAACCTTTAAGGGATCATCCGTCTGCAATAATTATCCGTACTTCATGGTTATACGGAGAGTTCGGAAAAAACTTCCTGAAGACCATGCTTTACCTGGGTAAGGAAAGGAAAGAAATTGGTATAGTTTTCGATCAGACAGGTACTCCGACGTATGCAGGAGACCTGGCCAAGACGTTATTGGAGATCATTTCATTTTCGGAAAAAAACGATTTTATTCCGGGTATTTATAACTACTCCAATGAAGGAGTTTGCAGCTGGTATGATTTTGCCAGGGAAATTATGATTCAGAGCGGCAGAAACTGTCGTGTAAACCCCATTAGAACCTTTGAATATCCGCTGCCTGCAAAACGCCCGGAATACAGCGTACTGGATAAATCAAAAATCAAGCGTACTTTCGGGATAGAAATTCCCTATTGGAAAGATAGTTTATCAATAGCCCTCGCAAATCTGAAAAAAAATAAGGAAATTTGATCAACCCTTAAAAATCCAATCGATGGAAAACCAGGATCTTCTTGCAAGTGTAAAAAAACGTGCCAGCCAATGGCTCAATGAGCCGTTTGATGCTGAAACAAGAAAAAAAGTAAAGGATTTAATGGATG
Organism: uncultured Bacteroidales bacterium; assembly: GCA_963790105.1. Taxonomy (GTDB): domain Bacteria; phylum Bacteroidota; class Bacteroidia; order Bacteroidales; family UBA10428; genus UBA5072. The sequence continues at coordinate 52,373 of CAWBNI010000017.1, read as the reverse complement.
GAAATGAAGCTGAGTTAATCGAATGCTTCTATCGTGACCTGGAATTTGGCACCGGGGGTTTACGCGGAATTATGGGAGTAGGCACCAACCGTATGAATATTTATACCGTTGCCATGGCCACCCAGGGCCTGAGCAATTACCTTATGCAGGAATTCAAAAATGTACCGCAGATAAAGGTTGCGATTGCCCATGATTCAAGAAATAACAGCCGGCTCTTCGCAGAAACAACGGCAAATATATTTTCGGCCAACGGATTTAAGGTCTACCTGTTTGATTCACTGAGACCTACTCCGGAACTTTCATTTGCAATCCGCTATTTTAAATGCCAGAGCGGGGTTGTCATTACGGCCTCACATAATCCGAAGGAATACAATGGCTATAAAGCCTATTGGGATGATGGCGGACAAATTATTTCACCGCATGACAAACTGATTATAGAGGAAGTTCAAAAGGTCTCTTCCGATAAAGTAAACTTCAAAGCACGCCCTGAAAACATCGAATCAATCGGTGCTGACATTGATGACATCTATACAAACCAGATCACCGGATTGTCGCTTGCACACGACATTATCAGGCGGCAAAAAGATATGAAGATAGTTTATACTCCGCTTCATGGATCCGGAGTGAAGCTTGTTCCCATGGTATTAAGGAAGTTTGGTTTTACCAATATTCTGAATGTACCCGAACAGGATGTTTCGGATGGAAATTTTCCGACTATAAAGTCACCAAACCCTGAAGAAAGTTCTGCCCTGGCAATGGCGATTCAGAAGGCCAAGGATACAAATGCCGACCTTGTTATGGCTACCGATCCGGATGCTGACAGAGTTGGAATTGTGGTAAGAAATGACCAGGGTGAATATGTAATACTGAATGGAAATCAGACCGCGACCCTGCTTATTCATTATCTGCTGACAAAATGGTCAGAAAATGGCAAATTAAAAGGCAGTGAGTACATAGTCAAAACCATAGTAACTACCGAATTGCTGGCCGCTATGGCTGCCAAATTCTCGGTGACCTGTTATGATGTGCTCACCGGCTTTAAATATATTGCAGACGTAATCAAAACGTTTGAAGGTAAGCAGACGTTCATCGGGGGCGGTGAAGAAAGCTACGGATATCTTGCAGGAGATTTTGTACGTGATAAGGATGCCGTGATGTCATGCGCACTCATTGCCGAAGCATGCGCTTATGCCAGGGATAAGGGCAAGACCATGTATGAGCAATTGCTCGAAATATACAAGGTATACGGATTGTACAAAGAAAAACTGATATCCATCGAAAAGAAGGGGAAATCAGGACAGGAAGAAATACAGCGGATGATGGTGAATTTCAGAAAAAATCCGCCTTCAAAGATCAACGGATCTCCCATGACTGAAGTAATGGACTATCTGGATAGTGCCTGCATTGAAAAAGCCAACCGGAAAAATGGAGGTATCAAGATCCCCAAAGCAGATGTTCTGCAATTTTTCACAGCCGATGGCAGCAAAATTTCAATCCGGCCTTCGGGAACCGAACCGAAAATAAAATTCTATTTCGGTGTAAAGGATCATCTGAAATCTGTTTCTGATTATGAAAAGGTAAGTGCTATGCTGGATCAGCGGATTAACGAAATAATTGCGGATTTGAAATTGTAGAAGGGACTAGGGACGAGTGACGGGACGAGGGACTAGGAAGAAACAATCCCTTTAGGGATTGCCTGTCGGTAGAAAAAGAATGCTACGATCGACATCCCCTACGATTGCCCTCGCGTAGCAAGGGATTTACGATTTACGATTTACGATTGCGCAGCATACAGTATTGTAAAAAAAATCGTAATGAAATCATACAGGAAAGAATTGTGGTTTGAAGTACCCACCCGAAGGGCTTTTATCAATATCACGGGACAGGTGGAAAAGTGCCTGCCTGGCTGAAAGCGGGGTAAAGGAAGGACTTATTCTGGTAAATGCCATGCATATCAGTGCCAGCGTTTTTATTAATGATGATGAATCGGGCCTGCACCATGACTTTGAAGTATGGCTTGAAAAACTGGCGCCTGAAAAACCCTATTCACAATACAAACACAACGGATTTGAAGATAATGCCGATGCCCATATAAAAAGAACATTGATGGGCCGGGAAGTTGTTGTTGCAGTTACAGCTGGAAAAATGGATTTTGGGCCCTGGGAACAGATCTTTTACGGTGAATTTGATGGCAAGCGCAGGAAACGGGTGCTGGTGAAGATTATAGGGGAGTAGAATAAGTTTTGCAGTTTTGCAGTTTTGCAGGTTTGAATGCAGTCATGCAGTCATGCGGTTGCAATTATTGCAGTTCTGCAGTTATCAGCATGCTCCCTCTCCCGATCATCCACTCTCCACCTCACCATACCAGATCACCGAATACCGACCACCGAAACCGACTACCGACTACCGCCTACCGATTCCTTGGTAGTGAAAATTTAAACGTTGATCCCACTCCTTCCTTTCCGAATGCCTCAACATTTCCTCCGTGCCTGTTAATAATGCGCTTAACGATGGCCAATCCAACCCCCGATCCCTCGAATTCATCCATCTTATGCAACCGCTGAAAAACCTCAAATAGTTTGTCTTTATATTTGGGATTGAATCCTACGCCATTGTCCTTTATTTCATAAATAACCCTTGTTCCATCCTTTCTTCCCGAAATTTCAATGATCCGCTCTATCCTGGGAGAAGTAAACTTAATCGCATTGGAAATGAGATTGCCCCATACCTGTCGCATTAACGAAGGATCACACGGGACATCGGGCAGATCATGAAGAATAAAATTCACATTCTTTCTATCCTCCTCGGTTGAATTGGACTCATACGCTGCTTTAACAATTGAATTCATATTTGGCCGCAAAAGATTGATCTCGCTTCGCGATAACCGTGAAAAGGCCAGAAGATCAGTGATGAGCCGATCCATTTTCTTCACATTATCGCAAATGATGGTCAACATTCGTTTGGCTTCTGAATCCAGACTGCCGGCATAATCTTTTGCCAGGATGGTGGAAAAACCATTTATGGCCCGCAATGGTGCCCGAAGATCATGCGATACGGAATAGGTAAAGGCTTCAAGTTCGCTATTGGAAGTTAAAAGCTGGGAAGTTCGTTCAGTAATACGCTGCTCAAGTTCTTCATTTAAGCGGGCTATCTCCTGCTGTGCAAGTTTACGTTCGGTGATGTCTCTTGAAACACCTAATATCTCGTTCACCTTACCCTGATCATCAGTCATCAGTGTAGTAACTACTTCAGTATGGATGATCGATCCATCCTTACATATCTGATCCACTTCATGAACCATCACGCGCATGGAATCATTCCCCTGCGAGAATTGCATAATCCGCATGCCGAGATTATCAAGAATGAATTGGTAACTTTCAGGAGTTAATACCTCTGAGACAGGTTGATTGAGAACTTCTTCAGGTGTATAACCACGTAATTTAAGAACAGATGGACTTACATAGGTAAACTTTCCCTTCTCAACATCCATGATCCAAATAACATCCCCCGCATTCTCAGTAATCAGCTGATATATTCTATCCCTGTCTTTGTCTGGATCCATTTATTCCAGATACGTATATCCATATAATCCTGACCGGTAAGTGGAAAGAAATTCCTTTCCTTCTTCGGCCGTGATGATTCCTGATTTAACGGATGATGTCACCCATGTTTCCACGGTTCTCACCATTTTTTTTGCATTGTACTGAACATAATCAAGAACTTCAGCAACAGTTTCTCCGTCAATGATCTGATCAATTTTATATCCGTCATCAGTCACCGAAACATGCACTGCATTGGTATCGCCAAACAGGTTGTGAAGGTCACCGAGGATCTCCTGGTAAGCCCCAACAAGAAATACACCGAGATAATAAGGTTCCTTTTGCTTAATTGGATGTACAGGAAGATAGTATGAAAAATTCCGGGTGGAAATAAAATTATCAATTTTCCCGTCCGAATCACAGGTCATATCCTGCAGGGTGGCTGCACGAGTAGGTTTTTCATCAAGCCTCTGAATCGGCATTATCGGAAATATCTGATCAATAGCCCATGAATCAGGCAGGGACTGAAACAGAGAAAAATTGCAGAAATATTTATCCGACAGAATTTTAGGCAGATGTCTTAGTTCCTCAGGAATATGTTTTGTTTCATTGGTCATCTGGTAAACTTCCCGTGCAATTGACCAGAACAGTCGTTCAATCTGAGCACTGGTTTTCAGATCAAGCAGGCCAAGGCTGAACCGGTCGAGTGCCTCTTCCCTGATCTGCTGGGCATCATGCCAGGTTTCGAGCATTCCACTTTGGTTCAACCTATCCCATGAAGAATACAGCTCCTTAACCAGTTCATGATCGGAAGGTCCGGGTGTCGGATCATTGCTCCATTCAGGCAGAGTAGTGGTCTCAAGCACCTCAAAAATAAGAACGGAATGATGTGCTGTAAGTGATCTGCCTGATTCAGTAATGATATTTGGATGAGGAATACTATTTTTATCACTGGCATCCACCATGGTGTATATTGAGTCATTCACATATTCCTGAATACTGTAATTCACACTGCTTTCACTGTTTGACGAACGGGTTCCGTCATAATCAACACCCAATCCACCGCCAATATCCACAAAATCAATATTAAACCCATTCTTATATAATTGAACATAAAATTGCGATGCTTCGCGCAAGGCAATTTTTATACGACGGATCTTGGTAACCTGGCTGCCAATATGAAAATGAATCAGGTGAAGACAATCCTTCATTTTATTCTTTTCAAGAAAATCCATTGCCTCAAGAACTTCACTCGAAGTCAGTCCGAATTTGCTCACATCACCGCCTGAATCTTCCCATTTACCGCTTCCAGTACTCGCCAGCTTGATACGAATGCCCATGTTGGGCTTTATTTTAAGCCTTTGGGCAACATTGGCAATCAGCTTCAGTTCATTCAGTTTTTCAACAACAAGGAAAATCCGTTTGCCCATTTTCTGGGCAAGCAGGGCAAGCTCAATATAATCTTCATCCTTGTAACCGTTGCAAATAATAAGCGAATCACTGTCGGTATTGATGGCAATAACGGCATGAAGTTCGGGTTTTGAACCTGCTTCAAGTCCAATATTGAATTTCTTCCCGTGACTGACAATCTCCTCAACCACAGGACGCATCTGGTTTACCTTGATCGGGTAAATTATAAAATTCTGAGCCTTATATTTATACGTTTCTGCAGCAACTTTGAAACACTTCGCCATTTTCTCAATCCGGTTATCCAGAATATCCGGAAACCGGATAAGCATGGGAGCCGACACATCACGAAGGATCAGCTCATCCACAAGACCTCGCAAATCAATTTCAAAACCATCTTTTCGAGGTGAAACAGTTACGTTTCCCTTTTCATTTATCGAAAAATAATTTACTCCCCATCCCTGTATATTATACAGTTCAGCAGAGTCATCAATGCGCCATTTTCTCATTACAACCTGTTATTTAATAATTCTGTATTTTTTTGCAAAAATGCATAAAAAATATTCTGAAATTTAATTTATCCCGTAATTTTTGCCGGCAATCCTTTTTTCAACACCTTTTTATCTCCTGCAGGCCTGGGGATAAATATATCCTGCGGCATGATCCCTGCTTCTTTAATTATTTTAATACAATATTCGAGCCGGTTCAAATCGGTATTATCTGCATTGTTTGTTCCCAGGGAAAACTTAACTCCCGCTGCCTTGGCCCTTTTGATAAAGGCAAGACTAGGAATTTTAAACCGGGCATTTATTTCAAGGGCCACATCATTATCTTTTAAAGCTTTAATTACGCGGTCCATCCTTTCAGGGGTCCAAAGCCTGTCATAGTCCGCGGCAATTACGGCCGGCAGATAGGTAGGATTAACATGAATATCGACAGGTTCATTGTTCAGAATAGCCTCAATTTTTCCTACCAGCATTTCCATAAACTGCTGCTCATCATCCACAAAAGTTTCTGAAGGAATCCATAGCCTCATGCGCCGTCCTTTTTCATCCGTCCATGTCATTGCATCCGTAAAAATATAATCGAACCTGCTGATAGCCGCAGGTGAAAAAAGCGTAATCCATTCTCTTCCCTCGCATTGCATTGCTTTAAATACGGGCTCGGGAGCCAGACTATTATAATAAGCAACCAGGGTAGAATCATTGGTTACCGGAAAATTCAAACCGCAATTGGGCGAAATACCATAATTATAACCATATCTCCTGCCATGCTCGCATACCTGGTCTACAGTAAGCCCGCCTTTTAAATGACCATGAAAGTCAATTAAAGGATAGCCCATCTGATTAAGCTTTGTGAGGGCATCGCCTACAGAATCAATGGTCAGGGGATCAGGGGTTTCACGGGGTGAATCCGGCAGGGATGCAATGCTGATCTTATCAATTTGTATACTTCCTGCGACACTGCTTTTCAGAATAACTACCCTGCCAGATGAAAGGATCATCCCTTCCTTGCCTTCAATGCGTTGCGGTTTTTCTGGTTCGATATAATCGCTGATGAGTTTATCATTAACCTTCACTGATATGTGGTTTGCCCTCACTGAAATTTGCAGGTCAAACCATTTGTCATCAGTGACATTATGCACAAAATTATTCCGGATGAAGGCCAGACTTCCTGTTTTCTGAGGATTTCCAGCCCGGTAATCACTGTTGTTAATTATAACCTGGTATCCTTTGTGTAAGCTAATCTCATCGGAAGGTGCATGAAAAAGAATTATCCCTTCCGCTCCCTTGCTTGTTTTAACATGCATATTCAGGGTGAAACTTTTCAGGATGGCTTTTGTGGATAAACGGGCATCTTTTTTATCAAAAGTAAAGGTGTTCCCCGAATGGATTACTCCCTGATTAGTCCAATCCTTCAGTTCAGGTTGCATACGACGGGAACTGATTATTCCGCTATTAACTGATGAACTGCAGAGACCAAAAATCACTGATGAAGCCAGCAGTATCGCGAATTTCCTGTTGATAACATTTTTCATTGCCCACCCATTAAATTATTCACCGAATATAAGCATAACATAACAAACATAAGCCTGGTGGCTAAAGATTATGAAGGATCGAACCTTGCAGGAATCTAATTAGACCGGAGTTTGTTCCTGAAATATTCTATTGTATATTGTAATCCGGTTTCAAGATCCACGGTTGGTTGCCAGTTGTTCAATTCTTTCCTGGCCAGACTGATATCAGGTTGGCGCTGCATAGGATCATCTTCAGGAAGAGGCATATAGATTAATTTTGAATTAGAACCTGTCAGTTTGATCACTGTTTCAGCCAGACCTGCAATTGTGTATTCCCGTGGATTTCCAATATTAACCGGCCCCTTAAAATCATCCCGGCTATTCATCATACTAATCATCCCTTCTACCAGATCAGTCACATACTGGAAACTGCGTGTCTGCTCTCCGTTTCCGAATATTGTGATATCCTTGTTTCCAAGGGCCTGTACAATAAAGTTGGATACTACCCTGCCATCATTGGGATGCATCCTTGGTCCATAGGTATTAAAAATCCGGACTATCTTAATCCTTACCTCATTCTGATAATGATAGTTCATAAAAAGAGACTCAGCACACCTTTTCCCTTCATCATAACATGAGCGGACTCCGATAGGATTTACATGGCCCCAGTAACCCTCCACCTGAGGATGTACTTCCGGATCACCATAAACTTCACTTGTTGAGGCCTGCAAAATTTTGGCTTTTACTCTTTTTGCCAGTCCAAGCATGTTAATCGCTCCCATAACGGAGGTCTTGATTGTTTTTATGGGATTATACTGGTAATGGATGGGGGAAGCAGGACAGGCAAGATTATATATCTCATCCACTTCAGCATAATAAGGCGTTGTTACGTCATGTCGTACCAGCTCAAAAAAATGGCTATCCAGAAGATGAGCTATGTTTTCCTTTGATCCTGTGAAATAATTGTCAAGACATATGACATCATTCCCTTCCTTTAAAAGCCTTTCACATAAATGAGATCCTATAAATCCTGCTCCCCCTGTTACAAGAATTCTTTTCATGTTCGTATTTGATTTTGAGTGTTCTGTCTGCTTGCCGGATATGCCACATAAAAAATAATCCGTCAGGTAAATTTACTATATTCGATGAGGAATTGACGAAAAAATCCGGTATGAAAAATTACCACATCCTGGTTGTTGATGATTCAACAACAAATATTGTTTTGCTTGAGTCCATTTTTGAAGACAAAGGCTACATAATAAACACGGCCCTAAATGTCCCCGATGCTGTTCTTAGTATGTCGAAGAACCTTCCCGACCTGATCCTTCTCGATTTGCTGATGCCAAAAATCAGTGGATTTGAATTTCTCGAACAACTCAGGAAAGACGACAAATTAAAGAACATTCCAGTGATTGTCATATCTGCCTTGACAGACGATGAAAGTATTGGCAGGATCAGAAACCACGAAATCGTTGAATTTGTCAGTAAACCGGTTGATATAGCAAATCTCCTGACTCTCGTTGAAAAAACCCTGACGGGATTGTAATTCCACCTCAGATCTGCAGCTCTAATTAAACTTCTCAGATTGCATTAACCAATCAATTTGAATCATTCGTCAATGATTCCTGGTTGTTACTTTAATATTTCAAACCTAAATTAATGCAAGTCGTTTAACATCATATAATCAAACTTTTATAATCGTGCTGATTTCAAAATCCATACTAAAAACAGGTTATATGAAGAAGATATTATTAGTGGATGACAATATTATGATGCGACGGCTGATCATAAACCTTTTCCGGAATGAAAACCTTGAAATTGATGAGGCTTCAGACGGGCAGGAAGGTCTGGATAAAATATCGACCAAAATCTATGACCTGGTTATAACCGATATTATTATGCCCGGTATGGAAGGAATAGAAATGATCATTGAGGCAAAAAAACATCATCCGAATTTAAAGATTATTGCGATTAGCGGAAGCAAGCCATATTATTTATATGTAGCTAAAAAACTGGGTGTTGAAGCAGTTTTTAACAAACCTTTGAATCAACATCATTTTTATGACAAAGTAAAAAATGTACTTCAATTTCAGCCTGTACGAATTTTCCAGGCCAGTTAAAAGCAAACTATATGAACTCCGACGGAAACAACCAGGTTTATCCTGGTGAAAAAAAATCGAACATGATCCCACCTGAATCCGACCCAAACCAGCCTGTTTTTATGGATATCTTGATTATACAAGGCATTACTTATAACTGTAAACGATACAGTACTACAAAAACTGGGTTATCAGCGTGAAGACCTTGTTGGAAAGCACTTTTCCGATTTGGAAGTTTTTTCTGGTTCGCATCTGAGGGATGTATTTCAGCATACAAATACCCCGGAATCTACCTTTAAGTCGGAAAGCAGGATCAGAAGAAAGGACGGAACCTTCCTGAATGTTTACATGATAGGAGAAAGAATTGCTTTCCTGAATGGAACATATACCTTGATTTCTGCCATTGGTCCGGTGCCTGTGCATGTGATAAATATCTATTCCGGGAAGGACGGAAGTCAAAATTTAAACGAAATTCAGTCATACAAGGATAACATTTTCTCTGTGATTGCCCACGATCTTCGCAGTCCGTTCAATACAATCCTGGGATATTGCGAACTATTAAACAGCAGCATAATTAACGGTGAATTGAATAAATCGGTTATGTATACCCGCATCATCAAGGATGCTACTGAACAAACATTGAGTTTTCTCGTGAGGCTGCTCGACTGGGGCAGGCTTCAAAGTGACCAGCCACCATTTAATCCGGTTTATTTTGATGCCGATCTGCCCATCAAACAGATAACCCGCCTTTGCGGATTCCAGGCAGATACTAAAAATATTTTGCTAAGAACTGAAATTGAAGGTAACCTGAAAGTATATGGTGATATGAATATGATCAGGACCGTACTTGTGAATCTGATATCCAACTCCATAAAATTTTGTAACCCGGGCGGCAAAATAATTATCAAATCATATTCCGTTCCTGAAGGTGTTGAATTCGACGTTGCCGATAACGGAATTGGCATAAACAAGGAAGATCTGCAAAGTTTATTTAGCAGCGAAAAACTGCACAGCACGAGCGGTACCAGCATGGAGCATGGAACCGGACTTGGTTTGGCCATTTGTAAAAGCTATATAGCTATCCATCAAGGCAGATTATGGGCTGATAGTGAACCCGGTAAAGGTTCTACATTCAAATTCGTCCTGCCATCCAAAAATCTCGTCTAAAGAAATTATATTTGTTCCTTACTAATTGATGTAAGAAATGAAAGCCATGATGCTCACAGGCATCAGGAAGATGGAGATGAAAAACATCCCGGATCCTGTGCTGAAAAATGATGATGATGTTTTGATAAAAATGTCTGTTGTGGGTGTCTGTGGATCAGATATTCATTATTATGTTGCAGGCAGGATAGGAAGCCAGGTTGTGCAGTATCCATTCCCGGTAGGCCATGAAGGAGCTGGCATTGTTGTAAAAACCGGGCGTTCCGTCACACGGGTAAAAGCCGGTGACCGGATTGCCATTGAACCTGCTATGCCCTGTTGGGAATGCGATCAATGCAAAGCCGGCAGACATCATACCTGCCGGAAACTAAAGTTTCTGGGCTGTCCGGGACAAGCTGACGGTTGTCTTACCGAATATATAGTGATGCCCGAAACAAGTTGTATAAAGATTGATGATAATCTTAGTCTTGATGAGGCAGTAATTTCTGAACCCCTGGCTATCGGAGTATATGCGGTTAAAAAATCCATCCCAATGCCGGGTGCCAGGATTGGTATACTTGGTTCAGGGCCGATTGGAATGAGCGTATTGCTTGCTGCCAAAGCGGAGGGATGCGAACGCATTTACATGACCGACAAGCTCGATGGCCGGCTGCAGGTTGTTAAAAAGGCCGGTGCAACTTTTGCCGGCAATGTTGACAAGCAGGAAGTTGTTAAAGATATACTCAAACTTGAACCCCTGATGCTTGATGCTGTTTTTGAATGTTGCGGACAGCAGGAGGCATTCGACCAGGCTTTTGAGTTGTTGAAACCGGGAGGCAAACTGGTTATTGTTGGAATTCCCGAATTTGACTATTGGAAGGTACCTGCTGATGTAGCCCGCAGAAAAGAAATTACCATACAGAATATCCGCAGGCAGGTTGATTGCACTGAAGAAGCCATTCATTCTATGTCCACAGGTAAAATTGATGTAAGCCTGATGGCAACACACCGGTTCAGCTTTTCAGATACCCCACGCGCCTTTGATATGGTGGCGGGTTATGAGGATGGGGTGATGAAGGCGATGATTGAATTCTAGATTTACGATTTACGATTTTCGATTTACGATTGAACTATAGTCAGACCTGTCAGTTTCAAACTGACAGGTCTTTGTCACTCTCGAATCTCTCGTCGTCTAAATCGTCAATCGTAAATCTACAAAGAATCCCCAAAATCCTCCTTATACTTCTTTATCAGCTTTGATGTCCAGTCGCTGGTAGGTTTAAGTCTTCCCATAAAGAAACGCAGCACTGCAGGCTCCTCGGTAAATGTTAATCCACCCACCAGTTTACGGTTCTGATAGAGCCAGTTTACACGGTCAATCATGAACATGGTTTGTGACAAGGTGAATACACGTCGCGGAAAAGCGAGGCGCAATAATTCAACATCGGCAAGAACATCATTGCCGTTTTCATCCCTTACACTTGAAATTGTACCACGTTCCATTCCACGGCATCCTGAAGCAATAAACAAGGCTGCTGCCAGTGCACCTGCCGGATATTCGCTCTGGGGTACATGCGAGAGAAACGACATAGCATCAATATGGCATCCAAGGGCACCCGGAGGGGTTACCACAGGTACGCCCAAAGAATCAAGTTCTTCAACAGCATAGGCAATGAATGAAGGTGACTGACTGATTACCGTATCATCGCAGGTTTCATATAAACCTACTGCCATCGCTTCAATTTCGCGTGTTGACATTCCACCATAGGTCAAAAAACCCTCATACAGTGGAACAAGGTCGCGCATTTTCATATACAGGTCCTTGCTGTTGGTGCAAATACCACCACCCCGGGTGGAACTGACTTTCCTGCTTGAGAAATAAACGATATCAGCCAGTCCGCACATTTCATGCAGGATTTCTTTTACCGAGCTGTTTTTAAATTCATCCTCACGCATCTTGACAAAATAGGCATTTTCGCCAATGAGACTTGCATCCAGAACAATGATGATTCCATTTGCATCGGCAATTGCCTTCACTTCACGCATATTTTTTATTGAAAAAGGCTGGCCTCCGATGAGGTTTGTGGAAGCCTCCATGCGGATAAATGGAATATGATCCTTGCCATAGTCCTTCACCACTTTCTTCAGTTTTTCAATGTCAATGTTTCCTTTGAACGGATTTGAACTCTTTATTTTAAGGGCTTCATCAGTATATATCTCAAGAACAGTACCTCCGTTGAGCTCCATGTGTGCCTTGGTGGTCGTAAAGTGGTAATTCATTGGAATTACATCGCCTTTTTTAATGAAGGCCTGGGAAATTATATTTTCAGCTGCCCTGCCCTGGTGTACAGGCAATATATAATGTTTGCCAAATACATCGCGTAATGCGGCTTCCATCCTGTAATAGCTCTGCGATCCTGCATAAGCGTCATCAGCCTGCATCATTGAGGCAACCTGGTTATCGCTCATGGCATTGGTACCTGAATCGGTAAGCATATCCAAAAAGATGTCCTTTGTATTCAGAAGAAATGTATTGTATCCTGCCTCTTCAATGGCTTTAAATCTATCTTCGATTTTTTTCAGGTGCAGTTTTTGTACCACCCTAACTTTGTGAAGTTCAACCGGTATTTTTTTACCATTGTAAAATTTCACCACAGGCATCGCGTTTTGTTCCATTTGCGTTGTTGAGTTAGTTTATAATATTATTCAAAAATAAGCGGTGGAATGATATAAGCAACTATTTATGAAAAAATGTTTTATTTTTTTACAAATCTCCGGCAACTGTAAATACTATTTTTTATCTTTCAACACTGCGATTTGTCATTTTATTTTTGAATAATAATTCAAAACTTGCGCAAGTAAATTCTGTATTTTTGTTTAATTATATGTAAAGAGATAGGAATATGACAACACTTACAAACCAGGATTATATAAATCTTGAACATGAATTCGGTGCTCATAATTATCATCCGCTGCCCGTAGTATTGAAAAAGGGCAAGGGAGTTTTTGTGTGGGATATTGATGGCAAAAAGTATTATGATTTTCTTTCAGCATATTCGGCTGTTAACCAGGGCCACTGCCACCCTAAGATCATAAAGGCGCTAAAAAAGCAAGCCAAGAAACTTACACTTACATCCAGGGCATTTTATAATGACTGCCTGGGTAAGTTTGAAAAATATACCGCCGAATTACTGGGCTACGATAAGCTGTTGCCAATGAATACAGGCGCAGAAGGAGTTGAAACAGCTCTGAAGCTCTGCCGTAAATGGGGGTATGAGAAAAAAGGAATAGCAGAAAATGAAGCAAAGATCATCGTTTGTGAGAATAATTTTCATGGCAGGACGATTACGATAATTACCATGTCGACCGATCCTTCTTCCTTTAAAGGATTTGGTCCCTTCACTCCTGGTTTTGTTATAATACCTTACAATGATACAAAAGCCCTTGAGAAAGCGCTTGAAGATCCCACTGTAGCCGGATTCCTTGTTGAGCCTATCCAGGGTGAGGCCGGTGTTTATGTTCCCGACAGCGGATACCTGAAAACAGCCTGGGAACTTTGCCGTAAGAAAAATGTGCTTTTCATTGCCGATGAGGTACAGACCGGACTGGCCCGTACAGGTAAAATGCTTGCCTGTGACCATGAAGGTGTGCGTCCTGATATTCTCATCCTTGGAAAAGCCCTGTCAGGTGGCGTGCTTCCTATTTCCGCCGTGCTGGCCAACAACGATATTATGTTATGTATCAAACCCGGTGAACATGGATCAACTTTTGGAGGAAATCCGCTTGCGGCCAAAGTTGGCATTGCATCTCTAAGAGTGCTGGTTGAAGAAAAGCTGGCCGAAAATGCAGAAAAACTCGGTGCCATCTTCCGTGAGGAACTTAAAACTTTTGAAAGAGATCACGAAATGGTTGAAGTTGTCCGTGGCAAGGGATTGCTCAATGCTATCGTTATAAAACCTAAAAACGGTAAAACCGCCTGGGATGTATGCCTTGCTCTCAAGGAAAACGGATTGCTTGCAAAACCTACCCATGATCATATTATCCGTTTTGCACCACCGCTTGTTATTACTGAAGATCAGCTATTTGAAGCCATTGATATAATTAAGGAAACGCTTTCGGAATTCCATTAAAAACCGAATCAAAAAAACCCGGCCCCCACGGCCGGGTTTTTTTTATACCTTGCATTTCAAATCAATATAACTTTGTTATCAATAATCCGTTAAAGAATTAATATTTGACGCTCATTCCTTTATGGTATTGTGCATGTATGGATTATAAGGTACTCTTAATAAGCAGCAATCAGGAAAACAGGGAACTGATCAGGGAAATCCTGAACAATTCAGGTTATCGTTTCCAGATCAACCTTATTGATCGGATATCAGGGGAATTAAAACACGAAGTAGTCAACCAGCCGGATCTTGTATTACTGGATATAAATGCAGATGATCCGGATTCATATGCTGTTCTTCAATTATTTCATGAAAAGGAAACCGGGAAAAGAATTCCCGTCATTGTACTCACCTCTTTTCAAACACAACAATTGGTTGATGATTTATGCAACGCAGGAGCATTTGATTTTATCAATAAACCCATTGCTGTAAATGAATTCAACAGCAGGCTTAAAAAAGCCATCGAGGTAGTTGATTCCTACCGGAATATTGACAAAAAAATTCAACTTGTTAAGGAGGACATTCAGACGATTGAAAACCTGATGGTTACCTCTTCCCATGCATCTTTTGCTTACATGCTGATCAATCCTTCGGGTGAAATTGAATGGGTAAATGATGGTTTTGAGCTGCTGCATGGTTTTAATCTGGAAGAATTCCGTGCCAGTCACGGAAAAACAATATTCGGACTCGCGCCCAGCTCCGAAATTGCCAATTTGTTTTATAAATGTCTGAAGGAAAAAAAATCCACTGAATGTATTAGCAAAGTTAACCTGCGAAATGGCGATTACCGCTGGCTGCAGATTTTTATAACTCCCCGGTTAAATTCGGCCGGCATAATAGAAAAACTGGTGGCTGTGGAAGTAGACATTTCCCCTTTCAAGATCAAAGAAGAGGAGCTGAATGCCCAGTACAAGCGGATGAAAGAAATCACCAGGCACCTTGAAAAAGCCAATGCCCAGCTGGAAGTGCAGAAGGGTGAGATCAACCAGCAGAAAATGATCATTGAAGAAGAACAGGAAAAATCAGAAAAACTGCTTCTCAATATTCTGCCCTTTGAAGTAGCCAAACAATTAAAATCAAAAGGAAAGGCCGGCACACGCCAGTATAAACTGGTAACCGTGTTATTCACTGATTTCAAAGGCTTCTCAAACATAAGTAAAACACTTGATCCAAAAGACCTTGTTAGTATCCTTGATTCCTATTTTGCAAAATTTGATGAGATAACAGGAGCCCATTATATAGAAAAAATAAAAACTATCGGCGATGCTTATATGTGTGCGGGCGGACTTCCCCTGAGCAATAAGAGTAATCCGATCGATGCTGTATTGGCTGGTCTGGAGATTCAACACTACATGAATACATTAAATGATTCCAAGGTTTTGAATCATCTGCCGGTGTGGGAGCTTAGGCTGGGTATTCATTCAGGACCTGTGGTGGCGGGAGTGGTAGGAAAAAAGCGATTTGCCTATGACATCTGGGGTGATACAGTAAATATTGCAAGTCGTATGGAACAAAGCGGACATGTAGGCTGGGTAAATATTTCCGGTACTACATATGAATATATTAAGGACTTTTTCGATTGCGATTACCGTGGTAAAATCGAAACAAAAAATCTTGGGAAAATTGATATGTACTTTGTAAACAGGATAAAACCTGAATACTCGTCGGACAGGTATGGTATTCTCCCTAATGATTTGATGATTAATAAAGTAAATAAATTGTAGCCAAAGATAACCATGGAACTTACGCACATCAGCGAACTCGATTACAATAAACTCCGCTATGAGCAATTTGACTATTTTATTGCAGTTTGTGGCTATCAGCCAAGGTGTTATTTCCTGGCATCTGAATTGAGTTTGAATGCAACCGTAAAGTTTCTCCTAAAAATTGATGAGCAGGATAACTGCACCGACAGGAACAAGCACATGGATTTTTTTGCTGCCAATGGTTTCAAATCTTATTCAGGAGCAATTACCGAATCTTCAGCCATCGAAAAACTTGTGGGTGAAATTTGCAATAAAAACTTTGAAAAACTGAATATTTTGATTGATTATTCCTGCATGCCTAAAAAATGGTATGCCGTAATCATGGACAATATTACCCGGAATAATTTTAAATCAAAAAACATAAACCTGTTTCTTTCCTACACTCCCAAGGTATTCGAACAAACAAAAAAGGTAAGCAATACTGAATATTTTGGTCCCATTATTCATGATAAAGACAGCCTGAACAGGAAGAAACCGGTTACAATCATTGCCGGGCTTGATAACAATGCAAAATTACTGAATGAGGCCATTACAAAAATCCGGCCCTTCAATATACTGGCCTTTGTTCCCGAATCCAGGACAGATCCCGGCTATACCTTTTCAGTGGCCGAAAATAACAAGTCACTGCTCGAGAAACTGAATTCCAGCCATATTTTCAGGTATGATATGAATCATCCGGATGCAATTAACTCATTGTTAACAGCCTGTTGCCTGGATCATCGCATAAATCAGGAGGTGATGATCATTCCGCAGGGTCCCAAGGTTTTCTCCATGATGGCTTTGCTTCTTTCTGTAAGATATCCCGATATTAAACTATGGGAGATAATCGGCAAAAACGGAAAGCACGCTCAGGGCCAGGGACTTCCCGCTTCTGATCCGGTCATTGTTAAGGCATCCTTCCTGGATGATGAGCATGAAGAAGATGACTAGGTCCTTTATTCCATAACTTTTTGGCCAAAACTTGGTTATTACAGTAACAGAAATTAACCAAGGCAATGAAAAAGATAGAAATCAGTGATTGGGATAATATACTGAAATGGTCATATACCCTGGCTCGTAAATATGCAATTGAAAAATTGGTTCCCCAGGGAGTAAATTCAGCCCGAAAATTTGATGCCTATAAGCGCAATAAGAAAACCCTTCCCCGCAAGTTTCCAAGAATACCAGATGAATATTTTATGCGAAAAGGAACCTGGAAAGGATGGAGGGATTTTCTGGGTTACCCTGAACAGAAAAAGTCACGCCATTACCTGTCATACAAAGATGCTGCCCGCGTTTCAAGGGAATCCGGAATAAAAAATTCAAAAGAATACCTGCATTGGAAAGAACGGCCGGCCAATATGCCTGCACGGCCCGAGTATTTCTATGAAGAATGGAACGGCTGGAAGGACTTTCTTGGCACCGCCTATGAGGCCCCCGATCCCAGACACTATACAAAATTAAACATTGCAGACGTGCGTATTATTAAACATCAGCTAAATATGGGTGTCCCTGGTGCCGTATTGGCACGCACTTTTAAGGTTTCGGAAATGCAAATCAGCCGGATTAAAAGAGGAGAAAACTGGAATGATATTTAATTCATGAAAAAATTTTATTCAACAAAAAAGATAGTCATTTGTTTTACATGCAAAGCCAGTCCAGTAAGCTTGCAGCTATGAATAACCATGCATTTTATCTGGTTCAGCCAGGATTTTTAATTGACAATTATTCTTTGTAACTTTTAATGAAATCACCATAAACTTATTTGATGTATGACAATTTACGTTGGCAATATCAGCTACACCTTAAGCGAGGAAGATATCAGCAAGATCTTCGAAGTTATGGGAACGGTTGAGACAATCAAACTCATCCGAGACAAACCTACCGGCAAATCCAAAGGCTATTGCTTTATTGAAATGCCTGATAAGAAAGAGGCCATGGAGGCCATTAATACCCTCGACGGGAAAGAAGTTGCTGGCAGAAATCTTAGGGTCATCAAGGCACATTCAACAAAGAAGGTAAAAGAGGAAGTATAAGATACCTGGAGCCTACATGACTTCTCTTTTTCCCAATTTTAGCGCAATTCCTGCTTTGAACCATCGTCCGGGCTGTGTGACCGAACCAGCATCCGTGTAATTTGTATCCAGAATATTGGCTACCGTGGCAAAAAAAACCAGGTGCTTTAAATGCCAGTTAAGCGTACCATCCAGCAACCAATAGGGTGTATAGGTTGTTGTATAGTAGCCGCTCTCAGTGGCATTGTATCCAATCATCTCTCCTACCCTGTCCTGGTAACTCACAGACCAAATCGCTTCTATGTTGCCATATATACGGTGCCTGACAGTGACTGATAATTTGTTGCGAATGTGATCATATTTGGATACTGAATCTTTTACTGATTTGTCAATATCCATAAACAGATAATTTACAGACAGGGACTGGACAGGATTTATACCACTGGCATTACTGAAACGGAAAGTTAAATTCGTTTCCAATCCTAATGATCTGAAATGCTCGAGGTTAACAGGACTGAACCTGTTTTGTCCGTATGACCATAACCAGTCAATAATGTCTTCTCCCGAATTCTGGAAATAAACCAGGTTGGCACTGGCCGTTGTTCCTTCGAATTTGAATCCTCCCTCATAGGTGATCATCCTGTTTGGCTTTAAATGAATATTTCCCTGATTTACAGGATCAGTATAAAACAGATCAGTAAATGTAGGCAGATGCAATGCTCTGTTGAAACTGATGTAAACACTGGTGCCTGGCAGTAGCTGGTAACTCACGTCCAGTCCGGGAAATATTGATGGCTTGTCGGGATAGGCTGAATTCCAGTTAATCATGATTCCTCCGGAAATCCGAAACCTTCCTGCATTGTAAACGTGTTCCTGGAAATAGGCCATGTTTGTCCTTCCGTATTGTTTTGTGTAGAAAGCACTATCTGTACCCCGGACCGGTATCGGATCCGGTCGTAATAACCCCAGGTTATTGCTGATTATATTTTCCGAGCGGATATCCACACCTAATGTGTTCTGCAGTTTACCCATCCGCCAGGCCACATTGAACTGGCTTCCCAGCACATCGGTGAGATGGAAATTTTCATAAAACGATGGATTATCCCTGTCGAGCAAATAATGATCCCTCCGATGACGCCAGTATACAGATGGGGAGATTTTCACCTTGTTTCCAACAGACGCCCTAAGGCTGGCAAACCAGAGACCGGTCTCTTCGTATTGATTTGGAAACTTCGGAGAGTAAAATCCGGCTGCACCGAATTTCTTGTCCTGAAGTCCGGCCTGAAAATCAATAGCTGTATTTTCATGCGAATAATTTAATCCGTAATAGCCATTTTTTATTTTAAAATCAGTATCGTCCATGTATCCTTTCGAAGAAGCTTCCCCAAAGGAAAGCACATGGCGGAAATTGGCTGAATTCAGAATGGCATTCAGATTGATCCGGTGAAAACCATACTGACCCATAAACAGGCTTGCCGAGGCCCGGGTGGTTGTATCTCCTTTGGTAATTACATTTATCGCACCTGTAAATGCGCCGGCACCTAAAATACGTGCCGCAGATCCTTCCAGCACTTCGATACGTTCAATCATTTCAGGATCAACAGGAAGATCCAGGCTCGCATGTCCGGTCTGAGGATCACTCACATTTATTCCATTAATCAGAACCATCACATGATCAAAGGATCCGCCCCTGATAGTCACGTCCGATTGTACACCGTACCCTCCTCTTTGCCTGACATCAACGTTGGAGACAAATTCCAGCACATCCTGCAGACTCTGTATACCTGCCCTTTCAAGTTCATCACCCCGAATTACAGTAACTATCCGTGATTTATTTTTAAAAACTGACTGGTTCCGGTAACCGGTTACTTCAACCTGATCAATTTCTGTAACTTGAGCTTTGGACATCAACCGTATCCGTTTGAGCACGGATAAATTCAGCAGGAAGCAAAAGCAAATATAACGCAGTTACCAGGCCGGTTTTTAATAAATGCAAGCGGAACAAACTATACATATTTAAACAGAATTGGAATGAAGACCTGTTACAGGCAATAACCTCATATTTTAAACAAAGGACTCCTTTTTTTTTAATATAATTAACGAAGTAATCGGAGTTTTGTTAAAGTGAACCTATAAAATTAAGGAGAGATCCTGGAAAATAATATAATCAGGAACAGCCTGACTTGCTATATTAATGCAGATTATTAATGATTTTTATTAACAAGTGCGCTAACAGATTAATCTTAGTAAATTATTGTTTTTCTTAGACTTATAAATTGAGGATTCTTAAAATATAGCGAAAGTAAACTGTTAATTTGCATTTTTAATGCACTATTATTCAAATTACTAAAAAAATAAAATTGTGGAATAAATTTATTTACTATTTTTGCTCCGATTAATTAACTTATAATTCACATCAAAAATTAAAAAAATGAAAAAGATAGCTTATTTATTTGTTGCTTTTGTATTCTTTGGTGTTATTGCCCTAAGTTCCTGCAAATCAAAAACCGCTGAAGCTCCTGCAGTTGATTCAACCGTAGTAGAAGAAGCTCCTGTTGCAACTCCTGATACAGTTGCCGCCGATACAGCAGCAGTAGTTAAGTAATCATTCGATTATCAACTATACAAGGGGAAGAAATTAAAGAATAACCCCCTCTGCCGCGGCGGGGGGGTTTTTTTATGTGGGGTAGGAAATGCGGGCGTGATAAATATTGCGAAGTCGTCTTTTAAAAACCTCACGAATCGTGGTTATTTCCTTAAATGTAATCTGGGCATCATTATACTGTTCTTCAGTCATTTGATTTCCAATAATGGAATCAACAAGTTTATCCAGTGTGTTATCGGTAATTTCTTTCAGGCTCCTTGAAGCAGCTTCAACGGAATCAGCCATCATCACAATAGCGGTTTCTCTTGAACCCGGCTTTGGTCCAGGGTAGGAGAATTTCCTGACATCCACATCTGCCTCAGGATATTTTCTCAGATAGGAGCGGTAAAAATACTGCACTGTTGTGGTACCATGATGTGTGCGTATGAAATCGACGATCGCTTCGGGAAGTTTATTCTTTTTTGCCAGATCCACTCCTTTTCTCACATGATCAATTATGATACGGGCACTTTGCTCGAATTCAAGGTTATCATGTGGATTGATGGAGGAAGTCTGGTTTTCAATATAATAAAGTGGTTCTTCCATTTTACCGATATCATGATACAGTGCACCGGCCCTGACAAGCAATGGATTTCCCCCTACCTGGAAGACAGCATCCTCGGCCAGGTTAGCCACCTGCAATGAATGCTGGAAGGTACCTGGTGCAACTTCTGCCAGTTTTCGAAGAAGAGGCTGATTTGTATCCGACAATTCCATCAATGTTGCATCTGACATGAATCCGAACGTTTTCTCAAACATAAAGATCAGCGGATAGGAAATCATCACCAGGATACCATTCACCCCAAACAGGCGGAAATATTTCCATTCGATGCTGGCCAGGTTTCCTTCCTGAACCAGGGCAATACCAAGATAAATGACTGAATAAGCTGCAATCACATACAGGGAGGTTACAACGAGTTTGGAACGCCTGTATACATTGGTCAGACTTATAATGGCTACCATGCCGGCCACCACATTCAAAAAGACAAATTCAAAACTGTTGGGTGCAAAAAAACCAATGAGCAGAATAGTTATAATATGAATAAACAGGGCCAGCCGGGAATCATAAAATGTCTTTAAAATAATAGGCAGAATGGCAAAAGGAAGCAAATAAATACTCACCAGGTTAAATTTAAAGGTTGTGCTAGCCACCAGTACCATTAAAACTATTGTGAGCAAAATAAAAAGTACCCTCCGATAGCTTTCCAATACTTCTCTTCTGAAATTTTTCAGAAACAGGAATACAACCATAAGGGAAGCAAAAACAAGTATGAATTTACCTATTATTACAAGCTGGCGGGCCATTGAGCCAAGGTTTTTCTCATACTCCTGCCGCAACGATTCGAGGATCATAAATTTCTCGTCAGTGATGCTTTCACCTCTTGAAATTATTCCCTGGCCTTCCTGGATTAATCCACGGGTACTGGAAATACTCTCAAGGAGTCCCTGATGTACCTTGGTAGATCGCTCTTCATCATAGGTGACGTTGATCGAAAGATAATTATTGACTTGAAAATCAAGAAAGAACTGGTCATACTTATGAACAGGGAGACTATTCTTTTTGGGTATACTGTTTTTTAATCGGGTGGTAGCGTATTCATAGGCTGTTTTAGGAGTAAACAGGTATGAAACCGGATAATTTTCTGCCACATTTCCCTTTACCACCGTTACTTCTTTATATTTTAGCTGTCCGTTTTCTTCAAGCGGACTTATATCAATAATTCCCTTGTTATAGATTTCGCTTAAAAGAGACGCCAGGTAATTGCGGTAATCCGTCTCAAGCTGACGATTCATTGTGTATTTGCGATTCGTCATGTATTCATTTCGCGAAGGGATCTTATAAAGCGACATGGAATATTCAATCCACCGGGCATTGAAATCTTCATCCAACTCTTGTAATCGCTGACTGCCAATCTTGTTGTCAAAAACAAAAATGGGTTTAAATTCACGCAAAACTGAATCGCGTCTCATGATCGATTTCAGCCTTGGTCTTATTAACGGGAAAATTAAAGGGGGCTGTCAGACTTTCATGTTTCCAGAAACCACCTTTCTGGTACTCAAACATAAATTTTCCTTCATGAGGCAATAAGTATATGATTATGATTGATGTGATCACAAAAAAGAACAGGATTATAATGGAACGGCTGTGGGTACGTATGAAATTCAAAATCATGATCTTTGTGACAAAAAGTTATATTTTGTACTTTAGGGAAAAGATGTTTACGCTTAAGCTAACTTCGTACAAAATAAGGAAAAATTATCTATTGATATTACTTAAACAACAAATAGTTAACGATGTTCATCCCTTATGACAAAATCTTCGGCCGATAAAAATCATCCGGAAGGTACAACCGGCGTTTGCATGGTGGCCGTTATTCCTATCCGAAAAGAACCGCAGGAACAATCGGAAATGATCAGCCAGTTACTTTTTGGCGAATATTTCAATATAGAGGAGATAATTGAAAAATGGTTGAAAATTACTACCCATTTCGATCATTTTGAAGGCTGGATTGACCGCAAGTTTTTTCACGAAGCCATTTTGGAAAAGGAAATGGAGAACCCGATGCAGCCTGTTCTTTATTCCAGAATAGCTGAAATTGAAATGCCTGACGGGTCATTACAGCTGATTCCGGCCGGAAGCAGCCTTCCCTGTTTAGATACAGGCCAATCGTGAATTCATTATCGGGAATCAGAAATTCAGAATAAGACCTTTAATGCGGCGATATACTTCATCCAGCATCGCAAAAGGTATATGAAACCGCCCGGCAGTTTATGAATACACCCTATTTATGGGGTGGAAGATCAGTTTTTGGATTCGATTGCTCCGGTTTTATACAAACAGTGCACAAAATACACGGAATCCCGCTCGCGCGGGAAACAAACCAGCAGGTGTTATCCGGACAAGTGATCTCTTCACTGAAAAATACTGTTCCCGGGGATCTTGCCTTTTTTTGCAATGACGAAGGAAGGGTTAACCATGTGGGAATGATCCTGGCCGATGGTGAGATTATCCATTGCTCCGGTTGGGTGCGGGTTGACCGTTTGGATGAGAAGGGGATATTTAACAGGCAGGCGGGATCCATACGCACCTGTTGAAGGAAGTGAGAAGGGTTATCGGTAATCGGTAATCGGTAGTCGGTGTCCGGTAGCGGGCAGTCGGTAATCGGTAATCCGTATTCGGTAATCGGACATTGTGATCGCATGACTGCACGACTGCATGACTGCATGACCGCAGACTGCAGACTGCAAACTGCAAACTGCAGAACTACAAAATCATCCCCGCACAAATAGTTTCGTTTGTGCCTTCATCCACCAGGATAAGGGAACCTGTAATCCGGTTTTTCCGGTATGAATCAAAAAACATCGGCTGTGTTGTGCGAAGTGAAACCTCTGCAATCTCATTTAAGCCAATATTCTTATCGTCATAGTTTTTTCCAAGGCTGTTGATATCCACTTTATAGTTCACTTCTCTTACAATACACCGGGCTTCGCGGGTGGTATGCTTTATCCAGTATTTTGCACCGGGACGCATTGGTTTTTCATTAAGCCAGCAAATCATGGCTGTAATATCCTGACCCTTTTGCGGCATGTTATTTTCCTTTACAATCATATCGCCACGGCTGATATCGATGTCATCTTCGAGAGTAATTGTAACTGACTGAGGCGGAAAAGCAAGTTCAAGGTTTTCATTCATCATATGAATGGACTTTATCCGGCTTGAGAATCCCGACGGAAGAACAACAACCTTTTCCCCGGGACGAAATACACCGCCTGCAACCCGACCTGCATATCCCCTGAAATCATGGTATTCATCACTGTTGGGCCTTACAATATATTGAACCGGGAAACGCGGATCAATGAAGTTCTGGTCATTGCTGATATGCAGGTGTTCCAGTGAATACATCAGGGTGGGTCCCTGGTACCAGTTCATATATTGTGAACGGTCAACCACGTTATCACCTTTTAATGCGCTGATCGGAATGAAATATATATCCCGGATGTCGAGCTTATCGGAGAACCGGTTAAAATCATGCTGAATCTTTTCGAAAACCTCTTCCTTGTACCCAACAAGGTCCATTTTGTTCACGCACACGATTACATGCGGAATCTGAAGCAAGGAGGCGATGTAACAATGGCGGATAGTTTGTTCAACAATGCCGTTCCGTGCATCGACAAGAATAAGTGCTGCATTGGCCGTTGATGCACCTGTCACCATATTCCTGGTATACTGAATATGACCCGGTGTATCGGCAATAATGAATTTTCGCCTGGGTGTGGCAAAATAACGGTAGGCCACATCGATGGTTATACCCTGTTCGCGCTCCGCACGCAGACCATCGGTAAGCAGCGACAGATTGATCTGCTCTTCGCCACGGTTTATACTGGCCTTTTCAAGAGCCTCCAGCTGATCCTCAAATATGGCTTTGCTATCATACAACAACCGGCCAATCAGTGTACTTTTTCCATCATCAACGCTTCCTGCGGTGGTAAACCGCAGCAATTCCATATCGAGATATCCGTCGTGTCTTGTCCTGAGAGTGTCATCATTGGTAATCAGTAATTAGTAATCGGTAATCGGTAATCGGTATTCGGTATTCGGTAATCGGTGTTCGGTATTCGGTATTCGGTATTCGGTATTCGGTATTCGGTATTCGGTATTCGGTATTCGGTAATGGAGTAGATCGGTCAGCATACATGCCTTATAGACAAGGTGTTAACTTGCCTCTTCAATTCTCACTCTCATCTCAACTCCATACTTCATAATCCCTACTCCCTACTCTAACTCTCAACTCTCAACTACCTATCCACTCACTCCCTCGTCCCTTGTCTCAAAAATACCCTTCTTTCTTCCTGTCTTCCATTGCGGATTCGGAACGTTTGTCGTCATAACGGCCTCCCCTTTCTGTTGTACGGGAAGCAGCCACTTCAAGAATAATATCTTCAAGGGAATTTGCTCGTGAAAGTGTAAGTCCGGTACAGGTAATGTCGCCAATGGTTCTGCACCGGACATCCAGTTTTTCAATCCTTTTCCGTCGGTTTCATTTTCATGAAAGGTGCAGCGGCAAGCAATACACCATCGCGGTTGAAAACTTCACGCTGGTGAGTAAAATATAAAGAGGGAATTTCAACATGATCCATATAAATATATTGCCACACATCCATTTCAGTCCAGTTACTGATTGGAAAAACCCTGAAATGCTCACCCATCCTCTTTCGGCCATTAAACAGGTTCCAGAGTTCAGGACGTTGGTTTTTCGGGTCCCACTGACCAAATTCATCGCGATGGGAAAAGAAACGTTCCTTGGCCCGTGCTTTTTCTTCATCACGTCTTCCGCCACCCATGGCAGCATCAAATTTAAATTCGGCAATGGCATCAAGCAGGGTGACTGTTTGCAGCATATTACGGCTGGCATTGATACCTGTCTCTTCTATAGCCTTTCCCTGGTCAATGCTGTCCTGAACTAACCGGACAATGCAGCGCCCTCCCGATTTTTCCATGAGTTCGTCCCTGAAATCAAGGGTTTCCTGAAAATTGTGACCTGTATCTATATGCAAGCAGGGGAAAAGGAACCTTCATGGGCCAAAATGCCTTACGGGCCAGATGATACATCACAATTGAGTCTTTTCCGCCTGAAAATAACATGGCGGGTTTATCAAACTGTGCCGCCACCTCCCGGATCACAAAGATTGATTCGGCTTCCAGCTCTTTCAGGTGGTTGATGTTGTAATTATCCATAATAACCTCTTATACAAAATATTTGGTTTGTCTGCGACAAGTTTAGACGTCATCTTAACCAGAACGCAAAGATAAGGAAATTCCGACAGTGAGCATATGTCAAAAAAAAAGAACAATAGTCAATCTTCATACCCAAAGCTTAGACAAGCCGGCACTTCAGCAATAGATAATCCGTTAGGTTCTGAAATTTCTTTTCAAAAAATATACAAAACACTTGCATTATTATAAGATTATCGTATCTTTATATCCTTTATTCTTCTATTATTCAAATTTGATAATCAATAAATAAATAAAAGGATGGCTCCTTAATTTCATCTTTTCACAATCCTACCCTCATTTCATAAAAATACACTATCTCATTTTTAAACCTTCTTTTTTAATTTTTTTTGTATTACTAATATCTAAATTCAACAAACATGAAAACAAAAATTGCATTATTCAGTGTTTTGGTTTTCTCTTCAACTGGCCTCTGGTCCCAGGAGAATTCAGATTCAAGGATTCCCCTCATCGGTTCTCAGGCTCCTTCTTTCACGGCTAAAACCACCAACGGAGAACTTACTTTCCCCGGCGATTATTCCTCAAAATGGAAGATTTTGTTCAGTCATCCCAAGGATTTTACTCCCGTTTGTTCATCGGAGATACTGGAATTGGCTCAGCGACAGGAAGAGTTTTCAAAATTAGGAGTCAAAATTGTCGTATTATCAACTGACACGCTCTACCAGCACAAAGATTGGGTATCAACGCTGGATACCCTGACTTATAAAAACAGGGAGCCTAAGGTAATTAAATTTCCTCTTGTTGATGATAATACCAAATATGTGTCAAAACTATACGGCATGTTGCATAACCCGTATAGCACCACAAAAGATGTTCGCGGCGTTTTTATAATTGATCCAAAAAACAAAATCCGGGCAATCTTCTTTTACCCATCGGAAGTAGGCCGCAATTTCGATGAAATTGAAAGAACGGTTATTGCTTTACAGTTAAGTGATAAGGAACACGTGATGACTCCTGCCAACTGGAAGCCAGGTGAAGACGTATTTATACCCTATCAGACCAAGGAATCCAAAACTGATCCGAATGTATATTTAATAGCCCCGTTTATGATGGCAAAAAAGATGCAGTAAGTTTCATAAGGAATAAAAAAAAACCCGGCAGTTTCCACTGCCGGGTTTTTGCATTATAAAATCAATATGATTACTTACCAGTTCCTGTCGCAGTATCCCAGAATATGCGGGTTGAAGGTGAGTCACCACCGATACTGGCGGAGGCTGCTTCGTAATTTGCTTTATTCAAAGTCTGCTCATTAACCGGGTAAGGGAACCTTACAGGAATTTCACTGTATTCAGTAATCGTTTCTGCAAGATTGAAAATCGGGAAATCCAATCTTCTCCATTCGGTATAGCCTACCAATCCACGTGTGTAGAATGACAGCCATGCCTGTGTGCCGATCAACTCTTTCCACTTTGCTGCATCCCAGGCTACTTCGGGCTTGGCAATATAAGCTGCTGCACTGTCAGCTGATACGCTCCAATATTCAAATGATGCAGTGATACCATTATTGTAGTATGTTTCAGCTGTTTCAGGAACAGTAAAGCCTCTTGCTGCTGCTTCTGCCAGGTAGAACTGAATCTCATCATAGGTCATCACGATACCGGGGAATGTGGGATCGTGGATCCAGGCTGAAAGGTGCGAGTAATTGGCATACGGTGAAGTGTAACCATAAGGTCCGCCTAAATAAGTTCCGTCAGCCATTGGTTCAAAATAAGCCGGGCGTCTTGGGTCGCCAGGGTATTCATAATATCCACAATCGTATTGGCAGGTACAAAGTCATTTCTGCCGCTTGCAACCAGGTCACCATAGATCGGGTTATAATTCGGACTTGCAGAAAAATAATGTACCAAAGCATCATCAGCATGGGAAGTAAATGCACCGGCAACACCGGATGCAATAGTTGATTTGGCCAGGCCGGGATTAACATCGGATAAAGTGATACCCAATTTTATTTTAAGGGAATTACCAAATTTTATCCATGCTGCAACATCGCCACCATAAATAACATCAGCGCTGCCAAAACTACCCTGTGCAGGATCCAATGCTGCAGTAGCTGCAGTAACACGGCTGATAAGGTCAGCATAAATATCAGCGGCTTTATCATAGGCAGGAGAAATGTTTTCAACATCCTCAGCCTGTGAATAAGGAATATCTCCGAAGATATCAACCAGTTGCTGATAGGAATAGCAAACCAACAATTCAATGATAGCAAGTTTATTTGCTTTTTCAATCTCACCTATATGCACTGGTGGCAGCAGTTTCAGTAATGATCTTGGTTGCTTCCTGATAGTCGCGTATAAAGCCCCTGTAATATGCACGGAATGTAAGGTCCGGAACAGAACGGTTTACAACATCATAGTTGGCTTCATCAGTATAGGTCGTTTCTGTCCAGTACTGGGCATACAGCTTCCAATCATTCAGGTTGACATTGGTACTTGAAATCTGGTCAACCATAGCTTTCTGGGCATTGGAGAACAGCGGCTCGCCGGCTAACAACAGCAGGATTCTTTACATCCGTGTTGAATTCCTCAAATTTATCGGTACAGGCCGCAAAAAGGGCAATGAGTACCAATAATATGAAATATTTGTTTTTCATAATTTTCAAAGATTAGAATTTAAGATTTAGACTGAATCCATAATTTTTTGTAGCCGGCAAGTTACCGCTCTGCCATCCCTGAATGTTACCAGCACCCTGACTTGCTTCAGGATCGGCATAAGGAAGATTCTTGCTGATGATCCAGAGGTTTGAACCTACAAAACTCAATGAAGCAGCTTCAATGAAGGTCTTTGCCATCAGTTTTGAAGGCAGGTTATAGGTAAGTACAACCTCACGAAGTTTTACATAGGAAGCATCATATATGAATCTGCTGTTAGGCATGTAAGCATATCCATCGAACCGGTAATCAGCTCCTTCAACACGCAACGTATTTGGTGTTCCGTCAGCCAGAACGCCTTCATAAACCAGACCACCCGGATTGGCTGTCATAGGAGTTGTAGGATCACTATAGGTTGTATAAACCTGGTTCCTGATTGGGTTACCGAGGTCATTGAGCCTTACAGATTCTTTATACAAGCCGGTTGCCTGTCCATACCACTGGTCAAGTGAGAATATGTCTCCACCCTGCTGAATATCGATAAGGAAACTCAGGGTGAGGTCTTTGATAACGGAATGCATTCAAAACACCACCGGTCCAGTCGGGATTAACATTTCCAATGATCTTGTCAGATGTTGAGGTTTTCATATAGCGACCATTGGAACGGACAGTCCGCTGACCATTTGTATAAACATAGTCAGTTCCCTGGATGGTTCCGTAAGGCTCACCAACGCGGGCATTGATAGTAACACCACCCTGTAAGGAATTGATCTGCAGATTCGTGATGCCTTGCTGCAAGAGAAACAACCTCATTTACGTTCTTGGCCAAGTTCAAGTGTAAGATCCCACTGGAAATCACCTAATTTCACAGGTACGCCAGTCAGGTGAAGTTCAATACCCTTATTCTGTATCTCACCTGCGTTTACATATTTCGAAGAATAACCGGTTGCATAGGAAACGGTAACCGGCATAATCTGGTTAATCGTATTCTGTTTGTAAATAGCAAGATCAAAACCCAATCTGTTCTGGAACATGCTCATTTCCAAACCGGCTTCAATACTCTTTGTTCTTTCTGACTTCAGTTTATCATTGTTCTTGGTTGAAGGTACTGAAACCATTGAAGTTCCGAAAGGTGTTATAGGAACATACGTATCGGATACGCTGGCCCAGGGTGCATCATTACCAACTTCGGCATAATTCAACCTGATTTTTCCAAGCTGCAGCCATTGGGCGTCAAGTACTTCAGAGAACAGGAAGCTACCGCTGACAGAAGGATATTTATACGTCCAGTTGCTCTTCGGCAAGGTGGAGGACTGGTCAATACGGTATGTTCCATCGAGGAAGAACATATTGTTGTATCCAAGAGAAACGCTGGCATAGTAACCGTTCATACCGATCTTGGCCAATCTTTCTTCCGGAGGAAGCATCGGGTCAAGACTGTTGCTGAGTGCATAAACTTCAGGAACGCTCAATCCGCCATTTGTTGATGCAAAAACGCGGTCACTTTTATTCCTGCGGAAGTTTGTACCAACAATACCGGTTAATGTTGAATTTCTCAGTGATGTTCTTATGGAAATTTGCCATCAGGTCGACGTTGGTTTCCAAAAATGTACGGGTGTACCTTGAATAACCTGAAGTTACATCAGGACGGCCAACACCAAGTTCACCTGCAACTGAACCTACTGCTTTTCTTTCTTCCTGTAATTCACTATAGGTGTCGATGGCAGTACGGCCCATGAAACTTAACCAGTCATTGGCTTTATAATCTATCTGTGCATAACCGATCAAACGGTTTCTTTCGTCAGTCTCATAGTTTTTGTATCTTACCCAGTAAGGACTGTCCCAGTAAAGAGGAACGGGATCATCCCAATAGGTAGGGTTCCAGGTCACGTTTCTGCCGGTCTGATGATAAAGATCTTTCAGCTCCTGCATATCTACATTAACCTGGTACCACTGGCGGAATGAAGTCATGATGTTATCACTGTAACCAGTTGAGTTTCTGCCTTTACCCTGTGTATTAACATAGTTGGCAGAAGCAGATACTTTTAGGTTATCTTTCAGTTTATAAGATCCGTTGAAATCGAAATTGTTCTTTTTCAATGTACCGTTTGGCATGATACCGGATTGATTGAAATTGGAATAGCCAAGTCTGAAAGTTGATTTATCAGATGCCCCGTCAATAGCAATACTATTATTATAGGTAACCCCTGTTTCAAAAAAATCTTCCGGACCATGCTGTGAAGCAACCCAGGGATGTGCCTGATTATAATACTTTGATTCAGGAACAAATGAATCCCACTGGTAAACCATAAGGCTCGGATCGAATTTTTCGCCATAGGAAGCATCTTCATACATAGGACACATTAAATCATCCACACCGTCACCGTTGACGTCAACTTCTTCCAGACCGGGATGAGTTCCGCCACTGTAGTAAGGACCGTATCCACCGCCGTACTGGTTCTGATATTCCGGCAAGGTCGACTTGTCAATCTTGGCAAAAGTTACATTTGAACTCAGGGTTACACCGAAACCTTTGGCCTTGTTTGGC
The DNA here is from genome assembly GCA_963790105.1 of uncultured Bacteroidales bacterium. GTDB lineage: Bacteria > Bacteroidota > Bacteroidia > Bacteroidales > UBA10428 > UBA5072. The sequence continues at coordinate 20,662 of CAWBNI010000017.1, read as the reverse complement.
TGCACCTTTCTTGGTAGTGATCATCACAACGCCGTTAGCAGCGCGTGCACCATACAATGCGGAGGCAGCAGCACCTTTCAGGATATTGATTGATTCAATATCATTGGGGTTGATGTCAGCAGCAGCATTACCGTAGTCATAACCGCTACGTCCTGATACCTGGCCTGAGTTATTGGTCAATGAATTATCTACAGGAACACCGTCAATTACAAACAATGCCTGGTTGTTTCCGGTCAATGATTTTGAACCACGGATAATAATGTTTGTTGATCCACCCATGTTACCGTTTACCTTCACATTCACACCGGCAACCTTACCCGACAATGAATTGATAAAGTTATCAGATTTCACGGTGGAGATCTCATCTCCTGTTACTTCCTGAGTAGCATATCCCAGTGATTTCTTTTCACGGGAAATACCCAGAGCTGTAACAACAACTTCATCCACCTGTGTGACATCTGATTCCATCACAACATCAAGAACGCTCTGGCCGGCCAGTGTAATTTCCTGATCCTTGTAGCCGATAGATGAAAAAACCAGGGTAGAGTTGCTAGGTACAGTAAGCTGGTACTTCCCTTCGAAGTCCGTTGCAGTACCCGTATTGGCACCCTTAATTTTAACATATGCCCCGGGAAGCGGACTACCGTCTTCAGCAGTCGTAACCGTCCCCTTGATTTGTATGTCTTGCGCGAATATGGCCGTGAAGCCAAATAAGAGCAAGCATACAAGCAAACTTGTAATCCTTTTCATAAATTAGAATTTTAGGTTTATAATAGGTTAATCGTCATTAAACTTCCGGTTAGTAGAAGCTCATGTTTCAAAATCAAATCTATAAAAAAAATGATATAAAAAAAAATATTATATATTTTATATAATGCTGATTTTCATCATATTAATGGGAATAAATTTACTTTTCGATGTAATATTTATACAGAAGCCGCTAATTTGCCGGCTTTACGGGGCATTCAGAGGGAAATGCCTGATATTGGAGGTTGTCTATGGTTGAAATAAGGACCTTTATCTCCAAAAAAATGACGTTTGTCAATAAACAATTAGTTTTTTGAGAATTTGAATCCCGCTATTGATTTTAATCTGAAGAAAATACAAACCGGGAATTGGATAATCCAACTCATGAATGGTATTTTCATCCTGATACTCCCTGTTAAGAACAATACGCCCCTGCTGATCAATCAGACTTATTGATGTAATACCCCTTACCGGACCGGGTACCTGAATATAAATCTTTCCCGAGGTCGGATTCGGGTAAACAATGAGATTTTCATCATTGTTATTGGAAATTCCCGAAGGAATTGAATTTTCAAGGATAGAAATCGCAAATTTTTCCGTATATACATGACCAAACTCATCCTGTACCTTTATATATAGTGGAAATTCTTTTTGGTCGTTGTATAAAAATTCCCTGCCGGTCCGCAACGTATCGTGTGACAGATAAAAGTCAGCCGGAAGGTACTCCCCTATCCCTATGGAGTCACCCATTAAAGTGAATGTATACTTATTATCCGGGGCTTCGTCTGTAATTTTCAGCCTGCCTACATACGTTCCTGCCGGCATTCTTTCCTTAACTGATTTTTTAGTCAGGTCCAAATCTGTGGGACAATAGACAGGCGGACGCAAATTGATCACAGCGCCCTGGTTACGGTTAAAGCTAAAAGTACCCGGACTGAGATTATTGATCAGGTAATAGGCATTATATTTTCCGTTCCAGCCCCAGTTCAGATGAAAATATCCCCGGATGTCAACCCCATCGATGTCAAATGCATGACCCGGGCTGTCATCTTCAGGAAAACCGCTGTAAATTACCGGTCTTCCGGCTGAAAGTTCTCCTGTCAGAAGGTTTGTCCATGTAGTGTCATTATCGTAACGCGCGACATACCTTGCTCCACTGAAGTATTTGAAATACCTCACCAGCGCAGACGGAACATTTTTGGTTTGTGCTGAAGATCCGTCGGCGCCAAAATCCATTTGTACCGAAACGGCACAATCATAAAGAAGTTTGCTGTTATAGGGATCCGGCGTATTCAGCGACATTGAATCCCATTCGTAGGGTGACTCCCGGTCATAATGCAGAATAATTGTACCATAGGTACTGTGATAATATGTTTTGTCTCCGGTTGCCTTTGCCGGGTATTTATAATACGACATGGCCTGTGCCATGCAAACTCCCACACAACCCACATAGGCATGTCCGCCGGGACCGGCGGCATCGGAAGGACAATAGCTGTTCCAGTTTTTACCCTGATCCCAGGTAACTGCGATCAGAGGTGCAACGGGCGCAGTGGCGGTTGATTTTAAAGTATAGGAACCCGGATTGCCATCCCAGCGTGAATCTCTTTTCATGGACTTATCCTGTGCGGCACCGGCAATATTTTTTGAATAGTGCCTAATCCAGTCACCCACTCCTTCTTCAGGGGGAATAGCTGCATCAAAAGAACCTGAAACAGAATATCCTAAAACAGGAATTGTTTTATCGTCCCCCGAAACCAGAACCCAGCCACCCGGCTTTAAATTCACCGCATACAATGGAATAAAGGTTCCATTCTTCATGGGAATGATTTCAACAATCTGGTAAGTTTGACCTGCAGGAAAAGCAGATGCTATAAAAGACTGTGCTGCATTGCGCACATCCTGTATGGTAACGGCTTTCCCATATCCCTGTGAAATGCATACTGAAATGATCAACCCTATAAAAAGAATCCGACGCATGAGATCATCCGTTAGTTACATAAAACAATTGAATGAAAGAACAGTTGCAAAATTAATTTATAAGTCGACAGTTACAAAAAGAAGGCCCCGGATTCTTAAGAATTGCCAGGGCCCTCTATATACGACGTTTTTCAGTTTATTGTTTGGTCCAGGTGGTATTGAAAACATCCCACAACAGACCGGCATTCTGCCCGTCAGTGATCAATTCTCCCCAAAGATCTATCTTAATAGTTCCGTCATCTTGAATGACACCAACCAAAGGTTGATCCTGAATAATATTGTCACCGGCATCCGTTCCTTTATAAACAGCTATGCTGCCATATCCGTAAACATCTCCCAGAACCTGTCCCGGTGCGAGTGTGATTGACATTTCCTCCAGATTGATTGTTGCCTTGATGCGGTCCTGAACCTGGCGCTCCAACTCCGGTAATGATAAGTTTATTAACATCATTCGGATCAGGCTCAGTTGTCACTGACCATAATTCATCATACTGACCCGGAGAGTAATAACTCACAGCAGAAACACTGTAAGTTCCGATCCATTTTGCGAGGGGATGTTCGTTATCCTTTAAAGTGACTGTAATCACATTTTCAGCTCCGGTAGGATAATTTTTTGAATTTGAGGTGAGTACCAACTCAAAGGACTTATCTCCGGTGAATACACCATTGTCAATTGGGTGGATGGTGATATTGACCATTCCGCTTCCATCCGGGAAATCAACTGAACCTGAGGACAGGATCGTAAAATCAGTTCCTTCCACTGCCGGATTGGCAATTCCTTCCGTTCTTAACCTCAAAATTTACAGTAACTGCCGGGCTGCCCGGTACACCAGCAACCATTACAGGAATATCCAGGGCATTCTCGTTTTCCACAACGGAAGCCGAGGAAGACGTGAAAGCCACGAATGTCTTGGACTTGTCGAACATAATGGGATCATTTTTACAGGATGTGAAAATGGCCGCCATCATGACTATGTATAATAGTTTATACGTGTTTTTCATGGTAGTGCTTTATTAATCTTTAATATCCTTCGTTTTGTACCATATTTTTATTGGCATCCAGTTCAGCCTGAATAATGGGCATAGCCCATTTATAATCCGGGAACGCAACATCTTTGTTGACTGAGCCATCATAATCCGTACGGGTAAGTGATCTTTTGGTGCGTGCCAGGTCAAATAACTGGTGCCCTTCAAAACAAAGCTCACGCCTTCTTTCATCATAAATATCATTCAGAGAAACCGATGTGGCTGCTGCCAGACCCAGAGGTTCACGGATTGCATTGTAATCATCCACAGCCTGCACACCATTGATGGTGGCTCCATGCAGCAAAGCTTCGGCACGGATCAGGTACATTTCACCAAGACGTAATACAGGAATATTGTCTTCCCGAAGATTTCCGTTTTTACCCGGATATTTAAGTGACCACAGAGCACCCGGATATCCTGCAACAGAGGTAAAGAGTTGCTTACGGATATCATTGTCCTCGTAAAGGTCATACACGTCATGAGAAGCACCAATATCGCCGTAACCCTTGGGAGACATAATATAAGAGATCACATCCCAGTTGCCATGGCTTGAATTGCCTTCTGCCCCGTACACTTCGAAAATAATTTCAGATGCTGCATCTGTACCCCAGGCACCGCCATTATCCCAGGTGGTATAGGTAGTGGTATCGTATAACTGGTATTCACCTGAATTAATAATTTCAGTAGCATAATTTGCAGCGGCCTGCCAGTTTTCCATATATAAATATACCCTGGCGAGCAAGGCTTTTACTGCATTGTTTGTTGCCCAACCCTTTGGATCCGTTGACCCGTGCATGTTATCTGCACTTAAAATCCCTTCGGCCTCGGTCAGGTCCGCCAGAATCTGCGCATATACTTCACCAACCGTATTCCTTGCGGGTTCGCCGATTTCAGTTACAAGTACTATGGGAACTCCCGGATTGTCAGTTCCTGACGAATATTGCTGCGCATAAACTCTAACAAGGTCGAAATAACCCAGTGCACGAAGAAAAAGACATTCACCTTTCAGGTTGTCAAGCTGATCCTGTGTAACGCCCGGCTCTGAAAATCCGGGAAGTGCATTGATCACATTATTGGCCCTGGCAATCAGGTCATATGCTCTTGACCAGAGATCAATCGTTGCCGTACTTACATTTGCCCACTGGTATTCCGTTTGAAACCTGCCTGAGGTAATCGGGCTGATTTTGGCATTGCCGCTTTTCAGATCAGCAGTAACCTCGAAGTCACGTCCATACCAGTCCGTTGCGTATAAGGGTGAATAGGCACCCACCGTTGCGGAGGTCAATCCCCTGAAAGTCGACAGGGTCAGTTCATTTGTCTGCTCCAGCTTGGGCGTTTGGGTCAGAAAATCCTCGCATGCTGAGAATAACAGCAGGAGAGTAACCAAACCCAGGCCAAGGAACCGTATATTCTTTATTTTCATTGTTTTCAATTTTTAGGGTTATAAGGAAAGTTCTATGCCAAACATGATTTTCTTGGTCTGCGGATAAATTCCAAATCCGGTACCATCAATACCACGTTCAGGATCCCAGAAATTAACTTTGTGAAAAGTATAGAGATTGATGGCGCTTGTATAAATACGCACCTGACCAATACCCATTTTCTGAATCACCTTTGAAGGCAGTACATAAGCCAGGGTCAGGTTCTTTATGCGAAGGTAATCACCGTTTTGCATCCAGCGGGTACTGCGAAATCCATTTGAATAAGTGGAATTGTCAGCCAGTGGCTTTGGATTCCTTGTAATATCACCGGGTTTCTTCCAATAATCCAGTCCTGTATTTGCCTGGTTTGCTCCCCAGAAATAACCGTCTGAATTTAAATAGCGGTTTTCATCAATCAACACCTTGTTGCCGGTTCTGAATTCTAAATTGATATCCAGCGAAATTCCCTTCCAGGATAAGGTTGAACTGACTCCCCCGGTTAATTTTGGTTCGGGACTGCCAGCAAGCACCTGCCTTGCATTGGCATATTTATTGGTAATTTTTCCATCGGCATCATACCACAGGGCTTCTCCGTTTACCGGATTTACGCCGGCATAATCATACAGGTAGAACATGTACATACTCTCTCCTACTTTATGAATAATGCGGTTATTGCCAGCATCGATAAATTGCGTTTCGCCGCTTGACAGGGACATAATTTCGCTTTTGTTGTGCGAGATATTAAATCCTACATCCCATTTCACATCGGTGTTCACTATATTGGCATTGATCAATCCTTCAATTCCCGTGTTCTTCACTTCTCCGGCATTATCCTGGAAACTGCTGAATCCGGTGGTTCTCGACAGCGGTGTCAAGCAACAACATGTCGGTTGTTTTCCGCTGATAAAACTCAATTGTACCGGTGAATCGCTGCAAAAAGCCAAAGTCAACTCCGATGTTATAGGTTTTATTCATTTCCCAGGTGAGATCAGCGTTCTGTAAATTAGAGGGGGCCATTGCAGCTACTCCGTTATATTGTACAGAACCATACAATCCCCATTGGGTATAATCACCAATATTGTCATTTCCATTGATACCGTAACTGGCACGGATTTTCAGCATATCAAATATCTTCTGTGATTCCATGAAAGCCTCATTTGAAACAACCCATGATGCACCGATCGAGTAAAATGTACCCCATTTTGTGTCTTTTCCAAAGCGTGAACTTCCATCCGTTCTTACATGAACTTTTAAAAAGTACTTCTTTGCGAGATCATAATTGGCAATCCCGAAAAATGACAACATGGTATGCGTGGATTCTGAATAGTCCCCATCATCTTCTCCCGATGTTGACGTGGTGGGGTAAGGAATATCCGGATTGACATTGGGTGAATAAATATAATAGGAATTATAGTCATTCCGGGTGGCTTCCTGGCCCACAAGAAAACTTAAGTTATGTTTACCCCCCACTTGCAGGTCATACGCGGCTGTATTCGATGTTGTTATCTGGGAGTATCTTGAATTGGACGTTTGCAGGGTGGCAACGGGATTTGTTGCAGCATCGGATTTGTCTGACCAGTATCGTCTTCCCTCGCCGTCCGTTATCTCATAGGAATCATTTGTTTTTAAGGTAAATCCCTTGAACGGTTTCACTTCCAAAAACAAGGTACCATTGATATGATTCTGCTTTTCCCATTGATCATCGTAAGCTGCATTGGCACGCGGATTCGTATTTCCGTTTTCAGGAATATCCAGGTTATACTCACCCTCTGCATTGTACAAGGGAGTCCAGGGAGCGATGATCTGCCCGGCAAAAAGCGGATTGGCATAATAAAGATCCTGCATGGGCACATCATTGGTAAATGTATGGGCTCCATTGATGCGTACCCCGGCAGTAAGCCAGTTATTGACTTTTTGATCAATGTTGGCACGCAACTGGTATTTCTTGATAATCAACCCCATAAAAGACGCCTTCATCATCTGTATAGCCTGCTGAAATGTAATGCTTCGATTTCTCATTGCCCCCGCTGATATTCAGCTCATAATTCTGTGACTTGCCTGTGCGGGTTACAATATCCATCCAGTCATATAATTTCCCGGTTGCCAGAGAAGTCGGAACGTAGTATCTTCCATTGCCGGCTGAGGGATCATCCGGATTAAATCCGCTGTTTTTGACAGCATCACGCATATAGGTAACCAGTTCTTCCGCTGTCATCACCCCGTAACCATTGTCATTGGCCAGTTTTGACATTCCGTAGGAAGCCCTGAAATCAACTCTTGACTTTCCCTGCTGACCAGTTTTAGTGGTGATAATCAATACACCGTTTGCACCGCGCGAGCCATAAATTGAAGTTGCCGATGCGTCTTTCAGAAGGGTAATGGATTCCACGTCACTTGGGTTGATGGAGCCAAGTGCATTTGAAGTATTTGTAAAATAGGACTGATCACCCTGCATTACAGGGGATCCATCCACTACAATCAAGGGCTCATTGCCGGCGGTAAGTGAGGTTATCCCCCTCACACGTATCTGCGAAGAAGCACCCGGCTGGCCGGAAGAAGCGTTAATGGTTACACCGGGAATTTTTCCACTCAGCATCTTATCAAAGCTGTACCTCGGGAACATCCTTCAGTTTATCACTTTTCACCACATTCACGGCACCTGTATTCGCTTCTTTTCTCACCGTGGTGTACCCAACAACAATTACTTCCTGCATACCAATAATATCCGGCTGGAGAACAACATCAATCACTGAGCTGCCGCCCACCACGATCTCCTGGGTTTTCATCCCAACCGAACTGAATACAAGGGTAGCATCTGCAGGAACAGAAATTGAATAGTTACCGTCTACATCTGTAGATGTACCTGTCTGGGTCCCCTTAATTATTACATAAGCTCCCGGGACCGGCATACCGTCTTCCGAACCAGTAACCGTTCCCTTAACCTGTACTTCCTGTGCTATGAGGGAACTTAATCCCGCCAGCAGAAGGAATACAAGTAAAAAAGTACATTTTTTCATAGATTATGATTTTAGGTTTACAAAAGGTTTATAGAACTTGCAGTCATTCAAAAATAGCTATTTTGCTCATTATTCCAAACCTTAAAGAACTTATTATGTTAAAAGATTTACGACTTGAAATGTGTAAGTTTTTCATTAGTTTTGAAGGATAACCGAAGACTATGAATTCCTCCGGCCGGGGTTTGCCAAATATTTTTTATCCCGTTCTTTTTCTTTCCGGAATTGCATCCTCAATCGCTATGCTCACATGGTTCAGGATGTATACCAACCTGTTTGGCATTCACCAGTTTTCAGTTACATCTGTCCTTGCTGTCGATATTTAATTTGCATAGCCGCAGGAAGCCGCATTGGGGGAAGGCTGGCAGACAAGCATCCTGATCAGGTTGTTCTTTTTGTTGTTCTACAGGGCATCACTGGTTTATATGCACTTTTGCACCCGCTGGTATTCAACTTGCTTTTGCGGAGTATTCGATACGATTATCCGCGACTTTCATCCTGCTTCCTTTGGTATGGGATTCATACGGATCATTTTATCTTTTCTTTTCCTTTTTATGCCCTTCGCTTCTATTGGTGCGGTGGTGCCGGTTTTGAGCCGGTTTTTTACAAAACATATTGTGCAGGCAGGAAACAGGCTTAGTCTGGTTTTATTCGTTTTATTTTTCGGCATTGCCACAGGCCTTATCATCTATGGTTTCTATATCAGACAGACCGGGATGCATCGTTCCCTGCTGTTTTCAGCCATCCTGTTCTTTATTGTTTCAGGACTGTCCATTTTGTCTCTTATCCGTGAAAAGTCGAAAGGGCAATCACAGGTCAGCACGACCATGGCATCCCGCGTGAGAAACACTGCCATGATATTCCGAAAACGGAAACCGGTTCTTGAGGCGGGTGCCAAATTAACCCGGGCCATGATCCGGGTACATGCTGTTCATGGTTTCGCCAGTGTTTCCCTTTTGATCATCGCATCAAGGATTATAACAGAACATGCTATCCTGAATCTTTCGCTGGTACATATTCTGATCCTGGCTGTTTTTTTTATCGGGCTGGCAATCGGTGCATCCATGTATAAAAGAATAACCAGCGGTATGGTAAATGGCTATCTCCTGATGGCGTCGCTTGAAATTCTGACCGGATTTATCATTCTGTTTTCGTTCCTGCTTTTTACAATTACTGCACCTGCCATGCAGGAGATGTCGGGAAATTCAGTCAGCTGGGGAAGATCAGCAGCCTTCCAGGTAATTGCCATTATGTTCTTTTATACTGCTACCGGCTATGATTACAGGTATCCTGTTACCCCTGACAGCCAGAATATATCCGCGCCGAATTCAACATTCGGGACGCAACATTGGTAAACTTGGCTCTCTTTTTTACATGGGCGGCTTGTTCGGAATAGTAATCACTCACTATATTCTATTGCCCTTCATCAGTTCATTTTATTCGGTTTTTGTCCTGATCGGTGTTTCTTTGCTATCGGGTATCTTTTTATTATTCAGGGATTCAAGACTGATCCGTGGCTTCAGGTTAAGTTATACCGCAATTTCCGTTGCCTGTCTTACCGGAATTCTTTTTGGCGCTGTTAAGCTTGGCTGGATACATCCCGGCAATGACGAAAGCCTGATCACGCAAAAACAGGAAGGCAGCAATGCCCTGGTTACATTGCGGAATTTGAAAGGCGGTACAAGTGGATTATACATTGATGGAGTGATAAACCAGGTTATGGAAAAGGAACAGGATCAGATGCTTCCTGCCATTTTCTCCTGTGTGATGGGTCAGCCAGCCAAATCGTCTCTTGTGATTGGCTTTGGTACAGGAGTTGTTGCTTCCACGCTTGAAGATTGTGATATCCCTTCAATTTATATTGCCGAAGTTTATCCCGAATTGCTTACGCTTTCTGCCAATGCTTTCAGTGAGGAAAACCAGGATATTTTGACGAGTAGTCGGGTGAATATTGCCATCGAGGATGCCCGGCTATTTCTTGCCAGCAACACAGCTTCCTTTGATTTAATTACCTCAGGCTATACAAACTTTCAAAACACTCCGTCTTTTTTCACCTCCGGTTTTTACAGAACCTGCTACGCCAGGATCTCTAACCAGGGTCTGCTTACCCAGGTAATTCCGCTCTCAGGAATAAACAAGCAGGAATTCCGTTCACTGATAAGGGCTTGTATAGATGTATTTCCTGAAGTTAGCCTCTGGTATTTGTCACCGGGTAAAGCAATGCTGCTGGCATTAAAAAAGAGATATAATACTAATTATTGCGCTATCAACCAGCGCTTTATTACCATTGATCATTTTGGAAGGTACAGCAAGCCCGGAATTGCCACTACTGAATCATTAATCGGTAAACGGCTGATGGATGACAGGCAGTTGAGGATATTTGCAGAAGGGGCTCCGGCAAATACAGATGACCACCCTTACCTTGAATTCAGCAGAACACGTGCTGATTATACCGATCCGGAACTGATCAATCAGCTGATCCGTGATATGAATAGTTCACGTAATCCGTATTTCACTGATAGCAATTGCACGTTTGACAACGCTGAAGTCCGACAAAAAATTGACCAGGCAAAACAGGAATCCCGTGAAAGCCTTCAGGAAGAACTGAAAAAAAATTAATTAATCGATAACCAGGCTGGGGATGGCAATAGTCTTCTTTTGCTTATAAACCGGCTCTTTAAGTTCTGGCAATATCATTGATCTGCTCACCAGTTCTGCAATATCACGAACAGGCACATCGGAGACTTTTTCAAAAGCCTTTTTACACAGGGGACAGGATGTAACCAGGTATTGTGCCTTATTCGGGTTGATCTTTTCATAGGCATCCCCGGCCACCTTACGACGAATATCTTCACCGGCTGTAAAATTGGCCAGACTGCTGCCACAACAAAGGGTGTTTTCTTTTTCAAACTCAGGCTGAACCAGACTTACAATGCCTCCCAGTAATTTTCGCGGCTCTTCATATACCCTGATATCACGGCTCAATTCACAGGGATCATGATAAACTGCGGTGGCATGTAAGGGCTTCAGGTGAATTTTATTCTTTTCCTCCAGTTCAAGCAGATACTGTGAGTGATGCATCACGCGAATGTTCAGATCGTATTCACGGGCGAATATTTTAAAACATATCGGGCAGGAAGTGACAAGGGTTGTGGCGCCTGATTCAAGGATCAGTTTCTTGTTCTTCTGCATCATGATAGACGCCTGTTCAAGATGTCCTGCAAGCATCATAGGCCTTCCGCAGCACATTCCGCCGTCTTCATCCATAAACCAGTAATTGACTCCTGCTTCGGCCAGTATACTTTTCATGGCTTTTTTTATAGATGGAGTCTGATGTGTCATACAACCCGCAAAATACAGTACATCGGCTTTGCGGGCGCCTGGCATAGGCTGTTGAATGAAAGAAGGATCGGGTGTTTTTCCATTCATTTCATTCCTTGTGATCAATCGGATTTTGCTGATATCAATCCCTACCGGACATGCTTTCTCACACCTTCCGCACATCAGGCAGTTAAGGCTTTCATGGGGTTTTATCTGATTATAACGGATTGCCTTTAGCTGGTAGGCAGACTGAACCGTATTGATCTCAGCAGCAAAAGACAGCTGGCAGGTATCCAGACATATGCCACACCGCGAACAGGAATTGATTTCCACCTCGGTAAAGGATGTCCGGACGTTTGATTCAGAGAGTCCAAAATGGCGTGAAAAAATCAGCACCACCTCGGTAGGAATGTGCATGTATCTTGAAAAAGGGAGTGCAGCAAAGAATACACCCAGGGAAACGGAATAAGCCCACCATGCAGGGTAATACAACACGCCGGCCGGAAGAAAGTGTCCGAGAAAATGACCTGTGGTGGCAGTCAGAAAATCTCCTCCTCCCAGTGCCTCAGAAGTGAAAGATTCTGCGAGCAGACGCAGCGGAAAGATCAGCCATAAGGAGGTTAAGGCAAACCGGTCTCCGGGAAGGAGCCTGGTTGTTCTTTTCATACCATAAGCGCGGGAATAGATCCGTTTTGCAAGGGCAAGCATCACACCGGAAAGCACCAAAAGGAGCAAAAGGTCCATTACAAATGAAAATACCCTGTGCAAAGGAAACACACCGGGATTGGAATGAAAAAAACGGAAAAAGATCGGAATATAAGGGGGATTCATTCCTGCCGGCTGAAATACACGACTTTCCAGGTTGCCAACAGCAATCAGTAAAAACCAGCCGAACGCAAGGCTCATATGCATGAAGCCAAGCAGCCTGTTCTTCAAAAATATCCTTCTGTGCAATAAACTTTCACTAATGATTTCACGCAATGCGCCAAAAAGCCTGAAACTGAAAAATCCGGTAACAACTTTTGAACGGTCAGTGCTGTTCATCTGTTTAAACCACCGGGCATAGGTCACCGTAAGGTAACCCAGCAGGAAAACAAGTCCCAGGGTAAATGGCAATACGAATAAATCAAATTTCATGGCTGGCTATTTTTTTTACAGCAAGTTGCATCAGATAAACAATATTGCGGGTATTTACTCCACGGGGGCAGGCATTCAGGCATTTACCACAAAAACGGCAACGGTGAATACCGGAAATAATTTCCTTTTCTTCGCCCCGCCTGGCCAGGCTGATCATCCGGCGCAGACTGTATTCGGCAGACACAGCAGCCGTGCATCCTGAAGCACAGGTACCGCAATTCATGCACCAGTCAACTGAAGGTTCTCCTGCCCGTACAAAGTCAATAATGCGCCGGCTGTTGGAATCAAAATCAATTTGCCTGTCGGCCTGTAAAGTATACCCGAAATTGATCATAAACCAATTACAACCCGTTCGGTGCTAAAATAGGTTATACAATCACCAAGAAAGGTTGTGATCTCGGCGGCCACTGCCCTTGCCTCATTTAGTGTTTCCTCAATCGTTTTGGGTCCCGTAACTCCACCTGCACTATACAACCCGGCTATCCCGGTATTGAATGGCAGCACATACTGATCTTCCTGTAACAGGAATCCATCAGCATCTTTCGTTAATCCAAGTTTATCTATCATATTATCTGGTTTTTTATCAGGTTGAATTCCCACCATTAAAACAAGCATATCAAGCGTCATTTTAAGAGGCTTGGCCAGCAAGGTATCTTCAATACGGATCTGTACAGAGCCGTCAGGATTTTCAAATGCTTCTGAAAGCCTGGCCCGGATAAACTGAATTCCGTATTTCTGCTGGGCTTCCTTATATAGTTCTTCATAATGCCTTCCGAATAACCGCAAATCCATGTAAAAAAGAAAAACCTCCGTTTCAGGGTACATTTCCTTTACCTCAATAGCCTGCTTTACGGCTGTCACGCAACAAACCTTTGAACAATGCATATTGCCTGCCTTTTCATCTCTCGAGCCCACGCAATGAATAAAACCGATGCGTTTGGGTGTTTTTCCCTGGACGGTCAGCAAAGGTTTGCCTGAGTTAAAAGCTTTCTCCAGGTCCACTGAAGTGATCACATTGTCATAGATACCGTATCCGTATTCTTCTTTTTTTCCTGCATCAAAAATATCAAAGCCGGTGGTGAGCAGGAGAGCATTCGCTGTGATCATACGATTATGATCGATATGAATAGCGAAACCGTCATCGTTCTTTTCAACACCGGTTACCGATGCATTGAAAACAAAATTTACACCGTTGATTTTTTGCTTTAGCCGGGCAAGCAACTGGTGAGCCGGTTCGCGCGAAGGAAACAAGGCATGCCATTGATTAAGCCGCCCCCCCAGCCTGTCGCTCTTTTCAATGACAGTCACTGAAAATCCGCGGCCTGACAGCTGTGCTGCAGCTTCCATTCCGGCAACTCCTCCTCCTATTATGGCTACGCTTTTCATCTCGTCCACTTCGTCCCTCGTCACTTGTCACTAATAATTCCTCCATATCAATCCTCAGATTTTCCGGTTTTGCCGGCCGTCCCATAAATTCTCCGTTTCTTCCCAGGTATTTCTTTTCCGGGTCGAAATCTATTCCCATTTTCACAAGCAGGGGCTCAGCCGATACCTGGTGTGTCTGTAAACCAATGTCCCATGGATCATAGCCAAGCGCAAGGCCCGCCAGTTCCTCATAAGTAAGAACCGGAATACCATGCCCGTTTTCTCCATATGTTTTTCCGTTCATTTCACTTACCACATATTGCCAGCGATCGAGAAAATACGGGCAGCCGGGACAGTTCGTTATGATCAGATCCGGTTTATAGGGTTCCATGGAATCAAATTTCTTTTTGCTGCACGACAGGGAATAGCCCCGGTTGGCTTTTACAACATACTGCCTGAAACCAAAACCACAACAATGCCTGCGCTCGGGGTAATCCACTATTTCTCCTCCAAGGGCCTCTGCCAGTCCGGCAAGAACATAAGGATATTCCGCCCCGCCCACGCCTTTGTGAGGAAACATTTTTGAATAGTGACAGCCGATGTGTTCAACCACTTTCAACGGTTCACCTGTATTTTGATTAATTAACTTATAAGGTGCCCTGTCAACTATTTCATGCCGAAGCTTGTAAATGATATCACTGGCGTGGGCGAGGTTTTTCGGAATATTAAATTCCCGGCCCGTTGCTTTTCGCAGGTAATCGCGCGTTTTTGTCTCTGTTTCGGGAAAATGCTTCCATGTCTCAAGAATTTCAGTGTACAATCCGAAGGACGTTATGCAGGAAACAGCCAGGTTTTCACAACCTGCCTCTGTCATGAGGGCAAACTGCCTTGCTACAACGGTCATGGTTGTATTGAAAGGAACAATATCGCAATGGTATCCTATGCCTGTGCAGGTTGTATGACCCGGATTCTCAAAAACAGTCTTGCCCAGGCTTTCCCGCAAAATGCGAAGGAAGGTCTGTTCGGCGCCGGGGAAAAAATTCTGCCTTACACAACTGCGTACATAAAAGAAATTATCAGTTGCAATTTCTTTCTGGTATTCCTTCCAAAGCCGTTTTTTGCCTTCTATAATCATCTTTTACTCCTTGGTATGTATGCCGCTGTTATGGTTATATATTTCAAACATGTATTCACAGTCGAGGCGCTTGTCAAATTCCAGTCCCATTTCAGCAGCTTTTTTGGCTGATTGCTCTTCAATAAATTCGTACAGGTCAGTTGCACCCGTCACATCAAATATCCTGCGCAACTCTTCCATGGCATCTTCAGGTATTTTGCGCAACGGACCAGGTCCGTCTCCCCTGTATTTAACCCCAAACCGGTCAAAAAGCTGATCAAGATTGTTATTTTGCCATTCCCAGGTTGGGCCCTGTTCGGGATGATCTTCGATCGTCATTTCTTCACGGTAAAGGCAATACCCGTATTTCAGTATCCACTCACCAATGGATCTTTTAACCATAAGTTGCTGTCTGCCTTTTTCCGATTCGGTAAATAGCCCTGTACGCATTGACAGCGCCCTGAGGGCCATAATGATCAATCCGGGGGCATTACTCCGGGGACAGCGGGTTTTGCACGACATGCATTCACCGCAATACCAGATCATATTGCCGGTTAGTAATTCATATATTTTTTCATTATCCCGCGTCTGGACGGTTTCTGCTATAATGCGCGGATCATAATTGTAAAATTCGGCAGCCGGACAAATTGCAGTGCAGGTACCGCAATTCAGACATCCCGTCAGACCTTCGGTAAAACGAACGTCAGAGGTCAATTCCTTGTAGTAGTCAGTAATCATCGGGGCATATGAATCCTAACAAATGTAAGTATTCACATCCCCGGCTCACATGGGATCTTTTACTAAAAATAAATAGGTATAACTACCTAATGTAGATGAAGTTATGAATTATGCAGTTTTGCAGTTTTGCAGATCTAGGTTCTGCAGTTCTGAAATTGAGGTGACGGAAAATGCGCGTAGCGCATATATTATTGTAGAAATCGGAATGATGAAATAAATTATTACCTGTATGTTCATCTATCTCATCATCGGAGTGCCCAGTATCACTCCTCCAGAGGAAAGTTCCACTTCAGTAATATTACCTCCTCTTTTAAGAGACAGCCTGTAAATAGTTTCTTTCTCAATTTCATCAATCTTCAGCGACTTTGAGATGGTACTTCCCTTATAAGCACCCAGCACTGTTTGTAGTATTACCGAGGGAAGTTCACTTGATAAGAATTCTGTTTCTGTTTTGATCCATACACCATTTTCATCAAAATAGGATTTTGAAGGATGACCCGATGTTGTGAAGTTGGCTACATAGGTCTTGTCAGAAGATAATTCCCATTTTGCACTGATATCTTTACCAAACTTTGATTCAAACGATGCAATTACTTCAGGTGACGGTTTAACAGCTTTCTGATTAGTACAGCCTGTAACCATCAAAAGGCTTAGAATAAGAAGGGGAACTGATATTTTCATGTATTTGCCGCTTTGATTTTCAATAGGAGAAATGCCTGTGAAATATAATCATTTAGCCACAATTAAAATGCCAAATGTGAATATTCATGTTGCTATCTTTTAATCCACAGGAAATTTGTATACTTGTCGGCCTATGTGGATATTGCTCGGCATATTTTCTTCCGTGTTTCTGGGGTTTCACGAAATTTTTAAAAAGGTGTCCCTGAATCAAAATGCAGTACTTCCTGTACTGCTGTTTGGTTCTGTAGCCAGTGCCCTGATATTCATACCATTTCTTATAATTTCTTTGTTTCTTCCTGGGTTTTCACAGGCAAACCGGATTTACATCCCTGACGTTATTCCTGCAGGCCACGCCCTGTTCCTGCTAAAATCAGTCATTGTATCCATGGCCTGGCTTTTCGGGTATTTTTCGGTAAAACATCTTCCGGTTACCCTTCTGGCACCATTAAATGCCTCGGGTCCTGTATGGACCATGCTGGGGGCCATGGTCATCTATGGAGAAAAAATGAATGGCCTTCAGTGGGCGGGAGTGGCCGTTTCCCTGGGTTTTTATTATGCCATGTCATTTGGAGGAAATATAAGGGGAAATGATCAAAGGGATAAACGCTGGATATTTTTTGCTTTTTTAAGCATCATTTTCAACAGTGCCAGCGCATTACTTGACAAATACCTTGTAAAACAATATGATCGCATTGCTATGCAGGCATGGTTCTCAGTATATACTGCGTTAATTTTCCTGGTAATTCTACTTATCATCTGGTACCCTGCCAGGCACAATACCACACCGTTCGTCTGGCGTTGGGCAATTCCGCTGATTGGAATAGTGCTGGTTATTGCTGACTTTTTCTATTTCAAGGCGCTTTCTTTTGACCATTCGCTTGTATCGGTTCTGATTATAGTCCGGCGGTCATCTGCTGTTGTTGTTTTTGCAGCCGGTGCCCTTTATTTCAGGGAAACCAGTCTGCGAAAAAGGGGCCTGGTACTGGCAGGAATACTCGTAGGTGTTGCGCTGGTGGTTGCGGGCTCCGTGTAATTTCAATGAAAAATGAACAATGAACAATGAAAAATGAAAAGTGAAAAACTAAAAACTAAAAGTGAAAAGTTAATGTGCCAAGGTGAAGAAAGTCGAGCAGTCGTGCAGTCGTCCCGTTCTTAATCACTTAATCACTTAATCACTTAATCACTTTTTCTTAATGAAGAAGGGTATCTATCTTTTAATTATAGCCGAACTTTGCTTCGCATCGGCCACTGTGTTCGCCAAATTTGTAACGAACAGTTCCGATATTCCTGCCATTGAAATAACATTTTGCAGGTTGATCCTGGGTGTCGTCCTGGCCACTCTGTATATGCTGAAAACCAGGACTTCCTTCATACCCAAAAAAATCCCCCTTGTAGTTGCCCGTGCCATTCTCAGTTTTTCCGCCCTTATAACTTTTTTTTATTCCGTTGAGCATTCTTCGGTCACCAATGCCAACATGCTGAACATGACCTACCCTGTATTTATTTTTCTGGTTGCACCGCTTTTCAAACTCGAGAAGCTGCATAAAATTTCTGTATTGTTTCTGGCCATGGCCATGATTGGAATATACCTTGTGATCTTTCCCGATTTTTCTCACATCAATAAAGGGGATGTCATCGGACTTCTTTCCGGAATATTCGGTGCTTTTTCGATAATTACCCTGTCAATTGCCCGTGAACACGACTCTACAATACTGATCGTGTTTTACCTGATGGCGATCGGAACTGTCTGCAATTTATTCATGATGGCCCCAGTTTTTGTAATGCCACAGGTCAGTGACCTGCCTTTTCTCATCGCAAGCGGTCTGACAGGTGTGATGGGACAGGTATTTCTTACAATGGGATATAAGAATGTGAGTGCAAAGGCAGGATCCATGGTTTCTTCATCGCGAATTATCTTTGCTGCCACCATGGGATTCTTTTTCTTTTCGGAATCGCTTTCAGTCCGGATCCTTGCCGGAGGCTTTATGATCATTGCTTCCATCATTGGAATCGGTGCTTTGCGGAACAAGACCATGGAAACAGTGACGAGTGACGAGTGACGGGTAACGGGTAGTTTTGCAGTTATGCAGTTATGCAGTTCTGCAGTTCTGCAGTTCTGCAGTTCTGCAGTTCAGATGCATTGTCCGCAGGGCATTTGGTATTGTAGAACGCAGTTGTCAAATAAATTCTTAATGCCCGTAGGGCATACATTATTGTAGAATGCAGTCTTGCAGTCGCTTGAATCGTCAAATCGTAAATCGTAAATCGTAAATCGTAAATTACATTAGAGCCTTAGTAGGTGACTGATTTTTATACTTCCTTGCTCTTAATTCTCGATTTAAAAAACTCTTTAGCAAAAGCATATAACGGTGGCAGAAAGGATATGAAAATAATAGCAAAAACAACCATCGAAAAATTCCGCTTTACAACAGGGATATTGCCAAAATAAAAACCTGCAAAGGAGAACAGGTTTACCCATAATACATTACCCACAATGCAGAAAAGGATGAACCGGCTATAGGTCATTTTCCCCACACCGGCGACAAAAGGTGCGAATGTGCGGATAATAGGCATAAAACGGGCAATTATAAGGGTTTTCCCCCCATGTTTTTCATAGAATGCGTGCGTATCATCGAGGTATTTTCGCTTGATAAGCCTGTAGTTCTTTTCGTAAACTTTTGAACCCAGGAATTTACCGATGAAATAATTGGTATTGTCGCCCATAAAGGCTGCCAGCAACATCAATAATACAAGGGCATAAACGTTTATCGGGTTTCCTTCCATGGCAGCCACAGCACCTGCAGCAAAAAGTAATGAATCCCCCGGCAATATTGGAGTAACAACCAGTCCGGTCTCACAGAATATGATAGCAAAAAGTATAGCATAGGTCCACGATTGGTAATTTGTAACAATTTCCAATAAGTGCCTGTCAATGTGAATGACAAAGTCGATGAAAAAGTGGAAGAGATCGGACATTTAGTTAGTTGTTAGTTGTTAGTTGTTAGTTGTTAGTTGTTAGTTGTTAGTTGTTAGTTATTCACTAAAATATTTTTTCCATAGGTTAATCTTAAGAATTCATCCTGTATACGCATTGTTACAGGTCCGGGTTTTCCATTGCCAACAGGTTTGCCATCAATTTCAATAACCGGCATGACCTCACTTCCGGTACCTGTTATAAAACACTCATCAAACAAGGTGGTTTCAATGCTGGCAACAGGCCGCTCAGTAAGCGGGATGCAAAGTTCATCACAAAGACCGATAACTGCCTTTTTTGTTATTCCGGGGAGGATCAGGTTCGAGTCCGGATGGGTAAAAACCGTTCCACCCATCACCGCCATTATGTTGGAATGTGTGGCTTCTGTATAATTTCCGTTCCTTACAAGGAAGCATTCGCCTGCATTTTGTTCAACCGCCTGCTGAAAAAGCATTGTATTTGGCAGTAATGCAATTGACTTTATATCACATCTCAGCCACCGGATATCTTCGCGGGTAATTACACGAATACCATGCCTTAAATCGTCCAGATAGGAGGGCATTGCAAATGCCCTTATAAATAAAGTCGGTTCAACCTCTTTGCCAGGAAAACGGTGGATTCTCGGAGCAACTCCCCTGGTGATTTGAATATATACGCCAGCGTATTCATCTTTCAGCAAATTATCTTCGATCAGCCGAGCGCATAATCCATCAAGCGATGAAATATCAAAATCAATCCTTACAGAGGACAAACTATTCTTCAGCCGGATTATATGATCTTCAAAACAAAATGGGATGCCCTTATAATATTTGATCACCTCATAGACCCCGTCGGCAAAATAAAATCCACGATCATCGGTGGAGATGAACGACTCATCTTTGGGGATAAACCGGCCATTTAAATAAACAATGCAGGGAGGTATCACAGAGGGCATACCTATTTCTTTTTCAAGAGCTTCTCAATCCATTCTCCAAGAAGAAATCCGGCGCCGGCAAATGCAGCTGTTTTACCGGCAGTCTTCAGGAGCTTGTCATTGGACTTATGTGTGCCGAGAGAAACAGCAGCACCTACAAGTGCTCCCAGTATGCCACCTTTATGGGGGGTATTATTTACCGTTTTTCTAAATGAATCAAACATGTTCTAATTT
>CAWBNI010000016.1:0-147169 GCA_963790105.1 uncultured Bacteroidales bacterium | reverse complement strand
GGATTACTGTAATATATCAAAATGTCAAAGCGTCTGGAATCAGGTTCCTGAATCCGCCTGATTATATTATTGCTTTGTCTACCTCTTCGCCTTTTTCGCAGAATCACTAAAAACTGCCAACTCAATTCAGCCCCTGCTTTCATATCTTCCCAGGCATTGCCGCGCGCTTCCCTTATTCGGGCAACTTTATTCTGCAACTTTTCTTTTTTGAAAAACAACTCTTTTATCTGTAGACGATATTCCGATTTTAACTCCTCGACTGCCTTGTCGGCAATCTCTTCCATTTCACCTATCTCACGATCCAGGTCACTAAGCCTTGCAGCTATTTTTTCGATATGCCCTCCCGTGATATTCCATTACCGGGATTTGTTTGAAATGGGTTTAAAAACAATGGAATTTCAGATGAATGCAAAATGTATGTACTCAAATGTATCCACTAAACAACCCGGTATCAATACATATAAATCTGTATTTTTTTTGTAATATTGAACCTCTTTGAAAATTGCGATTTATTGGAAATAAATTCCAGATACGAGGATTACAGCCTGTTCTATATGTTTTTTCGTAACTTATTCCGAAAACGATTTCAAAGCGGATCAATCCGAATGATCCGCTTGTGAAAGAACTTGGACAGCTACATGGACTGTAACAGGCAACTATTTTATATAACGGATGTAATACAACTGGATATAAAATTCATCAGCAAGGGAGTAGATGTCCATGTTCGGCATGGACAGAGACAAAGTTACAACCGGATTTTTTCTGACCACCACACATCCGGAAGATCTGAAACGTCACCATCTTGCCAGGACAAAACTGATAAGTGTTGCCGAAGAGCTTTATATTCAAAAAAGCGGTACAAGGATCATTTCGGCTAAATTTCAGGGGGAAGAGCGCCGGGAACGACGGAATATGCCGATTATCTGTATCAAAGTTTCATCTTCTACAGCCAGATCCCATACCCATCCCTGATTTCTTATCCTCGTAATTACGGATATTTCAGAATTTGAGAAACCCTTTAAAGGATTTCATTACTACATTGGAAATGATCCAAAAATCTTTCGTTTCCCGGATAAGGATTTACTCACATCCGGACTTATTTTTTCGCATTCCGAATTCAAAATTCTTGAACTCATTGACCAGGGACTCAGTACCAAAGAGATCGCCAAAAAGCTTTTCAGGAGTCCGCTTACTATCAATACCCATCGGAGTAATATTATAGCAAAAGCCGGAAAATCTTCCATTGCAGGGGTAGTCAGCGATCTTAAAGCAAAAGGATTGCTTTAAGGATACAGGGTCTTACCCGCATTAAATACGGTTGTTTCCGATGATTAATATTATGGTGCCCCAGAACCCGGAACTATACTTATGTGTCGGTATTTTTTTTAGTTTTGCAGCCAAAGCGTATTGATAAGAATCGTTAACGTCCCATGGCACCTAAACCTTATAGTTACAGTATCTTCTTTGATTTTATAGATTCTTATCTGCCTGCTGGGTTTATGAAAATAAATGCTGAAGATCCCATAATCTATAAACTTGAGGAACTTACAACGGATTATGGACAGTACTTCCAGGTTTTCGATCTTGGGCAAATGAGGTTTCTGTATACCAGCAAAAATATCTTTCAGATGATCGGTGTTTCCCCTGAAGAGATTAATCCCGGACATTATACACAGCTTATACACCCCGATGATGAAGAGCGGCTTGGACAAGCCAGGGCGAGGGTATATAAAATGGAGAAGGAAATATTTCAAGCACAGAAGGGTAGTTCACTTACCTCATATAATCTCCGGATCAGGAATCCTTCCGGTAATTATAATAATTTACTTGTTCAGGACTACATGTTTTACAGTCCAATCCCATATAAGGCAGTATTCCTGATACAGATTATAACAAATATTGACAGTTATACATTCAGGAAAGACAGTTTTCATCATTATGTCGGAAATGATCTGTCCCTGTTCAGATTTCCTGATCAGGAACTGTTAAAAATTGGTCCGGGCCTCACATATCGTGAATTGGAGATCATCCGGCTGATTGAAAAGGGATTGGGCAGCAAGGAAATAGCTGACAAATTATGCCTTAGTATACACACTGTAAATACGCATCGTTCCAATATGCTGGAAAAGTCAGGTAAATCGCAGATTTCCGATCTGATTTATGAGTTAAAGGAGAAAGGAATACTTTAGGTATTTCCCCATTATCCTGACGAAAAACATCAATAGTGGTGAAAGCTAAATTCCGTTATTTAGCCGGTTTTTCATGGTGACCGCCAAACTGGAAGCGCATAGCCGAAAGCAGTTTATCCTGGTAATCGGATTCCCCCCTGGAATAAAAACGGGCATACAGTGCAGTAGTCAGCACAGGCACAGGAACCGCTTCATCGATCGCCGCATTGATCGTCCACCTTCCTTCACCGGAATCGGATACATGACCCGTAAATCCTTTTAGACTTACATCTTCGGCAAGCGCCGTTGCTGTCAGATCAAGTAGCCAGGAGGAAATAACGCTTCCTCGACGCCATAGTTCCGCAATATCAGCCAGGTTAAACTCATACTGGTAATTTTCAGGAAAGCGAAGCGGCGTGGTCTCTGAATCAACGTCCCCTTTCGACTTTCCTATATTTGCCGATTCCAGGATCCCCATTCCTTCGGCATAGGCAGCCATCAGTCCGTATTCAATCCCATTGTGTACCATCTTTACAAAATGACCTGCCCCGTTAGGCCCACAGTGCAAATAACCCAGTTCAGCCGTGCTCTTCTGTTTTTCACGCCCCGGGGTAGCCGGTATAGTACCCCGACCGGGTGCCAGGGATGCAAAAACCGGATCAAGATGCTGCACAATGCCGTTTTCGCCGCCGATCATCATGCAGTAACCGCGTTCAAGTCCCCACACTCCGCCGCTTGTCCCTACATCAACATAATGTATGCCGTCTGCAGAGAGTTGTTTCGCACGCCGGATATCATCCACATAAAAAGAGTTTCCGCCGTCAATGATGATATCCCCTTTTTCCAGCAAGGGATTAAGATCAGCAATGGTCCTGTCCACAACGGCTGCCGGCACCATCAGCCAAACGGCACGCGGTTTTTCCAGCTTGCTGACAAAATCAGCCAGGGAGGCCGACCCGATGGCATTTTCCTTTTCAAGTTCCAGCACAGCTTGCCGGGAGAGATCATACACCACGCATTGATGGCCATCCCTGACCAGCCTCCGTACCATATTGGATCCCATCCTACCTAATCCGATCATTCCGATTTTCATAGTCTGTCTACTTTACATTAATACCTGATAATAATTTGCCCCACCGGTAATGCCACACCAGCCACACGGCTTCAAATGAGTTAGTCAATTTGGCAGTCCAAACCACCATAATCTCAGGGGTCTGACTTTTCCAAATTTAATTCTAACTCAAAATAAAGACAATACGGATGAACGATTATTTTTTCTTTTAAACCTTATTCTACCGCCTTCTGCCTCCACCACCTCCGGAACGGGCTGATCGACGGGAACCTGACTTGGATGACTTGGAAGAGGATTTGTTTGACGTGGAGGGTTGTGCCGATACGGAAGTCCCCCTGGACGGGTTGGTGGCTGCCCTGTTTGCATTATAACTGCCATTCGCATTATAATGGTTCACTGTATTGGAACTATTTCTCGAACGATTGTAATTATTATAATTATTTGTATTGTGAACCACAACGGTAGTATTACCATGTCCGCCATGATAGGCTGCATGGTGATAATAATGATGATGACGGTATGCACTGACTGCCACTACTGTAAAAGCAACAAAATAGGGCGGATAAACTGCGTAATGATAGGGAGGGTAATATGGGACGTATACCGGTGAATACACATATTGTACAATGGGTGTCGATTCAACCACTACAACAGTCGTTGTTGACGAAGTAGCCGTCGTTGAAGTGGTAGTCGTTGTTGACGTGGTAGTCGTTGTTGCCGGGGAGGCAGCCGTTGCCGGAGCGGCCGTCGTTACGAAGCAGCCGTCGCTGACGGAGCAGTTGTTGTTGCCGGGGCAGTTGCTGTTGCCGGGGCAGTTGCAGCAACAGTTTCAGTACCAGTATATCCCGGGTTAGCCGTTGCTTTAGGTGCGGCATCCGCCCTGGGTTCAATAATATAGTTTTCGCCGTATAAGTCCTTGTCTCCTACAATCTGCATGGTCACTTTTTTATCCTTATCCCTTGATACCAGAATAACGGCAACATCCTGTATTTCTTTCTCACTGACGTCAACCTGAAGAACAAAAGTAAAATCATCCCCATCCTGATTTGTCACCACCTTGATAAAATCAACCTTATTATCCAGATTCAAATCCAGGTTATTAATCCCTGTTTTTTGTTCATTCAGGGATTTTTCAAATTCTTCAATGGTCTTTGACTTTTGAAAAAGATCCAATACAGCATAAAGATCCAGGTTATCCCCCGGCAAACCCAATAATGCCGTATCATTCTCTGCCTGGCTTTCTGTTTGGGAGAAAACAGGAAAACTCAAAGAAATCATTGCCAGTACTAAACATAATAGAAAACAGTTTTTCATGATATTACAATTTTTCAGTGCATTTTTCATAATCAACTGAAAGTTTACGGTAACCGGCAAATAATAGAAACAGCCTGGAAAACCGATAGCCTTTTTATCAATATAGAATCAAGCCGGGTTTTTGAATGATTTCCGGCAAGCTCCTCTGTGCCTGCCGGAAATACATTTCGACTTAAGTGGGTTCAGATCGGAATATGCTTTTATTTTGATGCATGCTTAAATCCCGAATTTTCAATCACAATTTTCAGGTCCTTGGCCTTGGCATCAAGAATGGTTGAAGCAGCATATTGCGTGCCGTCAGGAAGGTCTTTGTACGTTATATTAAAAACAACCTTTTCATCGGGTTTATCCACAGAGGTGGTGACATCCACTGCCATGATCTTCTGGGCAGGCTTGTTGATGGATATTGAAAGCAAATCACCTGCCTCATTGTAATCGGGGAAACCGAGCTTAAACTTATTATTCGGTTCGAGTACCTGGATCGATATCTTGCCGTCTGCATATATCTTCTGAATTTTTTCCGGATCAGGAGGAAGGTAGGTCAGAATTTTGTCAACGGCCTGTTTCATATAGTCCGTCATATCCTCCTTTTTATTTGCAGCAACCTTGCCACGAATACCCCCCGGCTTCTTGGCATCTTCAGAACCGCCTGTTTCAACCTTGGTGAGTTTTCCGTCAAGTGAGTAATAGCATTGTTTTTGCTTTACCGATTTCTGTTCACCCTTTACAAAGACTGTAGTGGTTTCTACCCATTCATATAACTTCATCTTCTCCTTGCTGTCGACAAGGTTCTTTTTGATCATTGCCACAACTTCCTTTGTGTCAGCCTGGGCAAACAAGTTTGTTGCACCGCCTAGTAGTACCAGTGCGAGTAGTAAATTCAATTTTTTCATAATAATTTATTTGGTTTTTGGTTACAATTAATTTCTTCTCTAATCATTAGAATTTGAACCCGATTCCTCCCATGGCAGTATTCATCCAGCCGTCATTATACCAGCTGTTTGATGCCCAGGCTATTTCATATTCAACATTGATGAAAATTTTCTCATTGATTAATCTTCATTTCTTCAGGAATTACTGGTCTACTTATCGGAAGTCAACATTCCTTCAAAATCAACCGTGTTCATGGCGTTTCCGAAGGTGTGTTCTATAGCCATCATCCCGGCACCCGGAAAATATCCTGCATGTGAGTCCGGATAGAAATAAACCTTTTCGAAATCACTATTGCCAATTTGCGACAGGAACTTTTCACTGGTGCCTGTCTGGGCAACTGCTGCCTCGAATACTTTGCATATTTTTGCTCCCTGTGTACCAAGGTAAACCGAATTGCGCCCTGCAATCACATCTGCAGCAATACGCCCCTGTCTGATTGCGGGTCCGGCCAGTGGAATAAGCGTCCAGTGCCCTGTAACGAAATCCCTGACTTCAATACCGTCCCCGATGGCAAAAATATCCGGGTTTGAAGTACGCAAATGCTTGTCTACCCGTATACCTCCGTGCATGCCGATCTCAATTCCGGCCATTTTTGCCAGGCGGGTTTCGGGTTTTGCTCCGATAGCCAGGATTACAATGTCGGCCGGATATTTTTTACCCAAACCAGTGATTACTTCCAGCGATTCGTCTTCCGTTTTTTCAAATGCAGCAACCTCGTCATTGAGTTCAAGTTTTACACCAAGTTTAACCATGTACGTTTCCACAATCCCTGCCAATTCAGGATCGAGAAGTGGCATTACCTGGCCGAGCTTTTCAATCAGGGTCACATCCAGTCCAAGATGAATAAAATTCTCTGCCATCTGCAGCCCTTTAAGTCCACCGCCAACGACAACAGCGCGTTCAGGTTTCGCTAAATTTTGACTTCCTGTATATGAATTCAGCCCGATTTTTTCAATCAATCCCTGGTTAAGCCACTCACGAATAGTCCTGGCATCAGGAACAGTTCTTATGGAAAAAATTCCCGGAAGATCCATTCCTGGAAAAGGAGGCAGGATAGGTTCAGCTCCGGGAGACAATACAAGCTTATCATAATTCTCAACAGATATTGCATCTGTTTTAAGATTTTGGATTTGGATGGTTTTATTCTTTACTGAAATTCCGATTACTTCATTATTTGCCCTGCAATCGATCCCATAAGTAGCCTTAAAATTCATTTCTGCTGCAGGGAAAAGGGAGGAATCCTTTTCAATTATGCCGCTGACATGATAGGGAAGATCGCAATTGGCATAAGAAACGAATGGCCCGCGCTCTAACAGCAGAATATCGGCATTTTCATCAAGCCTCCGAAGTCTTGCCGCACAATTGGCACCCGCAGCCATTCCTCCCACAATTATAACTTTCATTGAACGACTTATATTGAATAGGTATATAATTCTAAGTACGTTGTTTTAATGAAATTGTATTTACAGGTCATTCATACATTTTTGTCAGTATAAAATTACTTCTCATTCCGCCCCGGGTCAATACTTACCAATGGGTATTTTTATTTGCATTAACACTGCTTTCAAATCACCTTCTTTTTATTCCGGAATGCCTTTTAAAGGTTACTATGACCAAAACAACCGGTGTCGAGGCCAGACATCCGCATCGATTCAACCTGGGACGGATTTATTTACAGCTATTTTGCGTTGGAAGGTACCTGGTGATGGGACGGTTAAATATGAGAATTTTAACAGAATGCCTTAAACTTACCATTTAATAGGCAGAATAGTTTTGTCCTTAGAAATCCCTGATCCAACAATACTATTTTATTTACTGAGTTTTACTCCGGGATTGCTTCGTTTCAAAAAATACATGCAGGATCAGATTAAGTGCCCAGAGGTTTTCTGTATCATAATGTGTATCATACTGGTAGGTGATATTTTGCTCAAAGGCAACGCGCTTCCCCCATGCCATCCGTGACGCCCCCGATCAGGCGGACCCGGTTGAAAGTGGAGTACCGGGAATCCCAGTAAGGTTCTACATTCCAGTAAGGAACAATTGAACTCTTTCCGGACTGTAAACTCCTTTTCAACCATTAACCTGTAACGAAACCTGTAGGAAAATGTCGGATCCTGACCAACCCACCTGAAATCATTGCGCATTCGCTGAGATATCAATATACCGCTTCTTAAGCGGCATCCGCCTGTGCAATCTCCATAAAAAGCATATCTTCAGTATAATCCCCTGCATTTTCGCCAAGGCTCCATCCCTCCATAAAACCACCGCGGACCATCCAGGCTTTCATCTGACCTGCCCTCGTTTTCATCCATCATCCTTCCTAAAAACACTGAATTTCGTGCGTCCCCATCTATAGTCTGCCTGCAGATATACGTTCAAATCGCGGTCATTGCTCTCATTGTATTTCGTAATCGGTACAAATGCGGAAAACCGCCAGGCGGGACTCAGGGTATACCATATGTCCGTCTCGGGCCAGAACTCAAAAGATGTATTTTGTGCCAGACTGTAATTAATCGCACACATACTGATAAATGCCATCAGGCATAAGGTCCGTAAGCAGTATTGCCAATTCATAAAGTCAATCCTGTTATTCAAATAATTCATCAAATCGCTTCAGCCGGTAAATATCCTGAATGGAATTCATTTTACCATGAATTCCTTACACAAAGTAAAGCAATATCATTAAAAATCAGAAAATCTCTGCAACAGATATCCTCTTTCGGGCAGTATCAAAAGAAAGTGCATAGACGCGAAAGGATCTGTGAATCGTAAAATATGTATTCTCAAGCTTCAGATCAGATGTCTGATTAATTTATTAAATTTACTTGTATCCTGTTTCAAGTATATGGGAGCATTTTATCTGAAATTAATATCCTGAATATCCTGAATATCCCGAATATCGTGAATATCCTGAACTGATTCAATTAATTCTTAATTCCAAAGAAATATGGAAACATCTTCTGTACTTCGCCTGGCCGGTATGATCCTGATTCCGTTTTTCCTGGTACTCACGCCAATAATACTCGGGCAACGGTATGGCATCAATCAGAGCAGGAAATTTCCTGATCTTCAGCGTACTCCTGTCGGATCTATAACCGGAGCCGCATTTGCACTCCTGGCTTTTTTGCTGGCCTTTACTTTCCAGATGGCCGCAACCCGTTTTGATGCCCGTAAAAAATTATTGCTTGATGAGGTCACCAACATCAGGACAACCTATCTAAGGGCAGCCTTGATACCGGAACCATTTCAATCTGACACAAGAAAACTTCTTATTGATTACGTCAATCTCAGGGTAGAACTGAACAGCGATCCTTCCAAACTCGATTACGTCATGTCGGGTTCCAGCCGGATCCTTGACAGTCTTTGGAATAATACCACAAAACTGACCGGCACGAATTTGAGTCCTGCCATTTTTTCACTTTTCGCTTCTTCTGTAAACAATCTGGTCGATAATTATAACCAGCGAGTTACCATGACCCTGGAGTATCGTATTCCTGTGGTAGTGTTTTGGTCACTGTTTTTTGTCACATTCTTTTGTATGCTCCTCCTGGGCTATCAGTTTGGTATTTCCGGAAGAGGTAATTTCAAAATATTCACTTTGCTCGCGCTTACATTTTCTACAGTCATGTTTCTGATTCTGATACTCGATAATCCAAGATTTTCCAAATTAAACCAAAAACCTGTATTAACGTTACATCACCAACTGGTTGGAAGTATTTAATCCTCTTCGACTCATTATAATCAGGAAATCGGGCAAATTCATTTTCACATGAGGCAATTTGTAATTTGAAAGAAAAAGGATTATTCTGATCTAAATTCCTCATAATCATCGTATCTTTGTAAAAGATAACCGGCATAAATCAGGTTTTCTGTTACAGGAAGAAATTCTAATCTATTCAGGAACAAGAACCTGGTTTTATCCAAAAATTACGTCAATTATAATTGAACCGTTAATATCTTTTTTAAAACTTTACTATGAAAATCCGGGTTGATTTTAGTATATTCAGACGGGTCATCACAGCCCAAAAAGCAAATTACAGGTGCTCAACTCCTTAAATAGCCGGGTTAATAACTCTCCGGGAATGTTAATAAAAACGGAGCAACCAAATTTGTCCGGGCTTGTTTCTGTTACTAACTTGCAGGTACTATCAATAAGCGTCTGAAATTACATATCAGGCGAGTACCCAACGACTTAAACACATACCCAGATGCACGCTGAAGAGACTAAAATTAAGGACCTGACTTTGAAACCGACAGAAAGCAAGGACGACGTGAAAACGATTGCAAATGATAAGAGCGTTACGACTTATACCTATGAGGAAGCGTATAAGAGCACCCTGGAGTATTTTAAGGGAGACGAGCTGGCTGCATCCGTATGGATCAATAAGTACGCGCTGAAGGACTCTTTCGGTAAGATTTACGAAAGGGATCCTGACCAGATGCATTGGAGAATTGCCCGGGAAATTGCACGTATTGAACAAAAATATCCGAATCCCCTCAGCCTGCTTGAAATCCACGGTGTATTAAAGGATTTCAAATACATTGTTCCCCAGGGGAGTCCGATGACCGGCATCGGTAATAATTTTCAGATCGCATCCCTGTCGAATTGCTTTGTTATCGGCAACCCCGGACCTTCCGATTCCTACGGGGGGATCATGAAAATTGACCAGGAACAGGTACAACTCATGAAACGCCGCGGCGGCGTGGGTCACGATCTGTCACATATCCGGCCCAAAGGAACGCCGGTACTCAATAGTGCGCTCACCTCTACAGGTGTAGTGCCGTTTATGGAGAGATATTCAAATTCCACCCGCGAAGTTGCCCAGGATGGACGTCGCGGTGCGCTGATGCTCAGCATATCGATTAAACATCCCGATTCGGAGATGTTCATCGATGCCAAGCTGGCAAAAGGCAAGGTAACAGGAGCCAACATCTCCGTGCGGATCAACGATGAGTTCATGAAGGCCGTTGTAAACAACGAATCCTATGAGCAACATTATCCGGTTGATTCAACCAGCCCGGTTTTTACCAGGACAATTGAAGCCCGGAAGCTGTGGGAAAAAATTGTGCATAATGCCTGGAAATCGGCTGAACCCGGCATACTATTCTGGGATACCATCATCCGTGAATCGGTACCCGATTGTTATGCCGAACAGGGTTACAAAACGGTGTCCACAAACCCCTGCGGGGAAATTCCGCTGTGTCCGTATGACTCATGCAGGCTTCTTGCCATTAACCTCTATAGTTATGTGAAGGATCCATTTACTCCCATGGCTGTATTTGATTTCGAAAAATTCAGAAAACATATTCATATTGCCCAGCGCATGATGGATGATATCATCGATCTTGAACTGGAAAAAATTGATGCCATTCTCGACAAGATCAATAAAGATCCGGAAGATCCGGAATTGAAGAGGGTTGAAAAAAAACTCTGGGATAATATCCGTGTAAAAGCCGAAGAAGGCCGGCGCACAGGCATTGGTATTACAGCAGAAGGCGATATGCTGGCAGCCCTTGGTTTGCGCTATGGCAGCGATGATGCTGTTGATTTCTCCGTGGAAGTTCAGAAAACCCTTGCCCTCGAAGCATACAGGTCATCCGTTGAAGTGGCCAAGGAACGCGGTGCTTTCAGTATTTATGATGCCCATCTTGAAAAAGATAATCCCTTCATCCTGCGCCTGAAAGCAGAGGATGAACAAATGTACAGGGACATGGTGAAATACGGCCGCCGGAATATTGCCCTGCTTACAATCGCCCCTACAGGCACCACCAGCCTGATGACCCAAACCACATCGGGTATTGAACCCGTATTTCTGCCGGTTTACAAACGCCGTAAAAAAGTCAACCCCAACGATACGAACAGCAAGGTGATCTTTACGGATGAAGTAGGCGACAACTGGGAAGAATACAATGTGTTCCACCATAAATTCCTTACCTGGCTTGAAGTGAACGGGATGAATGTAAATGAGGTAATGGCCTATGACGATGAGAAACTGCAGGAAGTTGTTGCCAAATCACCCTATTACAAAGCCACCTCCAATGACGTGGACTGGCTTTCGAAAGTAAAGATGCAGGGAGAAGTTCAGAAATGGGTGGATCATTCCATCAGCGTTACGATCAATCTTCCTGAAAACGCTACAGAAGACCTGGTAGGACAATTGTATATCACAGCATGGCAAAGCGGCTGCAAGGGCGTTACCGTTTACCGTGACGGTTCCAGGTCGGGTGTGCTCCTTTCCAATAAGGAAAAGGAAAGCGATACAACGGATGAAAATGATGCCAACCGTTATAAACGTCCCAAGGTGCTGGATGCAGAAATTATCCGGTTTAACAACAACGAGGAAAAATGGATTGCCTTTATTGGGCATCAAGGACAAGAGGCCCTATGAGATCTTCACCGGTATTGTTGACGATGAAATGTTCCCGATTCCCAAATCCATTGTAAAGGGGAAAATCATTAAAAACAGGGATGAAAACGGCAATTCAAGGTATGACTTCCAGTATACGGATAAATATGGCTACAATAACACGCTGGGTGGCCTGTCGCACATGTTCAACAAGGAATACTGGAATTATGCCAAGCTGTTCTCCAGCGTCCTCCGTCATGGCATGCCCATCATCAATGTGGTTAACCTGGTTTCCTCCCTGCAACTCGACAATGACACGATCAATACCTGGAAAAACGGTGTGGAACGCGCTTTGCGTAAATATATCCCCAACGATACAAAGGCAAAGAAAGGAAAGATCTGTACCGAGTGCGGTTCCGATAACCTCATCTACCAGGAAGGCTGCCTGAAATGTACATCCTGCGGATCATCCAAATGCGGATGATGCAGGTCAACTCTCTCAGTTAGTAGATTGCCAATTAAAAACCCGGGGATTTTTAATCTCCGGGTTTTTTCTTGTCACTCGTCACTCGTCACTCGTCACTATTCTTCCTTCTCCTCAGCCTCGTAAGCCTTCAGCAATTCTTCCTGAACATTGCCCGGAACCTGCTCGTAATCGAGGAATTTCATCGAATACATGGCCCTTCCTCCTGTAATGGAGCTAAGTGCTGTAGAATACTTGTTCATTTCAGCCAGGGGAACCTTGGCGGTGATCTTCTGAAATCCCATTTCTGAGCTCATTCCCTGAACAATCGCACGGCGTCCCTGGAGGTCACTCATTACATCACCCATCCGGTCACCGGGTACCAATACATCAACCTGGTATACCGGCTCCATGATCTTGGGAGCAGCTTTCTTGAAAGCCTGGCTGAATGCATTACGACCGGCAAGCCGGAAGGAAATTTCGTTGGAGTCAACCGGGTGCATCTTTCCATCATAAACATATACACGGATATCACGGGTATAAGAACCTGTAAGCGGACCTTCCTCGATCTTTTCCATGATCCCCTTTAATATGGCCGGAATGAACCGGGCATCAATGGAACCTCCAACAATGCAATTATAATAAACAAGCTTTCCGCCCCATGCCAGTGGAATTTCTTCCTTATCCCGGATGGATATTTTCTGGTCCTTGCCGTCAATCTGGAACATCGTTGGATCAGGAGTACCTTCCTTATGTGGTTCCACGATCAGGTGCACCTCACCGAACTGGCCTGCACCACCTGATTGCTTCTTATGCCTGTAATCGGCATAGGCAAACTTGGTAATGGTTTCGCGGTAAGGAATTTTAGGCGGAAGGAATTCGATAGCAATCTTAAATATATTATCGAGATGCCATTTCACAATATTCAGATGGTATTCTCCCTGGCCTGACAGGATGATCTGCTTCAATTCCTTTGAATATTCAATCTGGATAGTAGGATCTTCAAAGTTCATCCGCTGCATGGCTTCTCCCAGTTTCTCATCATCGCTCTCGTTAATCGGCTTGATGGCCGTGCGAAATTTCGGCTCGGGGAATTCAATGGGAGGAAATTTGATATTCGTGTCCATTGAAAGCGTATGATTGGTCTTGGTAGCTTTGAGCTTCACAGTGGCTCCCAGGTCTCCTGCCAGCATATTCGGAACCTTTGTACGGGTCTTTCCGGCCACAACAAAAATCTGGGCAATTCTTTCCTTATTCTGGGTGGTATTGTTGGTGAGGTCCATTCCTTCCTTGATTTCACCCGACATAACCTTGAAATAGTTGATCTCACCAATGTGTGTTTCAACCGCTGATTTATATACAAACAAAGTGGCAGGTCCGGCTACATCGCATTTTACTTCTTTGGTTCCGGCCATGGGGGCTGGAACATCATTTGGACTGGGTGCCACCTGGGAAATGAATTCCAGCAGCCGGCCAACTCCCATGTTCTTTTTTGCGGAAACGCAGAAAATAGGGAACATTCCGCGTTGCAGCAAGCCGGCCTTTATTCCCTTCTGAAATTCCTCCGGAGTTAATGAATCATTGGCAAAAAACTGTTCCATTAATGACTCATCGCTTTCGGCTGCTTTTTCAATCAGTATGCTGTGCAACTCTTCAGCCTGGTCTTTCTGATCATCCGGAATATCCAATATCTGCGGTTTACCGCCTTCCTTGGCATATTTGTACAATTTCATTGTAAGCACATCAATCACCGAGTCAAAACCGCTTCCGGCATGAACAGGATACTGTATTATTACAGCATGGCTTCCGAATCTCTCCTTGATGGATTCAATCGACTTTTCCCAGTTGGCCTTTTCATGATCAACCTGGTTCACCACAAAAATGATGGGCTTGTTTGCCTTGGCCAGGTAACGGCCATGTATCTCAGCACCTACCTCAATCCCGTTCTGTGCATTCACGAGCAGTAAAGCGGCATCAGTGACTACCAGTGAAGAGGCAACGCCATTCACAAAGTCGTCCAGGCCAGGGGCATCAATCAGATTTATTTTGTGATCGTTATAAATTGTGTATAACAATGATGAAAAAACTGAGCTCGTATTATTTTGCTCTATTTCCTTGAAATCGGAGACAGTATTTTTGCTTTCCACATCACCCCGGCGTTCGATCACGCCTCCCTCAAATAGCATGGCCTCGGCCAATGTGGTCTTTCCTGATCCTGAATTACCGACAATCAAAAGGTTTTTAATTTGGTTCGTTGAAAATGTCTTCATTTCTCAATTTATTAACTATTAATACCGTAATCGCCCCCTGGCAAGTTGTGTTGCAAAAATAACAATTTTTTGTATAGAACCAAGAACTATCCTGTAATTCGCGATGTTAGCAACCGCTTCGCGCCCATCCTGTTGTAAAAAAAAGAGGGTGAAAATTCACCCTCCCTGTCACTAACCCGGAACAAAAAAAACAAGTTTTTACATACCCATATCCATTCCGCCGCTGTCTCCACCCTCCTGCTCACCATTACCTCTTCTTGCTGCCGCCTTATAATTGTTTATGCGGTAAGTAAAGTTAAGCAGCACAACGGGCGCTTCACGGCTAAACTTATTGTATGTGTAGAAATTGGATCCCTCTGATGTAAAGGAAAATTTACCTGTGGCAAATACGTCTCTTGCACTCAGAGTAATCGTAACTTTCTTTTTAAATAAGTCCTGCCTTAATGCCACATTCGTTACAAAGAAGCCGTCACGTTTGCCTTGCAGGGTAACCGACGGGCCATTGTATACACCCATGATCTGCAAGCGGGTGTCCCCCTTAATCTTAAATGTTGTATTGAAATTGGTGCGCCATGTAGTTGAATTGGAGCTGACATTGTTTCCTTCGACCATACCCTGCAAATTATAATGATAAAAATCGCCGGTAAGATTCAACATCCACCATTTGGTAAGATCTATGTTTGCCATCAATTCAACTCCGAGAGAATAATCCTTGTCGGCATTGGTGAATGTATTATAGAATACCTGTTTACCGTTTAATGAATCAACCCCGTTGATACGTGTAATTTTGTCTGTTGTACCGCGGTAATAGGATTCAAGCGATACGGATCCTTTTTTAAATGTATACTGATAATTCAATTCGAACGAATTTGTAAACTCGGGCGTTAAGGCAGGATTTCCATAAGATATGTTGTTTGATCCCCTGTACTCAATGAAAGGATTCAGATCCCTTTCGTCAGGCCTCTGTATCCTCCTGCTGTAGGTAAACTGCACCTTGTGGGCATCAGTAAGCTGGCGGATCACATAAAATGACGGGAAGAAATGGAATTTTTCATAGGTATATGATTCATTCGAGGTAAGCTGCTTCAGATTGCGGTTATCATATTCAGCCCTTAAACCCAGCTGGTATTCGAATTTTCCAAGGGGACCATTAAACATGGCATAGGCTGATTGAATGGCATCGAGATAATCGAGCGAATTGCTGATGGTGTCATTGTATATCCATTCATTTCCTTCCACCTGGTAATCCTCGAATATATAATCGCTTTTATCCTTGTCCCATCTCGATTGTAATCCGGCTTCAAGCTTGTTTGCTCCGATAGGACGAATATAATCGAGTTCGGCACGAACGTTAAATTCAGGCTGGTTGGTCCTTGACCTGGTCCTGACCGGTTCAGCGCCTGTGGCTACGTAATTGGCATCAGTTCCGGTAACCACCTCCTCTTCAGTCTCGTCTTCCTTTCCGGTGGTATAATAAAGAGACGCCTGCAAACTGTGTCCCTTATCATCATATTTCTTCATATAATCGAGGTTTACGTTGTAAAACCTGCTTTTATCGGTACCGACTGAATTATCCAGATAAAAAGAATCCCTGACGAACGGATCATTATACCAGTGATTCTTTGTGGTAAAATTACGTTCGAAAGACCTGTCATTCACAGCTGCAGAAAGCGATAATGAACTCAATTCCGAGAGGGTATAATCGAAACCTCCCTTGAGGTTAAGAGACTTGCGTGCAAAAACACCTTCACTATTCATTTCCTGGTAAGTTGTGGAAAGAATATCATTTGTAAGCGAGTCCCTTTCATAAGTTCGTCTTTCCCCTACGCCCTTGTTGTAATTCTTTTGGTTTGCATATTCCGCACCCACAAAAAAGTTGACCTTCTTTTGCCTGAAATTGATCAGGAAGTCGGTTGTGTATTTATTCCGGGTTCCGACCGAAGCATTGATCACTCCGCCAATTCCCATATTCTTCTGTTTTTTCATGATTATATTGATGATCCCTGCATTTCCATCGGGATCATATTTGGCTGATGGGCTTGTAATGATTTCAAGGTTCTGAACCGCACTGGCGGGTATTTGCTGGAGGCCTTCGCTACCCTGGATCACACTTGGCTTACCGTCGATAAGCAACTGAAAATTGCCGCTTCCACGCAAGGTAACATTGCCTTCCACGTCCACCTGGACCGAAGGGGTATTTTCCAGCACCTGAACCAGGGTTCCCCCGGATGCAGCAAGATCCTGGCTCACATTAACCACCTTTTTGTCGATTTTATATTCCACCCGGTTGCTCTGGGCCACTACCTGCACATCACCAATCTGCGTTATGTTGGGATGAAGAGCGATTGAACCCATATCCACCGTACCTGACTGTGGGGCGACACTGATGTTATGGATCCTTTTCTTAATATACCCGATGAAATTCACATCGAGGTAATACTGGCCATTCGGAATTCCTTTCAGCACAAATTCGCCGGAAGGATCAGTGACGATGCCGTTAACAAGGGTTGAATCACTCTGACGGTATAATCCAACTGTGGCATATTCGATACCTCCATTTGTAGTAGAATCCTTGATCATACCCTTTACCGTGCCATTTCCCGGTACCGGAGCCGGAGCCGGCTTTTGTCCGTAATGACCTGGCCTGGCTGTCCGTAAGACTGACCTGTAGCCTGGGTTGGTTTTTGTCCCGGAGCCTGGCCTGGAGCTGTCCTGCGCAGGAGCAGTCTGGGCAGGAGCGCTCTGAGCTATTGCCTCAGGCATCAGCATGGCAGTGATCAGGAATAGAAGTACTATTCTCACTCGTATAAATATTTTCATGGGTACCATTTTAGTCATATTTAAATCAATTAATCCTTTACAAAGGAACAACCAATTATCCTATTTGTATAAGGGTCCCGGGCTGTAATCGACAAACTATAGAAAGAAACAGACAAACAATGGGATTCTCCGGACAGGCTGTCATCCTGTCAGATGATGATATTCAAAGGATCGGAGGGAATTCAGAAACGGGCTGTCAGCTGAAGTTTAAGTTCACTCCGGGTAGAACCCTCTAACTTATCAAGGCCTGTGCTGATTGATTCCTTTCCCACATAATTGATCTGCGATAGCCGAAGGCGGAATGACAGGTTTCGGCTTATATCGTAACGAATCAGAAAATAGGTGCGATATCCGCTCATAAAAAGTGGTGCAAATGAAAAACCCGAACTCAGGTCCTGTTCATAGGCATATATCCTGGAATCATAGGAATCTGTATTAAACCATGCGAGCCTGAAAGCCAGGAAAACCGGTATGGTGAAAGGATGACACTCTATATCCTGGTATACCATGATGCCCCTGTCGGATTCAGTCTGATCCGAATTGACCAAAATTGCCTCAATCCGGTTCTGGAACTTGAATTTTGAGGATAGCTCCCAGGAAATATGATATCGCAGTCCGGTTCGTCTGATCGAAATCACCCTCGGGATGATAGGGGAACCAGCATTCTCATTTTCGGGATTTTCCTCATAATGCATCCTGAAAAACATATTTGTTTTTTTCCCGGCGGTGTAATCCACCTGGAATAGGTAATCACTGCCTGCAGAAGGTGCATTCACCCTGTAGCGCAACCAGGGAAACCGGTACAGATCGGCATATGCAGATACCTGCCAGTGCGGGAAGGGATGGATTATGGTACCTGCATAAAATGCTTCTTCATTGTTATTCGATGATCCTTCAGAAAATGCAGCGGCATGCATGCTAAAGTATTCAGGCTGAAAATTCCGGTATAGCAGGGATAAGGTGGCATATTTATTCATGCTGAAAAGCACCCCGTTCAGGGTTGCCCAGCCCTGATATCCGTGAGAGGTTTCCCCGAACAACTGAACTTTGTGCAGGGTGGCGGTAAAATCAATCCCCCAGTTTACAAGACCTGTGCCTTCAAAATCATAAAGATCCTCCGGAGCGCTCCCCTTTTCATGATATTTATCGAGATTATACTTTACAAGGGTAGTGCCCAATTTCAGCCAGTTATTTCTGAAATGCAGGTTACCGCCATAGGCTGTCTCCCTTACTGATTTTTCGTCGGTAATTTCCGATTCGGTGCGGTGATATCCGCTTTCCTGGAAAGAAGAGAAACAAATAACACCGGTTCCCATTGTGTCAGTAATATTTGCATCCCTTTTCCGGGAGGAGTAAAACAGGGTAAGAGAAAACTTACCTGATACCGCGGTGGCCGCAGCTCCTCTAAACAGATCGTTTTCATCTGCAGAAGTGAAAGCCTTTATCCCTTCCTGGCGTTTGACAATATTCATGGCCAGTGATGATTTTCCGGGCGCACTTCCATTCCACAGGGTAAGTCCCTGGCCGAACTGCAAACGATAGTCCCCGGCAATGAAGGTTTTGACCGGACCGGCATTGGTCACCATCAGGTAGGCAGAATAAAAATCAAAACCATGCGGATTGTCTCCTCCGAAAAAATCCTCACCCGGATCATTTTCCATCGTGACCCCGGCCTTTATGTGATGGGATGATTCAAACCCGTAGCGCGCATAGTAAAGCCATGGATTACCCGGGTATCCCGATTTTCCGGAACTCGAGTCATTATGTTCATAGCCGGCAGCTCTTTCAAAAACATGCTGGGTTCTCAGTGTAATTTCATGGTTCGCCTGTTTGAGAGATCCGTCCAGGCTGAAGCTTTCCGCCTTTTCATCCTTCACCGTTACAAAAGGAATCATCATGCGGATAATTTCATC
The DNA here is from genome assembly GCA_963790105.1 of uncultured Bacteroidales bacterium. GTDB lineage: Bacteria > Bacteroidota > Bacteroidia > Bacteroidales > UBA10428 > UBA5072. The sequence goes on along the minus strand of CAWBNI010000016.1, from coordinate 127,869 downwards.
AGTATATCCATGAACAACGCTGAGTTCATAGATGCTGAGCAGGTTTCCATGTTCCTGCCTGTAGCTGATAAGGCTTGAAATCTGAAAATCGGTTAGAAAAGGCAGTCTTTGTAAATCCTCTTTGCCGGCGCTGTTCAGATCCAGAGGATTTCGCTGCAGGTTCTCAAGATCATGCAATAAGGTCTCATAATCAGACAGCTCTCCACTCTTTGATTCGATTGATTCAAGGAGTGATTCAATCAGGCCGGATTGCCAGGCTGTAACCGGTTGCGACAGAACAGGAAAACCAATCAACAAACCTGCTACAACCGGGAGCAGGAGAAATTTGCGCATTGATTAACGTGGTATGGTTGAATTCCTTATTCCTCACCAATTTACACACTTTTCCTCAATATTCAAATTAGAAATTACAACGTGAGGACAAAAATGGATGTTGTACTGACTGGATCGGATACTGGATACTGGATGCTGGATGCTGGTATATCCAGTATCAAGTATCTAATATCCAGCATCAACTGTCAACTATTAACAATCAACTAACAACTACTTCTTTTTGAGAATGGCCGTAAATCCGCCGTTGGCTGCAAGGGTGAAATTCAGGGTGGATGACCTGCCGGCATCAAATTCCTTCCTGTTGACCTTGCGCGGATTTTTGGCTGCATCAGGGGTATCCGTCCAGCTAACGGCCCGATATTCTGAATCGTCGAGGAAATCCGGCCTGATTGAAATTTCCCTCGGCGCCACGCTCATTCCTCCAATATACCATGTATCTCCTGATTTCCTGGCAATAACGATATATTCACCGGGCATGCCCATGAGAACTTTGGTTTCATCCCATGAGGCGGGCAGTCCTTTCAGAAAATCACTGCCGGCCTGATTTCTTACATTATCGGGAGATTCACAAAATACCTCGAATGCACTTTCATAGACGACCATCATGGCCAGCTGAAAACAACGGGTGCCCATCACGTGCGGGGCCGGTGCATCTCCTCCAACTACCTTGAAATCGGCAGGATTATCATTCAGAAATCCGCCCGGCGTGAAATCCATTTCACCGGCCAGCATCCGGGTAAAGGGAATGGTAAGGCAATGCAGTGGCGTAACCCGGTCACTCCATTTATTATACTCGTTCCCCATTATTCCCTCACGGGTAATCAGGTTGGGATAGGTACGGCTGAAACCATCAGGCACATAAGCGCCATGAAAATCCACCACAAGGTGATGTTTTGCTGCGGTTTTTGCTACCCGGTGATAAAAGTTAACCATCTCCTGGTCGTTCCTGTCCATGAAATCAATTTTCACCCCGGCTACACCCCACTTTTCATATTGGGCAAAAGCTTCTTCCATTTGCTTGTCCACATTGGCCCACAATAGCCAGACAACAATTTTTATATTTTTCCTGGCTGCATAATCCACGAGCTCCGGAATATTAATGTTTGGATTCATTTTGGTCAGATCGGCATCCGTATTAAATGACCCGTCTTTTTTAAATGGTTCCCCATACCACTGCCAGTCAACAAGCTGATACTGCCATCCCATTTCCGCAGCGAAATCGATGAAATACTTCATTGTTTCGGTATTTGATCCGAGCTTAAATCCGGCTTTTGGCGCATAGTTGCCGCACCACCACCAGTCCCATGCCGATACTCCCGGTTTGATCCAGGAAACATCCTCAATGGCACTAGGCTCATTAAGATTCTGAAGGACGTCAGATTCAACTAATTGGCCAGGAAGGCTTGCGATCATGATTACCTTCCAGGGCGAAAAACGCTGTGCAGCCGTTCGTACCACCACCGTAGTATCTTTGGGCAACCACGAAGGTCTCGACATAAGTGCATTTGTATGGGTTGTATCAGCCACAAGTCCTGAACAGGCCCAGTCGGTTACATTCGCCTCAAGCAGGGAAACCCAGGCGCTGTCATCAGCCTTTACGAGCAACGGCGTACCAATTATATTCCCTGGCTTAATATCCCTCAATGTGCATTTAACAAATTCCTTTTCCTGTGACAGGTGAAAAGTATTCCAAAAAGCGGCCCAAATGGTATGGTTACCGGTAAACCGGAAACCAATTTTTTCATTTGTGATGACAAGCGAGTCAAGGCCCTTTTGAACAGGTATCTCATACCGAAGTGCTACTGCATCGTTATACACCCTGAAATGAACATTGATGAGCCGCCGGGGTCTGACAGTTTCACGTAGTTCAAGTGTGAGCTGGTTGTAATGATTGGTCACCGATTTCCGCTTCCCCCATACCCGCTCCCATTTTTCATTCACCTCACTCCGCCTCTGGTTAACTATTTCAAGATTTTCCTTAATGGGTTTTGCATCCTTGAGATCAATCTCCATTCCCGAAGGCATCAGTATCGCTTTTCCATGAAATTTAACTGAATACTGAAGCGCCCCGGATAAAGAATCGGAGAGTCCAATACTAACCTGCAGCAGACTGTCAGGAGAGGATATTGCCAGGTCCTCCTGTTTTTTTGTCTTGTTGCACGATGTAAGAATAAGAATGCCTGCCAGGAGCAGGAAAAGGAAGGAGAATGACTTTTTCATGATTAATTTTTATATGATCTAAAATTAATCAAAGAAGTCTAATTGTCAATAAGGTAACAGTGTTAAAATCAAACCCGGAGATCTTGTAAATCTTCGATATTCGATCATTCGGTGTTCCTTGTTCGGTGTTATTTTGCCAAAATAACACCGAACAAGGAACATCCCTTCGGAGAACACTGAATATCCAATTTCGAAGACTTCAGGATCAGGGATTACTTCATTTCCTTCAATATCCGAAGTGCCTCATCCACATGCTTTGTAGCCTGGGATTGTGAATCGAACACATACACAACCGTTCCTGTTTTATCTGCAACATAGGTAACCCTGCCTGGCAAGGTACCAAACAGATCCGTAGGTACTCCGAATAATTTGCGGATCTTGTTTCCTTCGTCACTCAGCAGGGTAAAAGATAAATGATATTTTTCTGCAAATTTTTTATGACTTTCCACTGACTGACCGCTGATGCCAATGATCAAGGCATCCGCCTGGGTGAAAACCTCAAACTGATCGCGAAAATAGCAGGCTTCCTTTGTACAACCCGGGCTATCGTCCTTCGGATAAAAATAAATCACCAGATTCTTTTTGCCCAGGACACTTTGAATATCAAATAATTTTCCATTCTGATCTTTAAGGGTAAACGATGGCACTTTGCTGCCTTTTTCAACTTTCGGTTTCGTGTTATTCATGTCTTGAGCTTTGATAGGTGAAGAAAAATAAAGTGTAAAAAGTAAAATATATACTGACAGGTAAAACCGGTAGAAATTTCTAAACCGTATGTATGGCTTATCACCTGGATAGATATTGCCAAACAAGGCTTTGATCTCTTTTCCAAATCGGGGCTGAATATTGATGATCCAATTGTTTGTTCGGTAAACCATTTTACGGAATTTACTCCTGTATATTGTTAACGGAATTCCCCAGGCGATAAACAGGAATAACCAAATGTTCTTGGATAGGCTCATATAACTAGATATTTAAGAGTGTTACTTTTTTTTGGGAAACCAGGGTATAAACGCACTTGTTCTCCTTACATAATCGGCATACTGAGGCTTCGTATTCTTCAGAGTCTTCTCCAGCAGGGCAACTCCTGAAACCTTTATGATCAATGCCGTCATTAATACAGATCCGAGGACCGGAATAAAGCTTCCGGCCCCCATGCACAGGCAGGCATAACCCCACCAGACAGCCGCATCTCCGAAGTAATTCGGATGGCGGGTATAATGCCAGAAGCCGGAATTCAAAACCTTGCCTTTGTTTTCAGGATTTGATCTAAACAGGGCCAATTGAAAATCCCCGCCTGCCTCAAAAGTCAATCCAACCACCCACAAAAGAATTCCCGTGACATCAAGCCATCCCAGGTTAACTTCCCTGCCATAAAACTGGGCAGCAAGCAAGGGAGCTGAAATAAGCCACATTAAAACACCCTGTAAAAAAAAGACCTGAAAATAACTGATCCACCAGTATCTTTTCTCTCCAAAGTCTTTTCTAAATTGTCTGTAACGAAAGTCCTCCCCCTTGCCTGCATTGCGCCAGAAAAGGTAGATCGAAAGCCTGAGTCCCCAAATAGCTACCATGATCAGAACCAATATTTTACGGGCTTCAAAACCATCCCCTTTCATAAAATAAAGAATAGCGACGACAACAAAACCCAGGCCCCAGAATGGGTCCACAATGCTCACATTCTTTAAACGGATACTGACTACCCAAAGCAGGGCCATCATCGCCTGGATCAGGATCAAGGATAAAAGATAGATTTGAATATACGTCATATAATTTGTTTAATCATACATTAGAGCCACAGATGCCGCACCAATTCCTGTATTCGCACCAATAACGGGAGAAATATTCACACTGGCCACAGGATCAAGGCCTGAATACATTTTCATTCTGTTTACGTACCACGCAGCTGCCTCCGGATTGGCGGCATGCAAAACGATATAATTCCATATCCGGCGTTTCTGCAAAAGTTCACGAACATGATCCATCACCTTTTCCATATTTGCCTGTTGGCTGTAAGTCTTGCCAAAAACTATCGATTTGCCGTCGGTATCCATTGAAATAATCGGATTTATATTTAAAATCCGTGCAATGAGTCCCCGCAGAGGCGATACCCGGCCACCCCTTACCATGTACTTGATTGTCTTTACACTTACAAATATGCGGGTATTGCTAATCCACTTTCCTGTAAGGTCAACGATCTGTTCATGGGTCAGGCCTTCATCAATGGCTTTGGCTATCCTCAATACAACCAGTCCGAGTGCACCTGACAGGCTTTTTGAATCAATAACCGTAACAGGCTTTCCAAATTCGCGACTAATTGACTCACCGGCCTTCATGCTGTTGAAATACGTTCCGCTGAACCGGCTGGTCAGATGAACTGCAATTATTGAGTCGTAATGTGTTGCAAGATGGGAATACAGATTGACAAAAGTCTGTTCGTTGATCTGGGCAGTTTTTGGAAAATCCGCGCTCTCATCCAGCAAGGAATAAAACTGTTCAGGCTGAATGGTGATTTTATCCAGATAATGATTTTCCCCAAAACTAATGTTGATCGGAACCATATGTATCTGATAATGATCGATCATTTCACGGGGAAGGTCACAGGTAGAATCAGTTACCAGGGCAATTTTCCATTTCCGCCGGTAAACTGTCTCACTTTGACGGACCATATCATCGGCTTTCTGGAAGGTGATATTGCCATGATCTTTCAACTCATAAAAAAAGGCAGCCGGATCATTGGTATGAAGGTGAAGATGTTTTACTGCATCCGATCCGGCAATAACAGCCGAGTCTCCATGCCGGTTCAATAATTGCAGAAGTGTATGATGATTTGCAGTTACCTGGCGGAGAATGGCTTCAGTGCAATACCGCAGATTAACCTGTTCCGGAATATGACTGTCATCATCATGAACCTGCTGAATTTCAGTCTTTGAATCCATTATAAAACGGATATTCCTGCTTCGCAGGAAATCTACCACGCCCCGGATGAAAAACACAAAACCTCTTGCGCCGGCATCCACCACCTTTGCCCTGGCAAGAACCGCAAGCTTGTGCCTGGTTTCTTCCAGTGATTTCTCAAGCACTTCAACAGAACTTGCCAGTGCCTCCACAAAGTCGCTGTATTCATTGCGCCGGCTATAGATGTAATCTGCCCAGTCACTGATGACAGTGAGCATAGTTCCTTCCACCGGCACAGCCACTGCCTCATACACATACCGCACTGAATTTTTAATGCTTCCGGCAAACTGGCTGAAGTTAACCGTTTTATATTGCCCGGTTTCATTGCTGATCCCGTACAACAACTGGGCGAAAATGATCCCTGAATTTCCACGGGCATTTGTCATGGCGGTTTCCGCTATCCGGTCAATCGTGATCTTATATGACCTGTGGGGATGTACCGTATCGAAAACTGAACGAACTGTAGCTGCCATGTTTGAACCTGTATCACCGTCATTAACCGGGAAAACATTGATTCGGTTCAGTTCAGCCTGGTTATCAAGAATCTTTCTTGTTCCCGCTAAAAAGGAATAATAAAGTCTCCTGCCATCAATTTGCAGAACCGGCACAGAAGGTTTGGTTTCCGGATCAATAAACATATCATCTTAAAATTAACTCCTTAATAACAGGGTGAATTTTATTTTGTTCAATTTAAGCAGGCTATTTATTAAACATTTTCTTTCCGATGGCTTCCTCCCGGATATAGATTCTACTTCTCAAATACAATGACATATTCAGACATGTACTCACTTTTTTCGGGCCGGATATTTTTTACAAACAGGCGGGCTTGTTTACCCAGCTTTAAACAAGTACTCTTGCGGCTCACCTCATCGGGCGTATTCAAAGGCTGCAGGGAAGGATACCAGAGAAAATATCCCGGTTTGTCCAGCAACAGCTTTGGCTTTGTCCATTGTTGCGAATTATCCCCTGTTCCCAGGTCCTTGTTTTTGTTAAATGAAATATAAATGCTGCTTCCGGCCCAGGAGGGTCCGGTGACCTTTCCCATCAGCATCACCCAGCAATCAAGGTATGTATTCCAGCTGACTGACGGACCCCAGTGAAAACCGCCTTCCGGACCGGAGGCAGGTCCTCCACCCTCATTGCGTGGAATCTGCAGCGAAGCGATGGGTGATCCTATCCCGGTAAAGCCGGCATTGAATCCTTTTCCATCCCATCGTGCTGCCTTGCCTTCGGGATTTTCCAGGTCGCTTACCCGGATGCGTGCAACACTGATGCATTGGCCGCTCCATTCCGTATCCGGATTCCAGGACTGCTCATCATATATTCCCGGATAACCATATTCGCCATAAAACAGGTAAAGGAATTCTCCGCTGGCCACGGCGGAAGGATCGCCCACTCCCCCGGCAAATGTGCAGGAGGTATTGTAGGGTTTGAGAATAAGCCTCGGCTGCTCATCTTCAAGAAAAAGCCCTTTGTTTTCCCAATGTCTTCCCCCATCGGTCGACTTCATAATGCCAATCCGGCACACAGCGGCCGGGGATGAAGGACCTTTTAAACCCTGGGGCCATTTTTCATTTTTATAGCCCTTGCCGCTCTTTTCATCCCAGGGCAAGGTGGAAGGATAATTTTCATTATGATAAACTGCATACAATGTTCTTCCGCTCTTGTCTTTCTCATCCTGGTATACTGTTTCAAACCATACTGCACCATGCAGGCCGGGCTGGCCGGTCCTGGCATTTGGAGGCATAACTGGTTCTGTGAAGGCTTCTGCCCGACTACTGAACGCTTCGTCCGCGTTTCGCCCGTCAGCGAATTTCAGATCACGGGCATTCCCCCACAGGGGATCCTCACCGTATTTACCCGGAAAGATCCGAAAGGTATCCCCCACCCAGGCCTCGGCCATATTGCAATCCACAAAGGAATTGAAAAAAAATTTCGTTGACGGAACCAGCGTAAATTTCGGATCGAAAGGTAGTACCTCTTCTCTGTTTATCTGAGGTTGATTCCGGCAGCCTGCCATGGACAGAAACAACATTGAAAAACAGGCAACAGCAAAGCTTTGAGAAGATCTTTTCATATATAGTAAGGATTGGTGAAGCAGTTTATTTCTTTTTTAAATATCCCCGGGTTCAGTGCTTTTTTATAAGCTCCAGCAGCTTGCTGTCGAGTTTATGTCCGTACCAGTCTGTATACTGCACATCTTCCCGGCCTGAATCAGGATTCCAAAATCCCCCCTGAAATTCCACAGTGCATAGCCAATCTCGTTTTGTGTAAGAATGTCAGTTACATCTCCAAACCAGGCCAGAAAAACCTCATGAGGGGTATTGTTCCAGCATCCGCATTCTCCGCAATGAACTCCAACGCCCTTGTTTACCGACTCTATCCAGGGTTTGTAGAACTCTTCAAGGCGTTCCCTTCCATAGGTTTTTCCATCAATTGTTCCCGGCCAAACCGGTGTGGAGCCTGTGAGGGATCCTTCCACACCCATGGTGCCTGGTAGTGCGAAATGTAATGCGGAAAGTATCCCCGGCAGCTCTGACCGACCTTCAGTTCAAACAATTCGGGTGTCACATCGTTCCCCACATTGTTTCCGTCGGCAATAATCAGGTGGCTGGCATTTTCAGCCCTGATGGCCTTTACTGCTCCTTCTGCCACTTTACTGTATAGATTCGCCCGGCAGTGCGCTGCTCTTTGAAAACTGGTCATTCATATCTTCCCTGAAGGCCGGTTCATTGAGCAGGTCAAAACTGATCTTTTCACGTGAAATGTTCTTAAATCGCTTTGCCCACATTCCCCAGTGAAAATTAAAGGCATCCTGGGCTTCCTTATCCTTCCAAGATTGAATGGTTCATAAAATCCTGCATTGATGCAATACCCGGGCGCCCGGTGCAGGTTTAGGCTTACATGCAGGTTATGCTTGTGGGCCATATAATACCAGTTGTTCAATCTCCTCCACAACCTTTTCATCAATCTTATAAAACTCATCTTTTGTGATCTGCTTTGACCGGTCAAAGTTGAGATAACGCGGGTAGGCCATCGGGATCCTTACAAAATCAAAACCCCAGTCGGTCATCCAGCTGAAGATCGTCCTCTGTAGTCCTGCTGGCATCCTGGTTACGGCCGGGTGAAGGAGAAAAATAATCAAGCAGGTTAAATCCCTTCCAGCGGGGCAACAGGTTCTTGGCCGGTGCTTGAAGAATGTTTCCAAGCGCGGCTTTACCCGACAGTGTGACTGCAGCAGCAGTCACGGCCGTATTGCGGATGAATATCCGGCGATCGGTTTTTTGCTGTTTCATAATGTCTTTTATAGGTTATATAAAAATAAGACAAATTCCCCGATCCCGGGTGACCCGGGATGGATGACTTTTTATACTTTATGGTTGCTTTTTGCCGTTTGGGCAATTCATGCAGTATCCCGTGTGAATACAGATGGTCCCCCCGCATTGCGGGCATAGCCACTTTTCATGTTCGCTTTTTGCAAAGGCTTCCAGTCCAAAATCTTTAATGCGCTCCAGGTTCCCCATCAGGCTGGTATTGTATTTGGTCCTGTATCGCTTATCGAGTTGAAGCATCCGTTTGCAGGGATATTTCACGCATTCGTAACAGAATTTGGATTCTGTTTCCGCCAGGTGACTGCAGTTCAGGATGACGCAATTTACCCGGCTCGGCAATTTCGATGTACTTTTCAATCGGCATCCCACGCATCTGTTCTTTTCGCGCAGATAGCCAAGGCATGTTCCGCAATTCATGCCGCAGGGGGCAATGAGGGCCGGATTATAATCCGGTAACGACGTGTTAATTGAGGTATTCATTTGTATAGGGATTGAGGATTTACGATTTACCGTGGGTTATCACCCACGGTTATTGAGATCACGCCTCTCCGAGGCGAAAATCATCACCGGACGGAATACCAGTGACCATTCACCAATCACCATTCACCATTCACCATTCACCATTCACCATCACCATTCCACCATTCACCATTCACCATTCACCATTCACCGTCACCAGTCACCATCACCATTCACCATTCACCAGTCACCTTCACCAGTCACCTTTCCGAATCCCCGATTACTTCTTCTTCCTCTTCGATTTTGGCCTATAAGCCTCGTTTTCCTCTATCAACTTCTTCCAGTCGTGCTCACTTTCAGCAGAAAGATCAACCGTCGCCTCATATTCTTCCTTGCTGATTGACATGACTGTAATAGGCTTGCTCAGGAACTGCTCAATATCAGTCAGAATTTCTTTCTCACTTTTACTGCAAAAAGACATGGCGATTCCCCGTTTATCTGCCCTGCCTGTGCGCCCTACCCTGTGAACATAATTTTCTGCCACTTCAGGCAGATCGTAATTTACAACATATTCTACATTCGGAATGTCAATTCCCCTGGAACTTACGTCGGTGGCAATCAGAATCTTATTTGTCCCGTTTTTAAAGTTCTCCATTACCTTTGAACGGTCATCCTGGTCTTTCTCCCCATGAATTGTCTGGCAGGTAAATCCCACCCTTTCCAGTGCTTTGGCCACCCGCTCAGCCCGCACTCTTGTGCGAACAAAAACCAGCATCTTGCTTTCAGGATGTTCCCGGATGATCTGTTCAAGGAAAAACCGTTTATCATCCATTTCCACATAAGCGACGGAATGGTCGATATTTTTCGAGACCGGATCTTTTGGAGATATATGGATACGCACCGCATGATCAACCAGGCCATAAGCCAGATCTTTTATATGCTCATTGATGGTGGCTGAGAAGAACAGCGTCTGCCTGCGTTTGGGGATCCGCCGGATCAGTTGCTGCATATCGGCAATAAAGCCCAGTTCAAGCATATGATCGGCCTCATCCAGGATCAGGATCTCCACCTGGGAAAAATTCAGAAATCCCTGGCTGGCCAGGTCGAACATTCGGCCAGGCGTGGCAACCAGCACATCTACACCCTTTCTGAGAATGTCGATCTGGGGAGCCTGATCCACCCCCCCGATCAAGCTCAGCACCTGCAATGCCAAACCCTTCATCAGCTTCTCAAAAACCCCGGCTACCTGAATCGACAATTCATGGGTCGGAACCATCACCACACAACGCACAGTATATTCATCAAGATATTTGTAACGGCTCGCCAGCAGCTGTACAACCGGTATGGCATAGGCAGCTGTTTTCCCGGTGCCGGTCTGGGCTATGGCCAGTACATCCTCCCCCTTCATAATGGGTGGTATGGATTTATATTGAATATCCGTCGGTTTTTTAAATCCCGACATTTCCAGATTCCGTTTTAAGGCCGGAAGAAAGTTGTATTGTTCAAACCTCATACCCTGTCCCTGTTTTTTTCGATCACCCGAATATACAAATCTTCCACCTTTTTTCTCGCCCAGGGAGTTTTTCGGAGAAATTTAAGGCTGGACTGTATACTTGGGTTACTTGTAAAGCAATTTATGCGGACATTCACCCCCATTTGTTCCCATCCGTAATATTCCACCAGGTAGGTTAAAATGGATTCAAGGGTCTTGCCATGCAGGGGATCGTTGCTGATTTGTCCGGTCATAGAAAAGAAGTGGATAATACAAAGCTACAAAGTTAATTGTGCATCCGGGATATTCACATTACCTTCGTACCGAATTAAAACCACACAGTGACTTTTAACGATCTCAATCTAAACAAGCCTTTGCTGAAGGCGTTGGCCGACCTCGAATTCGAATATCCAACTCCTATACAGGAAAAGGCCTTTCCCAAAATCATGTCGGGATGTGACCTTGTTGGCATTGCGCAGACCGGCACCGGGAAAACGCTGGCCTATTTGCTTCCCATTCTTCGGCAAATGACCTGGTCCGATCAGCGTGATCCGCGTGTGCTGATCCTTGTCCCTACCCGTGAACTGGTTCTTCAGGTTGCAGGAGAAATATCCAAACTCGCTGCCCATGCAAGTATCCGGGTGGGAGCAGTATATGGTGGCACCAATATCAATACTCAGAAAAAACTGATTTATGATGGCCTCGATATAATTGTGGCTACCCCCGGCCGGTTGCTCGATCTGAACTTAACCGGGATCATGCGCTTTAAAAACATTCAAAAGGTAGTGATCGATGAAGTGGACGAGATGCTGAACCTTGGATTCCGGGTGCAGATCATGAATATCCTTGAAAGGTTGCCGGAACGGAGGCAGAACCTGATGTTCTCTGCAACATTGACTACTGAGGTACAGGCAATTATAGCAGATTATTTTCAGAATCCGCTGATAATCCAAATTGCCGTACATGGAACTCCCATTGAAAAAATAGTACAGCAGGCTTATCGGGTGCCCAATTTCCATACGAAAGTCAACCTTCTTGAAAGTCTGCTGAAAAATGACCCGGAACTGAGCAAGGTTTTGGTTTTTGTTGCAACAAAAAAAATGGCCGATCGCTTATTTGAACAAATTGACAGTCGTTTTCCCGAAAAAGCCGGCGTGATCCATTCCAATAAATCCCAGAACTTCAGGATAAGGACATTACAACAATTTACAGCCGGCGAAACCCGGATGCTGATTGCAACGGATATTATTGCCCGTGGACTGGATATTACCGACGTCACACATGTCATCAATTTCGATATACCCGACCTGCCGGCTGATTATATTCACCGGATAGGACGAACAGGCCGTGCGGATAAAGATGGAATAGCCATTTCATTTGTAAGCGATGTTGAAAAGGAATATTTCAATGCCATTGAAACGCTTATGCACCGGTCCATTGACATACTTCCCCTGCCTGAGGATGTTCAGATATCGGATGTTTACCTTGAGGAGGAAAGACCTACCCGACTGTTTGATATCGACTATCTGAAACCAAAGGTATCGAAGACGAAAAAAACGACAGGAAAAAGAGGCAGCAAAAAACGACACCGGCGAAAAAGAGAAACCCGAAATATGGCGAGAAACGGAAATCCAATCGCCCGCCGAAGGTCCGGTTTTAGGAACGGATTGGCTGTGTGTTATTTTTTCAGTTTCAGTTGTGCCAGTTCCTCTGAGATAAAAGCCAACTCCTCTGAAGAAAGCTGAATGTCGCCCGCTTTGGCATTTTCGATAGCCTGGGCCGCATTGCGGGCACCAACAAGCGCTATCGTAATTCCTGGCTGTTCAATAGTCCATCTGATCACCAGCTGGCCAATCGTGGCTTTCTTTTCTTTGGCGAGTGGCATCAATTTGCCGAGAAAGTCGTTTACCCTGCTGATATTTTCATCGGAATAATACAGGTTCCCTTCCCTGGTATCTCCCTCATTAAACTGATGACCCGGCTTGATCTTTCCGGTAAGCAAGCCCCGCTGAAGCGGGCTGTAGGCGATGATGGCAATGTTGTTTTTGCGGGCATAAGGCACCACCTCTTTTTCTATATCCCTGTTTACCATGCTATAAGGTACCTGGTTTGAGACAATCGGTATGGTCTTTTCAGCCTCTTTCATAAGTTCCAGCGAATAATTGCAGACACCGGCTGCCTTGATTTTTCCCTGTTCCATCAACCGCTGCATGGCTTCCATTGTCTCCGATACGGGTGTTGTTCCATCCGGCCAGTGTATCTGGTACAGATCGATATAATCCGTTCCCAGGCGCTTCAGACTCTGTCTCACATTCTTTCATTATGCTTTCCTTTGAAGCCAGCTTATGGATCATCAATACCTTTCCCTGGTTATCCCTGCTTTTAAAAAAGAATTCTCCCATGGTGGTATCCCAGCGAAGACCGTATTTTGTAAGCAGCTGAATTTTTGTACGGTCTGTTCCGCGTATAGCCTCCCCGCATAATTCCTCGCTCAGTCCCTGTCCATACGCCGGAGCCGTATCAATGGAGGTAACACCATGATCCATCGAAGCCTTAATGGCTTCAACAGCCTCTTTTCTGTCAGCCCCGCCCCACATCCAGCCCCCAATAGCCCAGGCTCCAAATGTGATAACGGTGGCTTTAACATCTGATCTGCCCAGTTTTCTCGTTTCCATAGTTAAAATTACTTATTTTCCAGATTTTTAAGCATCCATACATTACAGAAAAAATGCCCCGAATTGCCCATGGCGTTTGAGATATGTTCAAAGCCTGCCTTTTCATATATCCGGATCGCATCCCCAAGTTCAGGTACTGTTTCAAGGTAAAGGCGGGTATATCCAAATTGCCTGGCACTTTCAATACATAGTTCCATTAATTTTTTACCTATGCCCTGGCCTCTTTCTTCAGGTAATACATAATATTTTACAAGCTCCGTGCAATCTCCTGGTAATCCCTCTGTCGGAAATATGCCACAACCTCCCACAATACTCCCATCCTTTTGGGCAACATAATAAACTGAACGAGGTTCAGAAAACAGGGAAAACAAATCATCGGTTGTGGGATCCGTATATGCCGTTCCCGGCCTGTCAATATGAAATTCCTCAAGTATAGTCCGGATCAGCGCCGCAATGACAGGATTATCTCCCTTTTCCAATCTCCTGTAAGTTATACTCATGAAACTATCTTTGCTTTGTTACAGCCCTCATAGGATGCCACTCGTACTGGTTTAACCCGTTAGCCGGGTCATTTTTAATGAGTTCCAATAAGCGATCCTCGCTTTCCACTCTTAAAATGGCAATACCATAGCCACTCACAGGATCCATCACCGGACCCAGGACAATTACCGTTCCGTCTTCCACATAGGGGGCCCAGTATGCCACGTGTTGCTTCATGATCCTTCTTTCATCCTCAGTCATATCCTGCATAAATGACTTCCTTGGAGGATTCAGTTTCAGAAAATAGTGTTGCATATCGTTTTGCTTTAGGTATTTGACAATTTCGGATTGCTAATTGTTTATCGAAAATGAAATTTCACCCGAAGTTAAACCAGTTGCGCTGGCTTTTAGTTTGATAATACCCCGGGGTTCTGTTGCCTTAATTATAGCTATCATTCTCCCTTCATATGCCCTGCAACTATTTTTTGAGGCATACTTTATTCCTTTCGGATCGTATTGGTTGCCATTATCGGATCCAAGCAGAATACCAGGACCTTCAACCTGCAATGATATTTCATTGTCAGCCACCGGAACCCTCACCCCGTTTTTGTCACATATTTCAAATTCTACAATCACCGCATCCTCACTGTCTGATGTGATATCAGTCCTGTTGCATCGGGCAAAAATCCGTGCCGGACTACCGGCAGTTTTCAGAATTTCGGTTACAGCCTTTTTTTTCGCGTTGTATCCGTTTGATTTCAATTCACCGGCCTTATAAGGAACATCCCAAATGGCAAAGCAGGAATCCTTGTCCACTTTTTTCCGGCCCAGGCTTTTATTATTCAGTAATAAATCAGCTTCCTCACAATTTGAATAAACATACACCCGAACCATGGAATCACCCTTTTGATCCCAGTTCCACTGGTCGATCACATCCCGGGGTGACCAGTCAAGTTTACGGCTTTTACTGCGCTCAACGGCTATAAAAGTGACCGGCTGAGACGACCAGTAACTTTTGCGCAGGTAATATTCCGGTTTTGGAAATCCTGCAATATCCATCATTCCGAAATCCCATCCCCTCAGATCGGGAAAGGCGATCTCGCCCAGGTAATCATATCCGACCCATACAAATTCCCCGATCACATAATCATGATCCCTTACAGCCAGCCAGTTCGGCGCCTTATGGTAGGTTTCGGTCCCGAGGAACAGGCGGTTTGGGATACTTTTCCTTTTCTGCTTCATACATTTTTTGCGGATGGATCCTGTCGATGTAATTATATCCGGCAATATCCGGCACATCCATGAAACCATAGGTGTTTGCTCCAACAAAGAAATCACAGGCTGCCGTAACTGGCCTTGTGGGATCTTCCTCATAGCAAATGGCTTTCAGTTTTTTTGCGATCTCAATTCCATGAATACGCTGATTGGGAATTTCATTTCCAATACAATACAAAGCTACACAGGGATGGTTGCGGTCTCGGCGGACCATATTCCGCAAATCGGTATCATACCACTGATCGAAATACAAATGATAGGTATAGGGTAACTTCCCGTAAGATGACTCACTGTATCCCCATTCCTGCCCCCGGTTCCATTCATCAAAAATTTCATTCATCACATACAGGCCCAGGGTATCACATATTGTATAAAACTCCGGTGAAAACGGATAGGTGCCCACCCGGATAGCATTGCATCCCATGTCCTTCAGTTTCTTCAGCCGCTCATACCATATCCTGGATGGATAGGCCGCTCCGAGGCAACCCATGCTCTGGTGTACGCATATTCCCTTTAATTTTTCCTGAACACCATTCACCAGCATTCCTTTATCAGCTGTAAACTGAATATTTCTTATCCCAACAGGTGTTTTTACCTGGTCCAGTATTTTCCCCTCACAGGTAATTGTGCTTACAAGTGAGTACATCCGTGGTGAACCGGCTGACCATAGTTGTGGATTGCTGATGGTGAGGGTATGCTGAAAATCCGGATCGGTAAAATCACCAATTTCATGTTCGGTTTCCTTTCGCATTACTTCCTTTCCGGAAGGATCAATCAACACAGAGATAAGGGAACAGCGTTTCCGGATCCTGTTGTTGGGAATTTTTTTGGTATCGTCTTTTTTGTCAACCCAGATGAAAAGAGAGGTATTGTCAGTCCATGAGAATACCGTTTCAGGCCAGGCATTATTGATGATATGGTAATCTATTTGCACAGTTGCCTCGCTAACCCTGGCAACCGGAGTCGTCACAAAAATTCCGTTCTGCTTAAAATGAAGCTGACCGGTACTGATCAGCCATACATTTCTGTAAATCCCGGAGCCCGAATACCACCTTGATGCGGGTTGAAGGGAATTATCAACCCTTACGGCAAGAACATTCTTTTCACCCGGTCCAAACCGCACAAAAGGGGTAATATCATATTCAAAAGAATTATAACCGTTTGGATAGGTTCCCACCATCCGGTTATTGATCCATACACTGCTGTTCATATAAACGCCGTCGAACCGGATGAAGATGCGCTTGTCCTTTTTATCCTGATCCAGGAAAAACGTCTTCCTGTACCAGCCTGTACCGCAGGGAAGATATCCCCCCTGGGGTCCGCTGGGATTCTTTTTGTCATATTTGCCTTCAATGCTCCAGTCATGGGGCAGACTCAGGCTGCGCCAACCGGAATCCTCATAATTCATGTCACTGAATTGAGGATTATCATCCAGCATAAACTTCCAGCCGGAATTAAACCGGCTTACTTCCCTTCCCTGGGCCAGTAAATTACTGTTTTGAAAAATGCCGGGGAAGGATATAAAAATCAGGACAATGAAAAAGTGCTTCATGGTTGAAAAGTGAGATAGCTTCATTTTGATGCTAAATCGACTAATTTAATTACAGTTTTCCAATTTCGTGTGGTTGCATTCACTTTTAGCCGGTTTTCAAAAAATAAATTTGATATTTTGGTGTTTCCATAACCCTGCGGACAATATAAATAAGCCTCGTTTCGCACAAGGTAGAACCTGTCGGGTGAAAAGTCATATTTCGAAATGGCCTCCCTGTCTGATTGCCGTGGATTGTCAGAGAGAAAGGTAACATGCAGCCAGTCGGGGTTAATATCCTTGTCTTTTAAAAACGGATTATCTGAAAGGATTTTCTCCATTTCCTCGCGGGAACGGACAATGACGGGGACATAAAAATTGTACTTTCCTGTAATTGATTGTTGAATGCGTTGCGCCAGTTCTGCGTCCATGAGGGATTCACCGGTTTTGAAAACAACATTGCCACTCTGGATATACGTTTTTACCTCTTCGAAATCCATCCCTTCAAACAGGGCTTTCAGGTCGTCCATCAGAATGGTCTTATGACCGCTTACATTGATTCCCCTTAACAAGGTAATATATGTTTTTTTCATCCCCCTCCGTGCAATTATTCATTGTTCATTATTCACTTTTCACTGTTCATTATTCCACATTCCAACATGGTTACTCCGTCTTTCCAGTAAAACAGTGTCACGCCAAACGCCATCCATTTTCCCTATTCGCTCGCGGGTTCCGATAATCCTGAATCCGTTTCGTAAATGCAGCTGGATGCTTTTCTTATTTTCAGGAAAAATGCCTGCCTGCAAGGTCCAGAGCCCATTGGATTCAGATTCTGCAATTAAAGCTTTCATTAGCCTGTCACCGATTCCCCGTCCCTGGAATTCAGGATCAACATAAATGCTTACTTCGGCAACACCCGAGTATATACATCGGTTTGAAACATTCGAAAGGGCTGCCCAGCCGACGATCTGGCTGCCCAGGCGGGCAATCAGCCTGCAGTCGGACCGGTGACTGCTGCTCCATGTCTGCCAGTCGGGTACCTGTTGTTCAAATGTTGCATTTTTGGTAGCGATGCCTGCCATGTATATTTTCACTACTTCGGGCCAGGCCTCAGAAGTCATGTTTTCAATGCTGAAAGTTTCTTTTTTCCCGGGTGAATCGTATTGCCACATTATTTTTTCCAAAAAATAAGTTTATCAAGAGAAAATCTTCCCGGCCCTGCAAACAGAAACAAAACACCTATAACAAGGTATACCAGGGCCAGTTCATAGGAGCCTCCGCCGGTTGAATTTACAAATGGATCCCCCATTGTAAACAAATGCAGGTGAACAGCAACTGACATAGTGCAGATTATTCCAAAAGCCGCGATGCGCGTAAGAAATCCCAACGTCAGGGCGGCACCGCCGATAAATTCCGAAATAGCGGAAAGAGCCTGAAAAATACCCGGATAGGTTGACTGGGGTCCCATCCAGGTCATCGGATGCTGAATTTTTCCATAGCCGTGAAGCATAAATGCAATTCCAACGACCATCCTTACCAATAGAAGCGCTATATCCACCCCTACCGGAAAATCCGTTATTCCCAGTATTCTCTTTTTCATCATACACTGCTTTAAGGTTAGTGTCTTGCCTAAACAAGGTTTCAGGGAATTAGTTCGCCTGGATCCGATTATTTTGGAATCAGCAACACCTTGCCTGCAGACATGCCTGCAAGGTAAATATCCAGTGCATCCTGTGCCTCCTCCAGCGGAAAACCTTCCCTGAACAGGGATTGTTAATTCATTTTTTAGCATGTTTCTCACACGCAGGATATTCCGGATAGTGGCAACAGGACCCGTTTTTTTCAGACTGTTGCCAAGAAAAAACCCGGTAACCGTTTTGCCGTCCGTAACAAGTGACCTGTGATCGATCTCAGGTTGCTCCCCGGAAAGATTCCCGTATATCACAATTGAACTGGCCGGAGGTACAGCAAGCATAAGCTGCCGGGTAAGCTTACCACCTACCGCATCAAAGACCAGTGTGGCATTCAGGGAACCGGCCAGGGAATTCAGGTCTTTTGAAAAGCTTTTCTCAGCACTGTTCAGAACATGCTGAGCACCCAGGTTTATCAGAGTGGTTTTCTGTTTCAGGTTTCGAACGACATGTATTACCGGTATGCGGCTTTTTTTGCCCAGAAGCTCTACCATGCGTCCCAGGGAACTGGCCGCAGCTGTGTTGATGATCGCCTTGTGACCTCCGCGCCTGGCCATATCGAAAAAGGCGACAGCCGTCAGCGGATTCACGAGCAGCATTGATCCCTGTTCATCCGAAACATCTTCAGGAAGCGGCACGCATCTTGATGCAGGGGTTACCATGTAT
This sequence comes from uncultured Bacteroidales bacterium, assembly GCA_963790105.1. Classification (GTDB taxonomy): domain Bacteria; phylum Bacteroidota; class Bacteroidia; order Bacteroidales; family UBA10428; genus UBA5072. The sequence continues at coordinate 108,760 of CAWBNI010000016.1, read as the reverse complement.
TCTGCCCAGGTGCCGCTTTGATTTGAAAACGAGGTACAGGCCACCCTTTTGCCCTGCCATAAATTTGGCAATAATCCGTTACCATGCGCTACTACCCTTCCGCTTCCTTCAATACCGGGAATAAATGTAAGCCTCTCGGAATGATCGGTTACACTTTTTATGCGGGCCAGGTCAGAAGGATTGATCGGCGCAGATGCCATTTTTATCAATACCTCGCCTGCCTTGGGCTTTGGAAGCGGAACATGACGGGCCGACAGGCGTCCGTCGTCTTCGCGAAGAAGCACAGCGAGCATGATTTCAGGCAAAATTGGTTTCATTGAAAACTGGTTTTAACCTATTATTTAACAAGTATACTGGCATTCCGGATCACGGCAATACTTCCTTTTTCAGCTGCCATGATCTGCCTGATTTCGTCCGCGGAAATCCGGGTAACTCCCAGTGTTTCACAGTCTTCCTCTGTGAGTGAAGTCAACATGAAAATGCGGATGCGTTTGGTTTTACCCATCATCGACAAGGCTGTTCCGCCGTTTCCCTCATATTTTTTTTCGAGCATGGCAAAGGCAGCTTCAAAGCTTCCTGCCCTCAAATATTGCATAAAGTAATCCGATCCGATTTTATCGATGCATTCTGACAACATCACAAGCGTTCCCCCATCCTTTACAAAAGCGGCCGCATGATGCACCGATTTATGTGCCTGGATAAAATTGATATCCTTGGGATAGCCGCCGCTGGAAGCGATGACCAGATCAAACTGATGCTGCGGGGTATACCTGTAAAAACTGTCATGCACCCGGCAGGCATCCATAAAATCGGCATAGGTATCGCCAACCATCAGGCGGCAGACTTTACCGGATGAATTCAGAATGCCATGAATGGATATTTTGGGGGGCATATAGGTATCTATTTCTTCAAGGTCCTCTGCCAGGGGATTGCCGGCCAGGTTCCCCGGCTGGCAACCTGCGGACAACCGCCGGGTCTTTTTGTCCAGAAACAGGCTGTGATTATGATAAACTGCTTCGCGGGATGCAAGTCCGGGAAACAGCATTTTCCGTCCCCCGCCGTATCCTGCAAAATAATGATGTGAGATAGCGCCAAAGGTGATGATCAGGGAACTTTGCAGAATGTCCTTCCGGATTGTTACCGGGGTGCCTCGTTTGGTGATACCGGGTATTTCAAACACCGATTCATCGCGGCAATTATGCTGAACAAATGTATATTCCCTGTAAACATCCCCGTAACTGCAGATGCTTTCCTCCTCGCTTTGCGGAGGATGGGTGCCGTAAGCGATGTAGAAGGAAATGTTGTTTTTTTCAGCCCCTTTTTGAAGCAGGAGCTCAGTTATCCATGGCAAATATTCCGGATATCCGCATAAGCGGGTTTTATCAGAAACTACAATGGCTATTTTCCGGTATTTTTCCTTATCGGCCGGCAAAAACCCTCCAAGGTCTTCCATAAAGGTTTTCTTGTCTATCTCAAATTCCGGCTCACTATATTCGGGCATGATGGCTGAAGAGGGCAGGTCGAAAGAGATTTCCACCCTGCCGTATTTAAGCTGCGTATTCATAAAAGCAATATTGTATTTTATGCGGTAAATGTTATTCCCGACCAAGGGTAAAATTAACATAATAAATATTAATCTTATTGAACAGGTCGTTCCCGCATATCATACTGAATGGTATTATCTAGTTTTCCGTCTTCGCGGTAATATTCCCAGGTACCAATTCTGTATGCATATTCTTGATTTACTCCGTATTTATGCCTGGCCTTAAATCCCCTGTACAGGATTGTTCCTTTTTTATTCCTTTTTTCGATAAATTCAACCGAAATGATCCCTTTGTCCTGTTTTAACATATCTTTCATCCGAAGGATATAATTCTCATAGGTTGAATCCGATTTTTCGAAATAAATTCTGCTTTTTATATCATGCCTGTCAGGTTCGGGCTGAAGAAGGTTAATAATTTCTCCGCAACCCTCTTCCTTTAACTGGAAAAACAAAGGCGTGTTGCCCGTTGCATTAAATGCAAGGATTCCATAGACTGTTTCTCCACTTTTGATGACCTTATCTGATAAATTGTATGATTTTAGTTCCTTTAGAAACTTTTCATTGGCAGTGTTCGCTACAATCATATTTCCAAGTGCAATTGGAATTCCAATCGGTATGACCGTTGTTTTAGAAGAATTTTCATCATATTTTGTATAGGTGATGATACCCAGGCAATAGAACAAATACATAGGCACAACCTGGTGAATTCTGGCCTTAACAAGTTCAGGAACTACAGGAAGTATAGCGGACTGACCCATAATGACAGTAATATCTTTGGAAAAATCAATATCATGATTTGTTAGATTTGTCAGCTCCACCGAAATCACCCGGAGGTTGTATTTTGCCTCTTTTTTTGCAAGCTTGTTGTTTTTGCTGATTGTCAAAACATCGTATTGGTAATCATATTTCAGACAACTATTTACTACAGGGTTATTGTAAGTGAAATTTTGAGGATTAATTGATTTGTAGCTTGAAGCACATCCTGCAAGCAAAAGGAAAATTAAAACTAATGAATTTTTCATGCGAGGTATGTTGGTAGAATTCCTATACGAAACTCCATCCCCTTTTGTGACATATAACCTAAATTCCTGAATCAGATTTACCCTGAGACATACTATAATTCAGCTTCGTATAATGGAACATTCCACCCTTCTGCCATGAGTCTTAATGTATGCTGCCCTTCCTTCAGATGTCCTGAACAATCCACTTTTAGTTCATTTGTTTCACCCGGAAATAAGGTGATAAAATTATCAGAAAGAAATACCGGCAATGCAAGTTCATTGTCTTCTTTCAATATTTTAAGCCGGATGAAAAATGCGGTTTCGGAACCTGGGTTACTGACTGAAATTGTTGCCTGGCCGGGTGCGGTTTTCCGGATCTCCATTTTAATTTTTGCCTTGTCAAGGTTATTCAGCTGCTCAAAGGATCCCTGGTTGCCTGCAAGCCAGTATAGGTTTTCATCAATTGCCTTGTCATTATTTACGAGGGTTAACCGAAGAAAGTATACCGAAGAATCTTTTTCAGGCAAAATTACTTTTTTCAAAAGCAGGGTTTTATGTGCTTCCAGGTTGACATCCTGCTTTTGCTGCCACAGGATCTTCCCGTGGATATCAAACAGCTGAACATTGGCGGTAAGATGGTCGAGATTTTTGGCCGTCTGCCTGCACATCCAGGCATCTTTTTGCCTTCCAGTGATCTTTCAGCAGCATCTGATGTGTTTGTGCAGATGTTGCGAACCCGGACAGGACCAACACAAACAGGATAAAGGAGAGTATTTTCATTTGGTTTCGACTTTATAAGGGATCATTGTTTTGGGTAGATGTTAATTGCAGTGTTTCATCGGGGTTGAGCTCAAGGTCAGCAGCAATCCGGGTTGGTCCGGGGATCAGGGAGAAAAAGTATAAAATCAATATCCCGGCAATTCCCAGGTATAGGAGGTTACCGGTCACCATACCGACTACAATTGAGAAAAGTGCAGGAGCCTCCAGTCCGGCATAACGACTGATCAGGGCACCCCTGTATTCTGCAATTTTTCCGTTCAGACCGGTTGCATTTTTAGCTTTATTCAGCTTTGTCCTAAACAGGAAATGGCTATATGCAAAACCCCCAATTGCCAATACCGGAATCAGGATCTTCAGGACCTGGTCAAATCCACCTTCAGCTTTACTGAATTTACCGGAATAAATTAAAAAAAAGGCAATGGCCATAAATATTACCTGGCCGCAAAGTATGGCCAAATGCATTATTCTCAAAGTTTTAATTTCAGCTTTCATTATTATGGAATTTTATATCGCTGTTTTAATTTTTAAGATATCCGCTGTCTCCCATCCATTCAGCCATTCTTTGCGGCCAGTTGCGGATGGCTGCATAAGCCGATCTGTCTCCCATATTGAAAGCGTGCTTACCGCGGGCAAAAAAGATCGCCTCCACAGGCACCTTTGCATTCCTGTATTTTTCCAGCAGGTCGAGCGTCACCTTGTCGCATCCGTATTCATCATCGTTTGCACAGATAAGAAAGGCGGGAGGCGTATCAGAAGGAACGTTATCCGGCGGAGTACCTCCCGGGTAAACCATCATCTGAAAATCAGGACGGCCATTCAGCCTGTCAACTGGATCAGCGGCTTTTGGATCCCCTTCCCCCTTATCGTAGGCCACCATCATTACCACCTCTCCACCGGCCGAAAAACCAAGCATGCCAATGCGGTTCGGGTCGATGTGGAATTCACCGGCACGGCTTCTCACCATTCTGATCGCACGGTATGCGTCCTGCCTGACATTTTCCATCGAATAAGGCGAACCCTGTTCGCCGGGAAGACGGTATTTCAGAACAAAAACCGTTACACCCAGCGGATTAAGGAATTCTGCGACCTGTTCTCCCTCGGCATGAAATACAAGTTCCCGAAACCCGCCACCCGGGGCAACCACAACCGCACATCCGTTTGACTTGCCTTCAGGAGGAAGAAAAACAGTGACCGACGGGTTATTAATATTCCGCACCCAATAATCCTTTGCCTGCTCGGGAATGTCTTTCCGGTCTTCAAACCCCGGGGCACCTTTTTCCCAGAGGCTGATTACCCGGGGCTGGGACTGAGCCAGTGCTAACACCGGAAACAGCAATACCGGGAACAAAAGTTTAATCCTGTTCATAATTAAGTTTTATCTGGATTGATAACTTAAATGTAGGAAAAGTAATTATGAATTAGGAATTATGAATTATGAATTATGAATTAGTGAATGGTGAATGGTGGATGGTGTGCCGAAGGCATCCCTTCGGGAAATGGTGGATGGTGTGCCGAAGGCATCCCTTCGGGAAATGGTGAATGGTGAATAGTGGATGGTGGATGGTGGATGACGAAAATGAATGGCTAAAAATGAGGGATCAATAACGTCCTTCCTAAACTTTTTCTAAATTTAGAGTCAATTCATCATTCATCATTCATCATTCATAATTCAAAATTTGAAAACCCTTCTCATACTGTCGTTCCTGCTCCTTTCTGCCGTATCAATTTCGCAGAACGTTTCCAGGTTTATTATTGTGGACCAGTTTGGCTACCTGCCCGATTCCCGGAAAATAGCCGTCATCAAAGATCCCCAGGTTGGATTTGATGCCAATGAATCATTTACTCCGGGCCAGACTTACGTCGTGGTTAATGCCATAACGGGTGAACATGCTCTATCCGGTAACCCGGTACCCTGGAAAAGTGGAGCAACCGATGAATCATCCGGCGATAAGGCCTGGCATTTTGATTTTTCTCAGGTTTCTGAAAATGGCCGGTATTATATTCTTGATGTGGAAAATAATGTCAGATCATTTGAATTTGAAATATCCCCCATTGTTTATAATCAGGTACTCAAACAGGCCATGCGTATGTTCTTTTACCAGCGGGCCGGATGCGCGAAGGAAGCCCGTTACGCCGGAACCGCCTGGGCTGACGGGGCAAGCCATATCGGTCCTTTGCAGGATAAGAACTGCCGGTTGTACAGTGACAAAAATAACCCGGCTACGGAACGCGACCTGAGTGGTGGATGGTATGACGCGGGGGATTTTAATAAGTACACCAACTGGACAGCCAATTATGTGGTTGAAATGATGAAGGCGTGGCTTGAAAAACCGAATGCCTGGGCAGATAATTATAATATCCCGGAATCCGGAAACGGGATTCCCGATCTGCTGGATGAGGCCAAATGGGGAATCGATTTTCTGCTCCGTATGCAGCAACCCGATGGTGGTGTCTTGTGCATCGTGGGTGAATCACATGCAAGCCCGCCTTCCAGTGCAACCGGACAAAGCCTTTACGGTCCGGCAACAACATCGGCATCTCTGAATACTGCGGCTGCCCTTGCCCTTAGTTCAAAGGTATTCAGGGCGATTAACATGATACCCTTTGCAGATACCCTGATGGCCAGGGCGCTAAGGGCATGGACCTGGGCTGAAACGAATCCGGCTGTCCTTTTCAACAACAACAGTGCGGAAAACAGTTCCCTTGGTGTAGGGGCAGGGAACCAGGAAGAGGATGAATATACCCGGTTTATTTCGAAACTTGAAGCAGCCTGCTTTCTGTTTGATGTAACGAAGGACATCAATTTCAGGAACTTTTTCGATGCCAATTACAGGAACGTCCATTTGATCACCTGGTCGTTTGCCTATCCCTATGAGCCGATTGCCCAGGATCTTATGCTTTATTATACGCAAACAGAAAATGCAACTTCCTCCGTAGTAAATGAAATCAGGAATGTATACCGGAATGCCATGATTAGTAATACAGATAACTTTCCTTCCTGGTATGCCGTGAAAGATCCGTACCAGGCACATCTTGGAGGCTACACATGGGGCAGCAATGCACAAAAAGGGGCACAGGGCAGTATGTTTTACAACATGAAGTATTTCGGACTGAATCCCTCAAAGGATGAGGATGCGGTAAATGCCGCCCTGGGATATATTCATTATATTCATGGGGTGAATCCATTGAATATGGTTTATTTATCCAACATGTATGCATTTGGCGGGGATAACACGGTCAATGAATTTTACCATACCTGGTTCTGCAATGGAAGCGCCAAATGGGACCGGGTGGGGAAATCCCTGTATGGTCCGCCTCCGGGTTTCCTCACCGGGGGCCCAAACCCCGGATATAACTGGGCAGGATGTTGCCCCGGTGGCTGCGGATCAGCCACTAATAATGCCCTCTGCCTTTCAGAAAGCATCTCTCCTCCGAAAAACCAACCGTGGCAGAAATCCTATAAGGACTTTAACACCAGCTGGCCGCTAAATTCCTGGGAAGTAACTGAAAATAGCTGCGGTTACCAGGTTAATTATATCCGGTCTGTTATCAAAATTTGTGACGGCTAACCTCGATTGCCACGGAGATTCTGCCGGTACAGCGCATCTTGATACATGCGGGATTTGTACCGGCGGTAATACAGGAATTATTCCCCGTGAAAATCCATGTGAATGCCCTGATTTCAAAAGAAAAGCTGTTATAAATACAGTTGCCTGCAGGCAGTTTATCTCACCCAGCGGTAACTACGTTTGGGACAGTTCAGGCGTATATTCCGATACAATTCCAACAATAAATGGCTGTGACAGTCTGGTCACAGTTAATCTCACTATTCCCGAAATCAATACCCTGGTATTCCAGGATGGAAATATTCTATCGGCGCAACAAACAGATGCCGGTTATCAATGGCTGCAATGCAATGAAAATTACAGGCCAATAGTGAATGCCTCAACCGCAGATTATGATCCCGGTCAAAGCGGAACGTATGCCGTGGAAATAACCCTGGATAACTGCAAGGACACTTCCGGCTGTTATGAAGTGAACATCGCCGATGTTATTTCAAACACCCTCGGGGACCGGCTTAAAGTATATCCCAATCCCACAGGCGGGCAGATCAGCATAGACCTGCCTGATCGATATGAAAAAATTTCTGTTGAATTTATTGATACTGAAGGTCAATTGCGGTTACATGAAGATTTTTACCAGACAAATGTAATCCGCTTATCCCTGCATGCCTCCCCGGGACAATATTATCTCACCATCCGGAATAACCGGAATGATAAAGCAATCATCAAAATCACAATCCAGAATTATCCTTAATTCTTTACTTTCCTTTGTCCCTTGTCACTTGTCACTTAATTTCCTCCTTCCCGTCCGAATAACGGGCAAACCTTCCCAATGATCGGTCGTGTACCATATCGGTACGGGGCCAGGGCCACCCGCCGAAACGGGTTTCCCTGAAATCACGGACGGCTTCCAGGATTTCACCATGAGTATTCATCACAAAGGGGCCATGCTGTACCACCGATTCATTGATCGGCCGGCCCTGCAGTAAAAGGAATTCACTTGCGGCAGGACCGTTTTCAATGATTACCTCACTTTCAGGTAAAAGTTCTATTGCCTGATAGGGCGATATTTCAACTCCGGCAATCTGGGTTCCCTTTCCCTTGCAATAATAAATCGTGCGGTTCACAAAGGGAGAAGCGGCAGGAATTGTCCATTCGGCATTTTCTTCCATCCGGATGATCCAAACCGCCACCTCATTTTCAGGATCAGCTGCCCAGGAATCCGGCGCCGGATCCGGAGCGGAATAATCGCCGATCCTTCCTGCTATGATCCTGATTTCGGTTGATTTGTCGTGGCTATCCGTTATCATCAAAGAGGGAATATTCTCTGCCCACAACATGGTATAATAGGGCCTCGCAAATTTTTTATCCCGCGGAAGATTAAGCCATATCTGGAATAATTCCACAGGATTTCGGGAATCCCTGTTAACGAGCGGGAACATTTCACTATGCTGCAGTCCGGCCCCGGCTGTCATCCACTGAACATCGCCGTTTCCATATCTTCCGGATGCCCCGTGCGAATCAGAATGATCCACAAATCCGTTCAGCACCACGGTTACTGTTTCAAAACCCCGGTGCGGATGCGCAGGAAAACCGGGAATGGTTTCGCCATGATACATCCTCCATCCATCTTTCAAAGTAAAATCCTGGCCAATTACCCTTCCTGACAAGGAGGCCAGAGGTCCCATGTTTTCATTGCCCACAGGAAAATCATCCAGATGGTGTACGCAAAATAAAAAGGGATCCTGGGTTTCCCACACAAAACCAAGTGGTTTGATGCCGGTGATGACTTTGTTATACATATCAACTAAGGTACAAAATTCTTGCTTGAATTCGGCGACCTTAAGCTCATTGTTTGAATTACACTCACATTATTTTTCTGAAAAAATCCCGGATATCCCCTGCCAGCAATTCAGGCTGTTCACATGCCGCAAAATGGCCACCTGCATGCATGTCAGTCCAGTGTTGAATATTGTAACCTCTTTCAATATACGAATATGGCGGAAAAGGTTCTTCCCGAGGGAAACGGGCAATACCCACAGGTACCTTTACAAATTCATCCTTTGAAAAATGCAAGGGAGCCAGGCTGTTCTCATGATACAGGCGAATGGAAGAATGAATGGTCTCTGTGACCCAATACAGCGTAACTTGTGCAAGCAATTCATCTTTTGTAAATACATTCTCAATATTGCCCTTGCAATCAGCCCATCCAAAATATTTTTCGATGATCCACCCACAAAGTCCGATGGGGGAATCATTCAGTCCGTAAGCCAGGGATAACGGCTTTGTTGCATGCTGATGTCTGTATGCCCCTTCTGACAGATCCCATTCTTCGATCGATCGGATAAACCGATTTTCTTCTTCTGTTAATGATGTTCCGGGATCAACAAATGGCTTATAGGAACCTGGAATATAATTCAAGTGAATCCCTTTAACCCTGGCAGGATATCTAAGTCCCAACAGAGTGCTGACCCCGGCGCCAAAATCCCCTCCCTGCGCTCCAAAACTCTCATAACCCAATTCTAACATCATTTTAAGCCATAGATCAGCCATTTTACGGGTATTGCATCCGGGCTCAATAATCTTTTGTGAAAAACCATAACCCAGCATGGATGGAATGACCAGGTCAAACGAAAATCCAGGATCATTGGTTAGTAATGGAATAAGTTTCCACATTTCAAGAAATGAGCCGGGCCAGCCGTGAGTAATAACCAGAGGAAAAGATTTTTTTCCCTTGCCCCTGATTTGAAGGAAATGGATTTTATATCCATCAATATCGGCTATAAAGTTTGAATAGGAATTGATTTCAGCTTCTACTTTCCTCCAGTCAAATTTATGAAGCCAGTAGTCAGCCAGCTCCTTCATGTAGGAGAGCCCGGGGCCAAAATTCCATCCAGAACCCCTGATCTCATCCGGCCACCGGGTATTTCTTATTCTTGATCTTAAATCGTCCAGAACAGATTGTGAAATATGAACTGAAAACGACTGAATCATAACCTATACCAGTTGGCCTTCTATCACTTTTATATATTCCTTCAGCCGGTGCTCGTCATTCGCTTTGATGAGGTTTTCCATCTCACCGGTTATTTCAACCTTATTATTCGGATCCTTGGAATAATTAATCAGCATCAGAACTGAATTATATTTTACCTCCTTTTCGTCCTTGGCCTTGTCCTTGTTTTCAAGCACATAACGACACATGCAAGCCATATATACACCCAGCAATGCATCACTGGTTTGTGCTATTTTGCCCACGGTTTCATCGAGGGTAAACGTATAGTCGGGAGTTCCATCCATCCACCTGAACATAAACTGCAGGGCATTGATCCGGTTTGTATTTTCATCATCCATGGGGGTGGTGAGAACATACTTTGAACATTCCAGGATCTTGTCCTCTGCCTTTGAAAAATCTTCCTTTTCTTTTAGTTCAACATCCTTCAATTTTGAATAATCCTGGGCATTGCAAGCCATGACGAATCCTAAAAACAAAATCACCGAAACAAAAAATTTGGTTTTCATATTTCTTATTTTACAGATTAAATTATTTGCACCCTAATCAATCTAATAACAATCCAATTTAATCATTGGCATTGATTTTAAGTTATTTTGGCTAACGCTTCACAAATATAAGGTGCTCTTGTGTAATTCAGCTGAGCATGGCTTCTTTTCATGTTCCGGCTGTGTGAAAAGTCCGGACACGGAACGGCAGATTTCCGGCTGGAACTGCACGAAAACTGAACAAGGGCAAAGACAATAAGGATTCCAGATACAAATAGAAAATTGAATTTGATTTTCATAGTAAAATATGTAAAGGTTTTGAAATTGCTTTTCAGAAATATTGTCCAAAAGTGCTGGAAATTATTTCTTATCGTTACCGGACTTTAAATATATTTTAACAATCTCCGATTGTGTGCCAAGCCGGATAGGAGCAGCCCAGAGACCTATGCCTGACGATACATACAGATTGGTATTCCCTGATTTCCGGTATCCATACCCCAATTCATAAATTCTTGATACAATAAGGTCAAAAGGAAATATCTGCCCGTTATGGGTATGACCCGACAAATGCAGGTCAACCTGGTTTTTTACTGATTCATCCAGGCTGTGTGGCTGGTGATCAAGAACAAGCCGGGGCAAACCCTCATTTTTTCCTTCCAGCAGGGAGGCAAGAGACTTGCGGTTCTTATTTGTGACATCATCCCTTCCAATGATCAGCAGGCTGTTATTTACCACAACAGTGGAATCGCGCAATACCGTAATACCCGATTTTTGCAGGTAGGAAATCACCTTGTCAATTCCCGTATAATAATCATGATTCCCGGGTACTGGCAAATACACCCAGTTTTGCATGCAGTCTGCGCAGTTCTGCATCCATATTCTGTGATTCCACAGCTACATAACTGTGATCGAATACATCCCCATCCAGGATAATTATATCGGGATTCTGGCTGTTTATCAGATTTACCCATTTCACCAATCTTCCTTTGCGTATTACATTTCCCAGGTGGAGGTCACTGGCCATTACAATGGTTAATTCACCCGGCCGGTTGGTAATCCGGTTGGAATGGATGTTCAATTCTTTCACCTTGGGATGGGAAAACCGGAAGAAACCGATGAGTGAAATCAGAACAAGTACCGCTAAAACGCCGAAAAAGTAAAGAAGCCTGGCCATGGGCATATTGGCGGTAATTGCGGCAGGAAACAGGTGAAAAAAATGGTTTGTTACCCGCAGTAAATCCCCCAGCAAGGTTAGTGCGATCATATATACAAACAGGATCATCCAGTAACCCCCCACATGCTCAAACACAAAGCCCATCGATGCAGGCAGGAAACGGCCGGCAAAAATAGCCACAAAAATAGACAGGGAAGAAAATACGAAAATTACAGAATAAACAGTGTGAAGGGCCTTTCTATCAGGCATTGCCTGCCAGCCTCTTACAAAAAGATACACATTCAGGGCCAGAAATACGATCAGCACGATCAGAAATCGCAGGAGAGTCATGAGTATACGGATTTAAATAAAAATAAAAGTAGGAATAATGGTTGAGAGGAAAAAGCAGAGGTTCCGGATACTCGATTCGGGGTGGATTGGCTACCACCCCGACCAGGTCCGCCCCGTGTTCATTACTTCGGGAAAAAAACATGCCAATAGCCGGCATACCTACCGGAGATATACTAATTTTGCCCCCCTATGGAACAATTTCTGAAAGAACTTAACCCTGCGCAATACGAGGCTGTAGTTAACATTACAGGTCCCTCCCTGATCATTGCCGGTGCCGGCTCAGGAAAAACCAGGGTGCTTACTTACCGGGTTGCCTTTCTTCTCGAACAGGGTGCAAAAGCAAGCGAGATCCTTTGTCTTACCTTCACAAACAAGGCAGCCAGGGAAATGAAGGAACGCATCGGACGCGTGGTAGGCGATGAAGCTTCCCGTTTTCTGTGGATGGGCACATTTCATAGCATATTTGCCCGCATTCTGCGCATTGAATCCCAGTACCTCGGATATCCGTCCACCTACACAATATACGATACACTCGATTCAAAAAGCCTTATCAAATCCATTATCCATGAAATGGAACTGGACGATCAGCGCTATAAACCCGGCGAGGTGCTCAACCGCATATCCTGGGCAAAAAACAACCTGGTCACGCCCCAGGCTTATAAAAATCATCCCCAGATCAGCGCCAACGATAATGTTACCCGCCGACCCCATATGGGGGATATTTACCAGACCTATTGCGTGCGCTGCAAAAAATCAGGCGCCATGGATTTTGACGACCTGTTGCTGAATACCAATATTCTGTTCCGCGATTTTCCCGAGATCCTGGCAAAATACCAGGAAAAATTCCGTTATATCCTTGTGGATGAGTACCAGGACACCAATCATTCACAATACCTGATCGTGAATAAACTGGCTGGCCGACATCATAATGTATGCGTGGTGGGCGACGATGCACAAAGCATTTATTCCTTCCGTGGCGCACGTATCGAAAACATCCTGAATTTCCAGACGGACTATCCCGATCACAAGATATATAAGCTCGAACAAAATTACCGATCCACCAAGGTTATTGTTGATGCCGCCAACAGCCTGATTGCCAAAAATAACGGGCAGATAAAGAAAAATGTGTGGTCGGATAATGAAACCGGACAAAAGATCAAGATCGTCGGCTGCATCACCGATATGGAGGAGGGATTCTTTGTATCCAACAGCATTCTCGATTCTTCTCTTTCGGATCAACAGAAATTCAGCGACTTTGCCATTCTATACCGCACGAATGCTCAATCCAGGATTTTTGAGGAAGCCCTGAGAAAACGAAATATTCCATACAGGGTGTATGGCGGCATCTCCTTTTACCAGCGTAAGGAAATCAAGGACATGCTGTCGTATCTGCGCCTGACAGTCAATCACCAGGATGATGAGGCGCTGAAGCGGATTGTAAATTATCCTGCCCGCGGTATAGGCGATGTGACAGTTGAAAAACTGGAACAGGCTTCTTCCGCAAAGGGAATCAGCATGCTGGAAGCCATTGAAAATGCCGAATCACTGGGTATCGATCTGAACAAGGGAACGCTTTTGAAGCTGCGGGATTTTGCCGCACTGATTGCCGGTTTTACATCCAAGGCCACGGAATTAAACGCATTTGAAGCTGTACAGCATATTTCGGTGGCTTCCGGGGTGCGGAAAGATCTTTATAATGGAAATACTCCGGAAGAGCGCAGCCGGTATGAAAACCTCGAAGAGTTGCTCAATGGCATAAAGGAATTTACCGAAACGGCAATCAACGAAAATAAAACGGGATCCCTTGTTGAATACCTCGAAAATGTATCCCTGCTTACCGACCAGGACAATGACAAGCCCGAGGACCGGAACAAGGTCACCATTATGACAATGCACTCAGCCAAGGGACTGGAATTCAATAATGTTTATATTGTCGGTTTGGAAGAGGAACTTTTCCCGTCAAAAATGTCATTCGAATCCCCCGAAGACATGGAAGAAGAACGCCGGTTGTTTTATGTTGCCATTACCCGTGCCCGCAAAAGAGTGAATATCAGTTATGCACTGAACAGGTACAAGTGGGGAACCCCTACTACCTGCCAGCCGAGCCGCTTTCTCCTCGATATTGACCAGAAATTCCTTGAAATGCCGGAGGATACAATGGGCAGGCAGCCGGCTAAAAAAGCCGACCGGGAAAATGCCTGGGATTTTGATTATGCCGGCAAAAGCCGTTCGCCGGTTAATTCAGCCTCCAAATCCTATCCTGCATCCACTTCCAAACCGGTAACAGTAAAACCCGCGATGATCCCCAAAAAGGCGGTACCCATGCGCAAGGCGTCCAGTGAAGATTTCAAGGCCGATAATCCCGACCTGGTTCAACCCGGCATGAAGGTGGAACATAACCAGTTTGGAATCGGCAAGGTAATTCAAATAGAAGGCACACCCCCTAACCGCAAGGCCACCGTATTTTTCCAGGAATTTGGCGAGGAGAAGCAATTGCTGCTGAAATTTGCGAAGCTGAGGATAGTGAATAGTGAATAGTGAATAGTTGTGCGGCAACCGCACCATTCACCATTCACCATTCACCATTCACCATTCACTATTCACCATTCACTATTCACCCTCTTAATTTTAAACTAAATAATTCCATTATCTTTTGAAGTAGAGAGATTTTCTCATAGCTTTGTCAAAAATAGTATTATGGAATACGATTACAATACCAGCCGTCACAAGCTGATATTACCCGAATACGGCAGGAACATCCAGAAAATGGTGGAACATATCATGTCGGTTGCTGACCGTGAGGAAAGGAACAGGCTGGCACAGGCTGTTATCATCATTATGGGCAACATGAACCCCCACCTCCGCGATATCAATGATTTTAAACATAAACTGTGGGACCACCTGGCCATCATGTCGAACTTCCAGCTCGACATTGATTACCCCTATGAAATACCCCGACCCGAGGAATTTATGGAAAAACCACGCTCGGTAAGCTATAACTCCAAAGATATCCGTTACAGGCATTATGGTCATATTGTTGAAAGCCTGATAGCAGAAGCAGTTAAACTACCCGAAGGAGATGATAAGGATACTCTTATCAAGCTCATTGCCAATCATATGAAGAAATCTTATCTCTCGTGGAACCGTGATTCGGTAAACGATGAAACCATCTTCAATGATTTGCACGAACTTTCAGGAAAGCGCCTCAAAGTGAAAGAAGGCACCAAGCTCAGTGAACAAAAGGATTTCCAGAAAGGAAAGCAACAGCAGCAACAGCAAAGGAAACGCATGCAGATACAGCAGCGTAAGAAAGTTCAGTAAACCTTTCACCTATATCCATGACTTCTTTCAGAGTTCAGGGCGGCAGGCAGCTTCGGGGTGAGATCACACCCCAGGGCGCCAAAAATGAAGCCCTGCAGGTGATTTGTGCCACCTTGCTAACTCCTGAAAAGGTTACCCTGCACAACATACCGGATATCCTGGATGTAAAAAACCTGATCGACCTTATCGCCTCCCTGGGCGTTCAGGTGGTAAAACTATCCCCCCATTCATACAGTTTTACAGCCAGCCATGTAAATATCGATTACCTGCTGAATGAGGATGTAAAGAAACGAAGTGGCAGCCTTCGCGGATCGCTGATGATCATCGGCCCGCTCCTGGCACGCTTTGGCAAGGGATATATTCCCCGTCCCGGTGGAGACAAAATTGGCCGCAGGCGGATGGATACGCATATCAACGGGCTGGTTAACCTGGGCGCCACCTTTGATTATGAATTTACAGAAGACTATTACAAACTTTATGCTTCCAAACTCACAGGCTGCAATCTGCTGCTTGAGGAAGCTTCCGTTACAGGTACTGCCAATATTCTGATGGCTGCCGTGCTGGCCAACGGAAAAACAACCATTTATCATGCAGCCTGTGAACCCTATGTGCAGCAATTATGCCACATGCTCAACCGCATGGGTGCCCGCATCTCCGGAATAAGCTCCAACCTGCTCACCATCGAAGGTGTTGATCACCTTGGCGGATGTGAACATACCCTGCTCCCCGACATGATCGAGGTGGGCTCGTTTATCGGACTGGCCGCCATGACCCGCTCGGAACTGACAATCAAAAATGTATCCTGGGAAAATCTCGGCATCATTCCTTCCGTTTTCAGGCGACTGGGTATTGAATTTGAAAAAAGGGGAGATGACATCTTTATTCCCGCACAGGATCATTACCAGGTAGATACATTTATTGACGGTTCCATCCTCACCATTGACGATGCCCCCTGGCCCGGGTTTACGCCCGACCTGATCAGCGTGGTGCTTGTTGTGGCAACCCAGGCCCGTGGAAGCGTGCTCATCCATCAGAAAATGTTCGAAAGCCGGTTGTTCTTTGTGGATAAACTCATCGATATGGGGGCCCAGATCATCCTTTGTGATCCCCATCGCGCCACAGTAATCGGACAGGACCATAAGATCAGGCTCAGGTCAACTACAATGACATCACCGGATATTCGCGCCGGTGTGGCCTTGCTGATCGCGGCCCTTTCAGCCGAAGGCACCAGCATTATCCACAATATTGATCAGATTGACCGGGGATATGAGCAAATTGATGTGCGATTAAATGCCCTCGGTGCTGATATACAGCGACTCAGCTGACATCCTCCTGCTTTCACTTCTAAAAAAAGCCCTTAATCGCAACATTTGGTTCAAAAAAGTTATTTTTGTGCATTCTTTGACGCTGACTCATGAATGCTTTACAAGTAATCGCCTTTACCTGCTGTTTTGTTTGCCTTGCCGCCATCCTTATCCCCTTTCTGCCTGTTAACCTGAAATCAGTTGCTGCCCTGTTCGCCGTAATTCTGAATGCTGCTGTAACCTCGGTTCCGGCGATCAGCGCGCTTGCTTGGTCATACAATGTCAGTGAGCCTGTATGGAGGGGCCAACATAGGAAATATCCTGTTCGAGATTGATCCCCTTTCTGCCTGGTTTATCCTCATCATCAACATCACCCTCATCAACGGGGCGTTTTATGGCATCGGATATATGGCTCCCTATGCCAGCCGCAAAAACGACCTTTCATTTCACTGGGTACTGTATGTTATTTTCCATGCCTCCATGCTGTGGGTATGCATGCTGCGCAACAGCCTTGTATTTTTGATCGCCTGGGAAATAATGACGCTTTCATCCCTTATGCTCGTGATGTTTGACCATCAGAAACCGGAAACATCCAAAGCAGGATTGAACTATCTTTTGCAAATGCACATCGGGGTCACATTTCTTACAATTGCATTTATCTGGATGTTTTTTGCCACCGGATCTTTCGATTTTCAAGGCGATTGCCGGTTACCTGGGCCAGCATACTGCTGTCTGGCTGGTTGTGCTCTTTTTTATCGGATTTGGCGTTAAGGCCGGTTTTGTCCCCTTCCATACCTGGCTTCCGCATGCACATCCGGCGGGTCCCGTCCCACGTTTCCGGTGTAATGTCGGGTGTTATCGTAAAAATGGGCATTTATGGTATCCTCCGGATTGCCATCGCTCTAAAGCATGGCGTTTTGGAAACCGGAATTGCCCTGCTTGTGATTTCGGCTATCACCACCCTTTATGGGATTTTAAATGCATCCGTCCACCGGGATATAAAAAAAATGCTGGCATTTTGTACAAGCGAAAATATTGGCATCGTGGGCATGGGCATTGGACTGGCCCTGGTGGGAAAAGGAACCGGAAACCCCCTGATAACCACGCTGGGATTTGCCGCCGCCTTATTGCATATATTGAATCATTCACTCTATAAATCCCTGCTTTTCTTTGCTTCAGGAAACATTTACAGGCAAATGCACAGCCGGAACATGGAACATTTCGGGGGCCTTATCCGCCTCATGCCTCAGACGGCAGTGCTTTTCCTGATCGGTGCCATTGCCATCGGCGGACTGCCCCCTCTCAATGGCTTCGTATCCAAATTCCTTGTTTATTCGGGCTTTATTGAATCATTCAGGCACCAGGATATTGCGCTCAGCGCTTTGCTCATCATTTGCACAGCAGTTCTTGTCCATGGCAGGCGGTGTATCGCTCCTTACTTTTACAAAAGCCTTCGGTACTATTTTCCTGGGTTCTCCCCGTACCGATCACCCGCCCTGTCCCGGTGAAGTGCCCTTTTCCATGCGCATTCCGCTTTATATAATCGTGGCTGTCATGTTCATCATCGGAATTTTTCCGCGCCTCATCCTCGAACCGGTTTTTGCTGTTATACAAAGCTTCGGCCCTGGAAGTGATTTTATCCGCCCCGCCGGAATGGTAAATTCCCTGACCTGGGTCGGCAGATCCTCCCTTATCCTGTTTTCATTCATTGGCTTGCTTTTTTTGATCCGCAAAATCATCACCGGCAACAGACAAATTGAGACGTCCCCCACCTGGGGCTGCGGTTATATCGCTCCTACACCCGCTTTACAATATACCGGCAAGTCATTTTCAAAAAGCCTGGCCAAACTTTTCGGATTTATCACCATCGAAGGGAAAAAATACAATGAACTGAAAACCGGCTCCATCTTTCCTTCCCCCCGGAACTACACCTCATTTTATCTTGAATTTTTTGAAACACGCCTTATAGATCCGTTTATAAAGCAATTTTTGCGCATCTTTAATTACTTCAGTTTTATTCATAATGGTAAAATACAGGTGTATGTGCTTTACGGATTCTTTTTCGTTATTATATTGATTGTCTTGTCTTTTATGAAGATATTGTAATTTATTATCATGATATACCTGCTGGTCATATCTGTCCTGATCTTTATTTTTGCCATTGCCCGTGCCGGTGAAAAACACAAGGGTACTATTGCCCTGGTGGCCGTGCTTGCTGAATGGGTTTTAAGCTCATGGATCGCGATCGGAGCATTAACCGGAAGTCCCTTTTCAAAGATCCTGCCCGGCGGACAGATATTTGGAGATATTGCGCTCCGGGTGGACGGATTATCGGCATGGTTCATCCTGCTTACCAATTTTACCTTTGTCACCGGCATCCTGTATGGCCGTCAATACATGAAAAAGTATGCCGGGCCAGAGTGCCAACCTGAGCCTTCATTACATCAGCTATATTCTGAATCAGTCGGCCATCATCGGCATTTATTTTATACAGCATGGCCTTGCCTTCATCTGTGTCTGGGAAGTGATGGCGCTTTCGGCCTTCCTTCTTGTGATCTTTGAACACGGCAAGATGGAAACACTGAAAGCCGGCATCAACTACCTCATCCAGTCGCACATCAGCATTATCTTTCTTACCCTTGGTTTTATCTGGGTATATTCCTCCACCGGCTCATTTGATTTTTCAGCCATCAGCCAGTATAGCTTTTCAGGCAGCAAAGAAGCGGCTTGCTGTTATTCCTGGCCTTTTTTATCGGATTTGCGATTAAGGCCGGCTTTGTGCCCTTTCATACATGGCTTCCCAGGGCTCATCCTGCTGCACCTTCCCATATATCGGGAGTGATGTCGGGTGTCATCATCAAAACCGGGATCTATGGCATATTGCGAATGCTGATGCTGATCCATGAGAACTACCTGATCCTTGGATACATCATCCTTGTTTTTTCTGTAATCACCGGAATTTATGGCGTGATGCTGGCCATTGTGCAGCATAACCTCAAAAAATTACTTGCCTATCACAGCATTGAAAATATCGGGATCATCGGCATCGGCATCGGAATCGGCGCACTTGGAACCGGACTTGATTATCCGCTGATGGCATTTGCAGGATATGCCGGTGCACTGATGCATACCCTGAACCATTCGCTTTTTAAATCGATGTTGTTTTACAGCGCCGGGAATATTTACCAGTCAACACACACTGTAAACATAGAACGGCATGGGGGGCCTCATCAATAAAATGCCGCACACGGCCCTTATGTTCCTGCTGGCATCCCTTGCGATCTGCGGCCTGCCGCCATTTAACGGATTTATTTCAGAGTTCCTTATTTATTCGGGGCTTTACGGCGGACTTGGCACCAAGCAGCAATTCAACCATCATCATCATCCTTTCTATCAGCGGCCTCGCACTGATAGGCGGACTTGCCCTGTTTTGCTTTACAAAGGCATTCGGGATTATTTTTCTCGGCACTCCGCGACACCTTCATGCGCATCCCATTGAAGAAGCCGATCCGCAGGCGTTGCTCCCAAAATACATGATCGCCATTTTAATCCTGTTCATCGGGCTAATGCCCCAGCTTTTCATCCGGATGCTGCAAAACCCGGTTCAGGAATTTACCGGACTTACCATTCCCGGGAGCTACTCCCATCTGACTGAATTAATGCAGCAGGTCAGTATTTCAATATGGAGCGCTGATCGTGCTCATACTGCTACTGTTTCTTATACGGAAGGCAGTTACAGCCCCGAAGATCATCACAAAAGGCATCACCTGGGGCTGCGGATATACGGTCGCATCTCCCTCCCTGCAATACACGGCCAGTTCCTTTGTCCGTTCCTATGCCAAAATCATCAAACCCCTTGTGCTGACTAATAAAAGCAAGGACGAAATAAGGGACATCATTCCATTGCCCATGGAAACTGAAACTCATTTTCATGATAAACTGGAAGCCGGTCTGATCGACTGGCCCGTGAAAAACCTGAAGAGATTCCTCGGAAGATTCCGTTTTCTGCAGAACGGAAGTGTACAGTTTTATGTGCTCTATGGCGTGGTATTCATTGCCATCAGCATTGCCATACCTGGGATAATTAAATTCATTCAATACCTGACTTTACTGATTAAACAATTATAACCATGCATATACTTAGCCCCCTGCTGATCCTTCTTACAAGCCTGTTTTTTACAGGCATTGTGATCCGGGCAAAAAGCATTTTCTCGGGCCGGAAAGGTCCGGGAATATTTCAGCCTGTGCGGGATATACTCCGTTCCCTGCGCAAGGGTTCGGTATACAGCGAGACCACCAGTTTTATTTTTCAGCTGGCGCCCACGGTTTATTTTGCCACCGTGCTTATGGCAATAGCCTTTATTCCATTTGGTAACCAGCAGGGATTGATATCATTCAACGGAGATTTTGTGTTTTTTGCCTATACCCTTGCTTTGGGGAAGTTTTTCATGATAATTGCCTCGCTTGATACAGGCAGTAGCTTTGAAGGGATGGGAGCCAGCCGGGAAGCACTTTTTTCAATGCTCGTGGAGCCTGCATTCTTTATCCTGATGGGTTCCCTGGCCCTGCTCACCGGGTATACATCCTTTGCCGGAATATTCGGTGCGCTGCATTTCGGCTCCTATATATCCTACGGCATTGGTGTGCTGGCGTCCTTTGTATTCATGACAATTGCACTTATTGAAAACAGCCGCATGCCGGTGGATGATCCGCGCACTCACCTTGAACTTACCATGATACATGAGGTGATGATACTCGACAACAGTGGATTCGACCTTGGTCTTATAATGCAGGCGGTTAATCTCAAGTTCGCCATGTATGGCGCCATCATTGCCAATTTCTTCCTCACCCCGGGATTTCAATGGTATTATTCAATTCCTATCTATGTTTCCGTGCAGGTAGGCTTTGCCGTAATGGTTGGGGTGGTTGAATCTTTCTCAGCCCGTTTCAGGATGAATCACAATCCGCAGTTCATTTTGATGTTCACCTCAATTTCCCTGCTCATCTTTTTAGGTGTATTGCTGATGCTTGGTAAAATAATTTAACGCCGCAGAAAATGATAAACATATTGCTGATCACATTTACGATTTCCCTCATTTACATTGCCATGGCAAACCGGTTATTGACCTATATCCGGATCATCGCATTCCAGGGATTTCTGCTTTTTGGGGTTGCCTTTATCGAACTTATTGAAATAAATGTGGCAAACCTGATTTTTGTGCTGCTGGAAACCATCATTATCAAGGCAATCGCCATCCCGATGTTTTTGAAATATATCCTCGATAAGAACAACATCACCCGTGAGGCGGAACCCTTCGTTTCCAATTTTGTATCGGTCGTCATCGTCACCATCATAATCCTGGGATCTTTCTTCCTCACCAACGTCGTTCAGGATACATATGTGCGGAAGATCTACTTTATTGTGGCTTTTTCGGCACTTTTTACCGGCCTCTACATCATCATTACCCGACGGAAAATCATTACCCATGTGATGGGATATATGGTGCTTGAAAATGGCGTGTTTGTGCTGTCACTGGCCGTCGGCAACAAAATGCCCATGATCGTCAACACAGGTATCCTGCTCGATATTTTTGTGAGCGTGATCCTGCTCGGGATCTTTGCTGATAAGATCGGGGACGTTTTTGAAGAACAGGACGTTGAACAATTGAGAAACCTGAAAGACTGAAATTATGACTG
The DNA here is from genome assembly GCA_963790105.1 of uncultured Bacteroidales bacterium. Classification (GTDB taxonomy): domain Bacteria; phylum Bacteroidota; class Bacteroidia; order Bacteroidales; family UBA10428; genus UBA5072. The sequence continues at coordinate 86,549 of CAWBNI010000016.1, read as the reverse complement.
GCATTATCCTCGGAATATATTTACCCGCATCGCTGATAATCGGCATATTGTTTTATTTCCTGAGAAAGCATTCTTCACAGGTTTTGCTGACCCTTATCTTCATTGCCCTGCAATGGGCACTGACTGTTTTCGAATTTCTTCACCGGGATGTTATCCAGCTTGAATATTTCACTTCTGATGCGCTGGCCACCATATTTCTGGGTGTAATCAGCATTGTTTGCATACCTGCATTTTACCATAGCTTCATCTATTTTTCAAAGCATCCCTACAAGCCCAGGGAACAGGGCATGTATTTTGCAGCCATGGTAATCCTCATCGCCTCACTCAGCGCTGCCTACCTGTCAAACCATATTGGCATTACCTGGGTGTTTGTGGAACTTACCACCCTCAGCGCATCAGCACTGATATATCACAGGCGCAGCAAGCTGACCCTGGAAGGCACCTGGAAATATATTTTTATTTGTTCAATCAGCATTACACTGGTTTTTATAGGGGTTTTATTTGTTACCGTGGCTGCCCAGCAGCAAGGAATAACAGATCTTTTTTACAGGAATTTATCGGCAAACGCCGGTACCATGAATGTATTCTGGCTTAAAGCTGGCCTTCCTTTTCATTTTTACCGGGTTCACTGCAAAAGCCGGACTGGTCCCCATGTATACTGCCGGTATTGACGCAAAGGACAAGGCTCCCTACCCGGCAGGTGCTTTACTGGCCAGTGTGCTGATGAATGTGGGTTTTATCGGCATATTCCGCTTTTATGAGATCACCAGCCATACTTCCATTTTTGGATGGACAAATAAAATCCTGATGATCTCCGCCCTTCTGTCCGTATTTGTTGCCACCGTATATATGCTGCGTGTTAAAAACATCAAGCGGATGATGGCCTATTCAGGCGTGGAGCATATGGGAATCGTCATGCTGGGCATGGCAGCCGGCGGCATCGGATATTATGCGGCCATCCTTCACCTGATATTGCATTCGTTTGCCAAGCCGGCCCTGTTCTTTCAGTTCGGGCAGATATACCGCACCTATGGAAGCAAGAGCGTGTATGATGTAGGTTATTATTTCAAATACAACATTACCGGTGCACTTGTGCTTGCTTTTCGCATTTTTCATCGTGACGGCCATGCCTCCCTCCGGTATGTTCGTCAGTGAATTTCTTGTCTTCAGATCCCTGTTTGAATCCGGCTACCTGTGGATACTGATCCTGGTGCTGATATTGCTCACTACAATCATCTGGGCCTTTGGAAAAAATGTGTTTAAGATGCTGTTCATCAAGCCCGTGGATTTTGACGAATCCCGGCTTGAGCCCATTCCGTTTTCGGAATCGATCAGCCAGTTTATTTTACTCGCCCTGGTGATTTACCTGGGCCTTACACCCCCGCATGGGCTGGTTGAACTCATCAATGCCGCGATAAGCACCTTACCCTGATAATCAATTGCCATGACGACACCTATATATATAAAAAACAACCAGCCTGTAAGGATTTCCGGTATCCCTGTCTTTTCTTACGACGAGTTCCTGGATCTGAATACCACACCAGGCCAGTGATGTTTTCTCGCATTGCGTACACTATTTTGGCTGGCCGGTGAATGACCAGATCCGCCTTTTTTGCTGTATGGCTGATGATGCAAAGGGCACCATCATGCTTTCATCTGCCACGATACCCTATGGAGATCAGACCGAATATCCTTCCTTTACTGCAAAAAACCTGGCCTTTCATGTATTTGAACGGGAGATGCACGAAAAGCTGGGCATCCGGTATTCCGATCATCCCTGGCTGAAACCGCTCCGCTTCCCGGCCGATACCGCGCAAAAAGAAAGTACAATTGACAAGTACCCGTTTTACAGGATTGAAAGCGAGGAACTGCACGAAGTAGGCGTGGGACCCATTCATGCCGGTGTGATTGAACCGGGTCATTTCCGGTTTATCTGCAACGGGGAGCAGATCCTTCACCTTGAGATACAGCTGGGATACCAGCACCGGGGAATTGAACCGCTTTTCCTGCAGAAAAAAACCCTGCTTCAGCGACACATCCTGGCTGAAAGCATTGCCGGGAGATTCCGTTGTGGGACATACAACGGCATTTGCCAGCCTGTGGGAAAGCCTTTGTGGGTTTGTACCGGGTGAAGATATACTTTCTGCCCGGACAATTGCCTCCGAACTGGAACGGATCGCCATCCATACCGGGGACCTGAGTGCCATATGCACCGATATTGCCTACCAGCTGGGGAGTTCTGTTTTCGGACGGCTTCGCACACCCGTGATAAATACCTTCCAGACATGGTGCGGTAATCGCCTGGCCAAGGGTATGATCCGGGCAGGAAAAGATCAATATCCTGTAAACAAGTCCATTCAGAATGCCCTGATTAATCTGTTCGATACCTATGAACCCGATTTTTACGAGATGTACCAGCGGATGAAAACACTTCCCAGCATACTGGCGCGTCTTGAAAGAACCGGCACTGTGACAACGGAACAGGCAGAAAAAACAGGGGCCGTGGGAATGATTGCCAGAACATCGGGTTTGATGCGCGACATACGATGGACACATCCATACCTGCTCTATAGCAATTTCCCTCATCAGCCGATCATCAAACATCACGGGGATGTATATTCCCGTACCCAGATCCGCAAACAGGAAATCACCCAGTCGATAGGGTATATCCGCGACCTGGTGCATGACACCAAAAGTACTGCTGAATCCTCACAACAACTGGGCTCGCCGGCCCCTGATACATTCATCCTTTCCATGACGGAAGGCTGGAGGGGTGAGATCTGCCATTGTGCCATAACAAACAGCACGGGAGATCTGGCGATATACAAAATAAAGGATCCATCGCTGCATAACTGGCTGTGCCTTGCCCTGGCTGTCCGAAACAATGAAATATCCGACTTTCCCATCTGCAATAAAAGCTTCGATTTGAGTTATTGCGGCCATGATCTGTAGAACGAAACATAATGAGACAAAAAAGCGGAAACTATGATCTCTGATATAAAAATACTTTTTCACCAGGGAAAACAATACATCCCCGATGTAACCACAGTGGAGGTACCCGGCATTTTCAGGGGCAGACCGGTCATATCAAAAGAACCGGCAGATTTGGCCAGGCTGGTGGAGATATGTCCGACCGGGGCTATTTCACCCGATCCGGTCAGCATCGACATGGGAAAATGCGTGTTTTGCGGGGAATGCCAGTTTGCTTTTCCGGGCAAGATAAGGTTTACAAAAGATTACAAAATTTCTTCGGGCACACGTGAAGGACTTGATGATCCCTGAAGGCAGGGATGAGCCAGTGACCGTTCAACCGGAGTTAATCCGCAAGGAGATCCGGAAATATTTCGGCAAATCACTCAAATTGCGCCAGGTATCTGCCGGGGGAGATAACAGCTGCGAATGGGAGCTGAACGCAGCCGGAAATGTGAATTTCGACATGGGAAGGTTTGGAATCGAATTTGTGGCCTCTCCCCGTCATGCAGACGGAATTGTAATCACCGGACCCATCACCCGGAACATGGCCAGGCCCCTGCAGATGTGTTATGATGCAGTACCTCATCCCAAAATCGTCATACTGGCCGGAACCGATGCAATCAGCGGCGGGATCTTTGCCGGAAGCAATGCACTCGATCGCTCCTTTCTGGATAAATACCCGGTGGATCTTTATGTTCCGGGTAATCCTGTCCATCCGCTCACCTTTATAAACGGGGTGCTTGATCTAATCAGGAACCGGAAATAACAGCAGATCCGCAATCTTTACCAGTTCGGCATTATATTGCTTTTCAAGAATGACTCCTGGGTAAGTCAACTACCTGTGTTTCTGCATTTTCAATAATCACTGAATCGGAAGTGGCCAGTACTTCAAAGGGTAAATGCTTCAGACCATAGTCTGCAGACCGGATCACCCGGCAATTGGCCACCAGGTTGAATTCCTGAAACAGGTCCGTGATGACCTGTGCATGCCTTTCACTATGGGCTACCGGCGAGTCGAGGAAAACATCCACCTGCGACGGTTGCATGACAGAAACATGCTTTGCCAGAATGGTAATGCAATCCATAAACATTTCCTCATCCCTGAATTTACCGTGAAGCGAACCGGCATCACGAAGCACATCATCGGTAGAAATGAAAGTAAAACGCCCGAGCCGGTAATTGAGAAGGGAAAACAAAACATTATACCCATCGATCGCCAGGGTTTTCCCTGTTATTTCCTTCACCAGCTTTGCCTTCCGCAAAGCCGACTTTTCAGCGGATGAGATTCCCCGGTACAAAATAGTGCGCTGATCCCTTGTCAGCCTGTACCGGTCACCCACCAGTTTGAGCGTCCCCGGTTCGGGATAATTCCGGTTGATAAGATAAGCATAGTCTTTACAGGCATTTATGAAAAGATCGTTCAACATGCCCTGTTTTATCACGGGTGATGGGAACATATTTCATCTTCATCTGCTTTTCGCTCTAAATAATGTAAAAATAAGCGCAACTCGGGCTTTTTAAGTATACAGATTTCAAAAAAGATTTTTTAGATTTGGAGTGCATAAAATCTATAACATGGCGAAATCTGAAAATACTTACAATTACACAAACTTCCAGGCATTTTTGCTGGTAACATTACGGGTTCTGTTTGGCTGGTACTTTCTATACGAAGGAATTACGAAAATTGCTAATCCTGATTGGTCTTCAATGGGTTATCTGATGGATTCGAAAGGAGCATTTGCAGGTATGTTTCATTCAATGGCTTCCAATTTAAGTGTGGTTGCTGTGGTTGACTGGATGAATATGTGGGGATTAACGCTGATTGGACTCGGTCTTATATTAGGCCTGCTGACACAGCTTTCGATGTTCCTGGGTATGTTGCTGCTGTTACTGTATTACTTATCTCATCCTGCGCTGGCCTCTGTGACTTATATGATGCCCCAGGAGGGCAGTTATCTGATCGTAAACAAAACCCTGATCGAATTATTTGCGATGGCTGTTTTGTTTGTATTCCCCACCGGTCAAATTGCCGGACTGGACAGGTTTATTTCTAAATGGATTAAAAATTAGCGTTGAACAGATGAATAAGGATAATAAAGAAAGCAAAAAAAAGGAAACGAAATCCGATAAAACGAAATCCCAGACTATTGGTCGTCGTGATCTGATTAAAGGTTTAGCCACGGTGCCTGTTTTAGGTGCCTTTTCCTATGCATGGCTGAACAAAACAAATATTGATGCCAAAATAAGAAAACAAATGCGGGAGGTGGTTACACTCAACTCCCAGCCGGTTGATCTTGCCCCTGCAGCAACAGGTGACCCTATCCGTGTTGGCATCATCGGATTTGGAATCCGCGGCAGGCAACTCATGCGTGCAGCAGGATTTGCTGAACCCACCTGGATTGACGAACAAAAGAAAGCGCATGCTGAAAACAGTGCCAACCGGAATTATGAGAGCTACATGGAGCAGGAGAAGCTGAACATGGTAGTGAACGGGGTATGCGATATTTTCAGCGTATATTCCAGGGAAGCTGCTGAAACGGCTGCAAACATCAACCGTGAAGGGTTGGGTGGGATCATGGGAAAGCAGCCCCCGCAATACAAAACCTTTTATGATTTGCTGGATGCCCCGGATATCGATGCCGTAATCATAGCAGCTCCTGACCACTGGCATGCTCCCATGGCAATTGAAGCTGCAAAACGGGGTAAACATGTTTATTGTGAAAAACCGGTAAGCTGGTCGGTTCCTGAATTATTTGAACTGGTAAAAACTGTCAAGGAAAAGGGCATAGTATTTCAGCTTGGACACCAGGGACGGCAAACGGAAAGCTATACCAAAGCCAAAGAAGCCATTGAAAAGAATGTTTTGGGTAAGATCAACCTGATCGAGGTTTGTACAAACCGGAATGATCCGAACGGTGCCTGGGTTTATCCCATCCATCCTGAAGCCAATCCAAAGACAATTGACTGGCCACAGTTCCTCGGACAGGCTCCCTACCATGAGTTTTCGCTGGAACGGTTCTTCCGCTGGCGCTGCTGGTGGGATTACAGCACCGGTCTTAATGGTGACCTGCTCACCCACGAATATGATGCACTCAACCAGATCATGAAGCTGGGGATCCCCGGATCGGTTACCTCCTCGGGCGGTATTTACTTTTTCAAAGACGGGCGCACGGTGCCTGATGTATTGCAGGTAGTCATGGAATTTCCCAAACAGGAACTTTCCTTCCTGTATAGTGCCACCCTGGCCAGCAACAGGAACCGCGGAAAAGTGATCATGGGACATGATGCCAACATGGAAATCAGCGACCGGCTGGTCATTAAGGCTGATCCCGGAAGCACGCAGTATCAGAAAAAAATAGAAGATGGCCTGATCAACGTGGATACGCCAATCTATTCCTTTACACCCGGTAAAAAGGGTGCCGACGGTTTTGCCACCGCCACAGAACAATACTTTGCCAGCCGCGGTTTGCTATATACATACCGTAATGGCAAAAGGGTAGATACAACCCATCTTCATATCAAGGAATGGCTTAATTGCATAAAGGCCGGTATTCAGCCAAGCTGCAATATTGACGCTGCTTTTGAGGAAGGCATAAGTGCCCATATGTCCACCAGTGCACTTCGTGAAAACAGAAAGGTATTCTGGGATCCGGATAAGCAGGAAATTGTGTAAATTTAACTTCGAATCACCTGACATTAATAATAACATTACTTCAATCTTTAAAACTTCATTAATAAAACTTCTATTATGAATAATAACAAAAAATCAGGAATCAGCCGCAGGGAATTTCTGGGAAATACGGCCGCTGCTGCTGCCGCTTTTACCATTGTCCCCAGTAGCGTGGTCAGTGGACTGGGCTACAAGGCTCCCAGCGATAAACTGAACATAGCTGCAATTGGCATAGGTGGAATGGGTGCAAGCAACCTGAACAACCTGAAAACCGAAAACATTGTTGCCCTTTGCGACGTCGATTGGGGCTACTCTGCAAACGTTTTTAAAACCTACCCGGGTGCCAAGAAATATTGGGACTGGCGGGTGATGTTCGACGAAATGAAGGATGCTTTTGATGCTGTACTGGTTGCAACTGCTGACCATACGCATGCTATTACAGCTGCAACCGCCATGACAATGGGTAAACATGTATATGTTCAAAAACCATTGACACACTCGGTTTATGAATCAAGACTTCTGACCAAACTGGCTGCCAAACATAAGGTAGCTACCCAGATGGGTAACCAGGGAAGTTCAGGAGAAGGTGTAAGACAGGCTTGCGAATGGATATGGGCCGGTGAAATTGGCGAAGTAAAGAAAGTAGAAGCCTTTACTGACCGCCCGATTTGGCCGCAGGGACTTACCCGCCCGGAACAGGGTCAGTGGGTACCTGAAACCCTTAACTGGGATCTGTTTATAGGACCGGCTCCCATGCGTCCATACAATGCAATCTATCACCCATGGAACTGGCGTGGCTGGTGGGATTTTGGTACCGGCGCACTGGGTGACATGGCCTGCCATATTCTGCATCCCGTATTCAAAGGATTGCGCTTAGGTTATCCTACCCGCGTACAGGGTAATTCAACGCTGCTTCTTACCGAATGTGCACCCAATGCACAGACCGTAAAATTTGTATTCCCGGCCCGTACCCCATTGAAAACGGATAAGATCAAATTCCCCGAAGTAGAAGTAGTTTGGTCGGATGGCGGTATCAAACCGTTCGAACCCAAGGGCTGGCCTGCCGGTAAGGATATGAATGATTCAGGTGGAGGAGTTCTGTTCCATGGTACAAAGGACACACTGGTATGCGGTTGCTACGGTGTTAACCCCTGGCTGCTGTCGGGTCGCAAACCTACCACGCCAAAAACACTTCGCCGCGTAGAGCCTGTTACCCATGAAATGGACTGGGTTGCAGCCTGCAAGCAAACTCCCGAAAGCCGTGTTGAGGTTTCCTCCCCGTTCGCCGAGGCAGGTCCTTTCAACGAAATGGTTGTAATGGGTGTTCTTGCCGTTCGTTTACAGGCATTGAACAAAGAACTTGAATGGGATGGCCCCAGCATGAAGTTCACCAATATCACTGATGCTGACAAACTCCAGATCTGTATTGAAGACGGATTCTCCATTCATAACGGACATCCCACATTCAATAAAAAATTCACTGACAAGATGTCCGCAAAGGCATTTTGCAACTGAACTGATCAGCCATACATACAGGAACGGCTATTCACTTCCTGCGATGCCCGCTTAATTCATAAACCATAACTAAATAATGTATACGCTTTATGAAAAGACTATTTGTTTTAGTACTCCTGATTGGTTTTGCCATTGCAGGAAGCCAGGTATTTTATTCCTGTTCATCATCCGAAAAAACAGCCGATACCGTGAGCAAAGCTAAAGCTGCAGATCAGATTAACAGCCTGACCGCCCAGGAAAAAACCGAGGGCTGGGAACTGATGTTCGACGGCAAAACAACCAAGGGATGGCGTAAATACGACACCACCGTCTTTCCCGCATCAGGTTGGGTTGTCGACAACGGAACGCTGCGTTGCATTGGCTCAGGTATGGGCGAAGCTGGTGGCAAGGGTGGAGACATCCTGTATGACAAGAAGTTCAAGGATTTCGATCTGAAACTTGAATGGAAAATCTCCCCGGGTGGCAATAGCGGAATTTTCTACTTTGTACAGGAAATTCCCGGTGAACAGTCCTGGAAATCGGGATGCGAAATGCAGGTACTGGATAATATCAGTCACCCCGATGCCAGACTGGGAAAAGACGGAAACCGTCAGGCCGGCTCATTGTATGACCTGATTCCCGCTGTCCCCCAGAATGCAAAACCGGTTGGCGAATGGAATACGGCTGAAATTCTGGTTTACCAGGGTACCGTTGTTCATTTCCAGAATGGTGAAAAAGTCCTGGAATATCACATCGGCACACCTGACTGGGACAAGATGATCAAGGCCAGCAAGTTCAAGGATTTTCCTGAATTCGGAAAATACAAGGAAGGATACATCCTGCTGCAGGATCATGGCAATGACGTATGGTACAGGCACATGAGAATTAAAACCATGTAAGAATTACTTTGCACACGAAAAAGAGGCCGGTGAGAATAACTTCTTGCCTGCCTCTTTTTCTTTATAATCATTTTATAATTGAGTCCACTCCGAAAAGGTTTTTTTATTGCCACCAAGGCACAAAGACACAAAGAATTGATTTCTTAATACATTAAATTTGAAATAAATAATGATCTTAGTGCCTTCGTGACTTTGTGGCATATTTCAACTTGTTTTTGTAGACTCTTAAATTAAAATTTATGAAACAAAACAGAAGAGAATTTCTGCAAACAGCTACCATCGCAGCAGCAAGCATTCCCCTTTTGGCGTCAACTTCGTTCTCCAAAGAAAGTAAGCCGAAATTCAAATTGTCACTGGCCGAATGGTCACTTCACCTTGCCCTGTTTGGCAAGAAAATGACCAACCTCGATTTCCCTGTGAAGGCCGCAAAGGATTTTGGAATATTCGGCGTGGAATATGTAAGCATCTTTTTTAAGGATACAAGCCCTGCCTATCTGAATGAACTGCTGAAAATATCCAAAGATAACGGCGTCACAAACGTCCTTATCATGGTGGATAACGAAGGGGACCTGGCAAGTACGGATGCGAATGTCAGAAATAAAGGCGTTGAGAAACATCACCGGTGGGTTGATGCAGCAAAATTCCTCGGATGTAAATCCATCCGTGTAAATGCCCGTGGTTCCGGAACTCCTGAAGACGTTGCCAATGCAGCAGTAGATAGCCTGACAAAACTTTCGGAATATGGTGCCAAACAGGATATCAATATAATTGTTGAAAACCATGGCGGTATATCCTCCAATGGAAAATGGCTTACCGGCATCATGGCAAGGGTAAATATGAAAAATTGCGGTACGCTGCCTGACTTTGGCAATTTCAGGATCAGCCAGACGGAAGAATATGACCGGTACCTTGGCGTTCAGGAATTGATGGCCTATGCAAAGGGTGTCAGCGGAAAATCGTGGGATTTTGATGCCGAAGGCAACGAAACCACCATGGATTATTACCGGCTGATGAAAATCGTGAAAGATTCAGGCTACAAGGGGTGGATCGACATTGAATATGAAGGTACCCGCCTCAGCGAACCTGAAGGGATCATGGCAACCAAAAAGCTGCTGGATAAAATAATCGCAACGCTGTAAATCATTGATGGAATTAGTTGAATTCACGGACCTTGGTCTCAGGGATTATAAAGAAACATGGGATTTGCAACAGACGGTCCTGGAAAAACTGGTCAGGGCAAAAACCGGGTCGCCTGATCCGGATGCTTTGCCCTGCCTGTTTTTCGTAGAACATCCGCATGTCTATACCCTGGGTAAAAGCGGACATGAGAATAACCTTCTTATACAACCTTCTTTCCTGGAATCTATCGGGGCAACTTATTACCGGATAGACCGGGGAGGTGACATCACTTACCATGGTCCCGGACAAATCGTCGGCTATCCGATTTTCGACCTCGACCGGCTGGGAATTGGCGTTAAAAAATACATTGACAAGCTGGAGGAAGCCATTATCCTTACCCTGGGGGAATTTTCCATCAGGGCTTCGCGAATGGAACAGGCCACCGGGGTGTGGCTCGATACGGACGGAAATAAAACCCGGAAAATATGTGCCATCGGGGTCAGGGTGAGCCGAAGTGTTACCATGCACGGGTTTGCCTTCAACGTGAATACCGATCTTTCCTATTTCAATCACATCAACCCCTGCGGATTCACCGATAAGGGCGTTACCTCCATGCAAAAGGAACTGGGCGCAAAACAGGATATGAATGAAGTAAAACAGCGATTGCTGCAAAACCTGGTCTCACAGTTCGGATTAAAAATAAAGGGCAGGGATTAACTCAGTAATTTACTCCACCTGTTTTTTGTCAGCGGCACCATCACATGCAATGCATGCTCAACTACTTTAATCTTAAGTTTTCCGGGCAACTCCATCGGTTCCCCGTCGAGATGGATTGTGATCTTTTTACGGCCTTTTCGTTTTAACGAGGCCTTTTTTACCCGCATAACCTCCAGGTAAGGGCTCTGATCAATGTTCTTAAAAAACAGACGCAGACCAAGTGTAATAGTGGACGTTCTTGGAAAAGGACGTAAAATGCACAAATCAAGCATTCCGTCATCAATCACGGCATTGGGTGCGATATAAGCATTGTTGCCATACTGCCCCGAATTGGCAAAGGTCACCAGAAATGCCTTTAATTTGATCTTCTTATGGCTTGTCTTCAGGATATAACTTTTGGGAGAGTAGTTGATATACTGGTGGATGGTTGCCCTTACATAGCTGAGCATACCCCGCCTGCTGTCGCGTGAGAACTTTTTGCCAACCGAAGCATCAAAACCTGTTCCGCAGGTACAAAAGAAGTATTTGCCGTTTACCTTGCCGGCATCGATTTTTTGAACCTTGTGATTCATGATCAGTTGAAGGGCTTCCGGTACCTGAAGCGGAATGCCCAGGTGCCGGGCAAGGCCGTTTCCTGATCCGGCAGGGATGATCCCAAGCCGGCAGGGTGTCCTTACAAGTGCAGAGGCAACCTCGTTTACAGTGCCGTCACCTCCCACTGCCACAATGGTTTTCAATCCCTGCCGCACCTTTTCCGTGGCAATATCAAAAGCATGGCCGGGGTATTCCGTAAAAATGATCTCAGGATTGAGCTCCTTCGGCAGATGATGGCGGATATTTTCAAGAATAAAGTCCTTTTGCCTTGTACCGGCAATAGGATTGACAATGAAAACTACACTGCCTTCGGGTTGCATGGATCGGTGAATTTGAATCATATGAAATGTGGTGGAAAATTAATCAATTTTACCCGACATATGTTCGATTTATTTTAAATTTACGCTCCGTTAATACGAACACCCTGTAGAACCATGCATTATAGCAAAGGCTGTTTTCTATTTTTTTTATGCAGTATCCTCCTGCTGAGTGATCCCTTGTTTGGTCAGCCCGGAGGTAAAGCATTTCAGTTTCTTGAAGTTACCAATTCAGCCCGGGTTGCGGCACTGGGTGGTGATGCCGTAGCTATCCATGACAACGACCTCGACCTCCCCTATCATAACCCCGCCATGCTAAATGCAGATATGCGCCATGAGCTGGTCATTAATTATGTAAATTATTTTGCCGGGGTCAACTATGGATATGCATCAGCCGCTACAGCTCTTAAGAAAGGGACCATCGCAGGCGGCATACATTATCTCAACTATGGCAAATTCCAGGGAGCCGATGAAACCGGCGCCTTAACAAATACATTCAAGGCAGCCGATTATTCAATCAACATCCTGTATTCAAGGCCCCTTGATTCGCTTTTTACGATCGGGCTGACAATGAAATCAATTTTTTCTGACCTGGAAACGTATAATTCCTCCGCAATCGCTGTGGATGTAGGGCTTATGTACCACAATCCGAATTCCCGGTTCAGTGCAGGCCTCGTTATCCGAAATGCAGGCTTTCAGGTGAATACCTATTATCCGAACGGGGCACATGAACCTTTGCCTTTTGAAATTGCACTCGGCCTTTCCCAATCGCTCAAATATGCTCCGCTCACCTTTTTTGTTGTGGCAGACCATCTGGAAAAATGGGACCTGCGGTATACAACAGAGGCCGAAAAGGATAAAGTGGAAGATCCGCTTACCGGGACTTCATCTGAAAAACAAGGATTTGACCTGGCATTCGATAAGTTTATGCGACATATGGTGATCGGAACAGAGATAAAGCTGGGAAAAAACATTTCACTCCGGGCCGGTTATAATTACCGTCGCCGGCAGGAACTTAAAATCGATACAAGACCCGGCATGGTAGGCTTCTCCTGGGGAATTGGTGTAAAAATTTCCAAATTCAAAATAAGTTACGGACATCCTACCTATCATATGGCCGGCGGCGGCAACTATTTTTCGCTCAGCATGAATCTTGACGAATTAAGCAAAAAGTTCTGACCCTATGCAACAAAGCGATCAGACTATTATTGCCATTGACGGATATTCCTCGTGCGGAAAAAGTACGTTTGCCCGGTTGATTGCCCGTGACCTGAATTATGTATACATCGACAGCGGGGCAATGTACCGCGCCGTTGCGCTTTACTGCCTTGAAAAGGGTATCCTTTCGGAAAACCAGGTGGACCTTCCCCGTTTACAACAATCATTGCCGGAAATAAATATACGTTTCAGCATTAACGAAGCGAACGGTATGCAGGAAACCTGGCTGAACGGCGTTAATATCGAAGAAAAGATCAGGGGTATTGAGGTCTCTTCCGTAGTTAGCAGCATCAGCCAGATTGGTGATGTCCGTACCAAGATGGTTTCAATGCAAAGAAAAATAGGGGAACATGGAAGGGTAGTCATGGACGGGCGCGATATCGGCACCGTTGTATTTCCCAATGCCCTGCTTAAGATATTCATGACCGCCGATCCTGATTGTACGGGCAAAAAGAAGGTATGATGAGCTTACACAAAAAGGAATGACTGTGCAGCTCGAAGAAATCGCTGAAAATATACGGATGCGCGACAGGGAGGATGAAAACCGGCCCGTAAGTCCGCTTCGAAAGGCAAACGACGCCCTGGTACTTGATAATAGTTATATGACAATCGCGGAGCAAATGGAATGGTTCCGGAAAAAATGGGCAGCGCTCCATGAAAAAGATGCAAGTTGAAATCGATCCCTATGCCGGATTCTGCTTTGGCGTTACAAGGGTTGTTAATAAGGCAGAAGAGATAATCAGGCAATATGGCCGGTTATACTGCCTGGGTGAGATAGTTCATAACCAGAAAGAAATTGAAAGGCTTGAGGGGATAGGACTTCAGACCATTACGTATGAGGAATTTCTGAAATTATCCAATTGCCGCGTACTCATCCGCGCCCATGGTGAACCACCCGAAACCTATGAGCATGCCAGGAAAAACAATATTGAGCTGATTGACGGTACCTGTCCTATCGTGCTCAGGCTTCAAAGCCGGATCAAAAAGGACTTTGCCGATCAGAATGGCTCCGGTGCACAGATCATCATCTTTGGCAAAAAGGACCACGCTGAAGTAAGGGGACTGGCCGGGCAAACCAATTACCAGACTGTGATCATGGAATCAGAAGATGACCTTGAAAAAATAGATTTCTCACGACCTGTGCATCTGTATGCCCAGACCACAATGAGCCCCGACAAATACAGGCACCTGAAAGAACGCATTGTCAGCCGGGCTGAGAATGCAGGACTTGAATCCTCTTCCGTAAAATGCACCCAGTCCATCTGCGGCCAGGTATCCGGAAGAGTTCCCAGACTGAAGGAATTCTGCACAAGTCACGATCTGATCCTTTTTGTAAGCTATGTTCAAAGTTCAAACGGCAAATTGCTCTTTGCGCAATGCAAATCCGTGAATGAGAATTCCTGGTTTGTTTCGACACACAAATGAAATTAAACCGGAATGGTTTAAGAATGTAAGGCATGTAGGAATAACAGGGGCTACCTCCACCCCAAGGTGGCTGCTGGAAGAATTTGAGGCTTATATCGCTGCTCTTTAACGGCACAAAAACAGGTATAAAAAATTAAGGGGCTTCGTGACTCCGGATAAATAATTAATTTTGAAGACTCTCAACAATTGAAAAATCATACATGGAAGAGATCAAAAAAATTGGCGTTCTGACTTCAGGAGGAGACGCACCGGGAATGAATGCTGCGATCAGGGCTGTTGTCCGTGCGGGTATTCACTATGGATTTGAAGTATTTGGTATTCGCCGCGGCTACCAGGGAATGATCGAAGGAGATATTATCCCGCTTGATTCCCCGGCAGTCAGCGGAACTATCCAGAAAGGCGGCACCATTCTGCAGACAGCACGCTGTAAGGAGTTCATGACCTATGAAGGCCGGAAAAAAGCCTACGATTCCCTGGTATCCTTCGGGATCAATGCGGTCATCGTTATCGGGGGTGACGGATCCTTCACCGGTGCAAGCATCATGTCAAAAGAATTTGATATTCCCTTTATCGGCATTCCGGGAACAATTGACAATGACCTGTATGGAACCGATTATACGATCGGATATGATACAGCGGTCAATACCGTAGTAGAGGCCGTGGATAAGATACGTGACACAGCCAGTTCTCATGGCCGGATATTTTTTGTTGAGGTGATGGGGAAAGAAGCCGGATATGTCGCCCTGCGAAGTGGAATAGCCTGCGGTGCGGAAGGCATTCTGGTTCCTGAGGAAAAGGGACAGGTAGAAAAACTTAAAGTATATCTGGATACACGCGGACGGCTTAAAAAATCAAGTATAATCCTGGTTGCCGAAGGGGAGGACTACGGCGGAGCTATCGGAATAGCCAAAATCTTCAAGGACCAGTTTCCGGAATTTGATATCCGAACCACCATCCTGGGCCATATTCAACGTGGCGGTTCACCTTCGGCATTCGACCGTGTGACTGCCAGCCGTATGGGAGTTGCTGCTATTGAAGCCTTGCTTGATGATCAGAAAAGCATCATGATCGGAATGGTAAACAATGAAATGGTACATGTTCCCCTGAATAAGACAGTTAAACTGCATAAAGATATAGATCACAAGTTATTGGGATTGACCGAAGTACTGATTTAATGAGCCTCTATGCTGATGTTATCCTTCCCCTCCCCGTTCCGGGTATGTTTACGTACCGCGTTGGCGATGGGGAAATTTCCCGGGTAAGGCCCGGAATGAGGGTAACAGTGCAGTTTGGCAGAAGGAAGATCTATACAGCACTGATCCGCAGGTTACATGACGTAAAACCCGTTACGTATGAAGTTAAGGATATACTATCCCTGCTTGATGAGGAACCGGTAGTAAATGAACGGCAATTTCAGCTCTGGGAATGGATCAGTGAATATTACATGTGCACCCTGGGAGAGGTTTTTAAGGCTGCTCTTCCATCGGGTTTGAAACTCGAGAGTGAAACCCGTGTGATGGCCCTGGAGATTACCCCTGAAATTCCAAATCTCGGTGATGCTGAAGCACTGCTCTGGCAGGTGATTCTAAAACATCCCGGGATCAGGGTTTCCGAACTTCGGAAAGCATCTGACAGGGCAGATATTACTCCTGTTATTAAATCGCTGATTGACCGGAATTTGATTATCCTTGAAGAGAAGATAACCCAAAAAAGAAGGACTAAAAAATCAAAACCAGCCAAAAACCAGGATCCTGAAACCCTGAAGCTGGCCCTGCTTAGTCCCGCCCAGCAAAAAGCAATCGACGAGATCCGGAATGCATTTACACATACCGAGGTGGCCCTGCTACATGGCATCACATCAAGCGGAAAAACAGAAATCTACATCCACCTGATCCGGGAGGCCATTCAGCAGGGAAAGCAGGTTTTATACCTGTTGCCAGAAATTGCCCTCACCGCACAGATCATAACCCGCTTGCGATCTGCATTCGGCCAGGAAGTGGCAGTATATCATTCCCGATTCACTGATCGCGAAAGAGTAGAAACCTGGAAAAAATTGCTTCAGCCCGATGCAAACTCAGGCATCCGTATTGTGCTGGGTGCCCGTTCAGCAGTATTCCTGCCATTCAGGGAGGCGGGACTTGTAATTATTGACGAGGAACATGAAAATACCTATAAGCAGTTTGATCCCGCTCCGCGTTATCATGCCCGGGATACGGCTATAATGCTGGCGCGCTTTCACGGTGCAAAGGTGCTGCTCGGCACGGCAACTCCCTCGGTAGAAACATATTTTAACTGCATAAATGGAAAATATTCACTGATAGAACTGACGGATCGATACAGGGATATGCAATTGCCTGATATCCATGTAGTGAATACGAGAGAGCTGAAGCGTAAAAAACGGATGCAATCTCATTTTTCACCCCTGCTTCTCGATCATATCGCCGAAGCCCTGAAAAGTAAGGAACAGATCATTCTTTTCCAGAACAGACGCGGTTTTTCACTTTTTCTTGAATGCTTACAATGCGGGGAAATACCACGTTGCCGTCATTGCGATGTAAGTCTCACCTACCATAAACTTAGTAACCGGCTTACCTGTCATTATTGCGGTTATGGCATTCCTGTTCCGAAGATCTGCCCTTCCTGCGGTGCTCCCGAACTAAAAATGCAGGGCTTTGGTACGGAAAAGATCGAAGAAGAAATTGCCATTTTCTTTCCCGAAGCACGGGTGGCCAGGATGGATCTTGATTCAACCCGCAAACGGCAGTCTTTTGAAAAGCTCATCGCCTCTTTTGAATTGCAGGAATCAGATATCCTGGTGGGAACTCAAATGGTATCCAAGGGACTTGATTTTGATCATGTAAAGCTTGTGGGCATTGTAAATGCAGATACGATGCTTAATTACCCCGATTTCAGGGCCCATGAACGAAGTTTTCAACTGATGGCCCAGGTAGCAGGACGCGCCGGCCGGAAAAATAACCGGGGCATTGTAATCATTCAGACCTCCGATGATAAAAATCCCATCATCAGGCAGGTAGTTCAGAATGATTATCCCGGTATGTACCAGTCCCAGCTTGAAGAAAGAAAAAGGTTTCAGTATCCGCCCTTTTGCCGGCTCCTTGAAATAACACTCAAACACAGGGATAAGGAAATACTCGACAAAGCAGCTGACTTCCTCGCAAGGCGACTGAAACAGATTATAACCGATACCATTCTGGGACCTGAATATCCCCTTGTGAGCCGCATTCAGAATATGAACCTGAAAACCCTGCTGATAAAAATCGGCAGAGGCAGGTCACTTCCAAATGTAAAAAAAGGGATACTTTTCGCTATAAATGAATTAACAGAACATCCGATGTTCAGGACTGTTATAACAGTAATAGACGTGGATCCCTCCTAAAATCCCGGCAAATGATAATTATAACACTTACCGACCTGCATGCACATACCGGCGTACTTCCTGCGCTGTCGAAGCAGCTTCGTTCTGCCGATCTGATTCTCCTCAGCGGGGATATTACTCACTTCGGGCATAAAAAGGAAATGGCCGGCATAATTGACCTTTTCCGGAGTTTTAACCATTCATTGTTCGCGGTTTCCGGTAACTGTGATTATCCAGATGCCGAAGAGTTTCTGACGGAAGAAAATATCAGTTTGAACGGATTGACAAGGGAATTTCAAGGCCATGCATTTTACGGGCTCAGCGGATCCCTTCCCTGCCCGGGTAAAACACCCCACGAATATTCCGAAGAAGAATTTGAGGTTTTTCTTCGCGATCTTCCCTTTGTCCCCGGATTACCCCAGATCATGGTGTCGCATCAGCCTCCGTATGATACAATCAATGACCAGGTATCACCCGGTGTGCATGTGGGAAGCAAATCCATCCGCAGGTTTATAGAAGAACGTCAGCCCCTGGTATGCTTTACTGGCCATATTCATGAAGGTACGGGTATTGATCACATTGGAAATACGGCCATTGTCAATCCCGGTCCGGCAGGAAGAGGAACTTATGTACTAACAGAAATATCGGGCGGACAGATAAAAAGATTGGAAGTGGCGCAACCTTTCCGGTGATTAACCCCTCTTGTTTTTGTCGGTAATCGGTAATCGGTAATCGGTAATCGGTGAATTGCTGGTGAATCGGTGATCAGGTGACAGGTGATAGTGACTGGTGACTGGTGACTGGTGACGCTGACGCCAATGGAGGGGCTTTGTGGCACTGACCGCGCGACTCCGCAAGACTGCAAGACTGTAAGACTGCAGAACCGCATCTTCTGCCAACAGTGAATCCCTGCCGGAATTCGCAACTGCAAAACTGCAGAACCGCAGAACTGCAAAACTGCAGAACTGCAAAACCGCAGAACGTAATTAATGTCAATAATTCCAACTACAATGAAAAAACTACTATTGTTTGCATCCGCCCTGATTTTATTGTCTTTATTCCTGATCCGTTGCGCAAAGGAAGGTCCGGAACCGGTAAAATCCGATAGCCCCGGACAAAGAGTATCTTGGTTTATCTGACGGGATAGCCGGAGGATATTCCGGGGGTACCAACGGAACCAGCGATTCTACTCAACAGGATTCAATACCTGCCGGACAAATTACCGCCGGTGAATGGAACGATCTGGTTAACTGGGATTTCTGGCTTAATCTGGGACAAATCAGTGCATTCGATTCAGCAAAAAACAATTGGAAGTTCTATCCCCAAAACCGGTATTCTGTCCTTGTAAGGGACCAGAATAATAATCCGTTGATCGATAGTGAAGTATGGCTGCGCAACAAGAATGGAGATGCCATTTGGAAGGCCCGCACCGACAATCAGGGAATGGCTGAGCTATGGCTCAATCTGAATGGGCAAAATGAGGAAGACCCTTCGATTTCTGTTAGTTATGGCGGTCAGAAAGTAGTGGTGGTTGACCCGGTTCAAATAGGTCAGGGAGTTAATGAAGTAACCCTGCACGCTGAAGGATCGGTGGAAAAAAATGCGGATATCCTGTTTGTGGTGGATGCCACCGGTTCCATGGGGGATGAAATTGAATACCTGAAATCAGAGCTTTTGGATGTCACCCGGCGTGTTAAGGAGCAGAACAGTGTCCTGGATCTTCGCACGGGCGCTGTATTTTACCGCGATGAAGGGGATGAATATGTAACCAAGGTATCTCCGTTCTCATCTTCACTTTTCGAAACAATTTCGTTTATCGGTGGTCAGCATGCCGATGGTGGCGGCGATTATGAAGAAGCCGTACACACTGCGTTAAATACGGCCGTCACCCAGCTCAGCTGGAGTGAAAATGCCAGGGCAAGATTGCTGTTCCTTGTACTCGATGCACCGGCACACCATACCGATGCAATTGTCAGTGACCTGAATGCCATCATTAAACAGGCTGCTGAAAAGGGCATTAAAATAATCCCGGTATCTGCAAGTGGTGTCAATAAAGACGCAGAATTTCTGTTTCGTTTCTTTGCCATTGCCACCAACGGAACCTATGTCTTTATCACCAATAACAGCGGCATTGGCGGTGAACATATTGAAGCCACCGTGGGTGATTACGAGGTTGAATTGCTGAATGACCTGATGGTACGGGTGATAAACCAATACACGAAATAAATGATCCCGCAGCCTTTTTCTCTCGCAGATCTCGTGACTTTTTTCTCTCGCTGATCTCGCTGATCTCGCAGATTTTTTAACCGCTACTTGGTCGTTAAGCTCTGCGCTCTCAGTAAAGCAAAGCGTCTCGAGGTTTTGACATCCTATTGGACCTAAATCCTTTGCGATCTTTGCGAAAAACTCTGCGGTCATTTAGATTTGCATAGTTATAAACAAATATTGTTAATAGTTCTTTGATATAATGTGTATGTTGTTGATTTTCTTTTCTTTTTGCTACTTTTTCTTTTCTTTGTTAATTTGTTAATTTTGTTAATAACTACAACCACGGCATGGGGCGAATTAGTTTGTGCCTCAGGTAAAGACCTATGCAAAGATTTAATCCCCATGGCCGGGTTTTGGGACTGCCTCGAATAGAAATTAAGGTAAGACCTATTATTAATGGCTTGAGAGTACCCAAAACATGGTTGTTTTAACCTCTAAAATCAAATCTAATATGAACTTTAAAAATTTTATTGGAATTGACATTTCCAAAGACACATTTGACCTTGCCCTGATTAAGGATAAGCAACTTGGCAAGCATGGTTTCCGCTGATGTTCAACAATGAGCACTAAGGGCATTGTGAACCTGGAAGAGTTCCTTAGAAAGCACAGGAGTTAAATATGGAAGAAACCTTGTTTTGCATGGAACATACAGGTATTTACTGTCGCTTGTTATCGCATTACCTAACAGAAAGCAAATACCATGTTTGGTTAGAAATGCCTGTTCAGATCATTCGCTCACTTGGCATTCAAAGAGGTAAAAATGATAAGATAGATGCCAAGCGCATTGCCGAGTATGCCTGCTCTAAAAAAAGACAAGGCTGTCCTTTGGGAACCACCCCGTGAGGTGGTTATGCAAATTAATGATCTGTTAACTCTTGCGCGATCGGCTTTGTGAGTCACGCAAAATCGCTTAAAACAGCCGATCAAGGAGTTTAAGGATTGTGGTTCAGAGATACAGCAAACCTTATCGAAAGCAGGTGTAAAATCACCTAATGCACTCGACAAAGAAATAGAACAAATTGAGAAAGAACTTGATAAACTGATCAACAACGACACCAACTTGAAAAAATTATACGGTTTGGCTACCAGTGTTCCAGGAATAGGTAAAATAACAGCCATGGACTCTTCTGTACTTTACGAATGAGTTTAAACTTATACCAAATGCCGAAACAGTTGGCCTGTTACTGCGGTGTAGCCCCCTTTGAACATACATCAGGAACATCAGTCAAGGGAAAACCAGGGTAAGTCATTTTGCAAATAAAAAGCTAAAAAAACTGCTTCATCATGGTTGCAATGTCTACTATTCAAACGGATAAGGAACTATATACTTATTACACACGTAAAGTGAGCTGAAGGTAAAAACAAAATGCTTGTCATTAATGCTATTCGAAATAAAATCCTTCACCGCCTTATGTGCTGTAATAAAACGAGGAACACCTTATCAATTGGAATATCAATTAGCCTAACCAAAAATTATTTCAAAGAACATTTGTTTATATCATAGAAATCTCTGCGTTAAAATTTTGTGCCATCTATTTATTTACCCGTCTTGTAGCTGATGGACATACCCGCACCGCGGTTATCCACCATGGTTCTGTAGTTGGGAAGATTGCTGATGTATTCATAGAACTCCCGTGCACCGGACATTTCAATATTGTGGGCCATAAAACAGCCTCCGACCACCAGTTGCGGATCGAGCGCCTTGAAATAATTGGTATACCAATCCTTATCCGCATCACTGAACACAAAGTCGACCGGTTCATTCAGCTTTTTTACCAGATCGTGGGCATCTCCCAGCCTGGCGTCGATGTAATTCGACAGGCCGGCTTTTTCAAAATTCGACAGAGCCTCCTTGTACCGGCGCTCATCAATCTCAAAAGTGATCAGCTTGCCCCCGGTTTTGCTCAATGCCCAGGCTATCCATATACTGGAGTGACCCGTCGATGTTCCGATTTCCACCGCACTCCTGTACTTATTTTCCATGATCACATCATATAATAATTTTCCGTCAGAGGCGGGTACATTCATATCCCTCCACATGGTTGACTGCTTTTTCAGAAAATCGTTTACCTTTTTGTCGATTTCACTTTCAGTCTGTTTCCCCTGCGCCCATGTGTAACCGCCCATGAAAAACAGGCCGGCCGCAGTAAGCAGTGATATACAAATGTTTTTGCCTGGTTTCATATTCCTTTATATTTTGCCTGAATTCATCCGGAATGTTTTATCTTCGCCATACTTAACTCAAAAGTAAATCTTTTTTGCCGATTATCCATTTTCGTACACTGCGTGTAATGAAACCGGACACTCGCCGGGGTATCCTGCCGGGTGCAAAATTAGTTATATCTTCTTGGATTTCAAATATCTGTAATAGATGGCACAAATATTGGTTAAGTTCTGTGGACATATTCTTTTTTTTAAAATATCTGGTCAATGTTTACCAGTTTTTTCAAGGTTGCTTTCAGGATATTGGTACGGGATAAGCTGAATACCCTGATCAATATACTGGGTCTGGCTATCGGCCTGGCTTTTAGTATCATTATATTCCTCTATGTGCACCAGGAAACCAGCTATGATCGCTTTCACAGGGATGCAGACCGTATCTTCCGGGTGGGTATTAAAGGTAAAATTTCAGATAATCGTTTTAATCATGCTGTTACGCCTGCACCCCTTGCAGAGGCACTGAGACATGAGGTACCCGGCGTTGAGAATACGGTGCGTGTTGCCCGCTTTGGTGCATGGCTTGTACGCCGGGGAGATGTCAGGAATAATGAGGATAATATAATATTTGCCGACCGCACTTTTTTTAATGTGTTTTCATTCCCCCTGCTGAGCGGTAATGCCGAGGATGTGCTGAGCAAGCCTAACAGTATTGTACTTAGCCGTTCCAAAGCCATTACCTATTTTGGCGAACAGGACCCCGTTGGCAAATTATTGCGGATTGAAAATGACTCAACCTATTACCGCGTAACCGGTGTGATGGAGGATGTGCCGGAAAATTCCCATATGCATTTTGATATGGTCGGCTCTTTGTCAACGTTCGGAAAAATGTTGCACGATGAACGCTGGGTGATCAATTACCTGTATACCTATTTCCGTGCCTTGCCCGGATTTTCGATTGACAGCCTGAATACTTCCGTGCAGGCCCTCATCCCGAAATATGTATTGCCCGATTATCATAAATTTCTGGGCATTGATCCCCAGTCGGTGATCGGCAATAACGATACCTATAATTTTATTATTCAGCCAATTACGGATATTCACCTTAGATCTACCTTTACGGCTGAATATGAACCGGTAGGCAATATATTGTATGTATATCTCTTCACGGCGCTGGCCATTATAATCCTGGTGCTTTCCTGCATCAATTTTATCACACTTACCACGGCCCGTTCTGCAGATCGTGCCCGGGAGGTCAGTATCCGTAAAATTGCCGGTTCCGAGAAAAATATCCTGGTGCGGCAGTTCCTGATCGAGTCTTCCGTACTGGCGTTTCTGTCGATGGCGATAGCCCTTTTTATTACCGAACTCTGCCTGCCTGCATTCAACCGTTACATGGAACTTGATCTCAGGCTTTCGCAGTTGCTGAATTCATCAGGCGCCTTGCTGATGGCAGGTCTTATTCTTATCATCGGTGTGTTTTCGGGGTTGTATCCGGCCTTTCGTTTATCATCCTTTGAACCCCTCGATGTACTGCAAAATCATCGCCGCAAATTTTCGGGAAAAAGTTATTTCAGGTCGGGCCTTGTTCTTTTTCAGCTTCTTATCAGCATCGGGGTAATAACAATGACAGGAATTGTAATGGGTCAGTACAAGTACCTTGTGCACAAAGACCTCGGCTTTGACAAGGAAAATCTCCTGATCATCAGGCGTCCCGATGGACTAAAAAACCAGCTCGAGGATTATAAGAAACAGATCAGCCGGTATCCGGGTGTCATCTCAGTTACCAACAGTACGAGCATACCCGGGAGCATTTTTCCCAGGATTCCCTATTACCTGGAAGGAACCCCGGTTACCCGGAACTTTGCTGCATCGCATATCCTCATCAGCTATGGCTTTGATTCAACGTATCAACTCAGCCTGACTTCCGGCCGGTTTTTCAATAAAAACAATCCCGGGGATTCCGCGGCCTGCGTAATTAATGAATCCATGGCAGTGAGTCTTGGCGGACAGAACCTGGTGGGACAGAACCTGGTGCAGTTAGCTGCCATGCCCAAAAAGACGCATAATTACAGGATAATCGGTATTGTGAAGAATTTCAATTATGAAGTCCTTGAAAATCCGGTTTCCCCGATGGTAATGGTCCTTATGCCGGGAAACCTTGAGGGATATCTTTCAGTAAGGCTTGGTGCCGGTGATCCGGCCCCGGTAATCCAAAATATAAAATCTACATGGGAAAAGTATACTACTGCCTACCCGTTTGTTTCCTATTTCCTTGATCACGACCTTCAAAACCGGTATAACCGGGTGAGGGAAACAGGGCGGATTTTTTCCGTTTTGTCAATCGTAGCGATGCTTATAGCGTGCCTGGGATTATTCGGACTGGTTTCTTACGCATATAGCCGGCGTGGATTTGAAATGGGTGTAAGAAAAGCAATGGGAGCTGATCCCGGAACCATCATATTATTTGAAGTGCGCAATATTATTTTGCTGCTTCTGGTCTCATCCATTCTTGCCTGGACAGGAGTCTACTTCCTTGTGGATTCATGGCTATCACGCTATGCCTATAAGATCAGCCTGAACGCACTGTACTTTTTCATTCCTTTTATTGCGGTTTTGGTTATATCCTTATTCACCGTATATTACCAGGCCTTTGTTGCCGCACATTCTGATCCGGCCCCTGCACTCAAGTACGAATAAACCCGACCCTTCCTTTTTTTATAAGATATTTGGCCCAGTAATACTGCCTGGGTTCGGCATCATGAAATCCAAGGCTGTTATAAAGATGTTTTGCATTGTCATTATCTTCCCTGACCTCGAGGGTGACCTTTGAACATCCAAGTTCTTTTGCCATCTCAATTACCTTCGACAGCATCAGGCGGCCCAATCCTTTATTACGCCAATCGCTGGTAACAATAACATCATGAATATTCACAAAGGGCTTTACGGTGAATGTGGCGAAATTAACGAAGCAGTTCGTCAGTCCCACAAACCGGTCCCCTGCCTTTGCCAGAACGATCAGTTTTGATTCATGCCTGCGCAGGCCCTCCACCAGGGCGACCTTTTGTTCTTCAGTATAGGGAATGCCATCCCCCATCTTATCAGCAATGTACTCATTCATTAAATTTACAAGGGCCGTGCAATGGGCAGGATTATTGAAATCGCAGGGAATTATTTTTACGTCTGTCATAGGGTGATATTATAAATTGTTGAGCCAAAGTACAAAAAAAACCAATAGGCTATTAGGCTGTAGGCTGAAGGCTGATAGGCTATTAGGAAGAACGTCTTCGGAATTCATTATGGTGCTGTTCGGTGTCATTTAGGCAGTGACACCGAACAAGGTCACCGATCACCAATCTCCAGTCACTGACTACAGAACTGCAAGACTGCAGAACCGCATAACTGCAGAACATAAAATTAATTAAATATCTTTGTGTCCGCTAAAAAATATCGTATTGTAAATGAAGAACATCCGGAATTTTTGCATCATAGCTCACATTGACCACGGTAAAAGCACTCTGGCTGACCGGCTGATACAATTGACCCACACCCTGGCAGACAGGGACTTTCAGGATCAGGTTCTCGATGACATGGACCTGGAACGCGAACGCGGAATTACGATCAAGAGTCATGCCATCCAGATGGAATATGAACTCGATGGTAAGAAATTATATACTGAACCTGATTGATACGCCCGGACATGTTGACTTTTCCTATGAAGTATCACGGGCCATTGCTGCCTGTGAAGGAGCCTTGCTGGTAGTTGATGCCACACAGGGTATACAGGCACAGACCATTTCCAATCTTTACCAGGCGGTGGATCACGACCTGGAGATCATCCCGGTACTGAACAAAATGGATATGCCCGAGTGCCATGCCCGAAGAAGTGAAAGACCAGATTGTTGACCTTACGGGCTGCAAGCGCGAGGAAATCATAGAGGCAAGCGCAAAAACCGGAATGGGAGTGGAATGATCATCCTGAGCCAGGATCATACGAACTGAATGCCGCCTCCAAAGGGGATCCGGAAGCACCGCTGCAGGCTCTGATCTTCGATTCGGTGTTTAATTCCTTCCGCGGGCATCTTTCGCCTATTTTAAGATCATGAACGGCAAAATCCGCAAAGGGAGACCATGTAAAATTCGTGCAACCTGGGAATGGATTATTATGCCGATGAGATCGGCGTGCTTAAAATTGAGGTTCGAACCGC
Source organism: uncultured Bacteroidales bacterium (assembly GCA_963790105.1). Taxonomy (GTDB): domain Bacteria; phylum Bacteroidota; class Bacteroidia; order Bacteroidales; family UBA10428; genus UBA5072. Next base: position 60,114 of record CAWBNI010000016.1, on the reverse strand, counting down.
AGAACATGAACTTGAAGGCAGGAAATGTGGGATATATCATTTCCGGCATCAAATCCGCCAAAGAAGTGAAGGTGGGAGATACCATAACCCATGTAGACAGGCCCTGTCGAATAAGGCTATCGGCAGGTTTTGTTGAAGTAAAGCCCATGGTATTTGCCGGCATTTATCCGATCGATGCCGATGATTATGAAGAATTGCGGGCTTCCCTTGAAAAGCTCCAGCTGAACGATGCCTCCCTTTCATTTGTTCCTGAATCATCAGCTGCCCTGGGATTTGGATTCCGCTGCGGATTTCTGGGATTGCTGCACATGGAAATCGTCCAGGAACGGCTCGACCGGGAATTCGACATGGATGTGATCAATACCGTGCCCAATGTTTCGTACAAGGTTGTCACCAACAAGGGCGAAACGATTGATGTGCATAATCCATCCGGATTGCCTGATCAGACCGTATATTGATTATATTGAAGAACCCTATATTGAAGCGGAAATTATCTGCCAGAGCTGATTATGTCGGCCCTGTCATGAAACTCTGCATTGACAAACGCGGCGCGTTTTGAAAAATCAAATCTATCTGACCACCAACCGCATTGAACTGCCGTTCGAAATGCCGCTGGCGGAAATTGTATTCGACTTCTACGATAAGCTGAAAAGCATTTCGAAAGGATATGCCTCCTTCGATTACCATTATACCGGGTATAAGCCTGCAAACCTGGTAAAACTGGACATTCTGCTGAACGGCGATATGGTTGATGCCCTTTCGTCACTGATCCACCGTGATAATGCCTATGCTTTCGGCAGGAGAATCTGCGAAAAACTACAGGAACTGATCCCCCGGCAGCAGTTTGACATTGCCATACAGGCAGCCATCGGTGCCAAGATCATTGCCCGGGAAACAGTGAAGGCCGTACGAAAAGATGTTACTGCCAAATGCTACGGAGGTGATATTACCCGTAAGAGAAAACTGCTGGAAAAGCAGAAGAAGGGGAAGAAACGGATGAGGCAGATCGGGAATGTGGAAGTACCGCAGTCGGCGTTTTTAGCCGTGCTGAAACTGGATTGATCCGGGAGAGATCAAAGAGTAGCCAATTTGCGAGGTTTGCACAAAGTTTGAAGATCGCAGAGGCGCTTTTTACGCAAAGCTCGCTATGAGAGGTCGCAGAGGGGAATTCATTGCATTCGATTCTTCAATTCCATCGTTAATATGATCAATCTGCGAAATCAGCGAGATCAGCGGCTTTGCGGCTTTGCGAGAAACAATTTCTGCGAGATCCGCGAGATCTGCGAGATAAGATTACGATTTATCCGCCTTCTTTATTGCGATAGACAATTCCTCCAATTGCACAGATGATATTTCCCCCGGCGCATCTGCCATCACATCACGGCCAGCGTTATTCTTGGGAAAGGCAATAACATCGCGTATGGAATCTTCCCCTGCAAACAGGGAAACCAGGCGATCCAATCCGAACGCAATTCCTCCATGCGGGGGTGCGCCATACCGGAATGCATGCATTAAAAACCCGAACTGGTTTTCTGCCTCCGTGTCTGTAAATCCGAGTATCTTGAACATTTTTTTCTGGAGCCCTTCTTCATGGATACGGATGGATCCGCCGCCGGTCTCTACTCCATTGATCACGCAGTCATAGGCATTTGCCCTTACTTTCCCGGGATCGGTATCCAGCAAATCGATATCTTCCGGTTTGGGTGCCGTAAACGGATGATGCATGGCGTAAAACCTTTTGGCTTCCTCATTCCATTCAAGCAACGGGAAATCAAGTACCCATAAAGGTTTAAATGTGCCTTTTTTCCGCAATCCCAGGCGGTTTCCCATTTCCAGCCTTAATTCGCTTAAAGCCCGCAGAGTAGCCATTTTTTCCCCGGCCATCACCAGGACAAGGTCGCCGGCAACTGCTCCGGTTATGGCTGCAATCTTCTGAAGTTCTTCGGGGGTATAAAATTTATCTACAGATGATTTAAACGTTCCATCCTCATTGCAACGGATATATATCAATCCCTTCCCTCCGATCTGCGGTTTCTTTATGAACTCCGTCAATTCATCCAGTTGTTTGCGGGTATATTCGGCACATCCGCCGGCAACGACCGCACCGATATATTCAGCACTGTCAAATACCGCGAAGTTTTTTCCTTTAACATGATCCGTCAGGTCTTTAAACTCCATTCCAAAACGGATATCGGGTTTATCATTTCCGTATTTTTCCATCGCCTCCCGGAAAGTCATGCGCGGAAAAGGTTCATTAAACGTAATGCCCTTGACACTGCTAAACAAGTGCCTGATCAGTCCTTCAAAAACATTCAGCACATCCTCCTGGTGAACGAACGACATTTCACAGTCGATCTGCGTAAACTCCGGCTGGCGGTCAGCACGAAGGTCTTCATCCCGGAAGCATTTTACAATCTGCATATACCGGTCAAGACCGGCCACCATCAGCAGCTGCTTAAAAGTCTGGGGAGATTGCGGCAGGGCATAGAACTGGCCGGGATTTACCCGTGACGGTACAACAAAATCGCGGGCTCCTTCAGGAGTTGATTTTATAAGAACCGGGGTTTCAATCTCTATAAACTGCTGGCTGTTTAAATAGCTCCTGGATTCAAAAGCCATCTGGTGCCTGAGCCATAGATTATTTTTCAGGGGGGCTCTGCGCAGATCGAGATAACGGTATTTCATACGAAGCTCGTCGCCGCCATCCGATTCATCTTCAATCGTAAAGGGCGGAGTGACCGAACTGTTTAACACGGTAAAGCGTTCTACCCGGATCTCAATATCCCCGGTAGGCATTTTGGGATTTTTGTTGCTTCTTTCCCTCACAAGTCCCTCAACCTGGATCACGAATTCCCTTCCCAGTTTGCGGGCTTCGTTGCAAAGGGCCGGATCTGTGTCCATATTAAATACCAGCTGGGTCAAGCCGTACCTGTCACGCAGATCAATGAATGTCATTCCGCCAAGGTCACGTGACCGTTGTATCCAACCACTCAAAGTTACGTTTTTCCCGGCATCCCCTATTTTTAACTCGCCGCAGGTATGTGTTCTGTACATTGTTATTGAAGTTAGTGGAATGCGAAAATATGAATTTAATTATAATATTTGCCATGTGATTACTCATAGCAGGTGGAAATCGGATATCTTTTTATGCACAAAAACCAGGGGGAAATGAAATTGTTCAGCGACGAATATTTTATGAATGAGGCCTTTAAAGAAGCCCAGCTTTCACTTCAAAATGACGAGGTGCCCATTGGCGCTGTAATAGTGTGGAATAACCGCATCATTGCCAGGGCCCATAACCTGGTGGAAACCCTGAACGATCCTACAGCCCACGCCGAAATGCAGGCATTTACAGCGGCAACGAACACAATCGGCGGAAAATACCTGGATGCATGCACGCTTTATGTAACGGTGGAACCCTGTGTAATGTGTGCCGGCGCAGCCTTCTGGACCCAGCTCGGAAAAATCGTATATGGTACAGATGATGCCAAACGGGGATATACCCTGGTAAGACAACCCGTTCTTCATCCACACACTGTGGTTCAGGGAGGCGTGATGAAAAAGGAGTGCAGCGAGCTGATGAAAAATTTCTTTGCCGGAAAGAGATAGATGGCCAAAAATTTTAACACTGAGGTCGCTGAGTTTTTTTTGCAAAGCGCACCAATAAGAGAGGTCACAGAGGACCTTCTGATAATCTGAAAGATCCCTTCTCTGCGTCTTAGCGACTTTGCGAGAAATAAATCAGCGAGATCGGCGAGATCAGCGAGAATCATTTTGCGTCTTCGCGCCTTTGCGAGATATAAATCTGCGAAATCAGCGAAATCAGCGAGAGACATTCTGCGGTCTTAGCGTCCTGGCGAGAAATAATCAGCGAGATTCGCTGAATTTTCCTTCGAAATGAACAAAATCACCGGAAATAAAGTTGTTCAATAAATCTCAATTAATTTTGTATTTCCGCTTCCGGTTTTAACCTCATTTTCAGTAAAACTATGTCGCATTTCAATTCCAAAAAACAAATCATACTCCTGTCAGTATTGATTTTATTTTCGTCCTGTCATCATTCGGGACCAAAAGAAGAGAACCAATCGCAAACAACTGCCGGCAAACCAAACATCCTGCTTATTGTAGCAGACGATTTGGGTTACAGCGATATCAGCCCGTTCGGGGGGAATATTCACACACCCGTACTCGACAATCTGGCTACACAAAGCCTGCGTTTCTCCGATTTCCATGTGCAGCCTACCTGTTCCCCTACCCGCTCCAGCCTGCTTACCGGTAATGATAATCACATTGCCGGAATGGGAATTATGAGTGAGATGGATTATCCTGAACTTCATGCGCTCAACCTGCCCGGTTATTCCGGATACCTGAGCAAACAGGTCGTAACCCTGCCCGAAGTGCTTCGCGACAATGGATATCATACCTATATGACAGGGAAATGGCATCTCGGGGAAGGTCCGGGAAGAGATCCGTTTGATCGCGGTTTTGAACAAACCTTTATTCTGGAAACGGGTGGCGGCAGTCACTATAATGACAGGAAGCCCCTGTCGCCTTTGCAAAAAATGGATTATACAAGGAACGGCCAAAAGGTTGATCTTCCCGCAGATTTCTATTCAACAAGAAATTATACCGATTCCCTGATCAGTTTCATCGACAAAAGCAAATCGGACAAAAAGCCATTCTTCGCCTACCTGTCCTATACCGCTGCGCACGATCCCCTTCATGCCCCGAAAGAATATATCGAAAAATACAGGGGTAAATTTGATATGGGCTGGGATTCGCTCAGATGGCAGCGCATGAATAATCTGAAGGCCCTGGGAATCATACCCGCTGATTTTAACCGGTTGCCTGAAAATCCTGCCATTCCAAAATGGAATACCCTTAGCCGGGAACACCAGCAGGAATTTGCACGGGACATGGAAGTATATGCCGCCATGCTTGATTATATGGACATGAGTATCGGCCGTGTTTTTGACTATTTAAAAAAAGAGGGATTGTACGATAATACACTGGTTATTTTTATTTCAGATAATGGCGCAAACGGGGCGACTGCTTCAACCTATCCCGGGAACGGCGATGGCAAATATTTCAGTACGTTTAACAATGCGATGGATAACCGCGGTTTGAAGGGTTCATACTGTGAAACCGGACCCGGATGGGCACAGGCATCTTCTTCGCCATTCCGGTTTTTTAAAAGCTTCACTACCGAAGGTGGCATTCGGGCGCCGCTGATCATTAAAACCACGGGTAATATGAAAAATGCCGGGCAATGGAATCGAGGCTTCGTGCATGTTACGGATCTGATGCCCACGCTTCTTGATTACGCAGGGGCTGTCTATCCCCTTCAATATAAGGGCAATGAAATTCATCCCTACATTGGCAAGTCGCTTATTCCGGTCCTGAAAGGTGATTCTCTTTCCGTTCATTCAGCAGAAGGAATGGGCTGGGAACTTTTTGAAATGAAGGCTTACATAAAAGGGAAGTGGAAAATATTAAGGCTTCCACAACCAATGGGCACCGGAACATGGCAATTGTTCGACCGGGAAAAGGATCCGGCCGAAACCAAAGACCTTTCTGAACAGTTTCCCGCCATTAAGGAGGAATTGATCAAAGCCTGGAACACGTATGCATTGCAAAACGAAGTGCATGATCACCAGGGACACTTTGATGCCCTCTACAGGAAAAGCTTTTTGCTCAAGGAAAAGGACTAACTCGAAAAAGAGAAACCTTAAAAATTTAACACAGAGATCTCAGGGGAGTTATTTTCAAAGCGCCCTATGAGAGGTCACAGAGGAATCTCATTGCATTCGATTTATCAATTTCAGGATTAAATATTGGACATCTGCGAGATCTGCGAGATCAGCGAGAACCTTTGCGTCTTAACGCCTTTGCGAGAAATTCATCTGCGAAATCCGCGAAAATCTGCGAGTAAACAGGTTGCTAGGATCGAGATGGTACAAAATTTTAACGCAGAGGTCGCAAAGTTTTTGCGCAAAGCTCGCTAAGAGAGGTCGCAGAGAGGAATCTCATTGCATTCGATTCTTCAATTCCATCGTTAGTATAATCAATCTGCGAAATCAGCGAAATCAGCGAGAAACATTTTGCGTCTTAGCGACTTTGCGAGAAATAAATCTGCAGAATCTGCGAAAATCTGCAAATCCCGCAGTTTTTTACAATGATTTTCTGTAAATTAACGAAGAAATATCAGCTCGGGAATATTATTCATTTCTGTCACACTAAAATCCATTAAAACCAAAAAATAATGAAACAAAACTATTTAATGAAGGCCGTTGTCCGGATAATCCTTCCGGCTGTTATCCTGGTATTTGCCCGGACTGTCGTGGCACAGACAACACCCACAATACCCGATACATCGAAAATGACGTATAACCAGATCTCCAGCGGACTGAAATTATATGTGTTTCCGGCGAAGGGACAAAGTAAACAACAGCAAAAGAAGGATGAATTCGATTGCTATATGTGGGCAATTGAACAGTCGGGTATCGATCCGCTGAATCTGCCAAAAGTAACCGCTCCCGTTCAGTCGGGCCCAACCGGCGGAGCTGTTAAGGGAGCCGCTAAAGGCGCAGCAGCAGGCGCTGCTATTGGTGCTATTGCAGGGGACGCCGGTAAAGGTGCAGCCATTGGAGCCACAGCAGGAGCGCTTAAAGGCAGACAGTCCGGAAAACAGGCTCAGGCCAGCGCCAATCAGCAGGCTCAGGCCAGTGCAGCCGCCAGTGAAAAGGAAATGAAGGATAACTTCAACAAAGCATTCTCAGTGTGTATTGAAGGAAAAGGATACACGATCAAATAGCGGGACTTTAATAACATTGAACAGAACCTCAACAAAAACAATATAAATATTAATCATTATGAAACAACTCCTCCTTATAGCAACAATATGTATCGGCCTGTTTTCATGCACATCTTCGGCCCTTAAGAAAGAAAAGGAAAACCTGGCGCTGGCTCAAAAATATATGAAGGCTGTTGAAACCAAAAATGCCGCCGCCATGGATTCTCTTCTTGCTGATAATTATATGGGGTATGGTCCTTCGGTTGGCGACTCTGTCAATAAAAAAGACGCCATCGACAACTGGAAATATAATGCGGAAAACCTGTATGAATCCATTGTATATACCCGTCATAAAAACCTGGCAGTCACCGTAAAAGAGGGAAATGCACAGGGGGACTGGGTTCTGAACTGGGCCTTACTCACCCTTAAATACAAAGACGGACGGGGTCCGATACAGGTATGGGTAAATGCAGTGTACAGGATCGAGAATGGGAAAATTGTCCAGAGCAGAACCTTTTATAATGAGGCCGATGCACTGCGTCAGCTTGGCTATTCCATAGAACCCCCGGCAATAAATTAGCCAGGCTTCCGGTTATTTGCCTTCCTTCTTCATTTTCGCATCTACCAGTTTTTCCAGCAGATCGGGCACCTTTTCAAATACGGATTGGAGCCCCTTCGACCTGGAAACGCTGATCATGGATATTTCATCGCCCCTGGAAACCAGGAATCCGAGCGGTTCAATGCCCAGTCCTGCGCCGGCAACACCTGCCTGGCCTGTATTGGTTTTTGTACTCTCTCCGGAACCTCCTCCACTGCCAAAACCCATGCTTAATTTTAACTACCGGAACACACTCAAATTCTCCCAGTTTAAAGGATTCGCCGATAACCGTTTCCGATTTTGACATGGTCCTCAACTGGTCAATGACCTTGTTGAGCATTTCATCGAGATTGAATTCCATATAGTTTGTTTTTAGTTAAAGTAAATATTCTTTTAATCAGGTTGTAAAAAAAGATCCCCAGGATATTCCCCATGTTATTCTGTACATCAAGGCAAAGCGCAAAATTTCCCGAATAGTTAATATTCAGATTAATCCGGGGTCTTTCATTTATGAGTTCGAATACAGGAAAAAGATTTGCGTTGACGATCACATTTCCTGTATCCAGGTAGAGATACAAGTTATTTACCTTTGAATTTTTGAGGATATGCCAGCCGGTATTCAGTAAAAATTTCAGCCGGTTCCAATCCGGAAGCTCGAACTTCTTTTCAGCCGGGGGCATACTTTCTTTAACCGGCTTAAGGCTGTCTTTCTGCAGGGGAAACCAGGTAAATCTGATAAAGAAAACATACAATTTAACAGCGGCCAGGCTATTTGCATTCAAATCGATAATAAGCCTGAGAAAGAAAGGTTTGTCCGTTAAAAGACAGTTTTCCTCCTGATTAATCCTTATGTGAATGGGCATGATAAGGAGTGCAGTCAAAAGGAAGATAAAAACAAGGAGGATGATAAGGCAAACCATTTCTGTGATTTAAACAAATTTAGAAAATTCCGGTGAAGAATACAATCGCCGCATCATGCGGTTGCTACAATAGCCTGTATGGCCATTCCGGCCAATCGGCAGATACCGGCAGTTTTGCGCACCCTGGTATGATCTTCGCAGTATCCAGTATCCAGTATCCAGTAATATCACCTATCTTTAGGTGATTTTTAAATGACCCCCATCCCACATGCAATATCAGGCAACAATTTTTAATAAAGGAATCGTATTTCTTCTGTTTTTCATAATGGTTTTACCGGGGATCGCTACCGGACAGGATTCGCTGAAAGTAAGCTACTGATTCCGGATGCATTCAGAAAGACCTCAGCGATTTGCTCCGGGCAGCGTTGCATAAGCCCCCGAAGATACAAAGGAAGCAGAGGGATCCCTTCTGCTTCTTCCTATCATCGGATCCAATCCGGCTACGGGATTTATGGTGGGCGTCGGCGGACAGTATGCTTTTAAAATGAAGGGAAGCACTTTGTACTCCAGCTTTGCCGGAAGCGCACAGGTTACGACCAAGTCCCAGATGATCTTCATGCTGAAGAACAACGTATACACCAAATCAAACAATATTTTTTTCAGCGGCGACTGGCGGTACCTGATCTACTCGCAGGCTACCTACGGCCTCGGGACCAACTCCCCTGTCGGAGGTGTACTTGATTACCAGTACAGCCTTGCGGGTACTGCCACCACAAAGGATTCTCTGACGCAGGACATGAAGTTCAATTTTGCCCGGTTTCATCAATCCGTTTCCTATAAGATAACTGGAAGGATTATATGCCGGATTGGGGTTTTATTATGATTCATACAACAAGATAAAGGATGAAAAACTCAGGCTTACTCCTGCGGATACTTTTTTTACAAGCCATTACCTGTACAACACCCATTATGGATTCAGCACCTCCGGGTATTCGATATCTGCTGTTAACATTAACCTGGTGTATGACTCGCGTGACAATATGATCAACCCGTATAAGGGGATTTATGCGATGGCCAGCTGGAGGGGCGGGTTTAAATTTTTGGGAAATAAGAACTATTCCAATTTCACACAGGTTGAATTCAGGGGCTATCACAGTTTTTCAGAAAGAAATCCCCGACACCTCATCGCCTTCTGGCTCATGGGCGATTTCTCACCGGAAGGAGAGCTGCCTTATCTCGTATTGCCTGCCACGTCCTATGATCAACGGGGAAGGAGCGGCCGAGGTTATACACAGGGCCGTTATCGGGGCGCTAACCTGGTGTATGGCGAAGCCGAGTACCGGTTCCCCATATCAAAATGTGGGGGAATCCTGGGGGGTGTAGTGTTTGTAAATGGTACAACTTCGGATAATCCAACCTTGGACCTGGGCCTGTTTGAATCAATTAAACCCGGCTATGGTGCCGGACTCCGCATAATGGTAGACAAAAAATCCCGCACCAACCTTGCCGTAGATGTGGGATTCGGGGATGAATCCTTCGGATTTTACCTGGCCGCTTCCGAGGCTTTCTAAGGGTGTTTTCCTATTTAACCTCAGGTCCGGAAATATATCCGTTATAGGATATCGGGCTGCGATTATTACTGATAATTGTCAGGCTGGCGTCCCCTGAAAACTGCACGACAAGCGTAATCCGGTAGCTATCTCCCGGTTCCCTTACCACCATGCCGACCTGGTAGTTCTTCTTTTTCTTTTCAAAGGTATATTCTTCCGGTTTACCTGTAAATTTTAATCCCCCGCCTGACGAGCCCGCATAGGCAACATTGCTGTTAGCCTTTCCAAAATAAGGCATATCGCTTTCGATCATTTCAGGATGAAATTTTACCTGGTTCTGTCTTCCGGTAAGGTTTACGGTCCTGTATCCGGTCGGGTACGGCATTCTCTCCCGTAAACACATACTCCCTGGCATTCATAAGAGAATCAACCTGTTGTTGAACAGCCAGTTTCTTTTCTTCTTTCTTTTCCTTTGAACTTTTTTCCTGCGAAAAAGCCGTTAACCCGCAGCAAGCTGCCAGGGTGAGATATAAGAGAAATCTACTTATCATGACTGTTGAATTTAGGTAACTTTTAGTTATTAGTTTTTAGTTTTTAACTAACTACTCCTCCTCCATCAGGATTTTCTTAATTGCCTTTAATTCTTCAATTTTAGCCTTGCTTACCTTCGGGTAAGAAAGGTTCAGCTCATCCATGGCATTAATGATGGCGGAAGCGATCACAATTCGTGCAAAAGCTTTATTGTCGGCCGGCACAACATACCAGGGTGCCTTTTTTGTAGATGTATTGCGGATCATATCTTCATATGCATGCATGTAATCTTTCCAAAAGCCGCGTTCTTTGGCATCTGCCGTACTGAATTTCCAGTTTTTTTCAGGATTATCGATCCGTTCAATAAATCGTTTTTTCTGCTCCTTCCTGGAAACATTCAGGAAGAATTTAATCACAACCGTCCCGTTCCGGTAAAGATATTTTTCAAAATTGCGGATGTCCTTGAATCGCTCTTCCCAGATATCTTTTGTAATCAGTTTCTCATCAAGTTTCTGCATTTTCAGGATCTCCTCATGAACTCTTACTACCAGGACCTCCTCATAATAAGACCGGTTAAAAATTCCGATCCTTCCCCGTTCCGGCAAATTACGCTGGCAGCGCCATAAAAAATCATGATCCAGTTCCTCGGCACTTGGAGCCTTGAAAGAAGTCACCTGGCAACCCTGCGGATTGATTCCGGACATCACATGTTTGATGGCTCCGTCTTTGCCGGCTGCATCCATGGCCTGGAAAATCAGGAGCAGGGACCATTTATCCTGGGCATACAGCATATCCTGCATGGTCGCGAGGGCTTTGATACCCAGTTGAAGAGTACGATTTATAAGCGGTTTGTCTTCCGGATCGATATCAATTGTCGACTCCGTATCATAATCTTTCAGGTGAAACTTATCCCGGTCGGTTACACAAAACTGCTTCGAAAACTTTTTTGCACGCTCAATTAGCTCTTTTTTACCCAGGGATGTCAATATCGAATCCATTCGAATTTTGATTGGCCGGGGCCTTTTCGGGTCGCTTGCTTTTTGCGTTTTTACCTTTTGTCATATTATTATGGATTAAGGATTACTAGGGAGGCCAGATTTCACATGGTTAGTCAAATTTACCATCTTAAAGAGTACTGGAATATAGTACTTTGGGTCTAGATTTAATAAATCTTTTCTCCCGGAATTACCCCTGCTTTATCGGCAATCCGGATGATTTCAGGTAACGATTTTACTGCAAGTTTATCGCAGATGCTATGCCTGTGAAGTTTTACCGTATGTTCCGCAATATGGAGCACACTGGCAATCTGCTTATTCAGCATTCCTGTAATGATGTACCTGAGCACTTCCATTTCCCGTAAGGTAAGGCTGTCAATCAACTCCTTTGCATGAGCAGTCTCCTGTTTTTCGCTCAACAGTTTTTGGCTGAGTGAAAACGCCTCTTCGATCGATTGAAGCAGGACTTCTTCCTTAAACGGTTTCTCCAGGAAATTAATGGCCCCGCTTCTGAGTGCATCCACACTCATGGGAATATTGCCCCGGCCGGTAATAAAAATTATAGGGAGGTGTGATTCCAGGATCACCAGTTTTTTTTGCAGTTCCAATCCCGATTTTCCATCCAGATTAACATCAAGAACGAGGCAACCGGTACCATCATATGGCTCCCTTTCCAGGAATTCTTCTGCACTCGGGAAGGTCTCGACCTGGTAACCCGTGGCTGTCAGAAAAAGAGAAAGTGATCTCCTGATCGATTTATCATCATCTATGACAAATATTGTTCCCGTTTGGTTGTTCATTCCTGCAGGTATAGGAGCCGGATTAGGATTCCACCAACAAATGTAAAAAATCTTAATGATTCTATACACCTCGCTCTTATACAAGCCTAAAATTAGTTTTTAGTTTTTAGTTTTTAGTTTTTCACTTTTATCGGCAACAGGAAGATCCCACTGATCCTCGGGAACAACTTTCGGTTGGGATGGGTCCATAACATAGGCAGGGGTCATGATCTGTACATTGTTCTCGTTGAAAACATCTAAAATATTCTGGTGAAGATCATTATAAAGGAAATGCATGCGTGAGGCATCGCTGCAGAATACGTTAATCTCATAATTCACTGCAAAATCTCCCAATGACAATTTCAGAACATAGGGCGGAGGATCTTTCAGCAGGCCCTTTGTTCTGCCAGCCGCCATCTTCAGCATGGCATCCACCTGCCGCCAGGGGGTTTCATAACCGATACCCACAACCGTATGCATAACCAGTTCATTTCCAGTGGCAAAAGTGGTATAATTGATTATGCTGCTGTTGATCAGCACCGAATTGGGGATGACAATCTCTTCATTTTTCAATGAGCGCAAGCGGGTTACAAGAAGGCTTTGGTCCTCCACAAATCCGTCACTGTCACTGACCTTTATACGGTCCCCCCTTTTAAATGCCCTCCGGTAGGTTAAAGAATACCCCGCAATCACATTCGAAATGAAGGAGGAGGATCCAAGAGACAGCAATAATCCAAGGAATACAGATACTCCCTTGAATGCACTTGAATCGGAACCGGGAATATAGGGATAGGCTATGATCAGAGAGAAAGCAATGATCATTATCCTCGTTATCCTGAAAGTGGGCATGGCCCAGTCAGGATAGAAATTCTTAATAACAATGTCCCCATGCTGCAATCCGTTAAACAGCAACCGGATGAGCTTTAACAAATACCGGGTGACCAGAAAAATAACAATCAGAAAGGCCAGGCTGGGAAGGAAATGGAGAATCCCATTCCCGATTGAAATGATCGGGTCAAGAAATAATTTCAGGGTATAGGTTGCGATGTTGTTGGTCCATGGAAAGAGTCCGAGAATATAATTCAGAAAGAATGCAATCAGCAAAACGGCAACCACAATCCGGAGCGTTTTAAGAAGTAAGTGAAAAGCTTTCCAGAGCTGGCCCGACTGGATAAGTTTGAAAGACTTGTTTTCAACCGATTCGATCCTCTTTTGAATCCGGACCTGAAACACCCTGTTCAATTTCCGAAAAAGCCAGAAAACGAAAATCAGGATCACGGCCAAGAGAACAGCCGCACCAAGTGCTTTTATCGATTTTCCTAAAAGAACGGGCTGGCTTCGGGCTATCCGGTATAATCCGATCGTAATGGCGATTTTCCTTATTGCCAGGTTTGCATAGGTTTCTACCGGGAGGTGTTCAATCTTTGCATCCCCTTCATAAACGTTCATAATAAACTGTGAACCGGCCCAAATCTCCAGATGATCGGAAGCCGTATTAATTTTCAGCGAATCGGCAGATATGGACGGGTTATCAGCAACCTTTCTGATTCTTTTGCTGATTACATCTGCACGCTCTGAGGCAGGAAAAGTTGAGGTACCCCTGACCATAAACAGGGGCTCGCCATCTACTTTTACAGGGGCGACAAGATTTTGATCCTGGAGAATTTCAAGATCTGTGTCTGTTTCCTCCTGGGCAGCCAGGTTGCCGCCAAGGAGGAAAAGTACAGGAATGGCAACCGGTAAAAACCGGCGCAAAAAAAATGTTGCGAAAATATATTTCATAGTGTCAGAATTCACAGTTTTAAACAGTTGATCTAAGTTAGGCTATAACTGGCCGCGAGTATATAGTACCTTGGTACTAACCGTGCTGAATGGCTGCGAAAATACCTTATTTTTCGATGACGGATAAAATTGCTATATTTATTATATTTACGCCTGAACAAATTAACACCAAGGTTCTATAGAATGTGACCAATCCTGTTAGTACATTTGAACAATAATTCATCTATGAAAAATATGCCTCTGAATCAAAAAATTTTTCAGTTATCCTTTCTGCTGCTCCTGGTCACGGGACTTTCCTGTCGTCCCTGCAGCGGGCAGGAAAAAGATTCTGTTAAGGTCTACAAATATCTGAAGAACACAGTAAGGATTAACCTTACAAATCCGATGATCTTCGGGGATAAATTCAATGTGCTGGGATATGAAAGAGTTATCAAGGATTACCAGACAGCTTCGATAGGCATTGGCAGATTTTCCTTCCCGAAGTTTTCGTTGATTGACAAGGATTCCATTAAACTCGAACGGAATGTAAATGATAAGGGGTTTAATTTCTCCCTCGACTACCGGTTTTATCTGCAAAAAGAGAACCGGCATAAAGCACCCCGGGGAGTCTATATCGGACCCTTCTATTCCTATAATTATTTTTCCCGTGAAAATCATTGGGATCTCAATTTAGCCAGCGCAACCACCACTGTGGATACCAAAACTGTTATGAATATGAATTCCGTTGGATTCCAGTTGGGTTACCAGTTTATTTTCTGGAACAGGGTGAGCCTTGACCTGATCCTTGTAGGACCGGCAATGTGGTTTTTTAACGTCAAAACAGACGTGAGTACATCGCTGTCGGCAGAAAATGAGGAGTTGCTTTTCGAAACGCTGAACGAGGCCATTAAGGAAAAATTTCCTAATTCAAATGTGGCTTTTGATGGCGAAGGTTTTAAGAAAAAGGGATCCTTCAATACGAAAACTTTTGGCTACAGGTATATGTTCAACCTGGGATTCAGATTTTAGCTTACTTCAGCCAGGCCGTTCCAAAAATAATATAGAAGGCATAATCGTCATTGCTCACGGCAAAATCCATCCCCATGTGAGCGCCCAGTTTTCGTGCCAGGACGTACCTGAATCCCGTGCCCAGGGTTGTAACACTTTTTCCATTATCAAATTCGGAAAAGCTTGAAAAAGCCGTGCCCATCCCGGTAAAACCCGAAAGATACCAGCGTTTAAATACATTCCAGCTGATTTCTGCCTCCATCAGGGTTGTATTCACATTCTGGTATTTCATGAGCGGGGCACCGCGAAGATTAACAATCGGGCGGGCCCAGAAAGGGACATTCCCGAGGGTATAATTGCTTTCGTGCCGGATGCCCACAGAAACCCGGTTACTGGCAGGAAAGTAACCGATCAGTACAAGCCCGATCCTTCCATATAGATCTTCTCCTCCCATCCAGTTGTCGCTGTATGTACCCGAGAGACCTATCAATACTCCCTTTGTTGGTGTGAAAATATTATTGCGAGAATCATATTCAAGTTTCAGCGAAACTTCACTCAGCGTGGAACTGAACTCCTGGGCCGTATCTTCCGGCATGTCAATTGGGATTTCGAACTTATTGTCTGTTTTCATCAGCATATACCGGCCGCCGATAAAAAAATCCGAACCGGCTATCCTGAATTTTAGCTGCTGCAGCAGGAACCATGCATCCAGGTTAAGATTTACCGATCCGTCTTCAATGAGGTTGAGATTGCCGGACCCATAAAAACCGAGATTGGCATAAAATTTGGCCACAGCCCCCATGTACCTGATATTATCCTTTTTCCAGAAACCGGCATGAAACAATCCCGCAGCCCAGGTACCGTTCTCGGTGACCGCACCCAATACGCCTGACATGCTGGGCGGACCCTTTTTGGCCGAATAGGATGAATGAAAGTATATGGCTGCTCCACCAATGCCATATCCTACAGCCGGTTCTGTAATAATTGTGGGAATGAACAGTACACCCTTCTTGTTTATCAACCAGTCGCTTATATCAAGAGCTCCATCGGTGCTGTCATGGAAGGCCGGCAGAAACCCTCTTTTTTTCTCCTGGGCCTGGATATCCGGAACGAAACCAGGAAACAGAAGCAGTGTTAACCAGAATTGCAGATTCAGAATGGAGAAGAGGTTGGCTAAACTCAATTTTTGCCGGAGATTCATTTTGATATCAATCACTTGTGACCGTGTTAAAAAAATGAAAAAATTATTTAACTTAGAATTAAATTTAGTTATTTTTTGGAATCTCCAATACTTCTAACCATGAGAAAATCAATGTATTTTCAGGTGTTCCTGATTGCCTTTTCTTTCTTGCCTGCATTCGGGCAAAATGATTCGGTAAACATGGAATTTGCTGCTGTGGATACCCTGTCCGACTTCGGCCTTTTCACAAATGAAGATCCGCTGGAATTGGATCTCCGTTTTGACATCACCCATTATACAAGGAAAAAACCGAAAGAGGAATACCTGAAGGCCATTTTAACTTATCACATCAATGACAAGGATTCTGTGAACAGGGAAATCCGGCTTAAATCGCGCGGAGAATTCCGGAATGGGTACTGTTCTTTTCCTCCCATCGTTGTGAATTTCAAAAAGGGAGGATTCAAAAAAGAAGATCTGAAAGATATTGAAAAAATGAAACTGGTTACCCATTGCATGTCGGGCAATGAGCAAAATCTTCTAAAAGAATTTCTCATATATAAACTTTATAATGTCCTTACAGACAGCAGCTTCAGGGTCAGACTTTTAAAAATAAACTATATCAACACCTATAAAAAAAGCAAACCGATCCGATCGTATGGATTTTTTATAGAACCCGTTTCAATCCTTTCCGACCGGATAAAATGCACGCCGGTTGAAGCCCTGAATCTTAATCAGCGTAACATTCTGCCTGAATACATGGACAGGGTGGCCATATTCAATTATATGATCGGAAACACCGACTGGTCCGTTCCAAATCTGCATAACGTCAGAGTGTTCACAGTTCCCGGTTCTGCTAATCCTTCCCTGGGTCTGGTAATTCCCTATGATTTTGACTACTCAGGCCTGGTAAACGCCCATTATGCAGTTCCCGCCGAAGGATTGAAAATCACCTCTGTGAGAGACCGGATATACCTTGGATTATGCCGTGAACCTGAAGAATTTGCCAGGGCCATCAGGCAATTTGCCGATAAAAAAGAAGAGTTCTATAAGGTGATCCGTGAATTTCAATACCTGGACGACAAAACAAAAAAGGGTATACTTAAGTATATTGATGAGTTCTACTCCGGATTTGACAATAAAAACACGATTGTTAGTGAATTCGAGAGAGAGTGTAAAAATCTGTATTAATTAAATTTAAGATCATGAATGACGTAATGGCTCCCGTACAAGATCCTCTCTGGAGTATCCTGATAAGGTTTGCAGTAACACTGTTCGTACTTTTTATAGTGATCCGGTTAATCTATTACCGTTTCTCCAAAAAAGACGGGAATGCTTTCTCTTTCTTCCTTATGGGGATCATGATCTTTCTGGTATGTATCCTGCTTCAAAACGGTTGAAATACAGCTTGGGTGTTGCCCTGGGCCTGTTTGCGATATTCGCCATTTTACGGTTCAGGTCCAGGAACCTGGCACTAAGGGATATGACTTATTTCTTTACCATCCTGGGAATCTCCGTCATTAATGCATTGGCTAATTTTCCTTATCCGGTAAGAGGTCCAATCCTGATTAACGGAATCATTATTCTATCCCTTCTGATCCTGGAATACGCGTTTCATAAAAAGAAAACGCTCAGCAGCTGCCCGTTGCTTTACGACAGGCTGGAACTGCTGAATCCGGAAAGAAAGAAAGAACTTTTAAGTGATCTGTCCGCCCGGTCGGGTATAAAAATAGAAAAGGCAAGTATCTGCCGCATCGATTTAACAAAGGGTCAGGCTGAACTCGAAGTTTTTTATAAAAATACGAAAAAGTCAGGTGAAGCAAAATCCTGATTCCGGATTCGCTTGCTGCATCGTATTCTTATTCCTGGTTTCCTTTTGTTCAGGAACATATGCGCAGGACGATCATTACTGGGCCCAGCAATACGGGGCAGTCAGCACCCTGATGGGCGGCGCCCTGGTAGGAGGCGTTACCGATAATTCCGCGGTATATTATAACCCGGGTGCTCTGGCATTTATCAGCAATCCAAGCCTTTCGGTGGATGCCAATGTATATAAAATGGACAGGATCCGCATCAGCGACGGGGCCGGCAAGGATATGAACCTCAATTCCGCCCAGTTAAGCGTATATCCCCAGATAATCGCCGGGATGATCAGCCTGTTGAAAAATACCAAATTCAGATTTTCCTATACCATTCTTACCCGTAATCATGGCAATGTGTTGATGAATGCACGGTATACAAGCCAGGCAGATGAGGCATCACAACCTACCAGTTTTGTAGGTGTATTCGATTATATCAACCAGCTCAACGAGCAATGGTTTGGGATGGGCATAGGGTATCCGTTATCGGATAAACTTGGGGTTGGGGCTACGTTTTTGTCGAGTTACCGGGGTCAAAGTTACCAGCTGACCAATTATGTGCAGGAGGTTGATTATTCAAATCCCAACCATGTATTTAGCACGAAAACCAATGATGAGGCGGTCAAATACAGCACGTTCCGGCTGCTGATGAAATTCGGCATGGTATACCACGCCAATCCCTGGAAATTCGGGCTGACCCTTACAACTCCCTCTGTGGGAATGTACGGAAAGGGCGATATCCAGAGACAAAACTCCTATATTGCCGTTTCAGAGGATCCCGCCGATATGGTCAATAACTTCCTTATAATGGACAGGCAGACGGGTGTGAAAACGACCTATAAACATCCCCTGTCCCTCGCATTCGGAATCGATTATCGAGGGGGCTAAAACGCGCGTGGCATTAACGGGTGAATACTTTTTCAAAATAGCAACCTATTCTTTAATGGATCCCCGGGCAGAACCTTTCGTTTATCCTGCAGGATATACGGATTCGGCAGGGGTTCAACCGGTTATTGACAATTTTCTCCACGTGGAAAATGCTGCCCGGCCCGTATTCAACCTGGGTATAGGATTCAGTCAGGTTATTCTAAAACAACTGTCCGTGCTGGCAGGTGCTTATACCGATTTCACCAGTTATACCGAGGCCAGCGAAACAAAGGAACTGATGCATGGTTTCGGGAACTTTGACAGCTATCATTTTTCAGCCGGTTTATCATACCACAGGCCCAAACAATCCATAACCCTTGGATGCACTTATGCATTTACGCCGAACGAAGAAATACCTCCTTATACGGTCATTAATCAGACTCCCGCGGCCGACCAGGCCCTGCTGTCATCGCACAGCTTTTCGGTTGTAATGGGGTATACGTACTATTTTGCGAAATTCAGTGAATAAATAACTCTCGCAGATTTCGCAGATCTCGCAGATTTTTTTCTCGCTAAGACGCAAAGACGCAAAATGGTTCTCGCTGATTTCGCAGATCTCGCAGATTGAATATATTAACGATGGAATTGAAGAATCGAATGCAATGAGATTCCTCTCTGCGGCCTCTCTTAGCGCGCTTTGGGCAAAAACTTTGTGACCTCTGCGTTAAAATTTTGTGCCATCTTAATCTTAGCAACCTGTTTACTTAAAAAAATAGCGCGCTAAAACTATAGCGCGCTAAAAAAGAAGCTCTGTGCCCTCCGTGTTTAACTTTTGGGCACTCTATATTAATCAATAATGAAGTAAAGTCCTCCCGTAAAATCTCCCTGAACCATCACACAGGTCGAAGTAACTCCGTAGCCTGTTCCCCCGGTGCCTGCAAAATAATAACCGCTTGCATACAGAGGCATCAGCAACCGGGCCTGAATTTTTATTCCGATTCTTCTCGCTAATCAGGAACTTCATACCCGCCTGAATATTAATGGCAAAAAGAGATTCATTTCCATATTTTTCGTCGGGGGTGCCATAATGAACCCATCCCAGGGAACCGCCGTAAAAGGGCAGCCATTTATCGCCTAAACGCGTTGCTCCTACAAGACCGAACATGTAATAGTCAACATTTACCGGGGTCGAATTGATGACGTGTTCCCCGTTATCCAGGCTCAGTGTCCCGTTCATATGGTTGTAGCTGAATTCGAACTGGGCATCCTCATCGAGGCCGAAACTGACCATTCCTCCAAAATTGGCACCACCGGAGACGCGCAGATAACCCAGGCTTGTATATACCTTACCCGTAGTTTCATATCCTGCAAAGGGACCAATTTCGAGATGTTGCGCTTTCAGACCAACCGGAATTGCAGCTGCAAGGCAAAGCGCTATTGTGATTACATTGAATTTAAGATTTTTCATCCTTTAATTTGTTTATAGATAAGGTACTGGTCAGGGAACAAGCATGAAACCAAGATTAAAGCTGACATAGGATTGCTCACCCAATTCCCCTGCCTTGACGCCATAATTATACCGGACGCTGGCAGAAATTTTTGAATCCCGGACAGGTATATTAATACCGATTTCCGGTGCAACCGTGAAATGCCAGGCATCTTTTTCTATGGAATACAGCCCGATATCTGTACGGCGAAGGCTGTACATAGTGCCCAGTCCGACGCCTATATACGGACGGATACCGGCAGGAGCGCCCAACAGGTACAATCCCCTCACAAGCATCGGAAACTGGTTCTGATACCTGAACTGATTGCCATGGATGGTAACATTATCCTTTGTGTAGGTTTCGTTTCTGAGCTCGCTGCTAAAAACGTTCCAGCCGAACAGCCAGCCTACTGCAAATTTAGGACTGAGTTCGTGAAATCCTTCATAATTTATGCCCCTGAAACTGCCGGCATCTATGTAATCCTGGGTGCCGGAAAGCGGAACAGCCATTGAGTAAGAAAGTCCCTGGTAAGTATAACCATCCTGCGCAAAAGTGGCCAGGGGAAACAATAATATAAGTCCGGTGATGATGTGTCTAAGTCTCATTTTCTTCAGATTATTCGATGTTTTTAAGCAGGTAGGGCGATTGGATAAAGCATTGGTCAATGCCTGAGGAAAGACGGGCCTTTACTCCCGATTCGGAGGATTCCAGCACTCCGTTAATAATGCCGGCCCAGATAACAGGGATTTCCTCTACTGCGGGATTCACACGGGCTACATCTACCATTTCCATAAGCACGGAACCCGATTGATAGGTATAAGAGGAGCTGTATGGAGGCCAGGGATAATAGTAGCTGGAAGTACTCATTATTTTTGGAGCTGCCGTACTTTTATAGGGATATCCCCAGTACCATCCCCAGTAAGGATACCAGGTATACACCTCATGTGTGCTGGAAATGGCCGAAACGGTGATGGCCACGTCGGCAGGAGTCACCTCCGGATTCAACTCTTCAACAAATCCCATCTTTAACATGTTCAGGCGAACCTGTTCAAGCACAAAATCATCATACTGGCGACTGATATTGTCAGCGGTACCTGATTCCACGATGTGAACTATCGTATCTACCACCGTAAATGTCCTGAGATTTTCAAACTTATTCACGGATCCTTCGGGACCGTCATAATACGTTTTGTCATAGATTGTGACTGCAACATCGAGATCTTCCACCTTCAGGTCATCAATAGGATAGCAGGAAGAAAACCCGGCTATAATGATGATCAGCGGCAGCAGAAGGTTTTTAATTTTCATAATCATATTCACTGGATTAAGTTTATTCATCTTTCATCTGTACCTGTACCTGCGGGTAATAATAGCCCGAAAGAAACATTCAAAACTACAATATTAAATGCCGCATAAGAATAGTACTTTGGTACTAGCGACAAATATAGTATTTTATCTAAAGAATCAGCATATTGGTTATGCCGGATGCCTGGATACTGAGTGCTGGATACTGGATGCTGGGTGCTGGATTCTGGATACTTGATGCTGATCTGACAATAGCAATATTTTGCAGCGAACCCGAATGTCTGTCAAAGTAATTCCCATGAAATTGTCTCTTTAGGATATCGGCGGCGTCAGCATCCAGCATCGAGAATCCAGCATCCAGCATCAAGTATCCAGTATCCAGTATCCAGAATCCAGAATCCAGCATCCAGTATCCAGATTCCGTTTTTATCTTT
Source organism: uncultured Bacteroidales bacterium (assembly GCA_963790105.1). Lineage (GTDB taxonomy): Bacteria > Bacteroidota > Bacteroidia > Bacteroidales > UBA10428 > UBA5072. The sequence goes on along the minus strand of CAWBNI010000016.1, from coordinate 38,110 downwards.
ATCTTTATTCTTCCATCTTAAATCTTCCATCTGTGACTTTAAGAACTACAATCAGGGGATGTTGCATATTGTCATTGATATTTCTCACTCATGGACTGGGATATGCTCAAAGTTCGCGTTACTGGGACCAGACCCTTAACTCGGAGGCTGCCCTTCTTTCCAACGCGGTGGTTGCCGGAGAGAGCGGGGTTGCTGCCATTTATTACAATCCGGCTACGATAACGGAAATGAAAAAAAATAATCTTTCCCTTTCGGCCAATTTATTTTCTATTTCCTTCAGCAATGCCAAAAACGCGCTGGGATCTGATTTTCCGGCCGACCGCACCCAGCTTGATGTTTATCCGAGGATCATTACCCTTACCCTGAATCCGAAAAAGCGGCCTGAACTCACTATCGAAGCGGCGTATTTTGCGAAGACCAATAATTATATTCAAATCAACCAGGGAACCACCCTGAATGGTGATATAATAGCCTCCAATCCGGGCAATGAGTACTATACGGCAGAGTATTATCTCAGGTCAAAATTCCAGGATTATTATGGAGGAGCCGGATTTGGCTACAAACTTTCCAATACGGTTGCCTTTGGTTATTCAATGATGGTTTCCTATAAAGATGATCAGTTTTATAACCTGGTAAATTCCAATGCTTTTACGATGCCTGAAACCGGGCCGGGAGCTCCCGGGCAGTATTTATCCAATGCAGCCTACCATGTAAAATATAATATGTATGACGTACGGCTGGTCAACAAGGTCGGGCTCACCGTGAAAAAAAACTCATGGGCCCTGGGAATGAATATCAACTTTCCATCCATCAAGATATTCGGGGATGGCACGGTAGTCAAGCAATATGAATATACGAATATCCACAAGGAGGCCGGAAATCCGGAGGGGTTCAGTTCCTATTCCGGTGGACGGCAGCGCAAATGCACCTCGCATTTTAAGGATCCCCTTTCGATTTCAGCCGGGGCAAACTATTATTCTCCCTCGCGAAATTCCATTCTTCTTTTTACGGTGGAATACTTTTTTGGTGTACCTGCCTTATGATTATATTGAAGCCCATCATGATCCCGGTGAGGACGGATACAATTACAGTGAGGTTGATCCGGCAGAATGGCTATCTTTTACTGCACAACAGAACCCGGTATTTAATGCCGGGGTGGCTTATAAACAGCAATTATCGGACAAAGTGATGCTCTCAGGAGGATTTCGTACCGATTTCAACTGTCTGAATCCCGAAAGCTCCAAGGTTTTTCCGTACAACAACAGGAATAATGCATACTATTTCAATGTATACCATATTAATTACGGACTGGGCTTTAATTTCAAAAGGGGATCCATTATCCTGGGAATGCAGTTCTCGCATGGGCAGTCGAAGGATGAGAGGCAGATTGTCAACCTCACCGAGCCGGTAGAATACCTGAGTGAAACGCAGATGCCTCTTACAGGTGAACTCCAAAACAATGTCGTAATCCGCTACAACGATATCTCCGTATATCTCGGATTTATGTTCAATTTCCTGAAGGAAGGAAAGTAAAAAGAAGCAGATTCCTTAAAACGCCTCGGCAAAGTTGATATAGAATCCATTGATGCCACCGGGACCAAAACCCCAGTCAAGGCGCAGATTTGTATTGTGCTTGGTATCCACCCGGATGCGTATACCCCCACCATAGGAAAGCCAGAATCCATCCCATGCCAGATCAGAATAGCCGTTGGCAACCCGTCCGGTACCTACAAAAGCAGTAACACCCAGCATTTTCCAAACCGGCATACGGTATTCCACCTGGCCGTCTACCAAAACCTTGTCCCGCAAGGCCCCTTTATAGTAACCGCGCATCTTGTCTTCACCCCCCAGCATGGCTAATTCATAAAAGGGCACATCTCCGGTTTTGCATTCTGTGGTGGCCTGGATGGCAATAACGTGTCTGAGCCATGGATTAAAGTATTTACGCATATCAAGGATATAGCTGGAATACAGGTAAGGATTTCCCATCCATGAAGGAAAAGTCATGGTCTTAAAGGCAATCATCGCGCCTTTGTATGCATTATAGCGGTTATCACGGCTGTCGTAGATGGCTGAAAAACCAAGTCCGGTGCTTGTACCGCCCTCAAGTCCCGATACATTATCCTCAATCAGAAAACTTGTGCTGTCGGTTTTAATATTCGTATAGTTGGTGAGGTCAACGCCAATACCAATATAAAGATTCTTTAACTACCTGCATCAAACCATAATTTACAAATTTAAGCCGCGTGGTTGAAACTTCTTCCACATCATCAATTGATACATCATTGCCAATGCCCAGCATGAATTCCGGCTGTTTCTTATAATTTATATAACCGATGACCATGTACTTCCCATGATGCCAGTTTAAATCTGTTGCTATTGATACATTTATCCTTCCTTCGGTAGAAAATGTCATCACTTCCGATATTCTGGATGCCGGTGAAATGGTATCCAGCTTGGAGAGATCGATCAGGTTGAATTTGGCCAGTCCAAAGGTATGCCCTGCTTCAGTTGAATAGGAGTACAGCGGCACCGGAATAATCTTGAATAGTTTCTCCATCTTTTGATTCGTTTTGTCGAACTTCGACACCGAGTCAGTCTTGACGGATGTGGAATCCTGGGCCAGTGAAAACTGCAATGCAGCTAACAGGATGGGAAGGATGGCGAGATACTTTTTGTACATAAAAAAGACTATTACGGGTGAAAATCAAATATACTATCTATATGAAATAATGCATATAGTACTTTAGTGCTAAGTTAATCATGAGCGCGGCTTCTATAGTACTAAGGTACTATTTGTATCCTGCCCTCTAAGGTATATTTTTGAATAATACTCACTATTAAAAATATTTCTTATTCATGAAAAATATTATCTCCTTTTTCGTTACTGCAATACTGTTTGTAAGTCAAACCTTTGGACAAGTATACACAAATAAAGTGGTTGGCGCAAAAAATGAAACTCTGAAGGACAGCCTGGAAGCATCGGAATATCCCTACGCCCTTCCAATTCTTGGAGCGCAAGTAGCAAAACGTGGATATGATCTGCCTTATTCTGCAGGAATCGGAGTAAATTATATCTGGCAAAAGTCGGATATTATAATCGAAAATCTGTATGTAGGCTTTAATAACGGACCAATGTATGATCTTGACGAAATTGTCAGGATGAATAGTGCCATTTCCACGGCTTCGGCCATTAATTTAAGGCCTGATATTTGGATTTTACCTTTTCTGAATGTCTATGGTATATTGGCCAAAGCCAATACATCCACTGAAATCAATGCCGGAGTCTGGCTTCCTGACACTGCAAATGAATGGCATGAAGTCACCAGCTTTTCTTCAAAAGCTGAATTTAAGGCAACCGGGCTGGGATTTGGTCTTACTCCCACTGTAGGCGTTGCAGGTGGCTGGTTAGCGATGGATATGAATTTCACGTGGACCGATGTCAGCGCACTGGACAAACCCGTTTTCTCCTTTGTATTTGGACCCCGTTTTGGCAAAACATTTAAATTCAAGAATCATCCCCAGCAAAATATTGCATTCTGGGTCGGTGGTTTCAGGCTAATGCTTGAATCCTCAACAAGCGGTTCGCTCAAACTGAATGAGGTAATTCCAACTGACGGACTACAGCAAAAGGTTGACGACGGGATTGCAAAGGTGGAAGAAACGCAGGTAGCCGTGGACGAATGGTGGAATGGACTGACTTCCGTAGAACAGAAGAATCCCGTTAATGCTGCAAAGTATGAAACGGCCAACCGCGTACTGGAGACGAGTGGCAACCTCCTTAACGGTATCGATGGAGCCTTGAATGATGAAACCGAGGCAACTGTGCAGTACCAGCTTGAAAAAAAACCCAAGGATATGTGGAATTTTGTAGTCGGAACACAATACCAGATCAACAAACACTTTATGATCCGGGCAGAATGCGGCTTCCTGGGAAGCAGGACACAATTCATCAGTGGAATACAATATCGTTTCGGACTCTAAAAAAAATTATTTATGAAAAAGACAATACTTTTCCTTGGTTTGCTGCTCATCGGGTATACATCTCAGTGCCCAGGTTCTTATTTCTCTGCTATTCGGGGATAAACTTAATTCTCCGAATATCGAATTCGGACTGGACGGAGGTGTTAATTACGGCAATATTGCCAACCTGGAAAAAAGCAAGATGCTGCCCATGTTTAACCTTGGATTTTATTTCGATATCAGGCTCAAAAACCAGTGGATGGTGCATACCGGCGTAATAGTAAAATCAAGTATGGGAGCAGATCATCTCAATGTATATTCATTGGACAATGACAACCTGGATACAGTTTTTGCCACCGGTCACATTACAAGGAAAATAAATCAGTTTGCCGTTCCCATCATGATAAAATACCGTTTTGCCACCTATTTTCATGTGGAGGCCGGACCCATGTTGTCGCTCCGGACCAAGGGATATGATTATTTTAAGAATAAGGTAAAAGATGATGATGATCTTTCCTATAAGCTGGAAATTAGTGACAACTACAAGCGTATTGATGCCGGTATCATGGTAGGAGCAGGATTGAAATTATCGAAACAACCAAAATCCTCACAGATTGGCATACGGTATTATTATTCCTTTGTGGATCCGGTCAAGGATAATCCCGGGAAGGCCCAATACTTCTCATCACTGTATTTGTATTTCTCCCTTCCTATTGGTGCCAATCCCAAACCGGATAAAGAAAAAAAATCCATTGAAAAATGACAGATAACGCCGATGTTCAGAAAAGAGAAAAGCAAAGCATTGATCTGACCATAAAGCTTCTGCTGATAGTTTCCCTGTTAGTATGGTGTATTATGATCCTTTTGCCTTTTCTGATTCCCATTCTCTGGGGAAGCATCATGGCGATTACTCTTTATCCTTTTTATACAAGGCTGGTTAAACTGCTAAAAGGCAAAAAAGCCCTGGCCAGCAGTCTGATTACTGCCCTGCTGCTCATAATCCTTATTGTACCTTTTGTGTGGCTTGTTTCATCGGTCATTGGCAGTGCAAGGGATTTACTTGCGGCGCTCCGCGAAAATACCCTTGTTATTCCCCCTCCCAATCCAAAGGTGGCCAACTGGTACTTAATTGGCGAGCCCTTGTATAACGCCTGGAAAAACCTGAATCTGAATCTTGAGGCGACCATTTTAAAATACAGTACCCAGTTGATTTCTATAGGTGACCGTTTTCTTAGGTGTTGTTAAAAGTGTTGCTTCCAATTTTATCCTTCTGCTTCTTTCAATGGTTATTTCGGGAATATTTCTCGTCAATACGGAAAAGTCACATACCTCAGCAGTCAGTTTTGCCAAAAGACTCACCGGACAGGGTGGGGAAGATTTTATTCAAATGATCGTTCTTACTATCCGTAATGTTGCAAAAGGGATACTGGGAGTGGCATTTATACAGTTTGTACTTATGGGTGCCGTTCTTATTGCGGCCAAGGTTCCGTTTGCCGGTCTGTGGGCCTTGTTTGTATTACTGTTTGCCATCGTTCAGCTGCCTGTTGGAATTGTGGCCATTCCCGTGATAATTTATTTATATTCCGCCCGTGAACCTCTGCCTGCCACTGTCTGGTCGGTGTTACTCCTGTTGCTTGGGCTGCTTGACAATGTGTTAAAGCCATGGCTGATGGGAAAAGGCGCGCCCGTACCTATGCTTGTAATATTCCTGGGAGCTATCGGTGGTATGATCATGTCGGGACTGATCGGCCTATTTACAGGTGCCATCATCCTTTCCATCGGATATAAAATGATCACCCTCTGGCTGCGGGGAGAAACACCAAAAGTGAATCCGGGACACCATCTGAATAATAATTCCAGGCTAAGGCTTAACCAAAAAATATGGCAAAAGAGGATTTCTGGAAAACCCGACTGCAGGAATGGACTGTGCTCGACAAGCCCACCCGGATTGCTGAAATTCTTTTCGGACTGATCATGGTGCTTACGTTCACAGGTACCATCAGCGTATCCACAACCGGGAAACAGGAAGTGAAGGAACTGCTGTGGGCTGCACTGGGTTGCAACTTTGCCTGGGGACTCGTTTGACGGCATCATGTATCTGATGGATAAAATCATCAGCCATTCTCATGATGTTAATGAGTTAAAGCGGATGAAACTGTCCAAAGACAATACCGAATCAAGAACTATATTTAAGGATAATTTTCCGCCTTTACTGGTCCAATTGATGGATGATAAAGAGATCGACCGTTTAAATGCGAAGTTAAAAGACCTGCCTGAACTCTCCTTCAAAAAAACGCTTATTCCAAAGGATTTCCTGATTGCAGGATATATATTCCTTCTGGTATTTCTGATTACGCTTCCGGTAGCCCTTCCCTTTCTTTTTATACCTGATGTGGCAATTGCCATGCGGATTTCTAATGGCATAGCGCTCGTTTTACTTTTTATAGGCGGATTTTCGCTGGGCAGGTATGCAGGAATCAGTCCTGTTCCTACTGCAATGGCTTATACCGGTATTGGAATACTTTTGGTTGCAATGACAATGGCCCTGGGAGGCTGAAAAAAATTATCACTTAATATCTGAACAAATGGGAAATGCATTTTTATGGGGTTTGCTGGCAACCTCTTCCTTGATTCTGGGTGGGATCATTGCCACAAGAATCTCAATCAGCAAAAAGATCCTTGGTATTATTATGGCGTTTGGTGCAGGAACATTAATTTCTGCTGTTTCTTATGAATTAATCTACGAGGCTGTAAAAATAGGCAGGGGAACCGGATTTCCGGCCTTTGGGATATTTGCAGGAGCCCTCACATTTTACTTCAGCGAAAAGCTGATTGATAATATGGGCAAGAGCAAACATAAAGGAAATAATGCCTCAGAACAATCCGGCCTGGTAATTCCCATGGTTTTGGCCATCATTTTGGACGGTATCCCCGAATCGATCGTGATCGGATTGGGTATTTTCGAAGGGGGCGCTGTAAGTGTGGCTATGCTGGTAGCTGTATTTATCTCCAACCTTCCTGAATCCATCGCCGGAACTTCCGGCATGAAGGCTGCCGGCTGGAAACGGGGCAAGATTGCCCTCCTTTGGATTGTCATTGCCCTTGTTTGCGCCTTGTCAACTATTGCGGGATATAGTCTTTTCAGCAAGGCATCCGATAACTGGCTGTCATTTATCCAGGCTTTTGCCGGGGGTGCCATTCTAATTATGCTTGCCAATTCGATGATTCCGGAATCGTATGAACGGGGCGGGAAAATTGCGGGACTATTCACAATTCTGGGTTTCTCTGTTGCAGTCCTGGTGGTGGTATTGGAAAATACCATGTAATGTGTGTTTCATAACCTGTACTTTATCCATCTGATATGATTTTCATTCAACTCGCTATTTTTCTGATCTGCATTTTTATCGGTTCCCGCATGTCGGGCATCGGTTTAGGTGTGATGGGAATGATCGGATTGCTGATCCTGCTGTTTGTTTTTGGAATGCAGCCGGCCGATCCTCCTCTCGAAGTAATGCTTATCATTTTAAGTGTGGTAACTGCAGCTGCTGCATTGCAGGCTGCCGGTGGGATGGATTACCTGGTGAATGTTGCCGGCAAAATACTGCGGAAGCATCCCGGACAGATCACCATTCTGGGTCCCCTGGTCACCTATTTTTTCACTTTGTTTGCCGGTACTGCACATATTTCGTATTCCATCCTGCCAATTATTGCCGAGGTTGCCACCAAAGCACGGATTCGTCCTGAACGGGCATTGAGCATGAGTGTAACAGCTGCTCATATGGGCATTACGGCCAGTCCGGTATCTGCTGCCTCGGCTGCCTTGCTAACTGTTTTGGTTGCCAGTGGGATAAAACTGGCCGATATCCTGATGGTTTGTATTCCTTCCACCCTGATTGGTGTGATTGTTGGGATTCTGTTTGTTTTGAAAAGGGGAAAGGAACTTGATGAAGATCCTGAATTCCTTGAAAAGATGAAAGATCCTGCTTTTGCCAAAAGCATTGAAGGTGAACAGAAGGATTCCGAAATTGCCCTTAAACCAGGAGCAATCAAATCAGTTATAATTTTTGGACTGGCTGTTTTGTGCTGTTGTGTTGCTGGGATCATTTCCCGCACTGCTTCCCAATTTTTCAGGAAAGGAAGGATTTTGTTCCGAATTTTGCAGTAAATGCTTCAGGTCAGGTTCAAATGCCTTCCATGATCATGATGATCATGCTGGCTGCTGCCGGGCTGATTATCCTTTTCGCAAATACCACGGCTGCCCAGGTTACCAAAGCAAGCCTTTTTGCCTCAGCCGGCAGGCAACCATTGCCGTTTTCGGTGTGGTTTGGATGAGCGGTACATTTATGGATCATAATTATGTGCTGATTAAAGAGTACATTGGGTGAACTGGTAACAGCTTATCCCTGGCTCTTTGCCCTTGCTTTGTTTGCATTAAGTATTTTGCTTTTCAGCCAGGCTGCAACAACCAAAGCACTGATGCCATTGGGACTTGTCGCTGGGATTGGCTCCTGCTTTCCTGGTTGGTATTTTCCCGGCTGTAAATGGTCACTTTTTTATCCCGGGATATCCTACCCTGCTTACTGCCATACAGTTCGACCGTACCGGAACAACCAAAATCGGGAAGTATGTTCTGAATCACAGTTTTATGCTGCCCGGAATTGTTACCACAGCAGCAGCAGTAATTGCCGGTCTTGATTCTGCAATCCATATTTTATTATAAACCATTAAATATTAATGTATGATGAAACAATTTCAAAAATCTATTATTGCTATCAGCCTGTGCTATTCTTGGATTGAGTTCCTATGCTCAGACCCGGACAGAAAAAGACCTGCTGGGTGAAAAACAGATTCCTGCTGATGCCTATTATGGTGTACAAACTGCCAGGGCCCTGGAGAATTTCCAGGTCAGCGGGGTAAAAACAATTTTTACCCCGATTATGTAAGGGCTTATGCCATGGTAAAACTGGCTGCTGCCCGTGCCAACACTGAAGTTGGACGAATGAAGAAAGAAAAGCTGGATGCCATTGAAAAAGCCTGTCAGGCTGTAATTGATGGAAAATATCACGACCAGTTTCTGACTGACCTGTACCAGGGTGGTGCCGGAACATCAGCCAATATGAATGCCAATGAAGTGCTGGCAAACATTGCCCTTGAAATGAGTGGTCATAAAAAAGGAGAATACCAGTTTATTGAACCCCATGATGATCTGAACATGGGCCAGTCAACAAATGATGTGTATCCTACAGCCATTCATGTTGCCTTGCTATTGCATAATGACAAAGTTGTAAAAGAAGCAGAGTTGCTTTCTGCATGCTTTTCATAAAAAAGGAGATGAATTTAAAAACATCCTGAAGATGGGCCGCACCGAAGGTCAGGATGCTGTGCCCATGACCCTTGGGACAGGAATTTCATGCCTTTGGCGCCAGCTTGATGCTGCAATTGAAGGCACTCCGTAAATCTGAAGCTTACTTTTATGAAGAAAATATGGGTGCTACTGCCATTGGTACAGGGATAACTGCATCACCCGGGTTATGCTGAAAAATGTGCTGTTCAGCTTGCAAAAATTACTGGCAAACCAATGGTACTGAGCCCAAAGACCTGATTGCTGCCACCTCCAGCATGCAGGGTTTTGTGATGTATTCCTCCGCATTGAAAAATCTTGCTGTTACCCTGTCAAAAATCAGCAGCGACCTGATTTTCCTTGCATCTGGTCCACGTACCGGAATTTTTGAAATCAATCTGCCTGCACTTCAACCCGGTTCTTCCATTATGCCCGGAAAAGTAAATCCGGTAATGCCTGAATTGATGAATCAGGTATGCTACAAAGTGATGGGCAATGATGCTAACAGTTACGATTGCATCGCGTGATGGACTTCTGCAGCTGAATGCCTACGAGCCGGTTGTTGCTGTTGCCATCATGGAATCACAGGCACTTTTTTATAAGACGATGCCTTTGTTCCGGAAAAACTGTATTGATGGGATTACTGCCAATGAAGATGTTCTTAAAACATTATATGGAACGCAGTGTTGGAATTGTAACTGCCCTCAACCCGGTTCTTGGGTATGAAAAAACCACCGAACTGGCAAAAGAAGCCCTTGAAACCGACAAAGGTATCCTTGAACTGATCCGTGAGAAAAAATTGCTGACCGAAGATCAGATCAAAGAACTTGCTGGATCCGGCCAAGATGACGGGACAGAATGACGAAAATGACCAGTAACTAGAGACTACAAGTGAAAACAGTAAGGAGGACCCTGAAGAGGTCAATCTCAATAACGTGGTGAAACTCATGATACGTTTAAAACTCACTACAACTATCAATTATCAACTAACAACTAATCAAAACTATGAAAACCACATAAATCATTCAAAGAAGCATGCTGGCAGGATTGCTGCTCATTGTGAGCATATCTTGCATTCGCGCAGGACAAAAAATGCCCAATATTGTAATCCTTGCCACCGGTGGTACCATTGCCGGAGCAGGTGCAAGTTCAACAGGATCAGCTTATACTTCGGGTCAGGTTAAGATTGAAGCCATGATTGATGCTGTTCCGAATATCCGGAAATTGGCCAATTTAAAAGGAGAACAAATCGCAAACGTAGGTTCACAGGATATGAGCGTGAAAGTATGGCTCGACCTGGCAAAACGTATTAACGAACTTTTGGCCGGCAATGATGTGATGGTATTGTAATTACCCATGGAACCGATACCCAGGAAGAAACCGCTTTTTTCCTGAACCTGGTCGTAAAAAGTGATAAAGCCGGTTGTGTTGACCGGTTCCATGCGTCCTTCAACAGCATTAAGTGCCGATGGTCCGCTGAATATGTACAATGCCGTTGCTCTTGCTGCCAGTCCGAAATGCAAAAGGATATGGTGTGATGGTTGTTGATGAACGATGAAATTCACTCTGCCCATGGTGTTAAAAAAATGATCACCACACCGGTTCAGACTTTCCAGTCGCCTGAAGAAGGCATGATGGGAACAGTTATTTTTGGTGAAGTGGAATTCTTCCATAAACCATACGGACTGAATACCAAACAGTGAATTCTCAGTTGACGGAGTAACAGCATTACCACGTGTTGATATCGTTTATGCCTGTGCCGATGTATCAACTGATTTAATTGATATCATGGTTAAAGCCGGGGCAAAAGGAATTGTAATTGCCGGAGTTGGTGATGGAAATATGAATGCCGGAACACTGGAAGCAGCCAAAAAAGCCACCAAAAGGGAATACCGGTTGTAAGAGCTTCGCGTGTGCCTATTGGTACCGTTTTGGTTAATGGTGAAGTGAATGATAAAGAATTCGGCACCATTTGTGCCGACGAACTGAATCCACAGAAAGCAAGAGTACTTTTAATGCTTGCCTTGCTGAAAAAAAGGAGCTGGGACGATATGCAAAAACTGTTTATTGAATATTAGATCATGCAAAAGAATGGGAATCGTAGAGACAAGGCAATGCCTTGTCTCTACGAATTTCATCCCTTAAACGGGTATCCCGATTATTTCCACCTTAATCTGATAAATGTCATCGCCTCCTGTACATCCATCTCGCGGGTACCCGATGCAGTGCGTACATAAAATCGTGCCTGCTTTTCCTCAGATACATACACCGGAACCGGGAGAAGGCATCACAATAATCCGGCATACTTCTTTGCCCTCATGCCGGTGGAAAATTATCCGAACCAACCTGCAGGCAGGCGTTCCCATTTTCTCTGAAATGAGCGAGGTGATCGTTTGGGTATATCCGTCACTGTCTTTTCTGTGCAGGGTGTTGTAATCCGCCTCAAGTCCAAGGATGTCCCCGTTATCCCCCACCCCGATCAGCAATGAACCTCCCTGCGTGTTCATGAATCCTGCCAGGGTTTTTACGATCACCCCTTCCAGGGCTTTGTTTGGCTTCTGCTGCCTGTAATCATACCGGAGCGAGGACTTAAATTCCAGGTTTTCATCCTCACCGTTTTTGATCAGGGCAACAAGGTTTTTACCCAGCTCTTCCCGCAACTGAAAAATCATGGAATTTCGTCTTTTGTATGCCAAAAGCGAGGTGAGTGAAACACCCCCCATCAATCCGCCGAAGATGAGGTAGAAATAGAATTTAACCGGTGTTTCCAGGGTAACGGCCCGGATGAACTGCCTGTAAACAAAATCCCAGACTGTTAAATCCGGGGACCGTTTATATTCATAATAGGATGTTAGTTCGTTTATCGGAAGAAATACAAATATTCCAAACAACAATCCGATGAAAACAATGACGGAATACCTTACCGAATCTTTCATTCTGTAAAAATCTGTTTGTTATGGCGATTATTCCAGCAACCTGTAAATCAGTTCCTGCTATACTCTCAAATATAACAAAGAAACCATTAGTTTTGTATTCCTGGCAAAAATACCTATGAACTGGAAAAGCATCTTTCCCCCTTTGCAATGGATAAAAGAATATTCCTCCGGTTGGTTTAAAAGTGATTTGTTTGCAGGAATTACCCTGGCGGCTTATGGAATACCGGTATCCATGGCATATGCCAGCCTGGCTGGCCTGCCTGTGCAATGCGGAATATACGGTTACTTAATCGGGGGCATTTTTTATGCCCTTTTCGGAACAGGCCGGCAGCTTGCCATAGGGCCTACGTCGGCCATTTCTCTGCTGGTAGGTTCCAGCCTTGCCACGATGGCAAAAGGAGATGTTCAGCACTGGCTGGATATTGCCTCTCTTACGGCGCTGATGATGGCCCTGTTCAGCCTGGCAGCCTACCTCCTGCGATTGAGCAGCATCATTAATTTTATAAGCGAATCGGTGCTTTTGGGATTTAAGGCCGGCGCCGCATGTCTCATAGCTGTCACACAGCTTCCAAAACTGTTTGGTATTCCGGGCGGCGGAAATGGCTTTTTTGAGAGAATACGGATTTTATTCATGCAGCTTCCCGAAACAAATTTCACGGTATTGATTTTCGGATTGGTGGCCATTATTATCTTAGCTGCAGGAAACAAACTGATTCCTGGTCGGCCATTAGCCATTCTGCTGGTGGTGGTGTCGATCATCCTGATGTATGACAACTCCCCTTTCGGGAACAGGTTTTTCCCTCACGGGAAACATTCCCCGCGGGCTTCCCTGGCTGCATTTTCCATCGATTCGCTGGAAGGATATGCAGGAAGTTATACCCCTGGCATTCGCCAGCTTTTTGCTGGCCTACATTGAAAGTGTTTCTGCCGCAAGAACCCTGGCATCACAGGGAGGATATGAAATTGATACCCGCCAGGAATTGCTGGCTCTTGCGTTTGCCAATGCTGCTGTTGCGATGGGACAAAGCTATCCCGTTACAGGAGGTTTATCGCAATCGGCAGTCAACAGTAAGGCCGGGGCAAAAACTTCATTATCCCTGATTCTGGCATCGGTAACAATCGGATTATGCCTTATCCTCCTTACCGGACCGATGAGATATCTGCCCAATGTAATGCTGGCAGCCATTCTGCTGGTTGCCATAGGCGGACTCGTTGACGTAAAGGGCATGTTGCATTTGTGGAAAGTAAGCCGGATAGAGTTTACTGTTGCCATGATTTCGCTTATCGGAGTGTTATTGTCCTGGGAATACTCAGCGGTGTTGTACTGGCAGCGGTTGCCTCCATTATATTGCTGCTCAGGGAAGTCTCACATCCTCATGTGGCTTTTCTGGGGCGGATTCCGGGAACAATACGATATACCGATACCGACCGTCATCCCGACAATGAAACCATTGCCGGACTCCTGATAGTCCGGGTTGAATCCTCCCTTTTTTATTTCAATGTGGAAAATGTCAGGAAAGCCATCTGGAATAAGATAAGGGATACCGGAGAAAATCTTCACTGTGTAATATGGGACTTAAGTACTTCTCCCTCCATCGACATCAGCGGTGCCAGGATGATCAAAAAACTTTTTGTCGATTTGAATTCCAATGGCATTATCCTTAAAATAGCCGAGGCCCATTCAGGTGTCCGCGATATTTTGCGTGCCGAAGGAATGGAAGAACTCACCGGTCACATCAGCCGGAAAATATCCGTGAATGACCTGGTAATTGATTCGCAGGAAAAGCCGGGAGAAGATACTGAAAAACAGATCTCCTCCCCGTCTTAATTATTTTTTGCTGCCATTAATATCAAAGATCAGACCTCCGCCAAGTGTCCACTGGTAATAAGTAGAATAACCCGTTACACCGGCACCGGCTACCGCCTGTTCCAAAATAGAGGCCGCCTCCAACGGATTGCACGGCCGAAAGCAGTCCAGCCTGCAATTTAAGACCTATCTTATCGGATAACCAGATATTTGCCCCGGCTTTTAATACCCCAGGCAAATTTGGTAGCACTGCCTGACTTCATTTGTAGTTGTATTATCAACATTGTAAATACCCATTCCCATTTGCAGACCGAAATAAGGCTCCAGCCTTGGGATTGATCAGCAGGTAACGGTTGGCTCCCAGCATTAAGATAATTTGAGGCCAGATCAATATTCATTTGATTTGTTGCTGCCGTTATTATAATAATCCACGGATGCTTTTGAATCGAGCCGGCAGATAGGATAATTCAATACCATATGCAGGCCGTAGGATAAATTCAAGTCCGCCGCCCTATTCAAATCCACCCTTAATGGTTCCCTGTAACATAATTAGTGGCCGAATAATAATTGTCTACTTTGTCGTCGAAGGCATAACTGGTATATGCATGAAGCCGCAAGGTCTTCGGGAGCTGATGCGAAACCACGGTCGATGGCGCTGGCTGGATTTGCTGAACTGTTTGTGCAATTGCGCAGCTTCCTGCCACACAAAGGAAAAGAGTAAGTAGTTTTTTCATGGGGTTTATGTTCTTAAAAAGAAAAATAATTGAGATATGTCATCATCAGGAAACCTGACGTATTTATAGCTGGATTCCATGATTACAAATATAGCTGAATATTGCTAAAAATCGAATTTGGCCAGCATGGAAATCCTCGTGGCCGTTGCGCTCTGATTATCGAAATTTTTCCGGGTTCCGAAGGTAGCCTCCAGTCCCAGGCTGATGGTTTCAATCGGATTATAAAAAACAGTAGCACCGTAATACTGACTGGACTTAAATGCATCTCCGGGTTCAAATTCTTCATTTTTTATTTTCGAAATTCCGGCGATTACAGAAAAAACCAGGGTGGGCTTATATTTGTATGAATAATTGATAAAGCCCCCGTAAATGCCCTTTAATAACATGGAGTTTGATTCCTGATCATACACGGCATCCAATTGCCTGCCGGAGAAACCCACATAATAATACGAAATTCCTTTGCCCATCGAAAACTGGGAATTAATCTGGTGTTTTTCAACCGGATGAATCGTAGTGCTTAAAAGTATACCCCATCCCGGCTGGGCTTTCATTTTTCCCTCATCGTAAAAATCGATGCGTCGGATAATACCTGCTACCTGAACATGGCCCCATCTGTTGAAATATTTATACCGGCAGGCCAGATCTACATTTCTCTGATCGGAAGCATTACTTATCATTGAATCGGCCGGATTAAAATAGTCGGCTTTGGGACTTTCGATTGAGATACCAAGTATATTCTGGGTCTTTAGTTTTCTTTCATATCGTATTAATCCCTGCCTTTTGCTTAATGAACTATTCGGTCCTTCGAATTCCACAGTTATCGGCAAGGATGCATTATCCATAAAAGTACTCCAGGTGTAGCCCAGCTTAAAGAAATTCCATTCCGCGTATGCATGCCTGAGTCGCCAGAAAGATTCGGTTGTACTGGCAAAATCAACCTCCATATAGGTTTTTACTTTTCCAACCTTGGTATTGGCAGTGCCTTCAATACCCAATCGGGATTGCCTGGCACCAATGTAAATACTGGACAGTCCCGGAACATTTTCTGCACCTACAGGTATGTCGTATGGCAGAAAACCTTCCGTACTTTTCATGCCTGAAAAATCATAAAAGCCATTTATCCTGGCACTTCCCATAAATCTGATCTTGTATTTTGATTCTTCCAGGTCCTGCGGGTTTATGTCTTTCACCATTTTGCTGGTGTCGCTTTTTACCGTTTGTAACGCGATGGTATCCACCCTGCTGGAGAAATAATAAACTGTATCCGTTTTAGCCCGGGTATCAATTTTCGTTATGGTAAGCCTGAGCGTGTCCCTTTGCTGAGCTGCAACAGATAAGCTAAATAAGATCAGAAAAAAGACAATTATATTCTTTGTCATTTTGATTTGGTAAAAAGCTTAGGAATTCAGGTCATTCATTCGTGCAATTGAAATTAAATCGAAAAATTCCATCGATAAGCGTTGCCCTTTTTTAAAATTTCTTTGCCAAATACCGGAAACAATCCCGGAGCTGAAGAAAAAAAGGTGATTTCTTCCACATTCAACAGTAAAACTTTTTTCTCAAAAGGTAAAAGGTTGTATGTGTTCCCGTTTATCCACACATAGAGCGTTTCTGAAGTCCGGTTAATCATATTAATTTCGACATCGCCCCTTTCGTTTTCCCCGGATTTTTCAAAAAAATGTTGTTTTTGAAAATTTAACGTATCGATGATCTCAATTAATTTTTCAGCGACAAATCCATAAGAATTTGTCTCAATATCAAATACTTCCAAAAAATTATTTTTGGGCTCGCGGGGAAGGATAACCAGCAGGTTGGAACTGCTGACGGTATACGCCACCTTAAAATTTAAACCAGGACCCTCCCTGAGGTTGATTTCGGATTTTGCACTTCCCAGCTTCAGCTGTGCAAAACCATTAAAAGAAGTGGCAACGGCCAAAATAAAAAGAAATACGGTTTTCATATTCCGGACGATCATATTTATTCTGTATTCGCTTTTTCCCAGGCTCTCACGTCAATCCTTGCCTTATCAAAGAGTCTTTCATAATTTTTTTTAAGGATCTTATCGAGGGTTTCAGGAGTAAGTTTTTGCCATAAGGGCTCATACATGCTGTAAACCTCCAGGTCCTTTTCCTGGCTGGCAGGCGCCACATTATCGGTTCCAAACAGGAACCGGTCAGGAAATTTGTTGATCAGGTTCGCGGAGTTGGTGATCGTAGTTTCACTGGAGATAATATATTTTGCTACCTCATCCCAGGAAATATCGAAATACAGATTATTATAAGCGGGATCGGACAACATCTGTTCCAGGAGCCCGGCCATATCTTTTAACGGGACAACCACCCTGCCCATCCCTGCATGAGCCCAGATTATGGTTGTAGCGGGATGACGCTTTATAAGATCCTGCATACCCGCCAGGTAATTCGGTTTTCCGGGTTTGGGAAACGGATTATCGATATCATTGTGTATCAATGCTACCAGTCCTGCTTCCGCGCAAAAATTCAGAATACTGTCAAGGGCGGGATCCGTAAGGCTGGCAACATCGCCTGTAATCTTGGCGGAGACGAATTCCTTGTGTATTGAAAACTCGCCGATACCGGAAAAAACTCCGGGAAAAGTAAGCAGAACACGGCGAATATGTGCCGCAGCGTACATATCCGTGGGATTAAAGCCGGTGATCATCGGATCCAGCCTTTGCTGCTGGTCGGGTGGCAGGGATTTGTAGGCCATGGCAATCACTGCATCCGTAAAGGAATAATAATACAGGTGGGCATCCGTATCGAGGTAATAAGTGGGTGCAAATTTTCCGGTTACCCGGTACGACCATTGCTGCTGCAACGGAAGGCCAAACAGGGTGGACCTGCCGACCTTGTCTCCCATAATCTCATTCACATATTTATGGATGTCTGTTCCTTCCTGGATGATAATTGGTGAGGTGAAAATGGGAATCATTGAAACAGATAACTGTCCGGTTTTGCAGATGCTTTTGCCGGCTGTGCATACGTCTGATTGAATATAAGCCGAATGGTCAACGCTGATAGCAACAGACATAAGTAAAATATTTTTTTCATATCATTAAGTTTTATAACCGTGGCTCAATGTAAGCAATATAAGCCGGAAAATACGATTATTCCTAAAGCAGGATATCCACACCGCCCGTAAAGGTGGGACCTGTCTGCCCTGCAGTATACAGGCCAAAGGTTCCTCCAGCGGCTCCTTTATATACATACATTCCCTGCAGGTTTATCCGCCAGCTGCGGCTTTTCACCGGGTAAATATTTACTCCGCCTCCCACTTCGTAAGGATTTCTTCCGAATTCATCGAAAATGGCAGAACTGATGCCGTATACGCAAAGAATCTTGGGAACCACCATATACAATGCCTGAAGTGTGTAGCCCTTATCTGTGATGGAAGTCAAAGGCAACGGGACCATCAGCGTTGAAATCAGACAGACTTCCTGTAATAAAATTCAGTGTGCAGGGCAAATCCCTTGTATTTAAATCCCAGGTCGACCGACAGCATATCAAAATCGGCTTCCATAACGGTCACGTTGCTGGCCAGTGCACCGGTTTCAAAGAACAATACGCCGTCGGACATCCGGACCTGTGTATTATCCGGACTGGGAGTTCCGATATTGTTAAAACGGTTTTCCCGGCTATGGCAGAAGGAAGCCCCGAAACGGGTTGCCAGTTTTTCATGGTTTTCAAAATCACCATTTCCACCCCGGGGTCCGAATTCCTTTGTTGTCGGCATCCAGATAAGGGAAATGCTTTTCGACATATGCCGGGTAAGTTTCGATGCCTGGATTCCCAGCTGGCTCAGGTTGTTTCCAAGCATCAGCGAGTAGCGGAAACCGGGTAAAATTTCACCCTGTGCGAAAAGCCCATTGGTAAACCCTCCCCTCAGTGCATCTTCTGCCATGGTTCGTCGGTTGAAGTAAAAAAGGGAAAAGTTCCCTGAAGGCTTCGAATACAAAGGTTGGGATTTATACCAATTCCCACTGTAACATATTTATTGAACGAATATTTCAAGATTTCCGTAAACAAGGGTTTGCTGTGTAGGAAATATAGTCCAGACTGTGGCCATATAGGTGAACTTTGGCGTTCCCACAAAGCCGGTAAGCCAAATCATGGTCCGATGCCAGTAAAAATCATTCCGGCCATTAAAAGCCCTTTGATTGCCCAGGTGATCTTTCCAGGTGGTAGAGTCAGGCATCTGGTTCAGATAACGGGCCATGGCATAAATACTGATATTTAGGCTGGCAAATTTATTTTTGGCCAGTTGAAATCCTTTGCCGGGAGTAAATTCACCCGCAGCCTGATTGGCATAAACCTGTGTGTTCGGATCTGCCTGTACAGTCTTCTCCTTTATAGTATCCGGCTGGGTCATCTGGCCTCTGACTGAACCAACTGCAGGAAACAGAAGACAAAACGCTGCCAGTAAAATAGTTTTGCTGGCAGCTGACGTATATAATTTCATTAACGATTTCATAACTCAAACATTTTCGATTCATATCTATTTGGGCTGAATGAGAAATGGATTTACGCCCAGTTTTTCCACAACATATTTAATTACCAGTTGTGCCTTAACGCTGTTTCCGGCTGCATCAAGCGGGGGTGACACAACGGCAATCCCGAATTTACCCGGGCATACTGCCAGCAAGCCTCCACCAACACCGCTTTTACCAGGAAGACCTGAATTGTAATACCAGATTCCCGAATCATCATACAGTCCGGCTGTTGCCATTACAGGCAAGGTATACATAACTGTTTCAGGGGATACCACTTTCTTTTTGGTCACCGGGTTAACGCCGCCGTTTGCCAGGGTGGCAGCCATCGTGGCCAGATCCTTAGCGTTTACGTTGAGTGCACATTGTTTGGTATAAATATCCGTTGCCTGCACCGGGTCGAAATACATCCGGCCATAGGCAAAAAGCAAGATGGGCAATGGCCTGGTTACGCAGGTTATCTCCGGCTTCGCTGATATATACCGGCATATTCAGGGATAATTGTCTTCCGGCAAAATCGCTCTGGGTCTGTACGATATTTTTCCATTTGGCTGCAGAATCTGCACCGCCGATCAGGCTGGTAGAAGCAATGGCGCCGGGATTGACCAAGGGGATTGATTTCTTTTCCCCTCATCCTTTCAACAGCAGTGATGGAATTGAAAACCTCACCGGTTGCATCCACGCCAATCTTATCCTGAAGAGCCTGGTGGCCCTGTTCCTCAATCACTTTTGCCATGGTAAATACCTTGGAAACACTCTGGATGGAAACCTTTGAATCGATATCCCCCTTTGTATATACTGTGCCATCGGTAGTTACCAGGGCAATCCCGAAGATATTGGGATCCACACTGGCCAATTCCTTTATGTAATCGGCATTTTTACCATCCTTTACGTCCTTGAATTTTGTGTATGCTTCATCCAGGGCGGCTTTTATCTTTTCAGGAGTCAGAGTCTGGCCAAATAAAATGCGCCGGTTGTATCATAAATAATGCGGCAATCAACAAAGTCATTACTCTTTTTGATGAGTTCATATGTTTCATATTAATTCATTTTAAATAATTACTATTTAATTACTGGCTTTTCTATAGAAAACCTGGGAGAATTTATACCGGAAGGAGAACTGGACCTTAAAAATATTTGGACTATAATCATCGACGAAGTTCTTCCGGTCGCCGTATTGCAGTTCGACTCCCATCATAGCATTGGCCGTTGGATAATACAGGAGGTTTGCACAGGCATAGTTACCGCTGTGAAAAGCCGTAGGATCCTGGCCATCTGAATTGTCAATGCTTACCATGGAATACCCGATGGAACTGCTGAATTTTTCATTCCATTGCTCGTCGAAGAAGGCAACAATTCCCAGTACAGGCAGCGGAACCCCAAGCAACTGGCTGTACTGGATCGTCGGTGAAATTTTCTTAATCCCGATGTCGGCCGGTGCATCATTCATATAGTTCTGGATACCCTTGCCATAGACCACCTGGAACCTGCCCACCAGGGATTTGGTAATATTCAGGTTTGAACTGAGGTTCAATCCCCAGCCAACGGTTTTATCGCTCAGGTCATAGGCATCTGCCTGTGTATCTTCCCAGGAAATATAGCGTAATATACCAGCCAGTTCCACATACCCGAATTTACCGGCATAACGGTATTCACCCGAAAGATCGGGAAGGGGAAATCGGGATCTGATACCTGAAAGTTCAATACGTTCGGAATAAATACCCTGGTCACCGCTGGCGCCCGGACGTTCGAGGGCAAACGTCAGCCGGGTGTCTCCCTGGATCGGCATATACCTTATCTGGATATTCCTGAAAAATACCATGCCGGTAGGGCCCCAGTATTCCAGTGTATTTGGAAAAACATCGGCATCCATGAAAGGACTCCAGTACTGACCTACTCCAAAATGACCCAGTTCGGCATAGGCATGACGCAGCCTGAAGGTAGTCTGTCCGGCATCCACACCGGTACCGAAAAGTTCAAACTCAAAAGTGGTTTTCAGTTCTCCCAGTGCGGTGGGAAGATAACTTTTTACGCCGAAGCGGGTTTGCCGTACACTGAAATAAGCGTTCCCGTCGGTTCCAAACTCCCCTTTAACGGAAGGAAGTTTGGTGGGACGAACCACATCAAACCAGTTGGGATCTATCTGTTTTGCATTATAACCGGCGTCGGTCATCACAAAGCCGTACAATTCCAAAGCTTTTTGTTCAGATGCATCCTGCG
Organism: uncultured Bacteroidales bacterium; assembly: GCA_963790105.1. Classification (GTDB taxonomy): domain Bacteria; phylum Bacteroidota; class Bacteroidia; order Bacteroidales; family UBA10428; genus UBA5072. The sequence continues at coordinate 16,605 of CAWBNI010000016.1, read as the reverse complement.
CCCTTCCCGCTGTAACAAAGAAAAGCGGTACTAAGATCAACAATAGCCTGTTTTTTTTCATAGGTGGATTATGAGATTTAGCAAATGATGAAATAAACGAACCAGCCGGAACGGCTTGCACCATACCGGCTGGAAGTATTCTGGAACCAGGACAGGTGTCAGAATTTCGGAGGATACGTTATGAATATCTGTTTCACCGCATAATTGATGTTTTCTTCCCTTCTCTGCTGACTGGCATTCTCATCAAGGGTTTTAGTCCCCCGACCCTGCCATACAAGCTGTTTTTTCGTTGCATCAATCATGTCAATAAACAAGGTTCCGTCAGTATAGGTATCATAATTAATGGTGGTTGTGGAGAAGCCTCCCCCATAGCCATACCGATATCCTCTGCCATAATAACCGCCGGTATTTGTAGCCGTGGCAGTCTGTTTGCGTTTTTGTCTTGATATTCAAATCAATCAGAACATCCGGATTGTCAGATTTGGTAAAACCTTTGGCAGCCAGTTCCTTCTCTACAGCAGCCAGAAGACGGTTCCGATTGATGTCGTCCAGCGGAAGGGCAAGTGCCTCAGGTGTAAAGGCATACGTTTTATAGGAGGAGAATCCGGCCGTCTTGTCAAAATCCGAAGATACCTTGATGGAACTGCAGGAAGTTGCAACAAACCAGGATGAAGGATAATAAAAGTAGATTTTTCATAGTTCAAAGGTTTTATTACGGAACAAATACGAATCCAAAATTGAGGGTCATATATCCCTGGGCAGGAAGATCGCCCGCCTTAAATCCGTAATAATATTTCCAGGCGAGAGTCATGCCTACACCCGGGGGCAGCCTTAAACAGAAGCCCAACTTCGGGTCTGAGGGCAAAATGCCATGCATCCTTTTCGAATGTATAGGTGGCCATATCGGTATTCTGCAGGGTATACATGGTACCCACGCCCAGACCGGCATATCCTGACACATTGGCATCCGGTTTTACATAATAATCGGCTGCAGCCAGCATCGGGAAAATGATTGCTGTAACGCCATTGTTTTCCTGAATAGGTAATATTTTTATACTCGTATACATTCTCAGCCTTTTCTTCATAAAACATATTCCAGCCAATGTCAACACCAATACCGATATTGGAGTAGCCAGATTCCGGTAATCCAAGGTAAATCCCCTGAAACTGGCCTTGCCGATAAAATCATGCATATCGCCGGTTCCAAATCCGATGGAATACTGCAGGGCAGTTAAGATTTCTCTGGGGGAAAGCCGAAACAGCAATTACCGTGAAAACAATTAGAATGAATATCTTTTTCATAGTCAATTGATTTATTAGTTGGTTTTCAGATAGGGTGACTGGTCAAATGCCTTGTCAATACCAGCGTTAACACGGCGTGGCATCATAGGTATAGTTCATTACACCATTGACGGCACCTGTCCATTGCAGTACCAGGATTACCATTGGCGCCAAGTACATGTCTTGTCCATCAGGTTCATGAGCAGGGTACCTGTTGTATAGGAGGTAACATATACCGGAGGATAATACGGATAATACCACTCCAGCCCCAGCCCGGATAATAACCACCCCACCACCAGTACCAGTAGTCATACCAGTACGGATAACAGTAGTTGTTTCCCAGGAAGCAGGCAACAATAAAAGATCAGCGCCGTCTGGAGGACATAGGAACGCGTTCATATCCAAGGGCTGTCATGTTCTCCTCAATTTTTGACAGGATTGCTTTGGCTGTACATCCGGAACAAATGATCGGTGCATTTCGCCCTCCTGTAAATTGCCGGTGATGATGACAATTTTGTCGGGCATGGCATAAGTGGCTTGGTGCCAAAATTATAATCCGGATTGTGGTAAGTTAAAACAACATCCAGTTCTTCAGTATAATCCGGTCCGTTTCGGATAACATCCGAAAAGCAGAAGTGCACTGAAGAAACCGACATTAATCAGAAGTTTTCTTTTCATATGTAATTAGGTTTGTGGTTAATAAATTTTAATTAAAATTCAAAAAGGCCGGATATGTTTCAGGCCGGATTGAAATTTAGGCAAAACATATCCCAAATGTACTATCAAAAAAAGCGCCTGTATATAGAACTTTAGTGCTAGAAATGCTGAGAAATTCCTGAAGAAAAATGAAGAGCCCGGGCTCAAAACGGTATCGATTTAACAAATCCCGGCTTTCTATGATTATATTTGTAATGGAGATATTCAAAGAGCCGGCCTTGTCATTGGAGAAAATTACCCGTGTTACTCTTCTATTGTTACTACGTATTCTCTTATTGCACAGGGAGTATATCCGGCATCGAGAGTTAAAAACGTTGCTTTATTTTTCTCCTGGGATGCAACACTACCAGCCTACCAAAAAATGCTGGAAGGATTTTACAGCAACTTTCCGGAAGAAATCGGAGTTACCTGCAACCTGTCCATCGAATACCTGGATTTACGAAAACCTCAGAATGATATTTATATTAAAAATATCGTTGAACTGTATAACGATAAATACAGGGAAATACCCCTCGATTTGCTTATTATTGTCGGGCCGATGGGATACAATATATTAAAGTCCCATGGGCTGAAAGTCTTATCCTCTGCCCCAACCATATGTATTGACAATGATAATCTGATCCAGGATTCGGTACAATATCCCATTCAAAGTAATCATTAAATTTGAGTTTGATACCTTTTTCTATTTCTTTCATAAAATATTTAGCGATTAAATTACTTATTAATCTTATAAACTCTATCATATACTGTATTCTTAAAATTTATAAATTCCTGTTCATCAACATTTCTAGGATAGCTCATAACTTTTAGATGTATTTAACCCTCTTTATTAAAATTGTGCTCAAATACTTCATCAATATTTTCAAAAGTTAACCCACCAGCTTCATAACAATCAAGAATTGCAGTCTCCATCTCTTCGATTGGTATATCATCAAATGTTTTGCAATCAAATCCTTCATCAATATATGATTGACAAATAGCTTCCTTTAAATCTTCTACTGAAACTCCTTTTTCTTGAAATATCTTTCAAAAATAATTCTTTTGTTCTAATTTCTTTCTCTTGTTCATTTAATTCTTTATTCAACTTAAAACTTCTCCTTTTGCATTCTATTTTTGCTCCTCGTCTAATATTTCTTCTACTTCTTCAATACTTAATCCTGTTGCTTCTGCAATTTCATCTATTTCTTCAAATCCCATTAAATCATGTGCTAATGAAATCATAAGTTTTTTAACATTTTCTTCAACACTTGGAGGTAGATCTGACATATCTGCTAAATTTTCAGTTAAATCAAAATATTCTTCTTCATCTTCTGATTCTTCTTCTAATTCAAAAAGTCTTCTCTTTTTAGCCTTTTCTCTATCAAATTCATTAAGATATACTAAGTTTACTATTATTTACTTCTAAATCTTCATCTGAAAATACAGTTATTCCTTCTTTTTCTAATATGTAAGCTGTTATTCCTTTGCCTTTAATTTTATTTCCTGTAAATGTACCATCATATACAAAATTACATCCACATGAAGGACTTCCTTCTTTTAATATAGCTTTAGTAGCTCCAAGTTCTCTTGCAATTTTTAATGTTTCATAAGCTCCATTTAAAAATTGTTTAGTCACATCTTCACCTTTATTGCTTAGTGCTTTTCCATCACCTTCTACTACTTCACTTGCACTATTATTTAATTCAACTGGATTTCTTGGTGTTTGTAATCCCCCTAATTGTTCTGGACATACTAAAACAGCCTTTCCTTCTTTAAATAATTTTAAACATCGTTCATTTAAATTATTTTTTCCATTATATCTACAATTAACTCCACATAAACATGCACTTATTATATACATATAATCACCTCTTATTCAATTAACAATTTACAATTAAGATCAGATTGTTGAACAAATCCTACGAAATTTGAAATTATCATAATTTCTAAAATTAGCGTAATGTCAATGTTCCTCCACTTGATTCTTCATTGTTCATCATTCATTCGTTAATTATGCATTAAGCCTTTAAGTTCAACCATAGTAACTCCATCTCCACCTTCGCCATAAGCACCTAATCTATATGACTTTACATGAGGATGTCTTTTAAGCATATCATTTATAGCTTTTCTAAGTACTCCAGTCCCTTTACCATGAACTACAGTTACTTCTCCTAAATTAGCCATATAAGCATCATCTAAATATTTATCTGCTTTATAACATGCTTCTTCTGCATCTAAACCTCTTAAATCTACTCTTGATTCCACACTGCTTAAATTAAGTTTTACTTCTCTCTTTTTTCTTACCTTTTCTGCTTTAGTAACTTGAGTTTTTCTTAAATCTTTTAATTTAACATTTATTTTCATAATTCCAGCTTCAACTTGAACTTCACCTTTATTATCTGGCATAGAAATAATTATTACTTTTTGATTTAATGAAGGTAAAAATGCTTCCATTCCAAGAGTTACTTTAGTTATAACTTCTCCTTCATTTTCTTTCATATTATGAATGCCTTTTTCTTGCTCTTCTAAACTTGCTTTAAGCTTTTTACGTTCTTCTTCAAGTCTTTGTCTTCCACCACTTGATATACCAAGCTTTTCAAGTTCTCTCATAGCTTTTAAAATATCATCTGCTTCATCTTTTGCATTTGATATTATATCTTTTGCTTCACGTCTAGCATCCATATAAGCTTTTTCTCTAGTTTTTTCTAATTTTTCAAGCTTATCTTCAAATTTTTTCTTAAGTTCTTCTGCTTCATCTTTAAGCTTCTTAGCTTCTCTTGCTTCTTGTTTTGCTATTATACTCTTTTCTTGAAGCTCTCTAATTAAATTTTCAAATTGAAGATTTTCTTCTGACATATATTCTTTAGCTCTTTTTATTACACCTTCTACAAGTCCTAATCTCTTAGAAATTTCAAAAGCATTAGATTTTCCTGGTACACCAATTAATAATCTATATGTTGGTCTTAAAGTTTCTATATCAAATTCAACAGAAGCATTTTCAACACCCTCTGTTTTTAATGCATATGCCTTTAAGTTCACTATAATGAGTTGTTGCAATTAATTTTGCCCCTCTATTTCTTAAAGTTTCTAAAATAGACACAGCAAGTGCTGCACCTTCTGCTGGATCAGTACCTGCTCCAAGTTCATCAAAAAGTGCTAATGACTTATCATCTACATGTTTCATAATATTAACTATATTAGTCATATGAGATGAAAAAGTAGATAAACTTTGTTCAATACTTTGTTCATCACCTATATCTGCAAAAATTTCTTTAAAGAAAGCTATAGATGAATTATCACGAGCTGGTATTAAAAGTCCACTTAATCCCATAATATGAAGTAATCCAACAGTTTTTATAGTAACAGTTTTACCTCCAGTATTTGGTCCTGTTATCATTAATGTTTGAAATTCTTCTCCTAAATAAATATCAGATGGTACAACCTTATCACTTTCTATTAAAGGATGTCTTCCTGATAATATATTAAATACTCCATCTTCTCTAACTATTGGCTTTACTGCATTTAATGAAGATGCATATCTTCCTTTTGCAAATATAAAGTCAAATTCAATAAGTATTTTAAAATTACTTAAACATTGTTCTCCATTATCTTGAACTTTTAAAGAAAGTTCTGTTAATATTCTTTCTATTTCAGCTTTTTCTTTTAAAACTAACTCTCTTATTTCATTATTTAAATTTACTAAGCTCATAGGCTCAATAAAAAATGTAGCTCCTGTTGAACTTTGATCATGTACAAGTCCAGGTACTTGACTCTTATATTCTGACTTTACAGGAATTACATATCTATCGCCTCTCATAGTATATAAATCATCTTGTAAATACTTTGAATTACTTCTAACTATAGAACTTATTTTTTCCCTAACAGAAGAATTCTTTTCCTTAAGACTTCTTCTTATATTATATAAAGTTTGACTAGCTTTATCACTAATTTCCTCTTCTGATACTATAGCTCTTTCTATTTCATCTTCTAATGTTTTTATTGGAACTAATATGTAAGCTAAATCTTCAAGTCTTGGATATGCTTTTTCAGCTTCTTCTCTCTTAAAGAATTCCTTCATTGTCCTAGAAACTCTAAGCATACTTCCAACTCGTAATAATTGTTCTGGTGTTAAAATACCACCTTTTTTAGCTCTTTCAATTCCTTCTTGTATATCAAAAAGACCTTCAAGAGGTGGATTTCCCTTAGTAATTAAAATTTCAAGGGCTTCATTTGTTTCCTCTAGTTTATTATTTATTTCATATACATTATCATAAGGTTCAAGTGCTTCAACCATTGCCTTTCCAGCATTTGTTCTTGCATATTTTTTAATTCTATCTTTAATTTTATTAAACTCTAATATTCTTAGAGAACGTTCATTCATTTACAACACATCCTACATACATTAACATTACAATTAAAATCAGATGTTCCAGATTCAGTTAATGTTAATGTTATTCAACTCCTCGTCTATAATGACCTTGAGTATATTTTTTATTTTCATTTTTCTTGCCATAAGCAATTTGATTTAAAATATCCTTAACTTCTTCATAGCTCTCATCTTTAAAGTCTACTCTAAAATTTGTAATATTAAAAGATTTAAGTTCTTCTACTTGTTCAATTAAATTTGTAGCTAATGAATTTAATATATGACTTCTACAATTATTATCTGTCAATAACACTAAAACTTTCATTCATTCTATCAATTAATTTAAAGTTATCCTTCATACATGCTCCATTACATTCCTTTTTAGAAGACTTACCTCCAAAAGTACTACCTATAGGACAATATTCACTAACCATAAGTTCAGTATTACCATAAATATTAACTCCAACTTTACAATTAATATTTTTCATCATTTCTTTTATTTCTTTTCTATTTAATTCTAAGCTTAAACATGGAATATCTATATCTTCTGCATAAAATTCTGCTGCTTCCTTATTGAAAATATTTAATTTATAATCTCCTATTATAAATAGTTTGTCTTTATAAATTTTTATTATTCCAACATTAGATGTTATTATTCCTTTTATATAAGGTATTAATTCATCTATAGTTTTAACAATATTATTAAATTCACCTTTAATAATATTAGGAACTTTTAAATATATATTTTTATCCTTTGATATTTTTCATATAACTTCTTTAAATCTTCTTTATTTAAAGCATTCTTTTGTCTGCTAAAAAATATATCTAATGCTATATTTTGAACCTTTTCATTTTCAATTAATGCTTTTAATTGATCTTTTGTAATACAACTATAAATATATCCTAAATCTTCATTTGATTTTACATTCTTTATTTTAAGATCTTTCTTGAATTCTTCTTTTTCTATATGAACTCATTTCTTCTTTTAAAATCTTTTCAAATAATTCTCTTCTTAAATTATTTATAGATGCTATTCTCATAAATCCATCATCAAATGTATCAAAAACTATTTGACCAAATTTATAAGGAATTTCTCCTGATTTCTTTAAAGCTTCTTCAACTCTTTCTCTTGTCAAAGGTGTATTAGTTGCTGCTTCAACATTTTCACCATAAACTTTATATTCTTTTCCATTAAATTTAGTTTTAATAACAAGTGGAGCATTAACTTTAAATTCAACTTCTCCAATTAAATGATATCTTTCTCTTATAAGGTTTTATATCTTCTTTTAACTCATCATATAACTTTTTGTCAGACATTTTATATAATCTATAACCCTTTTTATATCCACCAGTTGGAAATAATTTAACTGTATCTCCCCTAAAAGCTTCTTTAACTTCATTATTATTTTTTAAAATCTTGCTTAAAGTAAATCCATCATCATAAAATCTTATTCCATCACCTAAAGCTACATTTTCTTCTAAGACAACTTCTCCACTATTTGTAACCTGTCCTATAAACACTCCAGTATTTTTAGGATAATTATAGCTCATCATATCTTTTCCTACATTTTTATATAAATATGCTTTAGCAAAACCTTCTCTATTAAATAATTGAGCTAATTCATTTCTGCCCTTATTTAAATCAAACTTTCCATTTTTTAATACTTTATCAATAGCTTTTCTATAATTTCTTGTAACACCAGCTACATATTCAGGCTTTTTCATTCTTCCTTCAACCTTTAAAGATGCAGTTCCACTTTTTATAATTGAATCTACATCCTCAATTAAACATGTATCCTTAGGACTTAAAAGATATCCCTTTTTCTCTCCTAAAGTTTCACCTTTTAAAGTATACTGCATTCTGCAAGGTTGAGCACATCTTCCTCTATTTCCACTTCTTCCACCAATCATAGAACTCATTAAACATTGTCCAGAATAACATACACATAAAGCACCATGTACAAATATTTCTGTTTCAATTCCTAAATCCTTTGAAATATATTTAATTTCATCTAATGAAAGTTCTCTAGATAAAACAATTCTTTGAAGTCCTTTTTCTTTAAAATATAAAGCACCTTCTCCATTATGAACTGTCATTTGAGTTGATGCATGAAGTTCAAAATTTGGATATACATCTCTAATTAAGCTTATTAATCCAACATCTTGAATTATTAATGCATCTACTCCAATTTCATAAAGATAACCTGCATATTTTAATGCTTCTTTTAATTCACTTTGTTTTAAAATAGTATTTATAGTAACATATACTTTTACATTATAACTATGTGCATAATCCACAGCTTTCATCATAGTTTCATTATCAAAATTTGAGGCATAAGCTCTAGCTGAAAACTTATTTCCCCCAAGATATATTGCATCTGCACCATTATTTATAGCAGCAATTAAACTTTCCATGCTACCTGCTGGTGCTAGTAATTCAATTTTATTCATATTTTCCTCCTAAGTTCGGATAACCAAATCTTGTACTTGGTTACTGAAAAAACACGTATAAGTTGAGCTTATTTTAACGTATTAACACTATATGAGTAGCTTATCTATTATATCATCTTAAATCTTAACCAATGTTTGTAAATGAGTCAAGTTTCTACACCAATTTATTATTTGTAATATAACACTTTTATCCATATAAGTTTTTATACGAATCTTTATTGGAAATAAGGATCTAATAAAAGAAAAAACGCCTAACAAAAATAAATGTTAGGCGCAATTTAAATTTCTCTGTAAAGAAATTCTATGTCAAATATTAAATTACTAGAGTTGGGGCTGTATATATACGTGCTTTTAATTCGTTGTCTAGTGTATAAAGCCCTTTTGAATCATTTGCAAACAATTCATATTTCTTTATATTATCATCTGAATTCTTTTCTTCCTCGCCTTGTTCTTTAATAAACCAATCTAAGAACTGCATAGTACGAAAATCTCTAATTTTGTAAGCCTCTTCATAAATAGCATTAATAGACGCTGTTACGAATTGCTCATGTTCAAGAGCCATAACTAAAGGTTCACGAAAATTTTCGTATTTGAAACTTGGAGCATCAATAGCTGCCAAATTTACGACTTCACCATTATTTAATAAATATTTACGGAATAATAATGCGTGATCTCTTTCCTCTTGCATTTGTACAAAAAACCAATTTTCAAATCCGCTTAAACTTTCATAAGAATAATAATTAGCCATATCCATGTATAAATATGCTGAATAGAATTCTTTGTTTATTTGTTCATTAAGTAATTTAGCCACACTTTTATGTAACATATAAATTCCTCCCTTTTATTTTTATTGCCATAAATTAATTATAGTAGAATACATACTTAAAAAGAAATGAGTATATTTTTTAGTTCTTGAATTGCCTGCTACAAATATTTTATTTTCACCAAGTTTATATTTTGCGCTATTCAATTGCATTCAATCTTATCTTTAAATTTATATTACTTTTTTGGTATGTTTATGTCAAGTATTTATATATATTTTTTATCTTCTTTATACTATATTTCTAAGTACACTATAATATCTTATAAACTAAAACAGTAATAGATAGCTGTGGTTTAAATAAAACTCATTAATAACATAATATTTAATACTGTAACTATACCACCAATAACCCAAAGTACAATATTCTCTAATACTGTATTTTTATATTCTCCCATAACTTTTTTCGATGATGTTAAATATATTAAACTAAAAATAGTTATAGGAAGTTGTACACTTAATAACATCTGTGAATATACTAGTCCATTAAATGGATTTTCAATAAAAAATATTATTATTAATGCTACTATAATAGTAATTAAAACACCAATTTTGCTATGTTTATTACTTATATTATATTCTTCTCCAAATAATCCAGCGAAGATTGATCCTCCTGCCATTCCAGCCGTAATACATGAAGCTATCCCTGCAAATAATAAAGCTACTGCAAATACTAGTGAAGCACTACTTCCTAGCAATGGTTTTAACATTGCTTGAGCTTGTTCAAGTTCAGTTACTTCAACACCATTTTTAAAGAATGTTATTGCAACTAAAATCATTGCAGTATTTATAACAAATCCTATTATCATTGATAGAATTGTATCCATAAATTCATATTTTAATTGTTTTTCAATTATTGATTTATCTTTTAAATTCCATTTTCTGCTTTGAATTACTTCTGAATGTAAAAATAAATTATGTGGCATAACTACGGCTCCTAAAACACTCATTATTATTGGCAGTGAACCACTTGGAATATTAGGTATTACTAGATTTTTAAATGCTTCACTCCAATTAACATTTACGAGTGTAGTTTCAAATATGAATGATAGTCCTATTATTGATACAAATCCTATAATAACTTTTTCTATTCTTCGATATGAATTTGAAAACAACATAAATATTATTAATATGGATGATATTAAAGCTCCTATTTTTATAGGTATACTTAATAACATTTTTAGAGCTATGGCTGCACCTAAAATTTCTGCCATAGCAGTACCTATTGCTGCTAACACTGCTGTTCCAGTTATTAATCTTCCAATAGTTGGTTTCATATATTTATTTATTGCTTCTGAAATACAAAGCCCTGTAACTATACCTAAATGTGCAGAATTATGTTGCAAGTACTATAAGCATTATTGTTGCTAATGTAACAATCCAAAGCAATTTGTATCCATAGCTAGATCCAGCTGCAATATTTGATGCCCAATTACCTGGATCTATAAATCCTACTGTAACTAAAATTCCTGGACCAATATATTTTAAAAGTTCTTTTCCACTAAATTTATTATCTTTTCGGAGAAAATTTATTTAGTTTCATATTATTTTAATCCTTTCTATTTATAATGTTTAATAATTATTAATTTACATTAATAATACTATATTTTTACAATTGATGTAGTTTAATATTTTAATTTATAAATTCATCATACTAAACTTTTTTAATTAAATATTTCCATATTCCACTAGATGGTATATAATCATTATATCACTAATATGTCTTACTATAAAATAATTATTATTAAATAAAAATATAAATATTTTCCTAAAAGGGCTTTTCAATTTATATTTTAAGTATTACAATATAAATGATAACAGTTATCAATTACATATGGAATGAAGGAGGTAATATTAAATGAAAGATTATTTAGAAATTGTAAATGTAGTTTCAAGACAAATTTTAGACTCAAGATGTTTCCCTACAGTAGAAGTAGAAGTATACCTAGAAGATGGCACTATGGGAAGCGCAGCAGTACCATCAGGCGCATCAACTGGAATGTATGAAGCTGTAGAACTTAGAGATGGAGATAAAGATAAATTTTTAGGAAAAGGTGTTTCAAATGCAGTTGATAATGTAAATAACATTATTGCAGAAGAATTAATTGGATGTAATGTATTTGATCAAACTCATATTGATAAGATGCTTATTGAATTAGATGGAACTAGCAATAAAGGAAAATTAGGAGCTAATGCTATTTTAGGTGTATCACTAGCTGTTGCCAAGGCAGCAGCAAATGCCTTAAAGATGCCATTATATAGATACATAGGTGGAGTAAATGCAAAAGTATTACCAGTTCCTATGATGAATATATTAAATGGAGGATCACATGCTGATAACTCTGTAGATTTACAAGAATTTATGATTATGCCAGCTGGCGCACCTACTTTTAGTGAAGCTTTAAGAATGTGTACTGAAGTTTATCACACATTAAAGAAAATTTTAAATGATAAAGGATACTCAACTGGAATTGGTGATGAAGGTGGATTTGCTCCTAATTTAAAATCAAATTCAGAAGCACTTGATGTAATAGTTGAAGCAATAGGAAAAGCTGGATATAAAGCAGGAGAAGACATATTTATTGCAATTGATGCAGCTTCATCAGAATTTTATGAAGATGGTAAATATGTATTGGAACATGAAGGAAGAACATTAACTTCTGCAGAGATGGTGGATTTTCTTGAAGATTGGGTTAATAAATATCCAATTATTTCAATAGAAGATGGTATGGCTGAAGAAGACTGGGATGGTTGGAAACTGATAACTGAAAGATTAGGAAAGAAAGTACAATTAGTTGGTGATGATTTATTTGTTACTAATACTGAAAGACTTGAAAAGGGAATTGAACTTGGTGTAACTAATTCGATTCTTATTAAGCTAAATCAAATAGGTACATTAACAGAAACTTTGAATGCTATAGAAATGGCCAATAGAGCTGGATATACAGCAGTTGTTTCTCATAGATCAGGTGAAACTGAAGATACAACAATAGCTGATTTAGTTGTAGCTGTAAATGCAGGTCAAATAAAGACTGGTGCACCAGCTAGGTCTGAAAGAGTTGCAAAGTATAATCAATTATTAAGAATAGAAGAAGAATTAGATGATGTCGCTGAATATAGAGGAAAAAAGGCTTTCTTTAATATAAAGTAAATATCTTCAGTATGAATTTTATATAGTCCAACTAAATTTAGTTGGACTTATTCATACAATGTTTACAATATACACTTTAACGGTACATTATTTTCCTTGTATAAATAAATATGATTGGATGGGAGGGAACATTATGATTAAATTAGTATTAATAAGACATGGCGAAAGTCTTTGGAATTTAGAAAATAAATTTACTGGCTGGACTGATGTGGATTTATCAGAAAATGGACTTAGAGAAGCAAGGATGGCAGGTAAAATACTTAAAGAAAATGGATTTATGTTTGATATAGCATACACATCTGTGCTTAAAAGAGCTATAAGAACATTATGGATAATATCACATGAAATGGACTTAATGTGGATACCAGTGTATAAATCATGGAAGTTAAATGAAAGACATTACGGAGCACTACAAGGACTCAACAAATCAGAAACTGCTGAAAAGTATGGAGAAGAACAAGTTCATAAATGGAGAAGATTCGTAAATGTACGACCACCAGAATTAAGCAAAGAAGACCCAAGATATGCCGGACATGAGATTAAATATAAAGATTTAAATGAAAGTCAAATACCTTTAACTGAAAATTTAGCTGATACTGAAAAAAGAGTGTTAGAAGAGTGGAATGAAAACATAGTTCCAAATTTAAAAGAAGGTAAAAAAATTATAATATCTGCACATGGAAATACATTAAGGGCTTTGGTTAAATATTTAGACAATATTTCAAGTGATGGTATTGCTAGTTTGAATATTCCAACAGGAACACCACTTGTATATGAGTTAGATGATGATTTAAAACCAATTACTCACTATTATTTATCATTAGACGGTAAACTTCCAAATGAATCAGTTCCAACTCATATTGAATAAGCGGAGTATTAGAAATTCAAATTTAGAAAAAGAGTCATCCCTCCATAAAAGGGGTGGCTTGTTCTATTGATAAGAATTATACAACATCTCTAATTAATTCCTTTTCAATATAAACTGTTCCAAACATTCTTCATCATATTATATAGTTACAGGCTTATCTACAATTACATAACTTCTAATTTATCATTTCGCGTAAAAATAGACAACCCTTCCATAGAATACCATTTGTAAACTAATAGTAGAGTTGTCTATAATCAGCATTAGAGCATTTGCTTACTCACATACTTTAATTTATACTTCTTTTAACAATAGGTCCTACTTGCTCTTTTTTTATTTTTGCAACTTCTATTTCTGTATCTATTATCTTAGCTTGTAATTCAAACACCTTATGTTGAAAAGTTCTAGATTCTTGATTAAGTTTATTATTTTCACTAGCTATTTCTTCTTTTTCTTTAACTAATAATGAAATTTTTTCTTCTAAATCATTTATAGATTCTTTACTAAAATCTAAATTTCCTTCTAAGTTTGTTAATGTGTTATTTTTCTCATTTAATTCTTCTTTTAATTGTAGTAAATCTTCATTTTTCTTTTCTAATTCTTGATTTATAGATGTTAAACCTTTTTCCTTAGCTTCTATTTGTCTTTTTAAATTTAAGAAAATTCCTTCTTTATCTTCTAATTCCTTTTCTAATCTTGCTACAGCTCTTTCCCTACTTCCTAATTCTTCTTTAGTTCTTCTTAAATCATGCTCTGTAGTTTCTAAATTTTTACTTAGGCCTTCTATTTCTTTATTTTTAAGATTAATTTGTTCTTCACTTTTCTTCATGAGCTTCCTAGCTTCATATTTCACTCTTTCATTATTACTTCTTGTAATCTCTATTTCTTCTTCTAAAACATCTTTCTCTCTATCACATTTTTCTATTTCCTTTGATAATTCATCATTACTATCCCTCATATTATTAATTTCATTATTTAAGATATCTTGATCTGTCTTTAACTTATTAATTTGCGCCTTCTAAATCTTCTTTCTCTAAACCACTTTTTTCTATTTCTTGTGATTAATTCTTCATTACTAATATCTTCATATTATTGATTTCATTATTTAAATGTATCTTCGCTCATTCTTTTAACTTATTAATTTGCCTTCTAAATCTTCTTTCTCTAAAACATATTTTTCTATTTCTTGATTAATTCTTCATTATTAGCTCTCATATTATTGATTTCATTATTTAAGTTATCTTGCTCTATCTTCAACTTATTAATTTCACCTTCTAAAGCTTCTTTCTCTAACGTATTTTTCTATTTCCTGTGATAATTCTTCATTACTAGCTCTCATATTATTGATTTCATTATTTAAGTTATCTTGATCTGCCTTTAACTTATTAATTTCAGCTTCTAAAATTTCTTTCTCTAAGACGTATTTTTCTATTTCTTCTGATAATTCTTCATTACTAGCTCTCATATCATTTATTTCATTATTTAAAATATCTTGTTCTGTCTTTAACTTATTAATTTCACCCTCTAAAGCTTCTTTCTCTAAGTGACACTCTTCTATTTCCTTTGATAATTCTTCATTCCTAACTCTCATATTATTATTTCTATCATTTAAGCTATCTTCATCTAGCTTTAACTTATTAATTTCATCAATTCAGAGCTTCTTTCTCTATATCACATGTTTCTATTTCCTTTGATAATTGATCATTAATATCTCTCATATTATTAATTTCATTATTTAAGTTATCTTGATATATCTTTAATTTACTAATTTCACCTTCTAAATTTTCTTTTTCTTCATTTAGTAAATTAATTTGATTTATGCAATTCTCATTTTCTTTATTTAGCTTACTTAATTTTTCTTTACATTCTGTAATTTCCTTATCTGATTCTTCAAACAAATCATTTAATTGCTTATTAAGATCAGCTTTTTCCATATTATTTTCTTCTATTTTCTTAGTTAACTCACTAACATTTCCTTTTTCAACTATTAAATTATTATTTAATTCTTCTTCATTTATAATCAATTCTTTAATTTTGTTATTTAACTCTTCCTTGACTTAATAATAATTCTTCAATTCTATTATTTAATTCTTGTTGTTTCAGAATTTAAATTAAATTCAATTTCACTATTTTTATTTATTTGCTTTTCTAAATTTTCCTTACATTCATTAAGTTCTGTATTACACTCAGAATATAATTTATTTAAATTCTCCAAGTTTATCTTACATAAATCATATTCTTTATTAATAACTTCTTTATTAATAATTTCAGACTCCAAGCTTACTTTTACTTTTTCTAATTCCTCATAAACATTTGAATAATCAGATTCAAAAGATACATTTTTTTCTTTTAACAATAATCTTTCATCATCTAAGCTTATTTTAACTTCATTAAGCTTTTTAACTTCTGCATTTAATTCTAAATTCTTAGCACTTATTTCAGTTAATTCTATATTTATTTTATCTTTTTCTTTACTAATATTACTTATTTCATTTGTTAAACTGTTTATTTGTTCATTAGATTGTCGTAGCTCTTTACTTAATCTATGTTCCTTATTTTTATCTTCATCTACTTTTTTATAAAGAAGCTTATTTTTATCCTTTAATTCAATAATTTCTTTATTTAAAGTTTCATTACTATTCTTATTTTTCTTAGCTTCATCAGTAATTAATTTTTTTTCATTCTTTAGTTTTTCATTTTCTGACTTAAGCTCATTGATTTGATTATTCAATGAATTAAATGTTACTTCAACATTTTCATATTTTTTATTTAATTCTATTTCTCTTTTTCCAAAGTTATCTTTAACATTCACTTTTTCTTTAAGAGTATTTTCTAGTTTTACATTACTCTCATCTAATTTTTGCTTCAACAAAGCATTTTCATCATCACTATCCTTCTTAGCTTTAATAGCCTTGTCTAATTCTAAATCACATTCATAAAGTTCATCAGCAATATTTACAGCTGCTAAAACAGTT
>CAWBNI010000015.1:0-375725 GCA_963790105.1 uncultured Bacteroidales bacterium | reverse complement strand
GAGAAGCGGGGGATTTTTTTATTCCAAAAATAGGTGGCGGATTGTCAATGATTTGTCAGGTGCGAATTAAAGAAGGTCTATTTTTTAAAGGTTGAATTTTCCTTTACCCTGAACTCCACAATTCTTGTTATTAAATCCCAGGGAATGGGTTTATCAATTGGAAACTGCACTGAACCCTTTCCCTGTTTGTATTTCGACAATTCATCCGCAAATTTTTCATGGCCTGTCGGTGTGGCATAAAATCCCACGTGCTTTTCATATCCGGCAAAATACACCAGGGGTCTGCCATGTGTTTTGTATCCCGGCATGCCGTAACTGATGCTCTCGGCTGCATCCGGAGCTTTTTCCTTTATGATCGTACGAATTTGTTTCAGGATATCCTGCACATTTTTTGGAAAGGCCTGTATGTAGTCATCGACATTTTCTAATTTGGTTTTCATACCTCTTCTTGTTTTCAGTGTATCAGGAGGACTAAGATAATGATTTATTAAATTTGAAAACAGGGGAGTTTTATGTGATGGGATTACTGCGTGATCCCTGGGGGGAGAACCTGCAAAAGAAAATAAATCCCGCCCGTCGCTTCGCGCCGGCGGTCTTTTTCATAATAGCGGATAGTGTCCGCCGAAGCTCGCCTAAAAAAAACTCGCCGTCGCCCAATGGGCTATGGCGAGCGAAGGCGGAGAGAATGGGATTCGAACCCATGAACCGCTTTTGGCGATTACACACTTTCCAGGCGTGCGCCTTCGACCACTCGGCCATCTCTCCTTAATACCCCTTTGTCAGGGCGCGTAAAATTAGTAAAAAATTCGAATATCAGATTATTTCAGCGTCATTTCTCCCCGAAGCGATGTGCAAAGCTGGCTGATGATCCAATCCCTGTCGGTGCTTACACCTCCCAGGAACATCATCTTGGTGGCTGCCGCCTCGGTTGTCATGTCGTGTCCGCTGAGTACCCCTGCTTCCATCAGTTTCCGGCTTGTTTCATACAATCCCATTTCCACAAAGCCGGTCATGCACTGGGTGATGTTCAGAATTATAATTCCCTTTTTCAGCGCCGTCATGACTGCTTCAATAAACCATTCTTCTTCCGGTGCATTTCCTGCTCCAAACGTTTCGAGGATAAGGAAACGCAATCCTTTTGTATGAAAAATAGATTCAGTGACTGCCCGGCTGAATCCCGGGAAAGATTTTCAGGATGGCCAGGTTATTGTCCAGTTTTTTGTGAACCGTAAACGGTTCATCAGCATCGGGATAATGAATGGCCGGATAATTGAACCGGATATGCACGCCGCTTTCTGCCAGGGAAGGGTAATTGCCCGAAAGAAAGGCATTGAAATCCTCGGTATTGTTTTTGGTGGTTCGGTTTCCCCGGTATAGTTTATTTTCAAAATAAATGCCTACTTCCGGCACAACGGGCTTATCCTCCCGAAGTGCGGCTGCAATTTCAACGGATGAGATCAGGTTTTCCTTTGCATCGGTCCGTAACGACCCGATGGGCAATTGTGAACCGGTAAATATTACGGGTTTGCCCAGGTTTTCCAGCATAAAGCTGAGTGCTGAAGCAGAATACGCCATGGTATCGGTACCGTGCAATACAATGAAGCCGTCGAAACTGTTGTAATTCAATTCAATAATATTTGCTACCTGTATCCAGGTTTCAGGACCCACGTTGGATGAATCCAGAGGAGGATTGAAAGCATAGGAACTCAGGTTATAGCCCGATCTTTTAAGCTCGGGAACCTCTGACAGGATGTTGTCAAACCGGAAGGGTTTCAGGGCGCCGGTTTCATGGTCCTGCACCATACCGATGGTACCCCCGGTATAAATAATGAGAATGGATTTTTGTTTTTTTTCAGGCATAGGAATCTAATTGAAACAATTTACAGGCGTTGGCAGTTGTTACCCGGGCAACTTCTTCAGTGGTTATTTCTTTTATTTTCCCGATGGCTTCAGCAATATAGGGTATATAACTGCTTTCATTTCTTTTGCCCCTGAATGGTACCGGGGTCAGAAAGGGTGAATCGGTTTCGAGGATGATGTGCGAGAGATCGGTTTCCACGAATTACATCCGGCAGGGATGATTTTTTATAGGTTATTATTCCACCTATCCCAAGCAAGAATCCACGGCTAACGACATCCTGTGCAATATCAACTGTTCCTGTAAAGGCGTGAAATACGCCCCGCAGGCCCTTGTTTTTGTATCCGTTCAGAATATCAAGGATCTCATCAAAAGATTCCCTGGCATGGATGGCAACGGGCAGATTGTATTTCAGGGCCAGGTCGAGTTGTGCGCTGAACGCGATGTTTTGTTCTTTCAGGTGGGTTTTATCCCAGTACAGATCAATGCCAATTTCACCCACTGCACAATAACTTGCCCGGGAAAGCTCTTTTTCAACCCGGTCCAGTTCTTCCCTGTAATTTTCCTTTACCGAGGTGGGATGAAGTCCCATCATCGGATAGCAGACTCCGGGAAACTGTTCTGCCAGTTTATTCATCGGATCAATGGTGGTACTGTCGATGTTGGGAAGCAGGATTCTTTTCACACCACGGTACACTGCAGTTTCAACAACACTTTCCCTGTCTGCATCAAATTCAGGCAGGTAAAGGTGGGCGTGGGTATCTATGTATTCTGGCATGAATATGCAAAGATAAGAACTATCAATTATTTAATAATATGAATAGTAGCAGACTTGGGTTTCAAACCTTCATTTTCTCTTTACATCATTCACTTTACTTCAGATTAATCTAAAAACCTTCCCCGGAAGGCACCTGACCATTCCTTTAAATTCCAGGTTCAGGAGGACCGAAGAGGTTCTGCTCACCTGGAGATTGCCCTGAAGTGCCAACTGGTCAATGGTTAGGCTTGTATTATCTTTTAACAGGCCGATGAGAATTTTTTCCTCCTCATCAAGTTCAATGAAAAGTGTTTTCTGGAATCCATCCGGTTGCTTTTCGGCTTTTCTGCCAGTTCATGAGATATTCCAGGTCGCTGATATTTTCCATCAGGGCTGCCCTGTTCGTTTTTATAAGCCGGTTACAACCTGTTGAATATTTATCAGATACCCTTCCCGGAAAGGCAAATACATCGCGGTTATAAGAATTGGCAATATCCGCGGTGATCAGTGCGCCACCTTTTTCTCCTGATTCCACCACAATGGTGGCATCGGCAAGACCGGCGATGATCCGGTTTCTCTTCACAAAATTGGCCGATTCAGGTTTTTCATCATGCATGAATTCCGTGATCAGCGCTCCCTTTGCAGCTATCTGTGCTGCGGTTTCCCGGTTGACCGAGGGATACAGATGAGACAGGCCGTGTCCCAGCACAGCCACCGTATCGAGGTTATTGCGAAGGGCGCCTTTATGAGCGCAGGTATCAATTCCATAGGCAAGTCCGCTAACGATCAGCATATCGGGAAAACTTCCGGCCATTTCCTCTGTCAGTTTCCGGGTTATGGAACGCCCTTCTTCAGTGGGATTGCGAGTACCCACAATGCTGATGACCTTCGGACGGTTCAGAGGTGTTTTGCCCTTTACATAAAGTATGACCGGTGCGTCCTCGCACTGTTTCAGCCGTTCAGGATAATCCCCGTCAAGATAAAAAAGGGCATCAACCCTGTACTTTGTCAGCCATTCGATTTCCTGGTCAACCTGGTCGAGCGCCCGGTGTGAGACGATGTGATCTGCCAGCCGGTCACCAATACCCGGTATTTTCGACAGGCCGGAGCGTTTTTCACTGAAAATTCCTTCCGCGCTGCCGCAATAGGCTATCAAACGTTTTGTGAGAACCGGTCCGATTTTGGGAATCAGGCCAATACCGATTTTGTACCTGAGCTGATCCGTATTCATGATGATTTATTATTTCCAATAACTTAATTAATGAACAGTGAACAGTGAACGGTTGTGCAAATCTGCAGATTGAAGACTTCGAAGTTCGATGTGCAGTGTTCCAATGTGCAATGTGATGTCTTGCAGTCTGCATCAGCAGTCTGCAGTTCGAGGTACACTGCAGTCTCGATTCGAAGTTCCGACAGCCTACAGCCTACAGCCTAACAGCCTAACAGCCTAAACCTATAACTTCTAACTTTTAACTTTTAGTTTTTACTTATTTTCATTTTCCTGTTTCAATTTCTCTAACGTAATCAGCAGATTATGTCTTTTCATTGTTATTGAGTGCCGTAATGGATACCGGAGGATAATTGGCAATTCCTTTGGAAGTGCGGCGCATGAGGATGATCTTTTCCCTGTAGCCCATGAAAAACGACTGGATAGTATAGCCTGAGAATTCCCTTTTTGGGATCTCAATTGAATTCTTCTTTGATGTGAAAATATTCGGGGCAAAAAAGCGAAGCACCAATTTATCCGATTCATCACTGAAATACAGATAGTTGTAATTCCTGAATGATTCATATACCGCATAAATAATATATGCAGCGGCAATAAAAATAGCGAGCAGGCTGTTGTCAACATTTTTAATAAAATTATTCTGGAAAGGGATAAAGAGCAGCACACAAAGTAAAATGGCCAATACGATCAGTACGATGAATTTGCTCAGGCTTTTTCTCAGGATGGTTCTTTTGATATCGATGATCATATGTTGGAAGGTTACAACAGATAAAGTTAAATTTTTTTAAGCAAAGAACAACAATCAATGTCAGGAATATACCCAATGTACTAAACGGGCTCGTTCATAAAAAATGTAAAATATTTTGTAGATTTATACTAACCTCATTTTTCCGCTTATCCCGCTGCTATGAATAGTATCATTTCATTTCTCGAGCATCAGCCCTTTCTAGCCCTTTTTCTTGTTATCGCCACCGGATACGGTCTTGGCTCGCATCAATATCAAGGGACTCTCTCTGGGTTCAGGGGCGGTGATTTTTTCAGGACTTTTCATAGGAGCGATTGCACCGAAGGCCCATCCGCCTGCCATGATTGCCACACTTGGACTGGTAATGTTCCTCTACGGGCTTGGAGTACAATACGGAAAGCAGTTTTTTGCAGGGTTAAGCAGTTCAACAGGACGCAAGTACAATTTGCTGGCAGTTATTTCGCTTTCAGCTGCTACCCTTGTAACTGTTATATTATTACGGAGTATGCATGTTTCGAGCGCCATGATGGCCGGAATATTTGCGGGTTCAGGTACCAATTCGGCCACCATGCAGGCGGCCACAGAGGCTGCCCAAAGCACTGATCCTGCCATCGGTTATAGCCTGGCCTACCCTTTTGGAATTATCGGAGCCATACTGTGCATGTATTTTATGCAGCTTATTGTAAAGCCGAAAATTGAGGAATCGAAATCGGGATTTGAAACAATTGAGGTGGCTATCCGGTCAAAGAATGTGGCCGGCTTGTCCGTTAAAGATATAATATCAAAGCTGCCTGCAGCCGTTAAGATTCTGGTAGTCCGGTCCAGGGATGAAAACAAGCATCCTGATCCGGATCTGATACTGAATGTCGGCGATGTGTTATTTCTCGGAAGCAATGATAAGGCATCCCTGGTGGAAGCCCAGAAAATGCTTGGAAAGCAGGTTACCGGTCCTATTGTCAGCGACCGGAGCGATATGGATTTCCTGCACCTTTTTGTTTCAAAGTCCGCTGTTGTTGGATTAAGTCCGGATGATATTAAATTTCCCGGTGACATAAGGCAACGATAACCCATGTGCAGCGAGGTGACACGGAGATGATGATAGGTCCCGGACTTACGCTGGAAATTGGTGATCGGGTGGGCCTTCTGACACATCGTAAATACTTCAGAGCACTCCGGAATTTCTTTGGTAATTCAATCCGCGGAACTACTGAATTCAGTTATATTTCCCTGGGCATTGGCATGGTAATGGGTGTTCTGCTGGGAATCGTGCCAATTCCGTTACCGGTGATCGGCACCATGAAGCTTGGCATAGCCGGAGGATCGCTGATCGTAGCACTGATCCTCGGTAAAATCGGGACGCACAGGAAAGCTTACCTGGACCATGCCGCTCTCAGCCAATCTGACACTACGGAATTTCGGACTTTCAATTTTTCTGGCCCAGGTTGGAATGAGTTCAGGTGCCCCATTTGTGCAGGTCGTAAGCGAAAACGGACTGATGCTCCTCCTGGCGGGGGCGGCAATCCTTCTGGCACTTGCCATCACACCGCTGGTGATCGGACATTACATCATGAGAATTCCTTTTGACGATCTGCTTGGAATTACATCCGGGATAACCGGAAATCCGGCCATCCTGGCCTATGCCTATCGATCCTTGCCTTCCGACAGGATGGATATTTGTTATGCCATGATCTTTCCGGCCGTCACCATATTAAAAATCATCATTGCGCTCATACTGGTTGCAATTCCTTCTAGTGGATAACATAGATTAAAATCATTCTCAATGAATCTATAAATTCGATAAAAAGTATTGACAAATTAAACCCCTCTAACTATGAAAATTTTCCCTGATTTAAAGAGCGATCCTGCAAAGAGTTGCAACAGTTGTTCATCCAAAGGATGTGATACCTGCGGATCAGTTAATCCGAAAAATGAAGAACAAATGGTATTCAGCCGGCGTAATTTTGGACGTACGGTGCTGGCTGCATCTGCCGGAGCATTGCTGACAAGCTGTGTCAAACCGGCACCAAACAGGCAGCAGCAGTTGCGAAATCCGATTCTGCTTCAACAGCTCTTTACCCGGCACTTGATGTTGTGCAAAGATCAAAGGGCCCCATTCATGACCACTCTGGAAGAGTTCTACAAAATGGGCCCCGGTCCCTCAAGTTCTCATACCATGGGCCCCATGCGAATTACCTATGATTTTTTTCAGCGGATTTCAAAGCTTCCGGCCGAGCAGCTGAAAAAGGCTACCGGGCTAAAGGTTCATTTGTTTGGCAGTCTGAGTGCTACAGGAAAAGGGCATGGTACAGACAGGGCGTCTCTGGCCGGACTGCTGGGTAAGGCTCCTGCAGATTGTCCCCCGCAGTTTCTGGATGAACTGGCAACCAATCCCGATAAGGCGTACAAGGTAACAATCGGACCAACCACATTGAACCTGACCTTGAAGGATGTCATATTTGATGCCACAAAGGGAAATTTTTACCATCCCAATACAATGACCTGTGTACTTTTGGGTGGAAATGAGACGCTTGTTTGAACTGGAATATTATTCCGTAGGTGGCGGTTTCATTGAGTGGAAAGGGTATAAAGCTCCGGACAAGGGACAACCAAAATATCCCTATGCGCATGCTAAGGAACTAAAAAAATACCTGTTTGACGATAAGATCCCGCTGGCAAAAATCCTGCTTGAAAATGAGATGGCCATTTCAGGGAAGAGTGAAAAACAAATCTGGGAATTCCTTGACCAGGTATCTGCAGTCATGGTTCGGGGTGTGGATACCGGATT
Source organism: uncultured Bacteroidales bacterium (assembly GCA_963790105.1). Lineage (GTDB taxonomy): Bacteria > Bacteroidota > Bacteroidia > Bacteroidales > UBA10428 > UBA5072. Next base: position 368,352 of record CAWBNI010000015.1, on the reverse strand, counting down.
GACAGTGGACAGCATACTGCCCGGGCCCATTAAATTGCACAGCAAGGCAATGGATATGCAACGTAACCTGAAAACTACTACCAAGGGTTTGGCCGGCCAGGTGATCACCCAGGTGGCAGCCTATGGTTTTGCCATGGGAGAGGAAAATGCCCGGGGACATATCATCGTTACGGCACCCACAGCAGGTTCGGCAGGGATTATTCCCGCCGTTCTTAAATCACTGCGCGATGGAAAGGTAGCTGAGCAGAAAATCACGGGACGGATTCCTGGCTGCAGCAGCCATAGGGTTCCTTTGCAAACACAATGCCACCCTTTCGGGTGCAGAAGGTGGCTGCCAGGCTGAAGTTGGAGTGGGTTCTTCGATGGGCGCTGCCATGATTGCCGAGGCCATGGGTGAAGCTCCCAAGGTGGTTTCCAATGCCGCTGAATCCGCCCTGGAGGCACATCTTGGCATGACCTGCGATCCGGTGGCAGGCTATGTGCAGGTCCCCTGTATCGAGCGTTGTGCCTATGGTGCCATTAAAGCATGGACAGCCTATTGCATTGCCAGCGAGGAAATTGCAGAAGAACGACGGGTTGACCTTGATACAACGATTGCTGCCATGGCGCTGACTGCCAAGGAAATGAACTCGAAGTACAAGGAAACCTCTGAAGGCGGCCTCGCCGTTTCTGTTGTTCTTTGCTAACAGGATACTCGTATGAATGATTATGCACTTGTTCTCAACGCAGGTTCGTCGAGCCTGAAATTTTGTGTTTACCAGAAGCCAGGCGATTCAAACTGGAAACTCGAAGCACGTGGCCAGGTCGAAGGCATCGGAACCTCCCCCCGGTTATCCGCAAAGGATAGCCTGGGGGAGATCCTGGTGGATGAGAAACTTGATGAAACTGTACGCGACGGGCACAGGGCCATTGAGGCCCTGGCTGCCTGGCTGCGATCAATGTATGGAGGTTCGCGCGTTCTGGGTGTGGGGCATCGCGTGGTTCATGGGGGAAAGAAATATTCCCGTCCAACCCTTGTTACTCCGGAGGTAATGGCCGATCTGAAAGAGCTGATCCCGCTTGCCCCGCTGCATCAGCCGTATAACCTGGCAGCCATTGAAGCTGTCTCAGAGCGCCTTCCCGGAGTATCCCAGGTAGCCTGTTTCGACACCGGCTTTCACAGCGGTCGCGAAGCGGTCACTGAAATTGTACCCCTTCCACGGGAATTATGCCAGGCAGGATTGCAGCGATATGGATTTCACGGATTGTCGTATGAGTACATCGCATCTGTTATGCCGCAGATTGCCCCTGAGATTGCCGGCAAAAAAGTTATCGTGGCCCATCTGGGAAGCGGTGCCAGCCTGTGCGCCATGAAAGACAACAAAAGTGTGGATAACAGCCTGGGCTTTACTGCCCTGGATGGACTTTGCATGGGTACCCGTCCGGGTGCAATCGATCCGGGTGTGGTGTTGTATCTTTTCCAAAACCTGGGTCTTTCGGCCAAAGAGGTTGAAAATATCCTGTATAAGAAATCGGGTTTGCTTGGTATATCGGGAATCAGTAATGATATGCGGGATCTTTTGGACAGAAGTGAACCGGAAGCCCGCCTGGCGGTTGATTATTTTATTTACCGGATCGCAAAGGAGATTGGTGCCCTGGCATCCGTTCTTGGTGGCGTTGATGGTTTGGTATTTACCGCAGGCATAGGAGAAAATTCTGCTGAAATCCGACGGCGTATATGTCAGGCTTCTGCCTGGCTTGGTGTTGAAATGGATGAAAAGCAGAATAAAAATAGGGGTCCAAAAATATCAACTCCGCGAAGCAGGGTTTCGACCTGGGTAATACCGACCAATGAGGAGCTAATGATAGCCCGGCATACAGGATCCCTGCTTAAAATAATATAGTTCCTTCATCCTGACACAGCTGAAGGGGTAGGAGAATTCTGTGTTATTTCATAAAATCAGCAGGGCTGCCCCGGAAATGATTCCTGTGATATAGCTATCGAATGCAGTAAAGAAAGGCTTTTTAGGAAATAAATACAATAGCAATTCTGCAGGAATTTCCTTATCTTTAATTCTCAATGATTCAACCACTTTAAATCTCCAGAAATGGCATCAAAAAATACTAAATCCGGATCAGGGGCGGTTCCGGTGGAAGCTAAGCGCCTTCAGGAAGACAAGAACAATATCGCTCCCTGGAAAAAATGGGGACCCTACCTTAGTGAGCGGCAATGGGGTACAGTAAGAGAAGACTACAGCCCAAACGGTGACGCCTGGAATTTCTTCACCCACGATCAGGCACGTTCCCGCGCCTACCGATGGGGCGAGGACGGTATTGCCGGTATATCAGATGACAGGCAGCACCTCTGCTTTGCACTGGCCCTCTGGAACGGCAAGGACCCGATACTGAAAGAACGTCTCTTTGGATTGACCAACAGCCAGGGCAACCACGGTGAGGATGTAAAGGAGTATTACTTCTATCTCGACAGTACCCCGACTCACTCGTATATGAAATATCTTTATAAGTATCCGCAGGCGGCTTTTCCCTATGGTGATCTTGTAACCCGGAACGGTCAGCGTAATCGTGAGGAAATGGAATATGAGCTGCTTGATACTGGTGTATTTAATGAAGATCGTTATTTCGATGTATTTATCGAGTACGCCAAAGCAGGTCCGGAAGACATCCTGGTAAAGATTACCGCAATAAACCGGGGGCCGGAAGCAGCTGATCTTCACCTTCTTGCCTACTCTCTGGTTCCGGAACGATTGGTCGGCATGGATTGCTGAATCGAACAGGGCAGAAAAAAAACCTGTTGTAAAGCAGATAAAAACAAAGTCAGGGATAAGTGCAGCTTTGGCTTCTCATACAAAGATGGGTGAATTATTGTTTTCCTGCGAAGGCAATGTGCCCCTTCTCTTCACCGAGAACGAAACAAACCATGAAAAGCTTTTCCCGGGTCAGAAAAATGAAAGTCAGTATGTGAAAGATGGTATAAACGACTTTGTGGTTCAGGGAAATGAAGGCGCAGTGAATCCCGCAAAAGAAGGTACCAAAGTTGCAGCTCATTACCAGGTGAATATTGGTGCAGGTAAGTCATCCGAGATCCATGTCAGGCTGTCGCGAAATAAATCTGACAAAAATGACATATCCTTTGGTAAAAATTTTGATGAAATTTTTGCTGAGAGGCTTCATGAAGCCGATGAGTTTTATAAAAGCGTAACCCCCCCGTCAGTAAGTAAAGATGAAGCGAATGTAATGCGCCAGGCCCTTGCGGGGATGCTTTGGAGCAAACAGTTTTTCTTTTTTGACGGGGACAACTGGCTGGACGAACACAACTCCAACCCGTTGCATAAGGGGTTCCAAAATTCGCGGAACTCGGAATGGTATCACATGCTGAATGCGGATATCATCTCGATGCCCGACAAATGGGAATATCCGTGGTATGCAGCCTGGGACCTGGCGTTCCATACGCTTCCGCTTTCAATCGTGGATCCCGACTTTGCCAAGACGCAAATGGATCTGATGCTCAATAGTTTATATCTTCACCCCAACGGGCAGATGCCGGCCTATGAATGGAATTTCAGCGATGTAAATCCGCCGGTTCATGCCTGGGCATCCATGTTTCTCTATTATACTGATAAAGCCGCGCAAGGTAAAGGGGATGTGGACTTCCTCAAGACTATGTTCAACAAGCTGATCCTTAATTTTACCTGGTGGGTGAACCGGAAAGACCGTTTCGGAAAAAATGTATTCGAAGGCGGCTTCCTCGGCCTGGATAATATCGGTGTTTTCGACCGCAGTGCTCCCCTGCCGACAGGGGGTAACCTGGAACAGGCAGACGGAACAGCCTGGATGGCCCTCTTCAGTCAAAACATGTTGGAAATGGCAATGGAATTGGCCCAGTACGATCCTTTGTACGAGACCATGATTGTAAAGTTTGTCGAGCACTTTTATTTCATTGCTTCTGCCATGAATACTCCCGGTTCGGACGGAATGTGGGATGAGGAGGATGGCTTTTATTATGACCTGCTCCGTTTACCGGATGGAAGTGGCCAACGGTTGAAGGTACGGTCACTTGTCGGACTCCTGCCTTTGTGCGCCACAAGTGTTATTGAAAAGGAGCATCGTGAAAAGATTCCGAAAACAATGGCTCGTATCATTGAGCGTCTGCGAAGAATTCCGGAACTTCAGGAATCCATACACCCTACAGGTCCCGGACATTATGGTGAGGCAGAACGTGGGATTCTTGCCCTTGTTAAACCTGAACGGCTCCGCAGGATTTTATCAAGGATGCTTGATGAGAACGAATTTTTCGGACCCTATGGCATTCGTTCGATCTCTAAATTCCACGAGAAGAATCCCTATGTACTTCATGCCAACGGCCAGGAGTACAGGGTGGATTACCTTCCGGCAGAATCGAATACCGGAATGTTTGGCGGCAACTCCAATTGGCGCGGTCCGGTCTGGATGCCGGTAAATGCCTTGCTTATCAGGGCACTTCAGCAGTTTTACCTGTATTACGGGGATAATTTTAAAATTGAATGCCCTACAGGCTCCGGAAACCTGATGAACCTTTTTGAGGTAAGCAAAGAATTAAGCAACCGGCTCACGAAGATATTTACCCTTGACAAACAAGGCCGGAGACCTGTATTTGGTGGCGCTGAGAAGTTCCAGACCGATCCGAACTGGCGCGACTATATTCTGTTTTATGAGTACTTCCATGGTGACAATGGGGCCGGACTGGGTGCAAGCCATCAAACAGGCTGGACCGGATTAGTAGCTAAAATGATTCAGCTTTATGGAATTCTTGATCCTGAAAAAATCCTGAAGCATGGAAAACAGGCGGGTTTTGTAAAAGGAATTAAGTGATTAAGTAATTAAGAAAGTTAAGACAATAAAAAATCAGACTAAATCAAATAAAATAATCATGAATAAACCGAAGTACCCTTCATTATACCAGGTCAATACCCGGGTCTGGATGACTGATCTTTCAAGTAAACTGGGACGTCAGGCCACACTGGATGATATTCCGGATTCAGCACTGGATCAATTCAAAGAAAGGGGTTTCGACTGGATATGGTTCCTGAGTGTATGGCAAACCGGCAAAATCGGCCAGCAGGTTTCAAGACAGAATGCCGGTTGGAGAAAGGAATTTCAGGATACCTTACCTGATCTGAAGGAAGAAGATATTGAAGGTTCCGGTTTTGCCATTATTCGCTATGTTGTTTCTGAAAAGCTGGGAGGCGATGCAGCGCTGTCAAGATTGCGCAAACGGTTGGATCAGCGGGGATTGAAACTGATGCTTGATTTCGTTCCCAATCATACCGCTATTGACCATGATTGGGTTGTTAATCATCCTGAATTTTATGTCAGGGCTACAGAACTGGAACTCGAAAGAGAACCCATGAATTATGTCCGGGTAGAAAATGAAAAGGGGGATATGATTCTTGCCTATGGCCGGGATCCCTATTTTTCGGGCTGGCCCGATACCTTGCAACTCAATTATTCCAATCCCGATCTGCAGGAAGCCATGATCGGCGAATTAACCCGGATTGCCACGCAATGTGACGGGCTTCGCTGTGATATGGCCATGCTTGTATTACCCGATGTTTTCGAAAGGACATGGGGAACTCATTGCCCCGTATTCTGGCCGGAGGCTATCCGGCGCATCCATACAGTCAATCCGGAATTCACCATGATGGCCGAGGTATATTGGGATCTGGAGTGGACCATGCTTCAGCAGGGTTTTGATTATGCCTATGATAAAAGGCTGTATGACCGTCTCAAAGAGGGTCATGCAAAACCGGTGAGGGAACATTTATATGCCGGGTTGGATTACCAGCGTCACATGGCCCGGTTTCTTGAAAATCATGATGAACCCCGTGTGGCTTTTGAATTTGCCCCTGAGATGCACAAAGCAGCGGCCATATTGACATTTTTATCGCCCGGACTTCGTTTTTTTCACCAGGGGCAGCTGGAAGGAAGAAAAAAGCGAATTTCTCCCCATCTTGTGAGAGCTCCCAAAGAACTGGCCGATTGAAGAACTGGAATTATTCTATGGCAAACTTCTGGATATTTTACACTGGCATGTTTTCAGAAATGGAGACTGGAAACTGGCAGAATGCATTCCGGCATGGGATGGAAATCAATCAGATGGAAATTACGTTTCCTATGCCTGGCAGGGAGCCCAGGGTGAAAAAATCCTGATTGCCGTAAATTATTCACCGGATTACAGCCAGTGTTTTGTGAAACTTCCGTTTCATGATCTGGCAGGTAATTCCTGGTCATTGCATGATCTGATGAGCGGAAATATTTATGGCAGGGATGGAGATGAATTAAACGAAAAAGGCCTTTATCTTGATGAGCCGGGATGGAAGGTATATCTGTTTTTACTTGCCCAGGATAAAACCGACGTTTAAAGAAACTGTATTGGCTATTCCGTTTGAATAATAGGCATTATTCATCCAGTACAGGTTGTAATTAAGATTCAAAAGAATACCCGGATTAACATTATAGACAAGTCCGGTTCCGAAACCGGCTGCAAAGCCAGCATCATGGTCCGATCCTTCATTGCCGCTGCCGCTGGTGCTTTCAAGCTTTCTCCACGAAAACTGGAAGCCTGCAGAACCAATTACAAAGATCCTTAACCGGGATTTTCCAAAATAGTATTTGGCATCCAGGAAAAGCGGAAGGGAGGTACCTTCTGCAGTGCCCCTGTCATTCTCCTGCCTGACATGCATATAATGAACCGATCCGCCAATTCCTACCGGTGCCACAAGCCAGTTTTCATATGAGCCATTGATGATGTAGCCTTTGGCGGTCTCAGAATTGGATTCGATGATAACTGAACTCCATCCGCCCCCTGCCTGGATGATGGAAGCCCCCTGTTCAAGCTGGGCAGTTGCACGAGAACCTATGAGGATGGCAAACATAAAAACGAGTAGAAGTCGACGTATCATGAAGGTATAGTTTAAGGCTACAATAAAGTTATATAAAAAATATTGGTTGTACAATAATTCATCCCCCACGGGGATGCGGAAGTGGGGATAAATTCATTTCTACAATAATACATCCTCTCCGAGGATGAATATCAATCAACAAATCAACAAATCAACAAATCAACAAATAATTAAAACGGATACCCTATCGCAAAATTAAACAGGAATCTCTTTAAATACATCCCTCGACAGAGGGAAGCCAATACTGCCATCGGTTGCATAGGCATTCCGAAGCGGGAATCCCAGATCGATACGGAGGATGAAAAAACTGAAATCGAAACGCAAACCAAATCCTGTGCCCACTGCCAGCTGATTGGTGAAGGTGTTGAAATGAAATTCCGCATCCGGCCTGTTTTCATCCTTATTCAACAGCCACACGTTTCCTGCATCCAGAAAAAGCGCACCCTTTACCACTTCGGAAAGTGAGAAACGATACTCGACGTTACCTTCCAGTTTTACATCACCGGTTTGATCAATGATATCAGAGGAACTTTCCGCATGATATGCCCCCGGTCCCAGTGAACGGGCAACAAATGCCCTGATGCTGTTGGAACCTCCGCTGTAAAACTGCTCAACATAGGGCATAACAACCGAATTCGAATAGGGAAAACCAACACCGGCATATAATCTGAAAGCCAGGGAATGTTTGTCAATATTCCTGTAATATCTCAAATCGGTAGTCAGTTTCAGAAATTGGGAATAAACATTTCCAATGGTGGTATACGGCCTTTCCTCTGTATCGGAGGATATCCTTTTGAAAAGATCGATCAGGTTACCGGATGTACTGATTCCTCCCTGGAAGTAAAATCCATTGGTTTGTTTGCTGCTGCTGTTGTCATAAATGAAATTGTATTTCATTCCGGCAATGAACTGTTCTTCAAAACTTTTCTTGATATAGGGATTTGAATTTAATATGGAATCAAATTCGGGAGTGGTTTTAAGCAGGGTGATTGAATTGAAATTGATGGGATAATATATATGCGTTATCCGGTCCGATTTCTTCCATTGATATGCATATCCCATATTCATTGAATTCATCCGGTAATACTGTATCTTATTCAAAAATTCAAATCCCAGCGTTACGGATGTCTGCGGCATGCTAAAGCGGTTTGTACTGAACAGTTTAAATGGCTTTATGACCCTGGGAAAAACGATGGATGAGGAAATTCCCGCATTATAGGAGACAGTGCCCAGGCTGCTGGATGTTTTGGTGCCCCACTGCCATTCAACTCCTCCTTCGAGTTTCAGCTGATAATCTGCTTGCGCTTCCCCAAAGGTTCCTGTGCGCTAATGTGACTACAACTCCCGGACCTGAGAACCCTGTTGATTTGGTGACCACATTGCCTTCGAGGTCCAGGCTTACTTCTTTCATGGGAGTAAGTTCCAACATGAGGTCCAGTTGCGGTTTTATGGTATCCCTGTCGGCTGCAAACTGTAAATTGATGAATTTAAATACCCCGTAGCTGTTCAATCGCTGAATGGTCTGCTGATGCTTTGTGGTTGAATAGGTATCGCCTTCGCGGAAATAAATGCTTTGGGCAATGAGCTCAGGCTTGAAATACTTCTCATGCGAGCGAATGTTGATCCCGTCAAACCGGATGCTGTCCTCAGGGTGATTAATGACCAGGGTATCAACAGGATTTTTAATTTGAACGGATATAGATCGAATACTATATTTTCGGGTTGCGGATTTGGCCATAGTTTCTTTATTTCTTCCGATTCTCAGGTCAATTTTTCCCGGTACCCTGAGGGTATCTGCAATCCATTCAATATCCCCTGCATTGAAATAGTAATACCCTTTTTCGTTCACAAGAGAAGTAATTTTTTTCGTTTCTGATTTTACCGCACCCAGGCTGAATACATCTTCCGGCTTAATTTTAATTTTCTTCTCATAGCTGTTTATCAAACTGTCCAGGGGATCTTGCGCGGGAGCAAATGATATCGAATTATACACGAATGGATTGTCAGAGTTTTACTGTATAGGTGACTTTTGCCTTACGGGGATTTCGTGAGCTTGTATCTATTTTTGCTGAAACAGTGGAATGGAAAAACCCAATATTGTAAAGTTCAGATTTAAGCTTTTTGCTGCGCATATTCAGGATTGACCTGTGATACAAGGACGGGTTCAACGGAAAAGGTTTTAAAGAACCATTTTGATAACTTTCTTTTTTCACGCGGTTTCATATAGTTATATATCCATAAGCCCCCCGGAATTAAGACCCTTTTGCCACCCAATGAATTATTGGGTTTGTAGGATGTAACCGTTTGGATTACCTCGTCTGCGGCTTTCTTGTTTTTTATATTTTCCGGACTAATTACTTTAACCTTATTTCGTCCTGTATACAGCAACTGGTCACCGGTAAGGAATTTTGTATTGGAACAAGATGCCAGGAACAATGAGGACAGAATGCAAAGCAGGATATATGTGTTTGATTTCAGGTGCATGCTCCGGTGTTGGTTGAAATTTATAGTTTGAGGTTTGAGGTTGTGTGCATGTTTGAATACATAGAGACGGGTTTCAAACCCGTCTCTACATTATCTGTTTAATTTCCTGTTTTTTTTTGTTTTTTCTTTTGTTTTCTCCAGATATCACGCAATCGATCATAATTCTTCCTGTAGATAAATCCTACACCCGATTTAATGACTTCACCCTCGAGAAGATCTTCATAATTCTGCTGACGATATATCTTCACGTATTTCGACCGGTTTGTATCGAGTGCATATTCAAATGTAAAGTTATCAATCACATTGTTGGTCTGTTCACCTGCCACAGAATTGTCATTCATTCTGCCAGATACCATTACAGAGCCCCTTTCGTGAAACATTTGCTTTTTAACTTCATAGGAAAGACTGGTATATTCCTTCTCTCCACCACCTTCTGATGCTCCTTTATAGGTATTTACGCCAAATGAGATATCCACGCTTTTAATTGTTGATTTTGTAAACTGGTTCAGCTGCGATTCCCAGAACTGGTTAATCTGCTGGGACACATAACTGGATGAGCTTTCCATATTGGGCAATTCTATCCGCTCGAAAATGAGCAGGTTGATGGCCTGCTTCATCCGTTCATCTTTCGATAATGAATTCAGTACACTGGTGATGTATTGATCATTGCTCATCACATCAAAAATAATCTCAAGCTGAGAAAGCCTGTTTGCCAGCTTCATATTTACATTAAAATCCACCTCCCGGGTTTTATTGTCTACCGGATTGATGTATGATCCCTTTACTTTGCTTGTTGTCTCAATATTCAGTTCGGGATCATCGACTTTACCGTCCCATCTCAGATAACTTCCCGGAGATATAATGAAATTCTTGCGAGGCCATCCTACAATTTTCAGATCTGCATGGCCTTGCTGAATTTCATACCTGCCACTCAAACTCATGGTTCTGTTTGGCAACATTGCGTAATTCAGAAAGCCGCCACCGGTTATCTGGGCACCAATATCAAAACCCCGGTTTATCTGAAAATTGAAAATACTTTTAGGATTGATTTCTATTGAAGTTTCCAGGTGAGGAGAATTTGACAAATTTTTAACCGACTCTCTTTTTGACATTTCTCCCGTTTGGTCTGCTTTAAGGCTGGCAAATTTTATGGTCTTTTCAGTTTCAGAGATTGCCAGATTTTCCATATACCGGTAATTGATCACAGTTCCTCCACCAAGGACAAGATTTCCTGAAATAGATGGATTTTGAACAGGCCCGGTAATATTCAGCTTTGAATTAATGAATATACTGCCGTTGAATGCCGGGTTATCTTTTTCGGTAGTATTCATTACCTGAATGTCATCCGAAGTAACTTGCAGATCAGCAGTTGGATTTGGTTTACTGTTCATATTGATTTTGCCAAGCACATTCAGACGTTTCCCGAGAGAATCCAATACAACAAATTGATTAATAAGTATTTCATTTTTTTTAATGACGATCTCATCACCCGGTATCGTGTATTTTGCATTTAGCGGAATAATGCGGAAACCGGTTTCACTTAAACGGATTGAGCCATTCAGTTCAGGATTTTCAGCCGGGAATGTCAGATCCACGCCACCGTTGATTTTACCGGTCAACCCACTGACGTACTTTTGAAGAAAGGGGGCAAGATAAGTCAATGAAAGGTTTTTGAATTTTGTATAGATGCCTTTGGCGGGATTCGTTCCCAGTTTAGCGGAGACCGACAGTTCAGCTGCATCGGCCAGCAAAATATTTACACTGCCTTCGTTTGTTCCCAGCGTATCAGACAAAAACCGGCCCTTGATACTTACGTCGCCCATCATTTGTCCGGATGCCTGAATTTGCAGTATATCCATCTCTGAACTGACAATCTTTTGCGGGCCGTCACGATAGCCTACACTGCCATTTAAAATACCATCGAATGAATAGGGTATAATGCCTGGAAGAATGAGTTTACTGATGGCGACCTGCTTAAGATCGAGATTAATAACATCCGATTTACTGCCATGCAGATCAATCATGCTTTCCTTATTCTTCCAATGCAAATCGGTGATATAGTTTTTTGTTTCCGGTTCAAATATCAGGAATTTCCCGGGTGAGACAGTCCATTCAGTGCCATTCATCGTCCATTTTGGTTGCGTGGAACGTACCTCCACCCGCTTGTTCTTCTTGATGGCCTCACAAGCGATATCATACAAAACACCCTTATTTCTGCTACTGATATGGACAGTGATATCGACTATTATTTTGTGTATAAATCAATCCGGTTTGAGAGGTACCCAGCCTGATATTTCCAAACTGGATGCTGTCTGTTTTTATAACAAAGGTTGTTTTACCGGCTGAACTTTCGAGTTGGACAGAAGTGGCGTAGCCCGAAGTATTTATAAACCTGTATTTGTCAAGGTATATTTTCCCTTTGACAATTCCATTTGTATCTTTTGTTAACTGAACAGAAATGAGTTTATAGTTAACCAGGCTATCCGCAATAAATAAGTTTATCAAAGGACTATATCCAGCCTCCAAAGACAGGTCAGCATCCGGAAGGGCCGAAATCACCGGAATTTCATAAATGATCGACGAGTCAACCAGGGTTGACAATCCATATTCAGGCATCTTTAAAGCCTTTTTAAAGTCAGTAAGGGAGACATGGCTGAGAAAATCGGCTTTCAGAAAATCAGATTCCACATGGGTTTTTATTAAACTTCCTGTGGACCGGAAAGTCACAGAACCCTTCTTTAGTAAGGCTGTATAACCTCTCTTTTTTAGTGCCAGGTCATGTAAATTCAGAGAGGCATCCATTTCCGAAGGATTCTGATGAAAGAGGGCCTTCAGATTTCCTTTAAAGTCAATGCTGTCACGATATAAATGCAATTTACCTGTCTGGATTGCAAAACTACCTGAAATCTCTCCGTCAACAGTTGAATCCTTCCGGCTGATGTAGCCGGCCAAATTGCATTCAGCTGCTGTATCCGCCAATACAATTTGAAAAGTGTATTTGCCAGTATCTGCCTTCGCTTCAATTTTCAAATTACGATAAATATATCCCTTATATCCGGCGCTGTCAATAGCCACATTGGCCCTGGCCATGATACTTTCAGGTTTGAATCCCTTTCCCTGGACGCTGATCCGGCCTGAAACCTTGTCTACATCTTTTATTTCAGCCAGTTCACCGACTTTCAGATCGGCAAAATCCAGAATCCATATTATAACTTTTTTCATTCAGATCTGCTGATCCCTTAATCCCTATATTACCTGATTCTCCGAGGATGTCAAGAGTAATTTCAGGCGCCATCATGCTATTCCTGATGCTTCCTTTGATTGCCATGGGACTGAATGAAGGGAGCCTGGCAGAGATCACCGGCCAGCTCGGTAAGTTCCTTAACCTGTTCTGTAGTTATTGTATTGGTTTTGAAATCTAAAATGCAACGGGAAGTTCGAAGATCCGTCAACCGGGTGACGGATCCGTTTATAATCAACTTCAATCCTGCAGGGGTGCTTAATCCCAGTTCGTTTATCTGCAATAATTCCGTTGATCCTGAAAGAGTTCCCTGTATACCCAGTTTATCATCCTTTGTTTGGTCTAGTTGTCCTTTTGTCGGATGGTGGCATGAATGTATACAAGATCACGAAGGGAAACTTCAGTTTTGTTAATGAACAATGAGAAAGGAACACCCAGGAATGATTTTTTGATAATGGAGGGGAGCATCTCACCGCTTAATAGTTTCAGGTCAACATGTGAAAATGTTGTTTTCAGGTCTGCCTGTAGTTTGGTTTTATGAATGGAATCGGAGCTGAAAACTACCTTACCCTGTTCAATATTTAATCCATTGCCAAGGTGCATCGAAAGCCGGCTCATGTTGAAAGCGCTTACTGCACTGCTTAATTTTACGTGCTTCAGTGTGGTTTCAAAATGGTCAAAACGGGTCAGGTCGGGCCCTTTTTTTGCAGGCCGTGATCCATCATATGATAGCATGCGCAAAGACCCATCTTCTATTTTAAGGACATCCCCCGACATATCCCAAACGCCGGGAAATGCATTGCCTGTATCTTGTATGGCCGGGGATTTTTTTTGTTGTTTTTCTTTTGAAGAATAGATAATGAGCTCGGGTTTATCCAGTTGAAGCAGTCCGATATCAACGATATGCTGGCCCAGGTCGACATGACTTATGGAAACAGTTCCTTCTCCCAGTTTGATAACCATTCGTTGCCTGGCTTCCGGTTGATCTGAAGCAAAGACGATATCCTTCAGATCCGCATTATTTAAATTGAATTTCCACGTAGAAGACCCTTTTTCTTTTGTGGTTGTTTTTTCCACAAAAGGCGTATTCGTGGACATCAGGAATCTGATTTGCTCCAGATTAATATAGGCTGCGATAGATCTCCTTTCCTATAAGTGAAAACCGGCTGAATCGCACATAAAGATCTTTTAAGGAGGTTTGCAATTGAATTCCACGGTAAACATCCCTGTATTTGAACCGGGTGTTTTTAAGACTGACCGATTTGACCTGGATGTCCCACTGATTATTCTTTACTTTTGTTGTGTCTTTCGTTTTGGTTTTAGAAGGAAAGAGGGCAATCAGATTCAGGATACCTGTACTGTCATCCGTCGCCAGGTTAACTACGGCATGATCCATGCTGAGGTTGCCAACCTTGACTTTTTTAAACATCAGTGGAATGGGGTTGAAGGCTATACGGAGATTCCTGACATACAGGATGGTATCATTTGAATTCTGAATAACCCTCAGTTCCGATAATCCAATTTTACCGTTCAAAAGCAGGGTGATCTTATCGATATGTGCCGGGATATTTTTATCGTGAAAAAAGCCGTTTACCCTGGTCGTAATAAGCTTTTGACCCGGAGGGAGGTTCACTGCCAGCAACAGCAAAACAAACAATGCCGCCAGGGTTAGAATTGAATATCTGAATATCTTGAATAACCGGTTTGATCGCATTCGCACGCAGTTTGCATTCATCAAAATTAAGATATATTTCTTCGATATCAGATTAAATCAGTTTTTTCCTATATTTGATTCAAAATATACCGCAATGGAGCTAAAATCATATGACAAGTCCTGGTTACCTGCATTTAAGGGTGCTTTCCTTATCCTTTTCGGAATTATTGCCATGGTTCAGATTTTTGGAACGATCAAAACTCTTGCCGTTTTTTTTATTGCACTTATCGGCATGATGGCCATTCTGCTCATTGGCACCAGCATAATGTTCAAGAAATCCAGGTTCAGAGGCTGGACCCTTGCTTCCGGCCTGCTCAATCTGGCTTTTGCCATTAATCTCGCTACCCACCTGGAATCCCCTGTAAAAATAGTTTTATGGATCATGTTATTCTGGGTGATCTTTTACGCCATAAGTGAGCTGGTTGAAGCAGGCCTGCTTATCGCTCAGAAAAATGCCTTTTTTTCTTTATATGTGCTAAATGCACTTCTTACGATGCTATTCGGGTATTTCATGTACCAGCTGAATGGTAATTTTACTGAACGCAGCGTATTCTTTATTGGGATCGTTGCCTTTGTTTTTGGTATTGCCAATGAACTGAGTGCATATCTGCTAAGTCGTATAAAAGAATCCAAATGATTCAGATTTTGCAATAATTTGAATTACTTTTGTGCATAAACTAATTTAAACGTGTATTTATGAAAAAGATTACCCTATTACTTACCGCACTCTTTATTGCAGCTTCCTTTGTTAATGCTCAGTCAAGCAAGGAAGAAATTGACCTGATGCAAGCTTCATTTGGCATGGACAAGAAAGCCATGGTCTCTGAATTCGTACAAGTTGACCCCGCTCAGAAAGATGCATTCTGGAAACTTTATGACGAGTATGAAACAGCCCGGAAGTCCCTGGGACAGGAAAGGATTAAGCTTCTTGACCAGTACGTCCAGGAATATACGAAATTCACCAATGAGTCAGCTGACGTATGGACAAAGAAGGTGATCGATCTGAGCAAAAAAACAGATGACCTCATCATAACCTACTATAATAAAATTAAAAAGGTAACCAATCCGGTTGTTGCCTTACAGTTTTACCAGGTGGAAGGATATATTCTTTCCGGGATCCGTGTTTCCGTACTGGAATCACTTCCGCTTCCTGATCTGAAGAGCAAGTAAGATTAAATAACGTATAAAAAATCCGGACAATTATTCAGTGTCCGGATTTTTTTGTGCCTGTTTGGGGTGTTTTGAATGGCTGCTTTCCACGGTCAGTGAAACCAGTCTTCCGATGAGAACGGCCGGATAAAATACACCGATCAGCTGTTCTATAATAACCAGGGTCCGCGTTATTGTATGAGCAGGAAGAATATCTCCAAAACCGGTTGTAGTGAGTGTTGTATAACTGAAATAAATAAATGTGGAAGGTTTAATTACTGAAACTGCATCAGAAGAAGCCAGTTGTATTGAACCCTGCAGGTGAATATACAGGAATTGAAACAAAACAGCCCATAAATTGCCGATCAGCATATATCCTGCAACTGCTCCAACAATGCGATGAAAAGTAACCGGCCCTTTTTCGAATACCTTTACAAAGACCATTCCGATAAGGAGGGCAAATACTGCCACATCGGCTATTAATTCAAAATAAGCCAAAACGGGGGTATCCCTGAAATACCGGATTAAATTAACGGTGATTAGCAGGATAGGAATAATGGAAAACAGCCTCCGTTGTAATTTAGTTTCCGACAGGGTGGTAATTCCTGCAAACAGCAAGGCTACCCATATAATACGGATAAGGATATTCAGCAACTGCCCTTTTTCGAAGAAAGGAGTGATAATAAAATTGCTTATACACAATAAAACGAGCATGCTGGTGAGACCGCTTTCCTCCGTCCAGAAGTGCTTGGGCAGGTTTTTAGGCAGGATCTTGGACATGCATCCTCATTTTACGGTGTAAGTTATATTACCAGCCACCTCCAAGTGCCCTGTAAAGTGAAACTGTTGCTGCAAGCTGCTGTCCCCTGTGTCATTGAAAGCAGCATCTCAGCATCAAATGCATAACTTTCTGCAATCAGCACCTCGAGGTAACTTGAATACCCGCTGTCATACTTTGCCTTTGTAAGCATAAGTGCTTTTCGGGCTGCCTCACCTGTCGCATTCGTGCTGCATATTCTTCACGGTATGACTGAATGCCGACCAGGGAATTTTCAACATCAGCAAGTGCTGTACGGTAAGTATTAAGGTAGTTGTTCACTGCTATCTCTGCTTCGGCTCGCTGAATATCAACCCTGCGTTTGTTCTTTCCGAATTCAAAGATAGGTCCCGTGATCATTCCTGTCACGCCTCCTGGTAAGGGCATCATTCCTGAACAGAGTGTTCAGATCAGCACTGGCAACCCCAAAGAATCCGGTAAGACTGAAACTTGGCAGCCTCATTGCCTGGTATACACCTATCCTTTCTGTTTCAGCAATAAGAATATTCTCAGCTGCCTTAACATCAGGCCTCTGTTCAGCAAGGTTGGAAGGAAGTCCGGCAGGAATCTCCGGAATAATAACCTGGTCGGCATTTGCAAGCCCCGTGGGTATGGGTTGGGGATTCTGTCCCAGCAGTATATTCAGGCTTCTTTCAGTAATGCTTAGTTCACGCTGAAGGCTGCTCAGAGTAGCCTCAGCCAGAGCAAGCTGCTGTTCAGCCTGAAGTTTATCGAGTTCAGCAGATTCACCTTTCAGGAAACGTTCATTCACCATATTGTAATAAGTGGTTCTGCTGGTCATTGTCTGTTTTGCAACTTCAATCCTGTTATCAAGATCGCGCAGCAGAAAATAGAGACTGGCAACATCGCTTACAAGGGTTGTTTTAACTGTCTTGAGTCCCTCTTCGCTGGCAAGCATTTCAGCATAGGCTGCACGTTTTGCATGACGGATCTTTCCCCAGAAATCAATTTCCCATGATGCTGTACCAAGAGATCGAAATTGTCATCGTTGGGATCATTTATTCAGCTGATGCCGAATAACCGATTGAAGGCTACTGATTTGCCTTGGAATTTTTATAATACGACCGTGATTGCTGCACCCTGAGAGCAGCAATCCTCAGATTGGTATTTGAATCCAGTGCCTGGGTGATAAGTTTATTCAGGACTGTATCGCTGAAAAGTTCAAACCATTGCAGGTTAATGATGGTATCTTGCGTGCAAGGGCTGTATTGTGACAGAGCAGGGATTGTATCCCGGTTGATATATTTTTCCGGAACTGTCAACTCAGGTCTGGTATATCGTTTGCCCACCAGACATGAAGAAAGCAGCAATAACAATTGCTATCTGGATAAAAATCAATTTCTTCATATTATTCTCCCTCTGATTTATTTTCAATTACTGGTAGCGGTTTTTTTTTTCCCGATATTTTCAATCATAATATACAAGGCCGGAACGATAAGCACACCAAGAATGGTTGCAACAAGCATTCCGCTGAAAACAGTCATTCCCATTACTTTCCTTCCTTCTGCTCCGGCACCTGAAGCAGTAAGCAAAGGTGTTACACCAAGAATAAAGGCAAATGCTGTCATAAGAATTGGCCTGAAACGAAGTTTTGCAGCTGACATTGCAGCTTCAAAAAGAGGAACTCCTTTTTCATGTTCTGCCTTGGCAAATTCAACAATAAGAATAGCATTCTTGGCTACAAGTCCGATGAGCAATACAAGCCCGATCTGTGCAAAAACATTATTAAGATAACCGTTATCAGTCAGTCTGGCAAGGAATAGTCCCAGAAATGCTCCGAAAACAGAGAAAGGGGTATCCCAAGCAAAACACTGAATGGAAGTTTCCAGCTTTCATACTGGGCGGCAAGAATAAGAAATACAAAGAGCAAAGCCATAATGAAGATTGGTACCTGCAGAGCCTTCTGCCTGCTTTCTCCTGGAAAGACATGTTTGACCATGCATAACCCATTGTCTGAGGCAAGTACCTCTTTAGCTGTTTCTTCAAGTGCTTTAAGTGCCTGTGAAGAACTGTAACCCGGAGCAGGAATACCATTTATTTCAGCTGAGCGGTAAAGGTTAAAACGGTTTGTAAATTCAGGAGCACTGACCTTACTGGCAGTAACCAGAGTTGAAACAGGAACCATTTCCCCTTTATTGTTTCTTACATAAGCCATGCTGAGATCTTCAGGTTTTACCCTGTAAGAAGCATCAGCCTGAACATATACCTTATATTGTCGTCCGAATCTGTTAAAATCATTTACATAAGCTCCTCCGAGAAATGCTCCCAAGTGTAGTATTCACAGTGGAAAGAGGAACTCCCAGTTTCATGGCTTTCTGCCTGTCAACTTCAAGTCTTATCTGTGGTGATGTGGCATTGAAAGTAGAGTTAACACGTCCTATCTCAGGACGTTTTCTGTGCTGCAGCAACAAATGCATTTGTCTGCTCCTGAAGATACTCCGGTGTATTTCCTGCCTTGTCCTGGATCATCATAGTAAATCCGGCACCGGTTCCAAGTCCCGGGATTGGAGGAGGACCAAATGCCAGTACAGTTCCGCTTGTTATCTCTCTGGCAAAAACCTTATTTAGTTCAGTCATTATCTCCTCAACAGTCTGCTCCCTTTCCGTCCATTCCTTTGCCATTACAAAATAGGTTGCAACATTACGACTGATATGCACCGGTAAGCATGCTGAATCCAACAATGGAGGTAACAAATTCAAGTGATTCATACTTTGAAAGTATTTCTTCAACCTGTTTGCAGACCTCATCGGTCCGCTGAAGAGATGATGAAGCCGGTAAAGTAACATTCATAATAAAATAGCCCTGGTCTTCATCAGGAACAAATCCTCCGGGAAGACTTTTGCCAAATAATCCTGCAACTACAACAACAACAACAAGAATTATTACTACCCGCATGGCTTTGCGTGAAAGGTAACCGGCAATACCGACATATTTACCGGTAACATTATCGAACATCCTGTTAAAACCATTGAAAAACTTGGCAAGCAGACCTTTACGCTCACTCATTGGTTTTGTAGGTTTAAGAAGAATTGAAGCAAGTGCCGGGCTCAGTGAAAGAGCTGAAAATGCCGAGAATACAACTGAAACAGCAATTGTAATTGCAAACTGCTGATAAAGACGGCCTGTAATTCCCGGAACCATTGCCACAGGAATGAACACAGCACAGAGAATAAGTGCAATTGCAACAACCGGGTCCGGATACCTCTTTCATTGCCTGTATTGTGGCTTCTCGCGGTGTCTTTCCATGCTCAATATGGTGCATGACAGCCTCCACCACCACAATGGCATCGTCAACCACAATTCCGATTGCAAGTACCAGTCCAAGCAAGTGAAAGTACGTTTACCGAAAATCCAAGAAGCGGAAAGACCATAAAAGTACCGATAAGTGATACAGGTACAGTAATAAGCGGAATCAGTGTGGCTCTCCAGTTCTGAAGGAAAATAAAAACAACAAGAATAACAAGCATAATAGCTTCAAACAAGAGTATTTACAATCTCACTGATACCCTCTGTAACAGCAAGAGTGGTATCGAGAGAAACATCATATTTAATATCATCTGGAAACCTCTGAGAAAGTTCCGCTGTCAGTCGTTTTGATCTGGTCAGCCACATCAAGTGCATTTGTACCGGGTGTCTGGTAAATTGCAATTGTAGCTGCCTGTTTATCGTTCATGCGGGAAGTGAGTTATAATTCTCAGTTCCCAGTTTTATATCTGCAATATCGCCAAGAAGAACTTTTGAACCATCCTCCTTGCTTTTAATAATAATATCTTTAAACTGGTCTTCCTGGATAAGCCTGTCCTGAAGAACAACACCATAAGTAAATTCTGTTCCTGCAGGTGCAGGTTCAGCTCCGAATTTACCGCCCGGACTGATCACGTTCTGATCCTGAAGGCTTTTGTAACATCTTCAACTGTAATATCAAGTTTCGACATTATATCGGGTTTTACCCATACCCTCATGGCATAATCGCTTGAACCAAGAAGCTTTACCTCACCTACCCCGCTTATCCGTGAAATAGCATCCACCAGGTTGATAGTTGCATAATTGGCAAGAAACCTGTCATCGTAGGCAGGATTTTCGGAGGTAAGTGAAATGATCAAGCAGCGGGAAGGTCAGTGATTTTTTGGTAGTGATCCCAAACTGTTTTACAGAAGGAGGCATAAATGGCATGGCCTGGCTTACCCTGTTCTGGGTAAGCATATTGGCATTGTCGAGATTGGTACCCACTTTAAATGATACATCCAGGCTGAGGTTTCCATCGGATGCATTGGTACTTTTCATATAGATCATCTCTTCCACACCATTGATCTTCTGTTCCATAACTGAAGCAACACCCTGTTCCACGTTCACAGCATTTGCACCAACGAAACTTGTATTGATCTTAATGGTAGGCGGAGTTATATCGGGATACTGGCTTATCGGAGTACTTCTCAGTGCAAGTAATCCGATAATTACAATAATTATGGACAGCACCATTGCAACAATCGGCCGTCGTACAAAAAATTCTCCCATAGTCTGTAGGTATTGTTGCTTAATTAATAATGGATGAAATATTGGTACTGTCAGGTGACCATTTTTTGTCAACCGGCTTAATTACGACTCCCGCTACGCAGCATCTGCGTTCCGCCGATAACAACTCTTTCCTCCTGGTGTCAGCCCGCTCTCAACAATATAGCTCATATTGTAGGCAGGTCCGAGTTTTATAAGTTTCAGATCAATTTTATTGCTGTCAGCAACTGTAATAGACCTGGAACAATCCCTGCATTTCATTAACAGCCCGCTGAGGAATGAGTAAGGCAGCTTTCCGGTATTCTGTTACCATCCGGAGTTTTACATATTGTCCCGGACGAAGAAGATTATCCGTATTTTTGAACTCTGCTTCAAGTGTCATGGCTCCGGTTGAAGGATCAACCTGCCGGTCGGCAAAATTCATCTTTCCCTTCAGCGGATAAAGTGAACCATCTGCAAGAATCATCTTGACATTATCACCCCCCTGACCCAGTTTAACTTTCATCTCCTGCATCAGCCTGGTTATCCGAAGATATTCCTTTTCACTGATTGTAAAACGGACCCTGATATTATCAATACTGGATACTGTATTGATAACAAACTGGGGACCCGTGCTGACATAATCACCAACCTTCACTGTGGATATACCAATCATACCGCTGATAGGTGCAACCACACTGCAGTAACCAAGTTCTATCTTTGCATTTCGCAAGGAAGCTTCATTCGAAGCAACCATGGCTTTGCTGGATTCATAAGTAGCCTGGGCTGCAACAAGTTCCCGCTGGCTTACTGCACCAATTGCTGCAAGTGGTTCAATCCGGTCAAGATCATTCTTTGCTTTTATCATCATGGAATTTGCATCAGCAAGAGATGCTTCTGCTTCATTAACCTGATTCTGATAAGGCAACGGATCAATCGTATATAAAAGCTGTCCCTTTTTAACCATTGAACCTTCCTTGAAATTCATGCTTAATACCCAGCCTTCAACCCGGGTTCGAATTTCCACATCTGCATCTCCATAGGTTTGCCCGGTATATTCACTCTCAAGGGCAACATCCTGTTGGATTACCTGTACAACAGGCACTTCAATCGGCGCAACTGCCGCCGCCTTTTTTTCCTTGCAGGATGGAAGAACAAAGGCTATTAGAATAAGCAGGCTACATACGTGTATTTTTTTCATATGAATGGTTTTGTAGTTTCCCGATGAATTAATAATTGAAAGATTGTTTTTTTCAGGGGTTGATTTAACGGCTAGCTGCAATTTAGGAATATTTTCAATGAGGAAAAAAATTTCAGGCATGAATGTTAAAACTGATAATGTCAAGCAGGGCTTCAGCGTCCACCGGCTTCCTTAGATACGCTTTTACACCATAATGTCTGCAGTATTCACGGCTAAGGGGTTCATCATTTGCGGTTACAACAATAACTGTCAGTAAGCTATCCGGATTTTCTATTTTTTTCAGGAGATCGATGCCATTCATTCCGGGCAGATTCAGGTCAAGAACCAATATATCTTTCTTACCTGCTTTATATACAGACAGAAATTCAGCAGCACTTCGGAAACATTGATGATCAATATTTGCTGAATTGAGAAAAAGCGTAAATGCACGCCTTACCGACTCATCATCATCTATTAAATAAACCATGCATGCTTTTAGATAAACCAGAAATAATATATTGGTCCGAGTATTTACAGTATCAAATGTACTATGTAAAATGAGGCTTATCTATAGAACTTTGGTGCTATTCGGCAGGGTAATTATTGCTCCTCCCTGATCGCTTTCAGTCGAAAGGAGAATTCAGCTCCGCCTTCAGGATGGTTCTCGGCCCAAATTTCTCCATGATGTTTTTCAATAATTGTCCGGCTGAGGGCCAGACCAATTCCAAATCCTTTTTTGCTACTGGTGACAAAAGGCCTGAATAATTTATCCTTGATCTCCGGGTCAATCCCGCAACCTGAGTCTCTCACAGAAACAGTAACATGTGATTTGGATGTCTTGAAACCAATTTCCAGAAATTTATTGTCAGGGTCATTTTTCTCCATGGCGTTCAGGGCATTTCTGGAAAAATTCAGGATCACCTGCTGCAACAAAATTTTCTCCCCGTATATCCAGGCTGGCTTTGCAGGAATTGAAAGTTTTACTGTGACATTTTTCCGGATGTACTCAGATTTAAAAATATCCACAGTTTCCTGAATAAGTTCCGCCACATTAAGATTTTCCTGCTCCCGGTTGTCAAGTTTCATCAGGTTTTTTACACTGCTGATAATCCCGCCGGCCCGTTTATCATCTTCAATAATATAATCGAATATTTCTTCAGCCTGCTGAGGATCAATTGTTCCCGATTTCAGGAAGCGCTTTCCTGCCTGGGCATTATAAAGAATGGCGGTTAGGGGCTGATTAAGTTCATGCGACAGCGATGCAGTGAGTTCCACCATTTTTAACAGCCGGTCCTCACGAACCATTTCCTGGTAAATATTTTCAGTTTCCGATTTCTGCCGGGCAGTTTCTTTCTGCCTCCTGTTCAATGTGACCAGGTACATGATGAAAACGGTCTGGGAAATCAGGAAAAGAAAAACTGCCAGGATATACCACCGATAGATCCTCCAAAAACTGCCGGGTCTGTAATAAAAGATACTGTCGGAAGGAATTACCTTCGAATGTGTCAATCCCCATCTGGTCACTTCGTCCCAGTCATATATATCTTCATAAAAGGTCCGGTAATGAATATTAATATCGTCATCGGAAGCACCCTGCAGCATAAGGTTGGCTACCCTTCCCATTTCTTTCCCGATATTTCTGAAACTGATGACAAATCCTCCCAGGGCTCCTTTCCGAAGGGTGAAAACATCTGAAATCGGCATTACCGGGGCTTTACTGCGCCTTGCCAGTATAGCCATAACGTCGGAGGTTGCATATGGCAATCCGTCTTTATCCCTGTAAAATGATGGCACAAAAACAAGGCTTTTCCTGGGTATTTTCTCAACCGCAAGAATAAGAGAATCCATGGAAAAATTTGAAAAATAGCGGACAGAGTGGGTAGTATCAAAACTCCTAATGGCTATCTTGAATTTATCCAGGTAATAGTTGTCGATCGGGGTACTGCCATTTATTACATACACATCTTTGTAATCCGGAAACAGGGAAAAGGCTGTTTTAAGCGTGGGATAAATATCATAATTCAACGAAATTTTTACCATGTTTGGGCCGGACGGATACAGGATACTGTCATTGATCAGGTTTTCGTTATCAACGCAAAGGATCGGAGTGTTTTCAAGGGCTTTTAAACCATATTGCTTTAAAGCAGGATAGCCATTTGGTCCGACTATAACCAGCAAATCGATCGGTATATTTTTATACTTGTCATTATACAGATCGACAATTGTTTTTACTACAATTTCATTCCCGGGCCGGATGAGATCAAGGTATTCGATTGCCAGGTTACAGGTAACACCGGGTTCCTCGGAAAAGGCAGCGTTAAATCCTTCCAGCATATTCTGGTAGGCGGGAAGGTTTGAATTCCAGGAGAAAAAGATTAAAACGGTCTTGATTGGTTTTGCAGAATACGCTGCGCAGGGAACCAGCAACAGAAAAAGTAAAATCCGGAAAAATATTTTATTACTGATTTTCTGCATGTTAAGATAACTTGACTTGATTCATATTTCAAATAGGATACAAATATAACCATCACGGCAACAATTATACTGCTAAATCCAGATTTGACAATAGCAAGGAGCTCAAAATAGTTAATCCATTTTGAATATAAAGTGCTAAACATTATATTTGAATCAACCTTTACATTTATACTATTGAGATTCAAGGCGTTTTATATTACATATTTTTTCTCTGGCATTCTCCGGAGTATTTTCCTGCCAGGCACAGGTAACTGATAATACAACCGGCTACAAAAATGTAATCCGGTTAAACCTGTCAAATCCCATTCTATTTGGTATCAAGAATAACGTGGTGGGATATGAGAGGCTCCTGAAGAAAAATCAGTCATTTTCAGTAAATATGGGCCGGTTTTCATTTCCCAAATTTGAACCTATATTCCGGGATTCCTTTCAATTGCAGAAAAATTACAAGGACAAAGGGTTTCACTTTTCAACGGATTATCGCTGGTATTTATTGAAAGAGAACAAATACGAAGCCCCCCGGGGTTTATTTATTGGTCCCTATTACGCTTACAATTATTTGCAGCGCGAAAACTACTGGAAGTTAAACATGAGTTCGAACAACGATGAACTGATCAGCGATTTGAGTGTAAATATGCATTTGGTGGGAATTCAGTTAGGCTGTCAGTTTGTGGTATGGAAACGGATGACCCTGGATGTGATTTTCATGGGCCCCGGACTATGGTTCTTTGACCTGAAAAGTAAAACCAGTTCAACACTTGAAACGGAAGAGTCGGAATTGTTCTACCAGCAGGTGAATGAACAATTACAAAATACAGTTCCGGGATATACCATTGTCCTGGATGGCAATGAATTCAGTCAAAAAGGGTCGGCCCGAACGGGAAAATTTGGTTATCGTTACCTGGTAAATTTGGGATACCGATTCTGATCTTCCACCTTTTTCTTCATTTTTGGTGAAAATATCCGGCCATTTAGCACTAAAGTTCTATTTACTGGTGCCTCTTTTGAGATTACATTTGGGTTATGAATTTGCATAAATTCGGATACCCTATTCGGATTTATGAATTATTAGTTTAAATGCTTAATTTTTTATAACCACAAACCTAATTACATATGAAAAGAAAAATCAAGATTCTAGTTGGTTTCTTCAGCGCTCTTCTCCTGGCCGGTTGCTATCCCAACGGGCCGGATTATGCAGAAGAACTGGATGTTGTTCTTAACCGACCACAACGATACATACGAGTTTGGCACAAAAACCACCTATGCCATGCCTGATAAAATTGTCAAGATTACCGGCAATTTGCAGGAAGGCGAACATGCCGATCCTTTATGCCGGATGCTATCGGCTGCACTGATTCTGAGTACAAATTGAAGAGAACATGACAGCCCTTGGATATGAACGGGTTAGTCTTGCATCAGAAGGTGCTGATCTATTGCTGTTGCCTGCTTCATGGGAAACAACTACTATTACCGTACTGGTATGATTACTGGTACTGGTGGTATGGTGGTTATTATCCGGGCTGGGGCTGGGGCGGTTATTATCCGTATTATCCTCCGGTAGTATGTTACCTCCTATACAACAGGTACTCTGATTATGAACCTGATCGACAAGACCGACGTGGGAGCCAATGGCAATCCTGTTACACAATGGACGGGTGTCATCAACGGTGTAATGACTTACACATATGATGCTACACGTGTAAACACGGCTATTGACAAGGCATTTGACCAGTCACCTTATCTGAAAACCAACTAATAAATCAATCGATTATGAAAAAGATATTCATTCTAATTGTTTTCACGGTAATTGCTGTTTCGGCTTTCCCGCAGAGAAATTTAACTGCCCTGCAGTATTCCATCGGATTTGGAACAGGAGATATGCATGATTATATCGGTAAGACCAGTTTCAGGGGATTTACCCTTGACTACCGGAACCTGGTGACGGCCAATATTGGCGTTGGTGTTGACTTTGGCTGGAACGTCTTCTATGAAGAAAAGGCTGATGATGTTTACGAATACAAGAACCTTACCTATTCAGGAAAACAATGGCGCTACAGCAACCATTTTCCGATGCTTGCTGCTGCTGATTATTATATGAAACCGGATGCCAATTTATCCGGATATGCCGGATTAGGTATCGGTACCATGTATACCTTGCAGAATACCGATATGGCAACCTATACTTTTGAAAAAGATGCCTGGCATTTTGCCCTCAGGCCTGAAGTTGGAGTATTGATTAAAGCGGCCCCGGGTGTTGGCCTTACCCTGGCATGGAAATACTATTATGGTTTTAAGGCCAGGTGATCTGCCTGCACAGGGATACATGACCCTTAACTTCGGATTCGTATTTGTTCCCTGATAATAACATGTAAACTATGAAAAATCTTATTATTACTGTCATTCATCCTGGTTTTTGCTGCTTCCTGCAGTTCAATCAAGGTATCTTCGGATTTCGACAAAACTGCCGGATTCGCATCCTATAAAACCTATGCATTTACACCTGAGGCACTGGCCCTTCCGCTCGATGACATCAACCGGAACCGTCTTCTGGGTGCAATAGAAAAAGAACTGGCTGCCAAGGGTTTTACCAAATCAGATAATCCGGATGTGCTGATCGATGTGAATATCAAGACTCAGACGCAACAGACCGCTACCGCTACAAATTCAGGTGGTTATTATGGCAGGGGATACCGGTATGGCTATGGTGGAGGCTTCTCAACCACCACCATTAATTATGATACATACGTCGATGGAACATTGTTCATCGACATGATTGATGCAACAAAAAAGCAGCTGGTATGGCAGGGTCGCGGAACCAAAACCCTTGATCAGGATGCCAGTCAGAAGAAAAGGGAAGAAAACATCAATTATGCCGTGAAGCAGATATTTGTGAAATATCCGCCGAAGTTCTGAGATACATTGCAGTTTCAATTTGAAAAGCAGCCGGTATGGATTATCCGTTCCGGCTGCTGAATTTTTTATCTTGTCCATTCGTATTGAACCGGTTATAAGATCAATAATCTCAAATTGAATCCATAACCTTCCAACTTATGAAAAAAAACAAACTAATTCTGATCCTGGTATTCACTTTTCCTTGTTTCTGCTGCAAAGGCGCAGGAACCCACTGAACAAAAAGCCCTCGAAGTTTATGGTTTTGTGATGACCGATGCCGGTTATAATGCAAACCAGATCCATCCCGACTGGTTTGATGTGGTCCGGCCCACCAAACTGCCCTCCTATAAAGGTGAGTTCGGTACTGACGGGAATGCCTATTTCAGTGTACGACAAACCCGTTTCGGAGTTAAAAGTTATCTTCCTACCTCCCTGGGAGAACTGAAAACAACCTTTGAATTTGAACTTTTTGGTACCGGTGTGGATGCCGGCCAGACTACCTTCAGGCTGCGTCATGCCTATGCCGAACTGGGTCAATTTGGCGTTGGTCAGTACTGGAGTCCTTTCATGGATGCCGATGTTTTCCCCAATACGCTGGAATACTGGGGACCCACCGGTATGGTATTCTTCAGGAATATACAGATACGATATATGCCAATCCAGGGTGATACAAGGCTGACATTTGCCCTGGAACGTCCGGGTGCCAGCGGTGACCAGGGTATTTATGCCGACCGTATTGAACTTTCGGGTGTCAGACCCCGTTTTCCGCTCCCCGATCTGTCAGGCGAATACCGGTATGCCGGAAATTTCGGATATGTTGAACTGGCAGGTATCCTGCGGTATATTTCCTGGGAAGATACTCAGCAAGACGCCTATGAACTGGGAGATAAGACCGTGGGCTGGGGACTGAACCTCAGTTCAAACCTGAATATCACCAAATCACTGGTGGGCAGGTTCCAGGTAGTTTACGGCAAGGGCATTCAGAACTATATGAATGATGCACCGGCCGACATCGGGATTAAGGAAAATTTCTCGGATCCGGTACAGCCGGTACTCGGTGTTCCCCTTGCCGGTATTGGGAATCGTTGCCTTCTTTGATCAGCAGTGGAATGAAAAATTCAGCAGTTCGCATTGGATATTCCATGGTTAGCATTGACAATTCAGACGGCCAGGATCCTTCCGCCTTTCAAAAGTGGTAACTATGCCTGTGCCAACCTCCTGTATTACCCTGTTGCCAATGCCATGATGGGAATTGAACTGCAGTATGGCGACCGGAAGAACTTCAGCGATGACTTTAGTACCAGCATATTTAAGGTCCAGTTCTCATTCAGGTATAAATTCTCCCAGACTATTCTATAGAAAGTCCGCCAACTAATTGGTAACCATTTAATAATCAGAATATGAAATCCAAATATGCAATAAAGAGATTGATGGCCCTGTCGATTGCGGTGCTTTTCCTGGCCTTATCAGACGATTTCATTTGGCCAGACATCTTACTCCTGAGAAAATAAAGGCAGCCCTGGATGAAGCGTATACCAAATTCAAGGATGTAAAAGATGGTAAAAATGCCGATTACATAAAGGAACTGGCCAGTGTGGATCCCAAGATTTTTGGAATTGCACTGGTTACGGCTGACGGTGCAGTTTATACAAAGGGTGATATTGATTCAAAGGTTTCCATTCAGAGTGTTTCCAAGGTATTTACAATGGCCCAGGTAATTGAAGAACAGGGTCACCAGGCCATTCAGGATAAAATTGGTGTTGATGCAACCGGTGAGGTTTTCAACTCCATCACTGCTGTTGAAAGGATGAGGGGAAAGGAAATCAATCCCCTGGTGAATCCGGGTGCAATTGCTGCAACCAGCCTGGTTAACGGTGCCGATTCAGCAGCAAAATGGAAAAGCATTGTCCAGATGCAGAGCGATTTTGCCGGCAGGCCATTGTCATTGAACATGCCGGTTTACATCAGCGAAGCAGGCGATAATCTTCGCAACCAGGCCATTGCCCATTTGCTTTTTGCCTATGGCCGGATGTATTTCGATCCGGTACAGGCTACAGATATTTACACCAAACAATGCGCATTAAATGTAAATGCAAAAGACCTGGCTACTATGGCAGCTACGCTGGCAAACGGCGGAGTTAACCCGGTTACAAAAAAGAAAGTCGTATCACCTGAAACGGTTATGTATACCTTGCCGGTTATGGCAACTGCCGGACTTTATGATGATTCCGGGATATGGTATTACAATTCAGGTCTTCCTGCCAAAAGTGGTGTAGGTGGAGGCCTGCTGGCTGTATGTCCTGGCAAATTCGGGATTGCTGTAGTTTCTCCTCCGCTGGATGCAGCCGGAAACAGCGTGAAGGCACAGCTGGTAATAAAATATGTTGTTGAAAAACTGGGTGTAAATCCTTTTCTGATTCAACCGAAATAGCTGAAATAAATATCCATCAGGCTGATTTATTCCCGAAAAGGGATCAACCCTGCCTGCCATACAGGCAGGGTCATTCCTTGTTCTTAATTAATTTCAATATGAAACAAAAGCTATTTTATACCTGCACGATAGTTTTGTATTTTGGGCTTATAGTAATTAATCAGGCATATGCCCAACAACCAAAGGAAGGTACTAAATCAGACGGCTATCTTTTCAACGATGCCCATTTTCATCTCACCAATTACATCCAGGAAGGAACTGACATTCATACCTATGTGAATGAAATCATGGGTGACAAGATCGGCAGATCCACCCTGTTTGGACTTCCGCTGCAACAGCAATGGTCATACAGGGTATCCGGCAGTTTTGCGCCAACCTATTATCTTGATACCGATGCCCATCTGTATTATTATTCCTTTACCGATGCGATGATAGCGATGGCGTACAAATCACTGCCGACCGGAACAGCAGCAGAGGATTGATCCCATGATCACCGGATTCAATCCTACGGATATGTATGCCGCGGCCCACATCCGCAGGGTTTTGCTTACCTTCCCGGGTGTGTTTTCCGGGATCGGCGAGTTTTCCATACACAAGGAATTCGTTTCCGCCAAAATTGAAGGAGATGTTGCCAGCCTTACCGATCCTGCTATTGACAGCATTTTGAGTTTTTGTGCTGAAGCAGGTCTCGTGGCACTGATCCACAACGATATCGATAATCCGTTCCCGAAACCCGGAAAGCCAAATTACCTGGAAGGGATGAAAGATCTTATAAGACGCCATCCGGGAACCACCATTATATGGGCGCATGCCGGTATGGGAAGGGTTGTTGCACCGCTGAAGGATATGGCCGCCCTTCTGGGACAACTGTTGTCGGACCCTGCATATGATAATCTTTATTTTGATATTTCCTGGGACGAGGTGGCAAAGTATATTTTGACGAACGAAACCACAATTACCAATACGGCTAACCAGATTAACAATCACCCCGACCGGTTCCTGTTTGGCACTGATAATGTGGCTCCTGCAAGCCAGGACAAAGACCTGGGAGTTTACCGGATGTATGAACCCTTGTGGAATCTGCTAACCCCGGAAGCACGTGAAATGATCCTGAAAAAAAATTACGAAAAGCTGTTTGATAAAGCCCGGGTGGATGTAAGAGCCTGGGAAAAGGCTAATGAAAAATGACACAATACCTCCCGAAAAGATGAAAACAGTATTCCTGTTTATTTTATTGGCGGCGTTTTTTTCTGACCTCTCTGCACAATTGAAACTTGGAAGTGCAAAATCAGAAATTAACCTCAGGGAGGGTCCTGGTTTAAATTATAAGGTGGCTTACACAATTGACAACTCCAACCTGCTTGTTGTTCTTCCGCGCGAACCCAAAAATAATTTTATTGAAGTATTTGATATTGAGACAAACTCGTATGGTTTTGTTTCTGAAAAATTAATTGTTATAACCGATACTTTAAACTTTCAGAAACAACATTTTTTTGAAAGATCCGGTGAAAGCGAAACAGGCGATGTTGAAATTGATATGATTAACCAGACCTCAGAAACACTATATGTCTGGATTAACAGCAACACATACAATCTCTTCCCCTTTGAGAAAAAAGTTTTACTAATGAATACTGGAAGAAATTACGTTTTTTTCTTCAGCTCCGGGGCTGTTTCCGGTTTTTGGCAAAGAAATCCTAAAAAAGGGCAACACCTATCGATGGAATTTTTCGCTTTGATTCTTTAATAATGGCACGAATGAATTATCTGAATCCCTAAGCTTTGTACTAAATAGAAATGACAAAAAAATTAATTGTCTTTATTCTGACATTAGTTAGTTTATCAGTCGCTGCCCAGCAAAGAGATACGCTTAGGCTTACCATTACAAAAATTGATAAGCGCATCAAAACAGATACAGTTTATTATTTCTCAAGCCGGGTGGATACCATTGCATTACAAGCTGTAAAAAGCGATACCAGTAAAATTGTTAAAGACATAAATCCGCAGGACCTGGAAGAATCGAAGTACAAGATCAAATTTATGGGAAGTGCAAGGGTAAATGGTTTTTATGATTTTGCCGGGATGAAAAGTACAGAAGGTTTTCTGCCTTATGACATACCTGTAGGAGCGGAAGATATTCCTGGACTGTCCAGTATTTATATTGGCGCCAGACAATCACGATTAGGCATTGAAGGAACTGCCAATACCAAAGTGGGGAAAATAAAGACCTATATGGAGGTTGATTTTGCAAGCACTACGGAATCTTTCTGGCGTCTGAGGCATGCTTACGCTGAATGGAATTTCTTTAAACTTGGCTACACCTGGAGTACATTTATGGATAATGCTTCATTGCCTCAGACTGTCGAATTCGAAGGACCAAACAGCTCCCTGAGTAAAAGACATGGATTAATACGATATGAAAGAAAATTAAAAACCCAGAATATTTTTGGCATCTCAATCGAAAGTCCCAAAGCCGACTACTATAATCCGGCCGATACAATGATAAGTAATGCTTCCGATCAGAGAAATCTTGATCTGGCCGGCCGCTATAAATACTTCAATAAATGGGGACACGTTCAGATAGCAGGTATTTTACGGCGAATAGATTTTTATCAGCAGGGCAGAATGGAAGCTACAGTTTGGCTGGGGAATTCTTTTAAGCACAACGATTCGTATAAACGAAAAAAATCAGATTAATTCACAATATTCCTGGGGCAAAGGAATTGCCTATTATTATGTGGGTTTCTCCAACAGGCAAGCTTGATGCTGTTTATGATCCAATATACAGACAAGATGATGCTTAAAGCGCATTTATGGAGGCTTTATCAATTATTCATACAAGTATAATCCTTCCCTGGTTTTTTCTGTAATCGCCGGAATTTCTCAAATAAAAAATGAAGAATTTGAACCTGGAGATGCATTTAAGTCCAGTCAATACTTTGGAGCGAACGTTTTTTATAATCCAATTGAAACCATCAGCCTTGGATTAGAGGCTACATACGGAACACGCAAAAACCTCGATAATCAGAAAGGCAACTGCAACAAGGATTTCGATGCTGGCTAAATTCGATTTCTAGCCTTACATCACCCTAATTGCACGTAAAGATCCATAAACAGGCTGTAAGTACCTGATATCTCAGTTTACTGGTATTTATTTCGGGGGGATAGACAAACGTTTGATCATTTCAATTATTTTTAAATATTCTTCTACCAGTTCCTGCACGAATTCAAGACTCATGTTATTGACATTCAGCCGCACAAAAAACAGATCGCGAAGAATATCCCAAAGTTGCTGAGACAGAGAGGGATTATCAGTCATTTTGATATAAGACGACCAAAGTGGCAGAATTGTTTTTTCGGTTTTTTTTCTCACTTTATGAAATGTTTCTTTATAAAGTGGAATATCCATCCGCCTGCGCAACTGCATCTGAACCAGAGAAGAGGTTTTATATTTGATCAGAAGATTGAAATAATCGGGATTAAACTTCTGTAATTGAGAAGCTTCCTGACAGAATTGTTCAATAACAACAAAATGATACTTAATCAGCTCAGAAAAAAAAATTTCGGGATCCCCGAAATGATGATATAATCCGGATTTATTTTTTCCAAGTTGTCTGGCCAGTTTTTCAATAATCAGGCCTTCACGTCCTTCATGAGCAAATAACTCATAGCCAGCCTCGATCCATTTCAGCGAAGAATCAGAATTAATCAATGGACTAAGATATTAAAATGAATAAAACTGGTCTGCTAGGGATTATTTATTAAAGTATAAAAATAGCCAAAAATTAAATGGTTTCAAATTTCAGCTATATTTGTAATCAGGGAATCCAGGTAGTCATAACTGAGGTTTTATAACAATTACATATAAGCATTTTTCCCTTTAATGAATATAACCCTATGAAAAAATTACTTACTCTTTTATTTTGTGCAGCGGGAAGCTGTGTAATGGCTCAAGTGGTTCAACAAACCCAGCCCGTGGCACCTGCTACAGTATCCCATCAAAAGCCGGGAACATTACGGCTACATGTATATACCACATATGCCTTCGACGACAAAGTAGATTCCTATTATTCTGCCACAGAATATTTTGAAGGTACTCTGAAGGGAGGTTTTGAATATGGTGGCGGTCTTGAATTTATACTTCGTCCGGCCTATGGTATTGAGCTTTCTTATCTCCGGCTTGACTCAAAGGCTCCGATGACGTACTATTATAATGGTGTGAAATCAACTGAATTTGACGTGGCCTCGAATTATATCATGCTGGGTGGCAACCGCTACCTGCTGGTTAATCCCAAACTGGAACCCTATTTCGGTGTTCAGTTTGGCATGGCAGTTTTCGGCGTTGATAACCCGGATAACGGAAATTCAGGAAGTGCTACCA
Organism: uncultured Bacteroidales bacterium; assembly: GCA_963790105.1. Lineage (GTDB taxonomy): Bacteria > Bacteroidota > Bacteroidia > Bacteroidales > UBA10428 > UBA5072. Next base: position 334,140 of record CAWBNI010000015.1, on the reverse strand, counting down.
AGTTTGCCTGGGGCATTAAAGCTGGTGCAAACATCTGGTTATCCGATAAAATAGGTCTGAAATTGCAGGGCGGACTACTTTCAGCAGTTCAATCCGTTGGTGGTGGACTCTATTTTGGAACCGGTGGTGCCGGTGCGGGTGTGTCGGGTTACTCAACCTTCTACCAGTGGAGCCTTGGCGGAGGTCTGATTTTTGATGTGAACGGCAGCAAGAAATAATTGAACAGGGGAGGAGGTCTGTTATACAGTTACTTCTCCCTGGTTTTCTTTTGACGCAATAACCAGGTCATTCACGGATATTTTCCGGCTGATATGACCGGTTAGTTCTTCAAGGCCTTCGGCACGCAGTATGTCGCGAACATCTGCATGAGCTTCAGCAATTTTAAGAATGATCCCTTTGGATTTCAGATCGAGATAGAGTTTCTTGATGAGCCTGGCTCCGGTTATGTCAATATACGGAGAGGTACTCAGATCCCAGATTACACAGCGGAGTTTTTCTTCTGAGGACAGAATTTTAGTCCAGATGTCCTTCCGTACATTATCTGCATTGAAATAGAAAAGGGAGGATTCCACTCTTACAATCAGCAGACCGGGAATGGTTTCATTGTCCGGATGCCGGCCGATATCCGTATACCTGTTTGTACCTGGAATTCTTCCCAGGAAGGCAACGTGAGGATAAGAGACTTCCCTGAGAAGCAAAATAATGGAAGCAACTGCTGCCAGCACAACTCCCCTTAATATTCCCAGGACAATAACTCCCGCGAGGGCAATAAGGGCAACCGTAAATTCAATCCGGCTTACCTTCCATAAATGCTTCATACCCTTTATATCGATCAGTCCGCCTATCGCCACAAGTAAAATGGCTGCCAGCATTACATTGGGGAGGTATTTCATCGGACCGGTGAGAAAAATAAGGCATAAACCAATGGTCAGCGATGCAAATACAAGGGACAGGGAAGTCCTGGCTCCTGCCTTGCTGTTCACAGCAGATTGTGACAGGCCGCCTGTAACCGGGTAACTGTTTCCGACTGCTACTGCCGCATTGGCAAATGCCAGGGCAAGAAGCTCCTGCCGGGTATCAATTTCATATCCTCCTTGCGATGCAAGAGTTCGTGCGGCAGAAACACTTTCGATATAAGCAAGCAGAAAGCACGCAAAAGCCAGGGGAAATACTTCTTCCAGAATACCCGGATGTATCGATGGGAAGTGCACGGCAGGTAGTCCGGGCGGTATATTGCCGGTAAGCGAAAAGCCATAGCCTGAAAGGGGAGTTAAAGCCATCAGCAGGATGGAGATTATAACCAGGAGTATCGCAATTGGCCGACCTGGGAAAAATTTAGTGCCGGTTATTAAAATTACAATGGCTGCAATCCCAAAAAGCAATACAGTGACATTTGTTTCAGGAAGCTGTCTGATAATAATGCCGATCCTTTCAAAAAAACCATTTCCGCCACCCGCGAGACCAAACAGTTTCGGAAGCTGTGTAATAGCAATGAGGAGTGCAGCACCAGCCTTGAATCCCAGTAAAACAGATTCACTGATGAAATTGATGATGCTGCTTAATTTCAGCACAAAGGCAATTAAACTAAATGCAGACATCACAAGGGCAGTGAGCGAGGCAATATCAACCCAATGCTGAACATCTCCCTTTGCAATGGTGGCAAGGCTTGTACCTATAATAAGGGAAATAGCCGATGTAGGTCCTATGGCGAGCCGGCGACCCGTTCCGAATAAGGCATAAAAAATGCCCCCGATAAAGTATCCATATATTCCGCATTGCACCGGTAATCCAGCCAGAGTTGCATATGCCATGGATACCGGTATACCATAAGCCGCCAGCGTAATTCCCGCAAAAATATCGCTTTTCAGCCATCCGGTGGAATATTCTTTTATCCACTGTAAAGGAGGGAATATGTTTTCCCGGTTCATATGTGGTTCAGTCAGTTAAAAAACCAAGGGTTTCTTTGTACATTTGAAACAATAGTCCAGTTGCCGGGCAAGATCAAATTATCAGACATCTGAAGTGCAATTTAAACAAATTATCAGGAATGAAAGATTCAGTAAGGTACCCTATCATCATTTTAATCGGATTATTGTTTGGATTATTCGTATTCCTTCCAATCAATGAATTAACTTCCTATTATGAATACAGGCGATCATCGGATTTAACAGTATGGCGGTTTATTTATGTGCAGTTCATCCGTGCCGTCACCCTGCAAACTCCTGTTAAGTTCTACTTTTACCTGGCGTTTGGCGGATTGATGGGTGGTGTTTCACTCATCTCGCTGTTGGCTTATAAAAAGCGAAATTCCATAATTTTTCAACTAAGGGAAGAACTGGGAAAGGATCTTATTGCCCTGATTAAAAACGGTGAGGATGAATACCTTGAATTTAAGTCGTCGCTACGTTATGATTACCGGCAGCAAAAGCCAAACAAAGCTCTTGAAGGTGTAATTGCAAAAACACTGGCAGGATTCATGAATACACAGGGAGGTTCATTATTGATCGGAGTTGCCGATGACGGGAGCATCCTTGGACTTGAGCCTGACTATAATACACTTCACCGGAAAGACAGTGATGGCTATACGCAAATGATCACCTCACTTATATCATCAAAAATGGGTACGCCGGCGTGCAGGTTGGTCAGGATACTTTTTCATAAACATGAAGGCAAAGAAGTTTGCCGGATTATTGTATTGCCTTCTCCCGTTCCGGTTTATGTGTCAGAGGAAGGACAGGCCCGGTTTTATGTTCGTACTGCCTCGGGAACACGTGAAATGGATGTTCAGGAGGCAATGACATTCATAAAATTAAGGTGGAAATAAGTGGCCTGCCGTTTAAGGGATGAATTCGTAGAGACAAGGCATTGCCTTGTCTCTACGATCACCGGGTGATGGCCAGGTCGGTTAATATTCAATAAACAACCTCTGCAAATCCTCCCTGCTCCTATCCTTCAGCAAGGCCAGCATTAAAAGTACCCTGGCTTTTTGGGGATTATGCTCCATAGAAGAGACGGTTCCGTATTCTTCATCATTGATCTCTCCTTTAAGTAAAACCGTACCAATTGGCACACGTGAGGCCCTGACAACCGGGATTCCCATCTTGGTAGCCCGTTTGGCTGCTTCCAAAGTTCCTTCATTCATATTTCCGTCACCTACTCCGGCAATAACAATTCCCTTGGCTCCGGCTTTCACCATTATATCAATTAAATCCGGTGATGCATCGGCGCAGGCGTACACGATGTCAACCCGGGGCAATGCCTTTACTCCGTCAATTGAAAATTCACTGTTTACGGTATTAATTCCGTAAGGATTTATGAAAAAACTCAACTTCTCCAAAAATAACAGTTCCCAGCATACCTTCTTCCGGGGATTGAAATGTTTGAACCGGAGTGGTGATCATTTTTTTAACGCCATGTGCAGAATGGATCTCGTCATTCATCACTACCATTACGCCATATCCTTTTGACTTTCGGATTGGCAGCTACTGCAACAGCATTATACAGGTTTAGCGGGCCTTCAGCACTCAGGGCCGTTGAAGGGCGCATGGAACCGGTCAATACAACCGGTTTATCGCTTTTTACCACCAGATTCAGGAAGAATGCGGTCTCCTCCTGGGTATCGGTTCCGTGGGTAATTACAATTCCGTCCACGTCATTGCCTGCCAAAAGTTGATTGATACGGTTTGCCAGGTCGAGCCATACCTTCACGCTCATATCCTGTGAACCTACGTTTGCAATTTGTTCTCCCTTTAAATTTGCCAGCTTCCGGATATTCGGAACCGCATCGATCATTGCATCGATCTTAACCTGGCCGGAAGTGTAAGCTGAACCTGTGGCACTGGCACCGGCTCCGGCAATTGTACCACCGGTGGCAAGGATAACAATATTGGGCAGTTTTTCAGCCTGTCCGAAAGTCAATATACTAACGATAAGGAGGAGGCCTGTAAGAAGGTTTTTTTGAATTATTCGCTTCGTTTTCATGGTGTTTTTGTTAAGTTGATAGTTGATAGTTGATAGTTGATAGTTTGTAGGATGAAGGAAACTGCAAAACTGCAAATCTGCAGAACTGCAGAACCTCATTTGCACATTAGCACATTTGCATATTATTTTTCACTCGTCACTTCTTCTCCTGTCCCGTCATTGTTGCCGGATTCAGAAGTTCCTTTATCTGATCCTCGGTGAGCAGTTTCTTTTCCCGGATCAGTTCAAGTATACCCTTGCCGGTCTGCAGGGCTTCTTTGGCCAACTCGGTCGTTTTTTCATATCCAAGCACCGGATTCAGGGCTGTTACTATTCCCACGCTCCTTTCAATGTATTTTTTCAATACATCCTCATTGGCAGTGATGCCATCGATGCATTGGGTGCGGAACAAGGGCAATCCCTTATAGAGCAAACCCTGTGATTCCATTATGGCTACTGCCACAACCGGCTCAAATGCATTTAACTGCAACAAACCAGCGTGAGAAGCCAGTGTAACTGTGAGGTCATTTCCTATAATTTTGAAGCAGATCTCATTCATCAGTTCCGGCATCACCGGGTTTACCTTTCCAGGCATGATGGAAGAACCAGGCTGAAGGGCCGGCAGATTGATCTCAAAGATGCCGGTCCGTGGCCCGGAGGCCAGGAAAATCAGGTCGCTGCTAATTTTAGACAGTGCAACTGAAAGGCTTTTCAAGGCAGATGAGTACATCACGTATCCCTGCATACTTGAGGTTTCAGCGATCAGGTCTTTGCTCAGGAACATTGGTTTGCCTGTAATTTTTGCCAGTTGAACGGCACATTTCTCAGCGTAGCCGGGTGTTGCAGTAATTCCTGTTCCAATGGCTGTTGCACCCATATTTTCTGAATAAAGGTAGGCTTCGGATTTCCTCAGGCCTTCTATTTCTGCATCGAGTTGGTTACCAAAGGCATCAAATTCTTGTCCCAGGGTCATGGGAACAGCATCCTGGCCTTCGGTACGCCCCATTTTAAGCATATTTTTGAATTCGACACCTTTCTTATGGAAAGAGGCGGAAAGGGCTTCCAATTGTTTAATCACCTTGTCATTGTGCAATAAGAGGGCAACCTTTATGGCGGTTGGATAAACATCGTTGGTAGACTGCCCCATATTCAGGTCATCATGGGGTTCTATGAACTGGTATTCGCCTTTCTTATGTCCACTTAGTTCCAGTGCTATATTAGCCAAAACTTCGTTTGCATTCATATTGGCTGATGTACCTGCACCTCCCTGGTACAGATCAACCTGGAACTGGTCATGATATTTACCCTCCATTACTGCCAGACAGGCTTTTTCGATAGCGGCCAGCTTTTCGTTGCTTAATCTTGCACCCACTTCATTGTTGGCCCGTGCAGCTGCCAGCTTAACCATGGCGAAAGCCTTTACATAATCGGGATAAAACTGAGTAGTAACACCGCTGACAGGAAAGTTTTCCAGGGCCCTGGCGGTCTGTACTCCATAATAGGCATCGGCAGGAATCTGCTTTTCACCCAGCAGATCTTTTTCAGTGCGGGTCTGTGCATAGCTGTTCATTACACAAAGCCCTAATAATAAGAATTGATATAAATTGTTTCATATGGAACTGTTTAATTGGTTTATAAAATGACGAATTGCAGGATAAGACCGGCAATTACTGAAGCAACGGTAGTGACAATGCCCGGAAGCATAAAGCTGTGATTCAGCACATACTTGCCGATCCGGGTAGTCCCGGTGCGGTCGAACTGAATGGCCGTAAGCAGGGTAGGGTATCCCGGGATGAAAAAGTGACCATTCACAGCCGGGAAGATTCCAAGAAGGTATGCGGGAGAAAGGCCAAGTACCAGTCCAAGCGGCATCAGTGCTTTGGTGGTAGCCGCCTGGCTGAATAGCAAGATGCTTAAGGTAAACAAGGCCAGGGCAAAAAGCCAGGGATAATTATTTACCAGGTCGCCCAGGGTTTGTTTGATCTGTACAAAATTATGATCCATAAAGGAACTGCTCATCCATACCACTCCAAATACGGCAATCGTTGCTGAGCCGGCGCTTGAAAACAGACTGGCTTTGGTTACCTGGCCGCAGTAGTATTTGCAAAAAGAATGATTAATGCGGTTGCTGCCAGCATGATCATCATGATCATGGACGGCATCTGGACCTGTCCCGAAGCATTCACTGCAAAATTGGGTGTAAACCCGCTTTTGTCTGCAAAACCTGGCAGGAGCTCCGGAAACGATCCCAGCAAAACAACACCCAAAACGGCCAATCCGAAAATCACCAGTGATTTAATGGCACCTGGTTTCAGGGTGGCGGATTCCTGGGTTCCATTATCGAGGTTTTTTGCGAATGCAGGATCTTTCATACGTTCAAGAAATTCCGGATCCTTATCCAGTTCCTTTCCTCTTTTATATACAAAGGCAATCCCAACCAAAATACCAATAAAGGTTGAAGGAATGCAGACCATCAGAATGTCAGCCAGCCTGATACCACCGGCAGTAAGAACTGTGAGCAGGGCGGCGGATGCAGCAGAAACAGGACTTGAAGTAATTCCCATATGGGCGGCAGTAACGCTCATACTGAGCGCCCTTTCGGGACGGATCCTTGCCTTAATGGCAACTTCTGCAATGATGGGAAGAATAGAATAGGAAATATGCGCGGTTCCTGCAAACAAAGTAAAACAATATGTCACAATGGGTCCGAGGATTGTAATTTGTCCCGGATGTTTTCTAAGTATTTTACCGGCAACCTGAACCAGGTAATCCATTCCTCCTGCTGCCTGTAAGGCTGCCGCTGCAGTCACAACACTTAATATGATAAGCATGACCTCCAGGGGAGGATCAGAGGGTTGAACCCCAAAAACAAACAGTAATATAAGCAATCCGATCATTCCCATTACGCCCAGGCCGATACCGGACATTCGTGCACCGATAAAGATGCAGATCAGGAGGATAGCCAGTTGGATGAATATCATGTAAGAAGATTTATGGCAAAGGTTTGTTAAAGTAACCGAAGAAGAAACCTCAATACTTAAATGTACGCAAAATCAACCGTAAATTGTAAACGGCAACGTTTAATGAGCAATATCCAGAGTGGCGGAGGAGTGCCTAATCAGCTATTCTCCAGGATGATCACAAGGACCGCTGAGGAAAAACCAAGTATAGTAAACAGTCCTGCAATCTTCCCCCCGCGTTCGTATGATTCGGGTATCATCGAATTAGCCAGCATGATCAGGATGGCGCCACCCGCAAAAGCCTGGATAAATGACAGCCAATTGTTGGAGGCTTTGCTGAATAAACTGTAACCCGCAATGGTTGAGAGTGCACATACCAAAGCAATAATAATCCAAAGCAGGGCAATTTTGCCGCGGTTCCAGCCGGCTGACTTCATGCCTGTTGTTCCTGCAATGGCCTCAGGCAGGTTGGAGATAAAAACCGCCGCCAGCATTGCCATGCTTACTGCACCCCCTTCAAAAATTCCCAATCCGATAACGATGGACTCTGGTATCCCGTCGAGTACAATAGCAAGAACCATGGGAACCAGTAATCCGGATTGAGATCCTTTGTTTTCCACGGGTTTGTTCTTTGCCATATTATCAATCAGTTTTTCGCTGAAAAAGAATGTCAATGCACCGGCAAAAATGCCAAAGCCAGGGAATCCGGTTCCCTTGCCGAGTTTAACAGCTTCATAGATTAATTCATAAGAAACTGCTGAAATCAGTGTTCCTGCGCCAAATGCCATAATGATGCCCAGAACCCTTTTGCTGATGGAAAGCCTGGTGGCAATAATTCCACCCAGGATCAAAGAAGAGGTTGCCAGCAAACCCCATAAAAATGCATTTCCCATTTGTACAGATATTAATTTATGAATCGTTCTTATCCCCCAAGAGCCATTGTCATTGCTACCAGAAATATCCCAATGGCAGTATAAGCCAGCGCGGTAGGAAAAGGTTTTATTTCTGCATACCGGCCAAGTGAAAATCCGCCTAAAAAGAGAAGCAAGAGGGCTATACCATTAGAAATCCTCATTGCCATTGCAACTTCAGGTATAAAGAGAAACGGTATAGCTACCGGAAGCGTAATAAGAAATACAAGCAGAAAGATCTGTCCTGCAACCAGGAAATCTTTCAGGATAAGTGTTTTCTTGAGGGAGAGTTCCGGCAGGTCTTTTAATTTTGCGCTTATCTGATCGATCTCCTTATCATCCATCAGGTGAACCAGTAATGGCGAAAAATTTTCTTTAATTATCCCCCTCCATTCAGCAGCATCCTTTGAAAGTTTAATACGATTTAACTGATTCACATCATGAGCATGGCTAATGATCTTATCCATCAGATACATGATGCCGTCCACCAGTCCCCATGCAAAATTGCATCCCAGTGCTGCCCAAAGAAGTTCTTTTACCTCCTTCTTATCTGCAGTGGATACACTGATGGTACCGGTAAATGTAAGTACCATGATCAGTCCGAAAAGAATTTCAGCTATCCTCGTTGGTTTGTCGAGTACACTCCATTCTTTCAGATGGATTTTCCAGAAATCCTGGTTGACCATATTTCCTGGTTAGGTCTTAAATTTAAAATTTAACTTGATGGTGCCTTGATTTCTTCCTTTGCATCACCCCGAAGCCAAATGGTGACCAGTTTATATCCAATCGACAGGATGATGGCTCCGGTAAACAATCCGATCAAACCTGACATAATCATGCCGCCGATCGCTCCAAGGAAGATTACCAGCATTGGTACCGGGGCACCTTTTCCCATCAGCCATGGTTTCAGCACATTATCAATTAAACCAAACAATAAGGAGTAATACCGACCAAACGGTGGCCGGCAAAGGTTCCCTGGCAGAATATAAATATATTATGACTGGAATGGCTACAATGCCAACCGGTAACTGAACAATGGCAAACAATAGCACAAGCAAGGCCCATAAGCCTGCCAACGGAACTTTAGCTGCAATTAGGACGGCACCCATCAGTACAAACTGGATAAAGGCCACTCCCAGAATACCTTTAGCAACATTGCGAATAGTAAGAACAATCATTTGAATGAACTCATCTCCTCCCTTACCTGTAAGCCGGTTTGCAAAACCTATGGCGGACTTATGTGATTTTTCAGAGTGGACAAGAAATATTCCCGAAATTACCATGGAAAGTAGCAACTGGATAAAATTGGAAGCCACACTTTTTACAGCACCCAAAAATTTGTCACCGAGGGTGATCAATTGAGGACTGAATTTTAGAATGGTAGCTTCGAGATTCATATTCAGGTTCTTCCAGGCGTTATATAATGGTTCACCGATTAAATACCAGTCGGCGACCTTGGGATTGGGAGGCGGAATCACCAGCGTATTTTCACGCAATGCATGTAAGAAATTCCCCCGCACTGCCCACAACTGATGAAACCAAGCCATACAAATGGTACAATGAGGATAATGAGCAATATCGCCGTTATTATACTACTGGCAAGTCCTTTTCTGCCATTTAACAGCTTAAGAAGCCTTGTATATAATGGGGACAGGGTAATTGCCATTATACTTCCCCAAAGAATTGGAATAAGAAATGGCAAAATGATCATTACACACCAGGCCAACAGTAAGAACAATCAGTAAAAGCTTGATTGTAAGATCAATACTTTGCTTTTCACTTTTCTGAGTATCACCGGTACCTGTCATTTCTTTCATGGCTTTGGTTCCTTTGGTTCCTTTGGTTCCTTAGGATTGGCACCAATTGGGAGGGAAAAGTAAAGATACAGTGAAGAGAAGTACTGAGCCTTTCCAGGATTATCCTTGACCGGATCCACAAAGGAATAATAATACCGTATGCCTACCTGTGAGGATTTTGGTTGTTTCGATAATTTACATCCTGCCCCCACCATAATACCGGCATCAATTCGTTTGTAGTTGTCGCTGATTTCCAGCTTATAGGAAAGATCATCATCATCTTTTACCTTATTTTTGAAATAATCATATCCCTTGGTCCGGAGCGACAACATGGTTCCGGCTTCTACATGAAAATAGGTGGCAAAACGGTATTTTATCATGATGGGGACAGCAAACTGATTTACTTTCCTTGTAATGTGACCCGTGGCAAATACTGTATCCAGGTTGGCATTGTTCAATGAATATACATTGAGATCATCTGCTCCCATACTTGATTTTACTATTACCCCGGTATGTAACATCCACTGGTTTTTGAGCCGGATATCGAAGTAAAATCCAAGGTTGAACATGGGCAGCATCTTGCTTTTTTCCAGGTTGGCAATATTGCCGTAATTAACACCTCCGTCCAGTCCGAATTCGATATTCGGAGAATTAAGTTTATCCCCGAAAAGCAGAGAAATAAGAACCTGGGCATGGGTTGTATACCCTATGACCATCAAAGCAATGAGTAAAAGAATTTTTTTCATAATCTGGTTTTTAGAGTCCGAAACGATATTGTATTCCACTGATGAATTGTGTCCTGCTTCCAAGGAAGCCGCATTCTGCCCGGATCATGAAGTGTTTGTTGATCTGGTATTGTGTACCGACTACAAAATTCCACATATCCTTTGGCTTTTTTTCAAGCTGGTACTGAACAGTTGCCTCGGTTTCATCATTCAGGGCTCCATCAATGCCGTTAAGGAGGTTGCCACTAGTCTCCAGCACGCGGTTGGCCGTTTCATACTTTGCAGCGTTAACGGGATTCTTCTGTTCTACGGAAGTCAGTCCATTCCACCATTCGTCCACGGCTACCTGCGTTTCTTCCACCTTTGCAATCCCGTCGTCAACCTTTTGCTGCAGGTCGTCAGTGGGAATTACCTCATTCAGTTTGAGCGAACCGCTTGTTGAGGATTCAAGCATTAGCCTGAAACCACCGACCCAGAATGCGATATTTTGCTGGGGATGATTCTTGAATTTAAATGATTTGCCAAATCGGGGACCAAATACAAAGGAGAAAACGGGTTTGTCCAGTGCACTGACATCGGTCCAGGTGAAATTCATATCCATCGCTAACCAGCCACCTGCAACGCCTACAGTGGGAGTAAGACCAAAGCCCAGCCCGGTTGCCTTAAATTCAGCCTTGGAAGAAAAGCTGGTGACTTCATGCCATTCATTTGCAGTGTCAGGAAGCCAGACACCGGCATTAATTTCAGTGGATGTATTGGCTTTGGCCAATATACCATAGACATTCAGAAAAGGTAAAATCCATATATCCGGCCTTAAATTAATGGCCGAAGCCGTGGAAATGGCACTATTCATCCTGACAATTTCGTCAAGATCATACATCGGTCCGTTATTAAAGCCTACATACAGATTTTCGATTATAATATCCGACTTTTGCCAGATATAATTAACTCCAAGTCCGGCTGAGTAAGGCAGATCATATCCGCGCTTTACTACTTGCGCTCCAAGAATAGGAAGGGCGTAGGGATATTCGGATGCTTCCAGGCTGTCTTTTAAGGTTTCATTCTTTGCACCAACTACTTTGTTTGTATATACCTGTCCAAAAGTCTGACTTGTTAAAAGTGAGAAAACAATCAAAAGGGTGAGAATATTCTTCATTAATAAGTAATTTTATTGATTATAAGATTCTTGTTCAAAAATATAGCTAAACAGGCAGGATCCAAATAGTACCTTGGTACTATAAATGCCGGGCGCATGATTAACTTAGCACTAAAGTACTATTTATATTATATTGAGCAGGTCGTATATTTGATTTAAATCAGTAATTCTTTTTTTATGCACAGAAAGTACCTTGTCATCCTTCCAGTCTTGATTGCTTCGCTGCAGTTTTGTATCGCCCAGGATTCAACCTCTGCCAAAGCCGACACCCTTTCGAAGTTCGATGCCACGAATAAAAAAATGGAAAAACTGTTCAAGATAATTCCTGTACCCTTATATTCCTATTCAACTGAAGCAGGACATACTTTCGGCCTGGCCAAATTTAACCTGATCGATCTCTCGAAGCTGGATACAGTTTCAGCTGCTTCCAGAATTTCGGAAGTATTAACCTTTTCTACTGAGGGAAGAGTAAACATATCAGTAGCAACGGATTTGAACTGGCATAATGGCAGGTATATGGTCATGGGCTATATCAATTACAAGCAACAACCTGAATATATGCTGGGGATCGGCAATGATGTATCCATCGACAGTGTGGAACAGGTTTCGACCACGAGGCTCAAATTTGTCAACTATTTTCTGGTACAGGTGATTAAAAATCTTTATGTGGGTCTTGGAGTTGACCTTACCAATTATACCGATATAGAAACCGACAGCACCAGCTTCCTGATCAGGGATAATGTATCGGGACTTAAAGGGGGCACCAGTACCGGGCTTGGTTTCTCAGCCATATACGACAGCCGTGATAACCGCTACAATGCATACAAAGGAGCCTTTATAGGCTTTAAGACCATGACCTTCCCGTCCTGGATGGGAAATCCATACCTGTACTCCAGCTATATCCTTGATATGCGGAAATACTTCAATCCATGGCTCAGGCACGTTATTGCCCTTCAGGCGACCACAGAATGCAAAACCGGTGACGTGCCCTTTTATGAACTCGCCATGCTGGGGGGCGAAGACAAGATGCGTGGTTACTATAAAGGAGCACTCAGGGATAAGGTATTGGTGGACGGACAATTGGAATACCGTATGCCAGTATGGAAAATGCTTGGAGTAACTGCCTTTGTGGGCACGGGACGGGTGGCAAATAGCTATTCCGACCTGTCGCTTGATGGATTCTGGCTATCCTATGGTGGCGGTTTACGTATCAGGGTGGATACCAAGCACAATACCAATCTTCGCCTGGATTGGGGTTTTGGTCCGAACGGTGTTAATGGGTTCTACATCAACTTTGCGGAGGCCTTTTAACGGAACAGTTTCTGATCATTTTCCTTCCTTGAGAAAATTGAACATAAATCCCAGATACACGGAAATATCATTATACCGGATCTTGACATTGTTCTGAATTTCACCTGTTAATGGCATCTGGGCCTCGCTGATGTATTCCACCGGTTCCGTCAGGTTAACAATCTGCTTCTGATCATTGGACTGCCCATGCGAAAACTGCATTCCGAGAATAATGGATCCCCTTTTAAAATTGAAGCCCAGTCCGTAATTGACATGGTATACATTAAAGGTGTATGCCGTATTGTTGTTATCATAGGGAAAACCACTGGACCTGTCCGGATCCAGACAACTGAAATCGGTTCGAAATCCACCTGAAAACATCAGTTTGTCAGATAATTGCTGTTTGTACGCCACACCGGCGTTAAACACCGGAATCTGACGGGCAGTAAAAGAGAGCCATTCCTCCGGATTGACCTCACTGTAATTGTATCCATCCTCACCGGGATCATGATGGGCTTCTATATAATCAAAGGTAGGTAAGCCGAAAAAATATTCCGCTGTAAAAAGAAGAATGGAATTTCGTGAAGGAGAATAATAGTTGGCCCCAAAGGAAATTGAAAGAGGATCTTTGAAATGCGACGTGCATTTTCGCTGCCGGCCACCGGAATAAGAATTAAATCCCTCTGGATTTCCGGCTTCCTTGTGAATATTTGTATATTCATATTGTTTAACCACCGTGCCATCCCCGAAAAGCTTAATGGAAGGAAAGCTTATATTCATTCCCAGCGCCCAAGATTTTTTTTTCAGGGTGAGTCCGGCCTTGGTCACCAGCCTTACATCAAACATGTTATACTTTAAATGGTATGCCGCATTTGATAAATACTGCCTGGTAATTCCCTGATCGGTTTCAGGCAGTGTAAACGCATTTGAGTTTATCAGGTTATAGAACTGATCATCCTTATAGGAGATCATCGTTGAAAAACCAAAGGCAAACGTATTTGATAATTTGTAACCAAATCCGGCTCCACCATAATAATCCTGGTATTTTGAACGCAGGTAATAATCTGCCGTATAATACTCATTGCCCGGATTGGAAGCTATTATATCACCATTCAGGGAGGTTCCCTCGTTAACTTGCATATAATTATTGGTCTTGGCAAAATACGCCGCTTCGATAGTCAGTTCAGGCCTTTTTTTGGGATTAAGGGTAAGGGTAATGATCCTCGGATAAACATCCAGTTGTGTCCGGTCGGCAGGAAAATCCGATCCCAGGGCGTTGCTGGCATTGCTTATGGAAACAGAAAATAAGTTTGCCGAAAGAGAAAGGTTGTTCCTCTTCATTTCCGTAATGGTGGCCGGATTGTAATATATAGCCGCAATACTGCTTTCCCCGGCAACAACCGCATTTGATAACAGGGCCGCTTCTGAGTTCAGGGTCTGGTCCCAGTAACGAACAACCTGTGCCTTTACTGATCCATGTGAGGAAACGGTCAGGGCCAAAACAGACAGGCCTTTTAATGCATTTTTAAAAATCAAAGATGAAAGATTTAAGATGGAAGAATAAAGATAATAATAAAATTGGTGTTGGAAGATGGAAGAATAATGTGCAAATGTGCTAATGTGCAAATGTGCTAATTTGAAATTTGAAATTTGAAGTTTGAGGTTTGAAGTTTGACTGCAGAACCGCAGAACCGCAGAACTGCACGACTGCAGGATTAACGATTACCAACCACTGAACACTGAATACTGAATACCGAATACAGACCACCGATTACCGATTACCGATTACTGATTACCGACTACTGATATTAGGGATAAAATACTATATTTGCGCGCTAGTACCAAAGTACTATTCTCCAGGCCCGTTTATTATTGTAGTTTTGGACGGTTTGATTATGCTTAAGAGATTGTATCGTTGTTCCCATAAACTTAACCCAGTTTGTATGATTAGTAAAATTAAAAACCTTCTTCTGCCGTTGATCATCATTATAGCCGGATTTTCATCCTGTTATCCAGTTGGTGATCTGACAGTGGAAGATCTCGACGTGGCAGCCACCATCTATGACAAGGCTTATTATGATGGTCCCGATGGCACTATGAACAAATTTGAGGATCTGCACACCTTTACCGTGGTGGATACTATAGTGCATCTGGTTGAATCCGGTACAGAAGATAACATAAGCCGCGCCTATGACGACTTTGTATTGGAACAGGTAAGGCTGAACATGCTGAAACTCGGATTTGTTGAGGAACTTAATCCGCAAGTAAATCCCGCTGATGTTGCCATCACGGTTTCCGCCATGTCAAGCACCCATGAGGTGTATACCTGGTATCCTTACTGGGGATGGTATTGGGGTTATCCGTATAAAAGCACTGAAACACAAAAATCATACCAGTACCTACAGCTACTATTATCCCTGGTATCCTTACAACACCTATTATTCCTATCAATCCGGTTCTGTCCTGATGGAAATGGTGGATGTAGCCCGGGTGAATCCCGATGTAGAGGAAATCCCTGTTATCTGGGCCGGCATTATTAACGGAGTGCTGGAATCCTCTGAATCCGGTGTGAAAGCCCGTCTTTCCGATGGCATTGACCAATGCTTTATCCAATCACCTTACCTGCTTAAAAACGTCGAATAATCTGAAGAAAATGAGACATAAACATATCCTCACCAGTACTTATATTACTATTACCCCTGGCGACTTTCGCACAGGATGGATATACCTATCAGGGACTTTCATATTCTATGTCTGTTCCGTCTGCTGGTATGCAGGATTATATTGATGCCGGAAGTTTTCGGGGCCTGAATTATGAAGGGTACCACGAACTTAGTCCTAAATTTGCGTTTGGCTGGCTTTTGGGCTGGAACGTTTTTAAAAGCGAGCTCAGGAATGAGACGTACGTAAAAGATAATGTTACTATTCATGGCAATCAGTACAGGTATCAGAATGAATTTCCTATACTGGTAAGGGGATTGTATTTACTCGGTGCTCCCGCAGGTATTCGTCCGTATATCGGAGCCGGACTGGGCACTATGTACAGCCTTCGCCGTACCGATATTGGATTGTATTCCATAGAAAAAGATTCCTGGCATTTCGCTGTTGCACCGGAAATCGGGATTTTTATACCTGTTCGGGAATCAAAAATTTCTGCCAGTGTCCGGTATAATTATGGTGTCAAAGCCGGGGAACTGGGAGAGCAATCCTATGTTTCCTTCAATCTTGGTTTCATGCTTGTTCCCTGATCATTACCTTATCTTTAAATAAATCTGAAGGATGAAAAATCGAAAATTATCTACAATCACCATAGCGCTGTGCCTGATATTTGCTATCCCGTTTGGTCTTAAAGCGCAACACCTCGAAGTGGGTCCTTTTGTTGGTTATGAAACCAATGGTAAGGTATCTACAAGTCTAGGATATCTCCGGATTGGTTATGGTATGAATTTCGGAGGTACGATCAGCTTTGGACTGGATGAAAATGCACAGTTCGAGTTCAGTTATAACCATATGAACAGTACGCTTAGTCTGGATAATGGGGAGAATATAATTAATCAGACACCGGTCAACGTGGATTATTATATGTTCGGCCTGGTAGGTGCACAGCGCCTTGGCGAAAGATTCCTGCCCTTTTATGGCGGTTCCCTGGGCTGGGTTCATTATGGCACCCCGGATGAAAAATATGGAAATGAATCACTCTTCGCTATAAATATACAGGCTGGAATGAAATTCCTGATCACGTGAACGAATTGGCATAAAGATACAGGCCCGCTTATTAATGCCCTTGTATGCACAGGGATATTATTATGCCGGAACAGGTAGTGCAGGTTACGGAGTTACTTCAACCTGCGTTATGGTACAGGGAGATTTTACGGGGGGCCTTTATTTCATCATTGATTAATAAAATTGGAAGGCACCCTAAGTAGCGTCCTTGACGCCATTTTAGCGCAAGGCCGCTAAGTTTTACGCAAAGTCCCAAAGACGCAAAAATCTCATTGTTCGATTTTACGACAAAGATTTTATCTGTGGTCCTCTGTCATTCCTCTGTCCTCTGTGTCAAAATTCTTCATGCGAGCAACGCGAGCATGCATCTGGTCCCGTTAATTTTTCCTCACTATATTTTGCAAAATAGTAAGTATACCCAAGCACAACTGAAAAGCTGTGCGAGGACAAATGAGCCTGGTCAGCAGCAGGAGTCTGGTTTATAACTGTATACGGAGGTATGTCTTTGTCCGGAGTAAAGGAATAAGTACATCCAAGGGTTATCGATTGTTTTGGCTTATGGTAGGATAAACCGCCTGAAAAATGATAACTGTCAAAGTTCCCAAAACCATGCATGAGTTCCTTTGTTTCGCTGGCTTCAGAATAACTGGTGAAATCAGTATAGGCACCTGCCAGCAAAGACAATTGTTTCACTATAACCTGGCTGAACCCTACACCAATGTTAAATACTGGTCTGGCAGCATTGTCAACATGCAGAAAACTTTCTATCATTGGTTTTACACTTGCCGAATCCAGATAGCCCGGTGGATAAATGAAGGGTTCTGCATCGGGGTTCATTAACGAATAGGTTCCTATTTTGAAAAAGTATTCAGCTGCAATTGCCACGTGGGTTTTATCTGATTGATAATCTATTCCGAAAGCAATGGAAAGAGGATGTTTATAGGTTGCCTTCACACCGGCCTGCCGGTCCATGATAAGAAAATTATTTGCCATATCGGCAGGGTTCTCTGAAACTGCAATAAAGGAATTTTGCCGTTGAATATCTCCCTTTCCATACATGCCCACGGAGGGTGTTGTTAGGGTAAGACCGAATTTCCATGGGTTTGTCTGGTAAACCATCCCGAATTTCATCAGCAGGCGGAAAGTATTATATTTGACGGCCTCATCATTGGTTTTTGTACTGAAAACATGATCGGGGTTTGAATAATCAACTTCCTGCACATAATTCGTCAACTGGTAACTTTGTCCGCGGTAACTCGACAAAAAAGTGGCCCCCAATCCAAGTTTATCAGTCAGCGGATAACCTATGCCCATCCCAAACCATTGTTCATTGAGCTGGTTAACGTAATCAAAGACACCGACAAAACTGGTAAGCTGTGATGCCTGACCGGAGGGATCAGCCTGGCTTGTATACCGTGTGTTCATCAGCACATTGCCATGATTGCGGGTAAGCACAGTGTAGGAAAATCTGAATTTACTGTTTTTTAAAAGGTTGATCATTCCGGCTATAATCTGGGGATAGACACTCAGTTGCGCAGAATTGAGGTTCATATCTTTGCCGGCTCCGTCACTGATGCGGATTTTATCCATTTTATATACATTGGCATCCACAGAAAGACTTGGATTACTTATAAAAGCCAGTGCTCCCGGGTTATAATATACTGCGGAATTATCGGTAACACCACCCACCATGGCACCTCCCATCAGTGTGCTTACCGCTCCGTATTGCTGTGCCCAGTAATGGTCATCCTGCGCATCAATTCCTGAACAAAAGGAAACAAGAATTAAAAATGAAGAAATAATTTTTCAAGGTGGTGTCAGGATAATGATCCCCCTGTCTTTTTTGAATTTTTATAAAAAACTTCCAGTTCAGCCTGTCCCTTGGTTAAATCAATCTTGCAGATCTTGGCCTTTTCAATTTTAATTCCGGCACGGGTGGATAAATCACTTAAAAGTTCCTTCTTTCGTTCCGGATTGAGCAGTTCAAGCTTGTCATAAACCAGCATACAACTGCTGAGAGGGGATTTCTTATGAAAAAAGTATTCAAGGATAACCACGGTCAGTATAATGATTGAGTTAATTATAACAGGACCCCTTACCGGATGATAAAAAGTAGCCATGGCATTTATAACAGAAATTCCCAGGACTGTAAAAAAATAAGACATATCCCGGAGCGCAAGATTTCTTGACCTGAAACGCGAGATGGCAAAAATCGCAAACAGACCAAGTGCCACACCAAGTTTTATCTCAACGGTTTTCAGGAGGATACATACGAGAAAGATCATGATCCCCATCATGAAAAAAGAGAGGGCATTCGCGTCTTTCCTTGAATACCGGTAATAAATGAGGCGTATAACAATAAATTGCACCACAAGGGATACGGCAAACCTTATCAGTACATTCCACATAGGATCCTGCTCTGCCAACATTACATCATTCATAGTTTGTTTCTTTTTTAGATATTAAAGACTTTTGCACTCTCTCATGAAGTCGGATATAATACTGTTTTGCTTGTCAAAACCAGAATAGAACTCATCGAGATACTTTAACATATCTTTTTTTGTTCGGTCATCCAGGTATGGAAATTCGCGGATCACCTTATACAATGCTTCTTTTTTATCAGCAAATTCGCCGATTGCCCTGATATAATAATCACGGTCACGGCATACGCCAAGATATATCCGCTCCCTGACTGAACTGATTTTCAACCCTTCGGCGGGAACTGCATAATGGGCGTTTACCATGCCTGAGTAGTCAAAATCATATGGAATTACCATTCCCAGTTCAGGAGTAGCAGAACCGGGAATAGAGAATACCTTGACATTATGCTGATTGGGAACGGACCAGTCAGTATTCCCGATCATATAATTGAAAATCGCAGCCCTGTCAATGAATTTAGGCTGTATGTTCTTTTGTGTAAGATTGACTGCTTCAACGGGTACACATTTAATACGTTCGGCCAGGATTGAGACAGGTTCAATAAAAAAGCCGTAGGAAAGAATGGGCTTGCTTTTTTTGTATGTATTTATATATTTAATCCTCAGCAGCCTGACACGAAAACTACTGTCTGTAAGTACATTATATAGTTTATAGATGAGGTATTCCTTCAGCAGATTGTCTTCATTGCCCGACATGCAATGGGTAACCAGTTTCATTTTCTCAATCTGTTTCAGATCTTCTTTTTTGAAATCGGCCTTTTTAAAATTCACCACCACGGGAGGAAAAGAACAGTACCCGTTCCGGAATTCACCCCGCGATTTAAGCCTGATCTCCTTGTTGACAGAATCTTTATCATTGAGGTGATAGGTTAAAATGGCCTTCAGATACTCTTCTTTCGGTTTTTTCCTTGTATAATGGGTAATATCAAACCGAAGGTCCAGTTGCATGATATCCTCGTTTGTGAAAAGTCCGAAGTCTGATAAAGTATCCACAACCGCATAATCGGTGTTTACAGAATCATTCTGACCGAACGCCGGCAAAAATGAAAATGTCATCAATACAATTAGGAAGTAGATTGATTTTCTCATGGTTGTAAGTGTTTGCGGTTAAAAAAATGATTAAATTTATTTCTAAGATAAAAACTTTTTTTCAATTTATATATTGGAGGCTTAAGTGGTTGATAATAAAAAGAGTTTATTTCAAAGACCGGATATATTTAAGCCGGTTTTCATTCCGGAATATTTATTTCTGGTTGTGCCTGATTCTGGTAACAAGCACCTATTCTGAAATGCGGGCTCAGGAAAAAAAGGGAATGTTTTCCGCTTTTCGTGATAGCACCGATGGGGCCCTGGATATAAGCGACTGGTTACTAAATAAGAAGGGAGTTCTGGTCGTCCCGACAATTATCACAGAACCGGCTGTCGGATACGGTATAGGCGGAGCAGTCATATACTTTCATTCATCTTATTCGGCAAAAAAGGGCCCGCCCAGCATGTCGGGTGTGTTGGGAGGTTTGACCCAAAACGGTACCTGGGCTGCCGGCGTGTTTCACGCCGGTTTCTGGAAAAGGGACCGGATCCGCTATATGGGAGCGGTGGCAAAATTGTACGCTAATGTTGATTTCTATGCCCCGGGGAATCTTGACATGTTTAGTGACGTGCCGGTAAAACTTACCCTCGACTCGTGGTTTCTTCTTCAGCAGATCAAGTTCAGGATAGCCGGTTCCGACTTTTTCATAGGAGGCAGGTATCTGTTGCTGGACACGTACAATACATTTGAAATTCCCCTGGATATTCCTGAATATGAAGCTCAGGAATTCAGCGCCACACTGAGCGAGGTTTCATTGAAAATGGAATTTGATTCACGCAACAATGTTCTTACGCCCACCCGGGGTTTTTTGCTGGGATTAACCGGAACTTACAGTGACACCTGGCTGGCAGGCGAGGATCTCTATGGCAGGATCGGTGTTACTCTTATCGGATATTTACCGGCCAGCAACAGGATTTCCCTGGGAATCCGGCATGAAGGCAATTATACGTTGGGTAATGTTCCCTTTTGGGCGCGCCCGATCGTCAATTTACGGGGCGCACCGCTTATGAAGTATCAGGACGTAAATACAATGCTGATGGAAGCCGAGGTAAGCTGGAACGTATATAAACGGTGGTATTTATCCGGATTTACCGGGATGGGAAATGCTTTTTCAAGCTTTGGTGATTTTGAAGAAGGAAAGAGTGTTACAACCCTTGGCACGGGATTCAGGTACGCGTTTGCAAGGAAACTTGGCGCTCATATGGGCATGGATTTTGCCATGAGCAATGAGGATTTTGCATTTTATATTGTTTTCGGAACTGCCTGGCTAAAGTAACTACTGTTATTTGCTTTAACTATCACGCCGGATCTTCTAGAATCTGAATCCCAGATTGAACATATACCTGTAGCCGAAAGTCTTCGTACTCATGGATCCTTTTTTCTCAAAAGTTCCATCATCAATGACGAGGTTGGAATTCGGGAATTTTTCTTTGATGGCATCATTTAGCGTTTGAAAAAGAAGCTCTTCATTTTCCGCCGACAGGGATGTGCTAAGTTCGGTTTTAATATTGAAGAACCAGTAAGCAGGACCTACCAGGATCAAATCAAGGGTTACCCTGTTCCAGAATATAAACTGGTAGCCTAACTGAAATCCAATGGCGTTCATATTCATAGTTGTTTTGGTGTCCACAGTGGTGATTACCCCTGAAGTATTGAACTCCCAGTGATTTTTACGGGAGAAATAATTGTATGCGTAAAAAGGCCCGATATAGACTCCCCGGGGCGCTTTATGCCTGTTTTCTTTTTGCAGGTAAAAGCGATAGTCAAAGGATAGATTGAATCCCTTATCCGTTACATTTCGATTCATTTTTATGGAATCTTTATCTATTAATGAAAATGTCGGGAAGGAGAATCTGCCAATACCTATTGATGCGGTCTGATAATCTTTAATTACCCTTTCATATCCGAACACATTGAATCTATCCCCGAAAATCATAGGATTGGTCAGGTTAATCCTTACCGTGTTTTTAAGATCCTTGTAGACCTTCACGGAGTCTTTTTCCTGTCCGCTGCAGGGACGACAGGCAATACTGGCCATCACCAGCAGCAGAAAGGTCAGCCTGTAAATTATTCGATTTAAAGGTATATTTTTCATGTGTGAACTATTAGTCAAATGTACTACCTTAATAAGATGGTTTTTATAGAACCTTGGTGCTAGTATGCATGTCGAACTAAAACGGATTAAATATACCAATTTTACGTGTCATTTCAAAAACGCTTTCCTTATGCGACCTTTCTTGCCGTTTTAGTACCAAGGTACTATATACTTATGGCCCATTTAGGTATAATTTTGATTATCCATTCACAATACTGAACTGCGATCCTATGAAGCCAATATTCACAAGATTCATTTTGCGCCGGTTTTTGTCGGTTGCAATCCCG
Source organism: uncultured Bacteroidales bacterium (assembly GCA_963790105.1). Lineage (GTDB taxonomy): Bacteria > Bacteroidota > Bacteroidia > Bacteroidales > UBA10428 > UBA5072. The sequence continues at coordinate 311,709 of CAWBNI010000015.1, read as the reverse complement.
GTTCTTTTCATTCTTACCGGAACTCTGACTGCTCAGCAAGTCGATGGAGATCGGATCTCGAAATGTTGCAGGATCAAAAGCTTATAGCCCCAGTAAAAGTAGACGGGGACGTATTGTTTATGGTTCGGGGTTCTACGTCTTTTCCGGCTTCGGACCGTGCTGCTTCAATAAGTAAAAGAATCAGAAAGGCGGCATCAAATCCATATATTCCGGCCGATTCAATTACGATACGTTCTTTTGCTGATCACGTGGAGATATATGCGGGTTCGGAATTTATTATGAATGTTTTTGCGGGTGATGCTGAAGTTGAGCATCTCAGTATAGAGATCTTTTCAAATATGATTAAAAAGAAGATTACGGCAACGATCAAATTATACCGGATTGCACGAAGTCAGCCCATTTTGTTCAAAAAATCTGCCAGGGCCCTGGGTGCCGCTATTCTTTTGACTGTTATCCTGATTTTTCTTTTCTGGCTCTTCAGAAAATTAAACAAGGTATTTCAGACACCGGATTCAACGACGGATTGAATCGGTTGAAAACAAATCTTTTAAACTTATCCGGTCGGGACAGCTTTGGAAAGCATTTAACATCCTTTTTAAAACCCTTCGTATCGGGGTCACCGTTTTACTTATTGCATCTTTTCTGAACTATATTCTCGGGCTTTTTCCGTGGACCAACAACATAGCAACCTATACCCTGAAATTATTCCTTGACCCGTCATTTCAATGGGAAATGGAATTCTGCATTTCCTGCCCAGTCTGGCTTTCCTGATTGTCATTTTTCTGGTTACCCGGTATTTGTTGAAACTGATCAAATTGCTTTTTACCGGATTGCAGAATGGCGATATTGTCATAAAAAACTTCTATCCTGACTGGGCCATGCCTACTTTCAGGATACTGAGAATCCTGGTAATTGCCTTTGCCCTGGTAATTGCCTATCCTTATATTCCTGGATCATCTTCAAGTGCTTTTAAGGGTGTTTCAGTATTTGTGGGACTATTACTGTCACTTGGATCCTCCTCCTTCATTTCAAATGTAATTGCTGGGTATTCTTTAACATACCGGAGGGCATTTAAAAGGGGAGACCGGATAAAGGTCAATGACAGTGACGGATTTGTTGAGGATCAAAGCCTTCTGGTAACCCGCTTACGTTCATTAAAGGCTGAGGAAATTGTTATTCCCAACTCAGTTATGATAAACAGTAGTATTATAAATTATACCAGCCGTGCAAAGGAACAAGGATTGGTTATGCATACCGTCGTGGGTATTGGTTATGAAACACCCTGGCGCCAGGTGGATGCCATGCTGAAACTGGCAGCAGACCGGACCGAGGGATTGCTTAAGGATCCACCGCCCTATGTTTTGAAATTGTCATTGGGAGATTTCGCTGTGAATTACGAAATTAACGTATTTTGTAGTGACGTTTCCCGCATGCATTTCCTTTATAATGATCTGCATCAGAATATTCTTGATGTGTTCAACGAGAACAACGTGCAGATCATGACCCCGGCTTATGTTATGGATCCCCCGGAACCAAAGGTTGTTCCTGAAGATCAGTGGAATACTCCTGTAAGGGCAGTGACGAGGGACGAGGGAGGAGGAGTAGGGAGTAAGGAGTAGGGAGTAAGGAGAGGTGAGAGATGAGAGGTGAGAGATGAGAGATGAGAGGTGAGAGATGAGAGGTGAGAGGTGAGAGATGAGAGGTGAGAGATGAGAGGTGAGTAGGGAGTAGGGAGAGGTGAGAAGGGAGTAGGGTGGGATTTTTTTTGATTCAGGCGCGATAAAATTATCGGACAGGAATCATTAAAAAGATTTTTTATTTTTGTTCCTTAGCATTTGCAACCGGAACAAGGATGGTACAAAAGACGGATAATTCAAAAGATATCCTTTTTGTTATTGATGATGACAAGTCGGTAAGAAGATCCCTTTCACTTTTTCTTACCGCGTCGGGATATGAAGTAGAGACCTACCCGAGCGCAGAAGAATTTCTTGACAGAGAATTATATACCGGTACCGGATGCCTCATTCTTGATGTAAACCTGGAGGGAAAATCAGGATTGGAACTGCAAAGGAAAATGGTCATCCTTGGATCCCATCTTCCCATTATTTTTATTACAGGAAGGGGCAATATCCGCATGAGTGTGGATGCGTTGAGAGGCGGGGCAGTTAATTTCCTTGAAAAACCATTTAAAGAAGAAGACCTTATTCAATCCATCACCGAGGCTTTGACACTGAGCAAAAAACTTCTGTCGGAAAAACTGGAGATCATAAATGCCCGCCAACTGATTGACACCCTTACGTTACGTGAAATGGAAGTGTTGAAATACATTATTACCGGGATGCTGAACAAGCAGATTGCCAGTGTGCTAGGCATTGCAGAGCATACGGTGAAACTTCACAGGCATAGCATTTGCGATAAACTGTCAGTTAAATCTTTACCCGAAATTATCCGTATTGCTGATAAAGCAGGGGTTGTGCCGGGGGAGAAGGTTTTTTAAAGTTCCAGATATTAGATACTGGATACTAGATACTGGATACTAGATACTGGATACTAGATACTGGATACTAGATACTGGATACTAGATCCTGGATACTGGATACTGGATACTAGATACTGAATACTGGATTTCCAATTCTAACACAGGCAACCAATATCAAGCATCCAGCATCCAAAATCCAGAATCTTATAAATAGCACCAAAGTTCTATATCTAAGCATCTTTTTAGGTAGTAAATTTGATGCTCCTGAAAGGAAAATACAAAATGATATGAGCTCGGTAATTCCTAAACACTCCGGAGTGCCAATAGTATTGAAGTTCTTAGTCACCTAAATAAGAAAACAATGAAATCGAAATCCTTATTATTGATGGTTTTATTAGCATGCATTGGAATAAACGGTTATTCACAGGAAAAAAGTTCCAAACAAGCAAAGGAAGAACAAAAGCTCGCAGCGCAGCAGCTAACTGAAGCCTTGCTGAATGCCAGGGAGTTTGTTTTTGTCGGATTGGATGCGTATCCCACGGGCTACAGAACGGTAAGCCTTACCGGCAGACAAAACTTTGTTAAATTTCACCCGGAGCAGATCGAAAGTGACATGCCCTATTTTGGAAAGGGAAACAGCAGCGCCGCTTATGCCAGTACATCGGATGCCGGATTAAAATTTAAGGGTAAACCTGAAAATTATAAATCTGACAAAAAAAAGAAAAACTTCCAGGTCAGCACTACGGTTAAAGAACCAGGAGAATCATATGACATCACGCTGATCGTTCAGTTTTCGGGAAGCGCCACCCTCACAATAATCTGCAGCAGTCGCAGTCCAATATCATATAATGGTTATATTCAACCACCTGCACCATCCGGTGAAAAGAAATAAATTCCTACTTTTATTAATTACAAAAATTCTTACAAATATGAAAAAGGCAATCCTGATTCTTTCCGTTCTCTTTTTTTCTGTTGGCACCCGCGCACAGGAAAACAGTCTTACACTCAGCGGCGGATATGTTTTTACGAACATTGAAGAAAGTGATATTGATGCATCCGGCTACAGGATCAATGCGTTGTTTGACTTTAATCCCCAGCAAGGTATGTTTTCTCATGGTTTTTCTATGGGGTTTATACATACAACCGCCTCAAATACGACGAATGCACAAACTACTGACTACCGGATGATAAACCTGCCAGCCTATTATGCACCAAGGCTCTCTTTTGGAAAGCAGTCATTTAAAGTCTATATAAAGGGTGCATTGGGACTGCATTTTTCAAATTACAAAAGAACGGCAAGCCTTACCGAAATCACCGACTGGGATGCCGGCTTTTTTGGCGGAGCCGGAGTGGGCGTAAAGAAAATTTTCAATGAAAAAATGTTTGTTTCTCTTGAATACGAATGGGACTATTTATCCAACACGGCATATGTGGATGGATTTGTAAATTCAGCCATGCTTGGGGTTGGCGTAATCTTTTAGATAAATTATCATGGCAAAAAATAAGCTGCCAAAAAAGGGGACTTCTGGCAAGTCAATGTCAGAGTCTAAATCCATTTTGCTCGATGTTAATGAACTGAGCAAAAAGGAACTGATCCAGCGGGCAAAAAAATTTTCCAAACAATACTGTGTCGAAGACAGGGAAAAATTTCGGCTGAAGGATTATGAAACGGTAGCCAAAATAGATTTGGATCCGGAAGATAAGCCTTTAATAAATAGTGTGTTGCAACAAGGTGTTGATGCGCTCGCCGCCATGCAGGATATTTTATATGCCCAGGATAAGTGGTCTTTGTTGCTTATATTCCAGGCTATGGATGCTGCCGGAAAAGATGGCGCCATTAAGCATGTTATGTCAGGTATCAATCCCCAGGGATGCCAGGTGACCTCTTTCAAATCGCCCAGTGCCGAGGAGCTGGATCATGATTTTTTGTGGCGGTGCCAGAAACAATTGCCGGAGCGCGGACGAATCGGGATTTTCAATCGCTCCTATTACGAAGAAGTCCTTGTGGTGAGAGTTCATGAGGAGATACTGAAGTCGCAGAAACTCGATGAAAAACTGATTACCAAAGACATCTGGGATGAGCGCTTTAAAGATATCCGGAATTTCGAAAAATACCTTTACCGTAACGGGACCATTGTGGTCAAGTTTTTCCTGAATGTGTCAAAGAATGAACAGAAAAAGCGTTTCATAGAGCGAATTGATAATCCCGACAAAAACTGGAAATTCAGCACGGCAGATGCCAAAGAACGCGCCTATTGGAAGGATTATATGCACGCGTATGAGGAAATGATCCGGAATACCTCCACTAAAAAGGCACCCTGGTATGTAGTGCCGGCTGATAACAAGGCGTATGCAAGGATTGTAATCGCTTCAGCCATAATTAATTCATTGGATGCACTCGATCTCAAATATCCTAAAGTTGGCAAGGAAAAGATTGCAGAACTGGCTGCAATAAAGAAGACACTCTTGGAAGAGAAGTGACGGGTGACTGGTGAAAAGTGACTGGTGACTGGTGACTGGTGACGGCGGACGCGGCTGCTCTTGCCGCTCATGGTCTTGAAAACCTAAAAAGCCTCAGACGCAGCCAGGTAAAATCCAAAGGATTTATCACCAAATCCCACATCCACCGCAAGGTTGGTGCGGGAGTTCTTGTCTACCATAATGCGCAATCCTGCGCCATATCCGGGTTTAATGGATTCAAACAGGTTCAGGTTAAGGGTAGGGTTGTCAGAGGTTGTACCATTTACAAACACTACACCGCCGAGGATCCCCCCGCACCTTGAAATGGGGAACCGGTATTCAGCTTCTCCATATACCAGATTTGCACCCCGGTAACGCCCCTGGGTATAGCCCCGGCCGCTTCTTCCCCGCTGGTCATATGAAGTGGCGGGCAATACGAGGTAGGGCAATTCTCCTTCAGGAGAGAAATCCCCCATCAGCCATACGGCAAGGAGATGCCGGGGATTGCGTTCCGAAAAGCTGTGATAGCCTCTGAATTCTACCTGGGTAAAATTGGAGTAGTTCTTGTTGCCTAGAAATTTAAACCCTCCACGCCAGCTGGCCATCGCATATATCCCCTTATAGGGATTGATCATATTGTCACGGGAGTCATAAACCATGTTGATGTTAACAGCAGATATCGAATACCCGGATGTGCTGAAACCATAATTGGTGCTATACAGGTAATGGCTTGTAAAAAAGGTATCAGCCGGAGTCAACAGGAGTTTTTCATCCTTTATTTTATTGTATGAATCATAATAAAAGCCTAATCCAGCATACAGTCCTTCTGTGATTTTATAGGAAACCGACTGATGGAAACGGGCAAAATTAAACTTCATGGGCTGGGTCAGTGAATCCTCGCTGGTTTCAACACCCATCAGGTTATACTGATAATCAATTACCCCACCCACAGGCGAATTGGTTCCCAATCCGTAGGTAGATTGGGAATAGATCAGATAACGCCAGTCACCGCTGAAAAAGATATTGTTGGATTTGGTGTATACGTTATTCTTCAGCATGAAGATCACCTGAGATTTTGTTGTAACCTGCGCACTTCCTGAAAAGTTGGAATATAAAGTGCTTCCTTTCATTTTAAAAGCATACTGTCCGCCAATGCCCACCATAAATCCTGTAGCCGGATTGGATCCGATAATCGGAAGAAGCAGAAGAGACCCCTCTGCCTCGGGCTTAATTTTTGGTGGCTTATGCATAGCTGCGCGGAGCAAATCGCTCAGGTCTTTCTGGATGCACCCGGAATCTGTGCTTATCTTCAGCGAATCCTGGCCGGAGACAAAGCCAGGAAAGGTCACAATTAAAATAAACAGAAGGATGAGCCCTTTATTAAGGATAGCTGGTAAATATTTCATATTTGATCCGGATTCATTAAAAACGGCGTAAATATAAGCCATATAAATTGTTAAATCGCTTCCGGGTGTTTGCATTAATTGCTTTCTGCTTCGAAATATGTAAATTTGTTTAAATGACTGAAAATGGCTCTGATCATCCTTTTCCTAATTTTTATCTTCTCCGTGATGGCCCTGCTGATCATGCCCATTCATGTCAGAATTAATCCCGGAGAAGGAGGGTCTTACATGGAAAAACGAGGAGTTTTCAAACTTTCCATCTATTTGGACAGGGATGCCTTACTCTCTGTAATCCTGTATGTGTTCTTTGTAAGATTCAGCTGGTATCCGTTACAGGAGAAGGTCGGTAAACCTCTTAGGAAAAAGGAAGCAAAGAAGAAAACCAAATCCGACAAATGGAGCTGGAACCGGTTGAAGTTCCTTATAACTGTTGCCTGGCAATCGTTAGAAAAATCAAAATTAAAGAAGTTTTACCTGGATCTGGACACAAGCAATGTGATCATCAATGCAAACCTGTATCCTGTGTTTGAACTGGTGAATGAGAGACCACGAATTAATCTCAATATTAATTATTCCGGAAATTTCTCCCTGAGCCTGGATTTGCAGAATAATCTCTGGAATGTCTTTCAGGTTTTAATGTGGAATTTGCTTAAAAGAATATTCATATTTACTAAAAATAAACCATATGGAATTCAATCTCGATGAAATGCTTAACAAGGTCATTGACCAGCTTCGAACCATGTCGAAATCGGAAACGGTTATCGGGGAATCTTTTAAGCTGGGTGAATTTAACTGCGTACCGGTGGTTAAAATAAGCATGGGATTCGGCAGTGGAGGTGGTTCCGGAGAAAGCACAAAAACCAATACGGGCCAGGCAGGTGTTGCCGGTGCCGGACTAGGTATCGAACCCCTTGGATTCCTGGTTTCCAGGGGCGATGAAATATCCATGGTCAGCATTTCCAGGTCAACGGGACTACAATCGGTTTTTGAAAAAGTGCCCGATCTGCTGGAAAAACTGGCAGAGGCTAAAATGAAAAAGGACAGTAAATAAGCTTCGACAGCATACCGTCTAATTAGCCATTGGTGGTTCTATCGAATAGCCGAGCTGCCGCAGCACATCGGCCTCATTATAGAAAGTCCTGCTCAGGATAATTTTTCCATTCTCGATCTTGTAAACAACATTTACCCACACATGTACCGGGCCTCTTCCATCTTTGTATTTCAGGGTGAGATACGCCCAGTTTAAAACCCAGTCCCCCTTAGCTTCTCCCTCTTTAACCGTAACTGCCAGGTTTTTATGGCGGGTATATTCATAGGATTCATACAGGTTTTCCGCATTATATTTCCAGTTGTCGATTGCGTCCTTTTTATTGACAGAGTCGCCAACCGAAGGGCCATAGCCAATATAATTATCAGCGAGAAGGGAATCCATTGCGGCGGCATTTTTGGTTTCAACAGCCTTCATATATTTTTGAGCAATCGCCAGGTTTTCATTCTCTTTTTTAATGGCCGAAGAGGTGCAGGAAAACAGGCCAATACTTATTGTTGCTATAAAGAGGAGTTGTTTCATAGTGATTAATATTTATATTGTTTTGGCAAAATTCAATTCAAATTAATTCCCTGGTATATTTGGATATACAGGGCATTTACTGCCTTGTTATTTAATCGTGTATCCTTTTCCTTCTATACACACTGAGAATGCTTTGTTGAAGTTATCCTTCATTTCCTTTTCGCTGGCAGATGCACTAGCCTGAGCCTGCTGGTTTGCCTGGGCCTGGGCCTGTTTGCCAGACTGCCTTCCTTTCAACGCTCCAGCGGTGGCGCCAATTGCGGCACCTTTACCTGCATCGCCTGCAATGGCACCAATGGCAGCTCCTGCAGCAGCTCCTTTGGCTGCTCCCTTTACAGCTCCACCGGTAGGGCCTGATTGCACAGGAGCCTCAACTTTTGGAAGGTTTAACGGATCGATACCCGATTGTTCAATTGCCCACATATAGCAATCAAATTCATCTTTCTTTTGTGTTTTCTGACTTTGTCCCTTGGCAGGAAACACATATAAGTTCAATCCTTTGGATATCTGGTTATAGGTCATTTTTGACGTATCCGGTATTGTTGGTGTTGTCTGTGCAAGCACCGTCTGGGCAAATACCAGGATAACAGCCGGAATGATAAACCGGACCACTCCCTTCGTTAAATAGTTTTCTTTCATTTTTTTTGTATTAATGGATTTTGGTTTGATGTAAGGTGAATATAGTTGCAAAGCAGATATTCTTTTCTAATTTACGAAATATCATTTAAAAAACCATCAGGAATTTGGTACAAAAGATGTACAATGGCCTTCGAAATGAATGTCATTGATTTAGCAGGTTTTGGATCCTGTTTAGAGAGGGGGCATGAGTCATTAATCTTTTTCGGGGAGGATAAAGCTCTTTCTGTAGAGCGCATCATAATGTCCCTGATGGTCATGCACTTCATTCCGGAGGGCATATTCATTCCAGGCTTTGATCAACTGCTCTTTGATGCCGGGAAACTGTGCAGACAGGTCGTTGGTTTCGGCCGGATCCTTTTCCAGGTCGAATAATTGCCAGGCTCCGGTGCCCATGGGTTGAGGAAGCCGCAGTATTTTCCATTTCCCTTTGATGTAGGCTTTCATTTCAAAAAGTTCCCAGCCCATTCCATCAGCCGTATGCACGGAAACAGAATCACCCTTTAGTACAGGATATATTGACTTGCCAATATAAGGATGAATTTCATTACCCTTGTATTGCCGGGGATAAACGGCACCAGCGTATTCAAGAATCGTTGGCATCAGATCGGTAACATGCACAAAGCTTCTATTCCATTGCCCGGCATTTTTCATATTACCCGGGATTTTAATGATCAGGGGCGCCCTTATGCCGCCCTCAGTGGTGAAGCTTTTAAAAAACCGGAATGGAGATGAGGATGCCTGGGCCCATCCGGGTCCGGTTTCACAGTAAGAGCCCTTTAAACCGCGGTTATCCAGTGCATTGTTGAACGTACTGAAATATTTGCCGTCGCCGTTCCCGGGATAAGTTGAGGCTATCGCCCCGTTAGCCCCATTGTCTGAAATAAAAATGACTATCGTATTTTCATACAACCCTTCTTTTTTTAGATAGTCAAAAACACGGCCGATACTCATGTCCATATAATCCAGCATGGCTGCGTATACTTCCATGTCCCTTGCAAATTCCTGCTGGTGCTCATGGCTTAGCATTTTCCATTTTGGAATGGAAGGATTGTCGGGCAACCGGCTAAAATCTGCCGGTATGATTCCCAGGGCTTTCAGATTATTCATCCGCTCCATTCTAAGTGAATCCCAGCCCATATCAAATTTACCCTTGTATTTTTCGATGTAATCCTTCGGAGCGTGAAGGGGATCGTGCGCAGCGGTATAGGACAGGTAGGCAAAGAATGGCTTTTTGTCAGTTTTGCTTTTATCAATGAAACTTAATAGGGAATCAGTATAATTCCTTGTTGAATAGAAATCCGCGGGAAGATCAACCAGCTGGCCATTTCTTGTATAATCCATTTTTTGCAACGGCGATAAGGGCTTCCTGTCGTTCCAATGACTTCCGCCACCTGTTAACAGAATAAATGTTTTTTCAAATCCGCGATCAAAGGGATCCTTTCCCGGACCTTCACCAAGATGCCATTTCCCCGTCATGTAAGTGTGATATCCATTGTCGCGCAGTACTTCGGGCAGGGTCACGACCTGTTTACTCAGATTACCGGAATAACCAGGCAGATTCAGGGCATGAAGTTCAGGATAATCCATCTCACTCATAATTCCCATTCCGGCAATGTGATTATCATTACCGGTAAGCAGGCTGGAGCGGGTAGGGGAACAGGTGGGCTGCACGTGAAAATCAGAGAAACGCATGCCTTCCTTTGCCAGGTTATTGATCTGCGGTGTATTGATATTTCCGCCGAATGGGCTGATATCGCTGTAACCCAGATCATCTGCAACAATGAGGAGGATGTTCGGTTTAGCCGCTGCTGTTGGTGCTTTTTCTTCCTTCGGCTTAGGAGTTTGACAGGCTAAAATGCAAAGCAGGACTGAAGCAAGTAAGATTGGCCTTCTTAAATTGGAATAGGGTATCATAAAAATTGAAAAAAGGTTGCGAATTGGAGATTGCGATACAAATTACTTTAAGTTTTTTAATTAACCTCTTTTGAAGTGATTTTGTTCACTTTGCAGGTTTTCGTTGGCGGGGCTTTTGTTCTCGCAGATCCTGAAGATCCCGCAGATTTGGCTAAAATTATCTCTTTCCGGCAAAGAAATTTTTCATCAGTTCGCTGCACTCCTTTTTCATCACGCCTCCCTGCACCACAGTATGTGGATGCAAAAGGGGCTGCCTTACCAGGGTATATCCCCGTTTGGCATCATCAGTGCCATATACAATTTTGCCAAGTTGTGTCCAGAATGCTGCGCCGGCACACATCACGCAGGGTTCGACAGTAACGTAAAGTGTGCATGCATCCAGGTATTTTCCGCCGATTGTGTTGGTTGCAGAGGTAAATGCCTGCATTTCGGCATGAGCGGTTGGATCATTCAGCGTTTCAACCAGGTTATGGGCCCTTGCAATAATGCGGTTATTCCAGACAATCACCGCACCAATGGGCACCTCATCTTTTTGAAGTGAAAGCAGGGCTTCCTTAAAGGCCTCATTCATAAAATATTCGTCGCTGAACAATTTCATTTCGATTTGGTTTTTGTGCCTTGTAAGGCATCTGATTTCTGCCTGGCATGAGTAATCACATGGCAAATATTGTAATTAAATTCATATTTTCGCATTCCACTAACTTCAATTACAATGTACAGAACACATACCTGCGGCGAGTTAAAAATAGAAGATGCCGGCAAAAGCGTAACATTGAGCGGATGGATGCAGCGGTCACGTGACCTTGGCGGAATGACATTCATCGATTTGCGTGACAGGTACGGCTTAACACAGCTGGTTTTTAACATGGACACTGATCCGGCACTTTGCAATGAAGCCCGCAGGCTGGGAAGGGAATTTGTGATACAGGTTGATGGACTTGTGAGGGAGAGAAGCAACAAGAATCCCAAAATGCCTACCGGGGATATTGAAATCCAGGTAGAGCGCATGAAGGTGCTAAATGGTTCAGTAACTCCACCTTTTACAATTGAAGAGGAATCCGATGGCGGAGATGAACTCAGGATGAAATACCGTTATCTCGATTTGAGAAGACCTCCCCTGAAAAATAATTTGTTACTGAGGCATCAGATGGCCTTTGAATCACGGAATTATTTGAACAGCCAGCATTTTATTGAGGTGGAAACACCGGTTCTGATTAAATCCACTCCCGAAGGAGCACGGGATTTTGTAGTTCCTTCACGCGTAAATCCCGGACAGTTCTATGCCCTGCCCCAATCACCGCAAACCTTTAAGCAACTGCTGATGGTGGCCGGTTTTGACCGGTATATGCAGATTGTGAAATGTTTCAGGGATGAGGATCTGCGTGCCGACCGCCAGCCTGAATTTACCCAGATCGACTGCGAAATGTCGTTTGTTCACCAGGAAGATGTATTGAATGTTTTTGAAGGATTGATCAGGCATTTATTCAGCAGCGTGAAGGGTATCGGATTTAGTGAGCCTTTTCCCCGGATGACCTTCGCGGAAGCCATGGAAAAATATGGAAATGATAAACCGGATATCCGTTTTGGAATGGAATTCAAAGAACTGACGGATCATGTAAAGGGAAAGAATTTCGCGTATTTGACAGCGCGGAATATATTGGTTGTATAATAGCCCCCGGCTGTTCGGAATATACACGGAAACAGCTTGATGAACTGACCGAGTTTGTCAGAAAACCGCAGATCGGGGGGAAAGGATTAATTTATATCCGTTGTAATGCGGATGGTTCGTTCAAATCGTCCGTGGATAAATTCTATACCCCGGAAGAATTACAGAAAATTGCAGCAACCACAGGTGCCTCTGCTGGTGACCTTTTACTGGTTATGGCAGGCGAGCGCATGCCTACACTGAAGGCATTGAGCGAACTCAGATTAGAAATGGGAAACCGACTTGGATTGAGGAAAAAAGGTGTTTTTAAACCCTTGTGGGTGCTTGATTTCCCCTTGCTTGAATGGAATGAGGAAAGTAAAAGATTTTATGCCATGCATCATCCGTTTACCTCACCCAAACCGGAAGATATTGAATTACTGAATTCAGATCCGGCGAGAGTCAGAGCCAATGCATATGACTGTGTGATAAACGGGGTAGAGATCGGAGGCGGATCCATCCGTATCCATGAAGAGGGACTCCAGAAGAAAATGTTCCAGGTACTTGGATTTACCGATGCAGAGGCGGAAAACCAGTTTGGGTTTTTAATGCAGGCATTCCGGTATGGTGCGCCTCCTCATGGTGGAATTGCATTTGGTTTGGACCGGCTTGTTTCGCTTTTTGCCGGGGAAGATTCCATCCGTGATGTTATTGCTTTTCCTAAAAATAATGCCGGCCGTGATGTGATGGCTGATGCACCGGGTGAAATATCATCCGAACAATTGAAAGAATTATCAATCTCAATTAAAAAAGCAGATAAATAGGAAGATCAAGTTTATGGATAAAATTACCATGGGGCCCTATCCCTTTTTGTATCCGATGCCCACGGTGATCATAGGGACCCAGATAGAAGGAAAACCTAACTTTATTACTGTTTCGTATTGTGGCATTGTTCAGCACCGGCCTGCCATGGTATCGATAGCTCTTATCGAAAAGCATTATACAAACCGGGGAATAAAGGAAAACGGGTGTTTTAGCGTAAACATTCCCAATACACGAATGCTGGCAGTAACCGATTATCTTGGCATCAATTCAGGCAGTGTGATGGATAAATCCGGGCTATTTGATGTTTTTTACGGAAAGCTGCCTAACGCACCCATGATCAGGGAGACTCCCCTGAACCTTGAATGTACCGTGGTAAAATCAATCGACATGGGAAATGATTGCGAGATTTATATCGGGGAAATTATCGAATCATACACGGAAAAGAAATTCCTGAAAAATGGGCGTCCGTATATACGCAAACTGGATCCCATCCTTTTCTCGATCAATTCAAACAATTATTTCAGGGTGGGTAGAAGGTTGGGACCGGCATGGCAATCGGGGTTGAAATTCAAGCCGAAATAGACCAATCTCTCGCAGACGCAAAATATTCTCTCGCTGATCTCGCAGATCCCGCAGATAGTGCTCGCTTTGCTCGCACAGCGTTAATATGTATTCTCTGTGGACCTCTGTTTTTCTCTGTGATTCTCCGTGTAATTATCAGCTTTTTGAAAATTTTAACGCAAAGAGCGCTAAGCGTTCGAGTAGAAATCTTATTGCGTTCGATTGATCACTTTCGGAATTCTAAACTGCAAAACTGCAAAACTGCAAAACTGCAAAACTGCAGAACTGCAAACCGCGACTGCAGAACCGCAGAACTGCAGAACCGCAGAACTTCAAAACTTCTCTGTGCGATTTCGTACACCACCTGTAATGAAACAATACAGGATATAAATATCCTAAAAACATTGTAAATAACTAAAAATCAAATATATAAAAACTTTGGCATGGTTCATGTTATTTTGGTTATCACATAGAAACGCAAAACCAAAAAAACAATATAGCCATGAAAACAAGAACTAACATTCACCAGATCGCCAGGATGAGCGTAGCCGCCTCGGCTTTTTTCCTCCTGACCGCTTTTGTTCCGGTAAGGGCAAACGACAGGTACGCTTGCCAACAATGCCGAAGTAGCATTAGCTTCTGTAAGTTTGGATATTCTGAACAACGTCATTGAATCCTCAGTACGGTTCGTTGCTCCCTCTGCAGCCGATGTGGCAGCCGAATACCGTGAAATGGAAGTTAATCTAGCCTATGAAAGGCTCGATGAACTCAATACTGAAATTGAAAAGGAAGTAAGATTCGAAGCTCCTGCAGTAGATGTAAAAAGTGAAGCAGCTGAACTGGAAGCAAAGGAGGCAATAAACAGCCTGGATAAGCTCAACAGTGAAATTGAAGAATCAATCCGTTTCGAAGCTCCTGCAGCTGAATAAGTTGCAGGCGCTTTCAAAACGCGCATCAATCCAGTTTCAGTACAGCTAAAAAGGCCGACTGGGGCACTTCCACATTACCAATCTGCCGCATCCGTTTTTTTCCCTTCTTTTGTTTTTCCAGCAATTTTCTCTTCCGGGTAATATCCCCACCGTAACATTTTGCCGTAACATCCTTTCTCACCGCTTTCACAGTTTCCCTTGCAATAACCTTGGCACCGATAGCGGCCTGTATGGCTATATCAAACTGCTGCCGGGGGATCAGTTCCTGTAGTTTTTCACATATTCTCCGTCCGAACGCATAGGCATTGTCCCGATGGATCAGCGAAGACAGGGCATCCACCATATCCCCGTTCAGCAGGATATCCAGTTTCACGAGGTTTGCAGGCTTATAACCGGTGTAATGGTAGTCGAATGAGGCATATCCTTTGGAAATGCTTTTCAGCTTGTCGTAGAAGTCAAATACAATCTCGGCCAGCGGCATTTCAAACCGGAGTTCGATGCGGTTGGTAGTGAGATATATCTGGTTCTTCAACACACCGCGTTTATCAATGCATAATTTCATTACCGGACCTACATAATCACTCTGGCAAATGATCTCTGCCTCGATATAGGGCTCTTCAATGATGTCAATATAGGTCTGGTCGGGCAGTCCTGAAGGGTTATGCACATCAATGGTTTCGCCCTTATTTGTAATAACCTGGTAAGATACATTAGGCACAGTATTGATCACATCCATATTGAATTCGCGGTCAAGCCGTTCCTGTACTATTTCCATATGCAGCAATCCAAGGAAGCCGCAACGGAATCCAAATCCAAGGGCAGCTGATGATTCGGGGATAAATGAAAGAGAAGCATCATTGAGCTGAAGCTTTTCAAGTGAAGCACGCAATTCCTCATAATCATCTGCATCAATCGGGTAAATTCCGGCAAATACCATTGGTTTTACCTCCACGAAACCGGCAATGGCTTTATCACATTGCCTGTCATATTGTGTGATTGTATCACCCACCTTAACTTCCTTGGCGGATTTGATCCCGGAAATAATATAACCCACATTTCCGGCTTTCAGTTCTTTCTGAGGTTCAAACTTGCAGTTTAAGCACCCCGATCTCATCGGCATAATAGTCCATTCCCTGGTTCACGAATTTAACATGGTCACCCTTGCGGATGGTTCCGTTCATGATTTTGAAATAGGCGTAATATGCCCCGGAATGAGTTAAATACGGAATCGAATATAAGTGCCTGGAGTGGTGCCTCGGCATCCCCCTTCGGTGGCGGAATACGCTCGATGATCCTTGCAAGGATGGCCTCAACTCCCTGTCCTGTCTTGGCACTTACCTCCAGAATTTCTTCCCGCTTGCAGCCGGTGAGGTCAACAATCTGATCCTTTACTTCCTCAGGCATGGCGCTGGGCATATCCATTTTATTCAGTACCGGGATGATCTCCAGGTAATGATCCACAGCCTGGTATAAGATTGGAAATCGTTTGCGCCTGGATTCCCTGTGTAGCGTCCACCACCAGGAGAGCACCTTCACAGGCGGCAATGGCACGGGATACTTCATATGAAAAATCAACGTGACCCGGTGTGTCAATCAGGTTAAGAATATATTTTTTACCACCCAGCTCGTATTCCATTTGAATGGCGTGGCTCTTTATCGTAATTCCGCGTTCGCGTTCCAGGTCCATATCATCGAGTACCTGGTCCTGAAAATCCCTGTCTGCCAGAGTATGGGTTAATTGTATGAGACGGTCGGCCAATGTGCTTTTACCGTGATCAATGTGTGCTATGATGCAAAAATTCCGGATGTCCTCCATTTACAAAACATTATCTTTTAACGGACACAAAGATATTTAATTTTTTAATGTGCAAATGTGCCAATGTGCTAATATGCTAATGAAGTTCTGCGGTTCTGCGGTCAGGAAGTCGTGCAGTCATGCAGTCGTGCAGTCAAACCATCAAAATGATTCTGCGGTTCTGCAGTTCTTCACATTTGCACATTGGCACATTAGCAAATTAGCATATCGGCAAATTAGCATATTGGCAAATTAGCATATTGGCTAATCAGCCTTGCACATCTGCAGCCTTAGCCTATTCATTTTTTTTGTACTTTGGCCCGACAATTTATAAAATCATCTAATGATAGCAGATAAGGTAGAAATTATTCCCTGTGATTTCAATAATCCGGATCATTGCAGGGCGCTCGTAAGTTTAATGAATGAGTACATTGCCGATAAAATGGGCGATGGGATCCCCTATACCGAGGAACAAAAAGTGGCACTTGTGGAAGGCCTGCGCAGGCATGAATCAAAGCTTATCGTGCTGGCAATGGCCGGTGACCGGTTTGTGGGACTGACAAACTGTTTCGTTAATTTTGCCACCTTCACCGTAAAGCCCTTTGTGAATATACATGATGTTATTGTAACAAGCGACTGGCGTAACAAAGGACTGGGCCGACTTATGCTGTCAAAGGTAATTGAAATGGCACAGGAAATAGGATGTTCAAAAGTCACATTGGAAGTCAGGGAGGACAATGACAATGCAAAGCATCTATACAACAGCCTGGGATTTCATGATGCCGAACCGAGGCAGTACTACTGGGCCAAATATCTTTAAATATTGTATCGTTCCGGTTGCCGGATGCCTATTCGTATTTTAGTGCCGGGGCAGGATTGGAATGCGCTGCAACATAAGCCCGATAATAAACCGTAAACAAAGATATAAGCAGGACCGCTGTAAACGGGATAAAGAAATAGAATGCATTCAGGCTGATCTTATAGGCATAGCCTGAAAGCCATGAATTTACCAGGAAATATACTCCAATCCAGGCAAGGATTGATGAAACCAGCAGCAACAGAATAATGCTGCGAACTTCGAAAAGTATTATAGTTCCCGGATCCGCGCCCATTGCCTTTCTTATTCCCATTTCAAATCCACGCCGGCTGTAGGCATATGAAACCAGTCCGAATAAACCCAGACAGGCAATGAGCATGGCCACGATGGATAAAACCGAGAAAATACGTCCTGTTTCCCTCACCCGGTTATACCTGTTTTGCAGGTCATGATCGAGGAAAAAGGAAACAAACGGGTAAGCAGTGGTATATTTTTCCCAGGTTGATTTTAAACTTTGAATAGCCGGGGCCGGATCACCGGCACGAAGTCTTACAGAGAGATATCCTTCAAGGTTACCCGGCATAAGGACCATTACCATTGGGGCTACCGGATTTTCAAGCACCTCATAATTAAAATCCTTTACAATTCCGATAATCCTGTAATTGTGTCTTTTCCAGGGCAGTGGCAGCCAATTGAACCAGATTCTTTCCAACCACATCCTGTTCCCCAAGCATGCGGGCCATGGATTCATTTATCACGCAGGCAGTCGAATCCTCAGGATGGATTTTTTCAAAAAACCGGCCTGAGGTTAAGCTGAGTTGATAGGTTGAGTCAAAGCCAAAACTGATAAAAATATGTGAAGCGGCATAATTCCGGGTAACAGATTTACCCTCAAGATAATAGGGAATTCTGGGAAAGATGCTTCCGGGTATACTGGTACTGTTTGTAACTGAAATGACACCCGGATACCGGCTGATCTGTTTTTTGTATTCTTCGAGCTGATTTTTAAGTCCGTCAGGCCGCCTGATAATCAGCAGATTTTCCTTGTCAAAACCAAGGTCTTTATGGATCAGGTATTTGTACTGACCCATCACTATACCTGTCATCGTTATAACACCGATGGTGATAAAAAGCTGAAACAGAACCAGTCCTGACCTGAAATAAGTTCTTCCGGAATATTTGCGCCGGTGGTTCTGCAGCACATCCAGGGGTTCGAAGGAAGATAAACGAAGCGCCGGATAAAGTCCCGAAAAAATACCAATGATGAGGATCAGACCGATCATCAATAAAGCACCGGATGAATTCAGAAGTTGTGATAATTTGAGATCAAGTTCCATGTAATGGTTGAAGGCAGGAAGGCAAAGTTCGGTGATAAACAAGGCCAGTGACATTGAAAGAAAGGCAAGCACAGAGGATTCAATCAGAAACTGCCGGATGAGAATGTTCTTTTCTGAACCGGCAATTTTGCGGATACTTACCTCCCTGGCCCGATCGGTAGAGCGGGCGGTGGTAAGGCTGATAAAATTAACACATGAAAGCACAAGGATAATTATAGCGAGTGCTGTAAACAGATATACATATAAAATATTGCCAACCGGTTCATATTCGCCTGTGAATGTTGATCGGAGATGAATATCCGTGATTGGCTGAATAATAAAATTATAGCTGTCGTTACTGTTACTCGCAGTTTGGGGATCCATGACCCAGAAATTTACGATAATCGGGTAAAACATATTTCGGGATCAGAGCCTGCACGGATGCAGTCAGCGTATCAATTGAAAAACCGGGTATGGCCCTGAAATAAGTATACAGGTAATTGATCACCCAACGCTCATCATGCAGCATTTTGCCAAAGGTTGATAATGAGCCAACCATATCAAAATGCATGTGTGAATTCTCCGGAACATCTTCCATAACACCGGTTACACGGTAATAGGTAGAGTCATTTTCAATTCGCAATAACTTGCCAACCGGGTCATCATTTCCAAAATAGGTGAATGCCTTGGAACGGCTCAATACAATGCTGTTGGGCTTACTTAATACATCATCGGCATTTCCGCTCAACAGAGGAAATGAAAACACAGAGAAAAAAGAACGATCGGCAAATATGATATTATCCTCATTATTTCGCACATCTCCCCGGCGAACCAGCCAGGCACCAAAGCGTGCAACACGGACGGAATTCTCAACACCCGGTATCTCATGTTTTAATGCCTCTGCAAGGGGCGCCGGAGTTACAGCATGATTGAAACGGTTGTCAGATATTTTTCCTTTGATACCCACCCGGAAGATCCGATCTGCATCCCTGTGAAAACGATCATAACTTGTTTCCTGGTAAACATAAAGGAATATAATGATACTAAAGGCCAGGCCAATGGCCAGACCGAAGATATTGATCAGAGTATTCAATTTGTCCCGCACCAATATCCTGAAGGCAACCTTGAAAAAACTGGTAAACATCACCAGATATTTTTGAAAAAAGAATATGTCCAATGAACTTAACCAATATTCATGCCATCGAATATATGTGTTTAAATTTCAAAATGATATGACTATATTTGTACATCATGTTACAATACCAGGAGTGTACGCTTTCAATACACGAGGTGTACGAAAATGGATAATCGGCGAAAAAGGTTTATTTTTGATATTTGAATACCAGGTATTAAATCTTCAGGACTAATTTTAACCTTAAATATAAAGGGTTATGAAAGCAGGTAAAAGCATTTATTTATCGCTACTCATGACAGTCAGCCTCCTTTTTGTGAATACCCACACATGGGCGCAGACGAAAACGGCTGAAAGCGAACTCGACAAAAGAGTAAACGACTTTCTTAAAAAGCAGTCCAGCATGTGGCGGGATATGAATGTGCCTGCGACAGACGGAAAATTACTGTATGATATTATCATGGAAAACAAGTACAAGAGTGCCGTCGAAATCGGAACCTCCACAGGTCACTCCAGTATATGGATAGCCTGGGCACTGAGCAAGACCGGTGGCAAGCTGATCACATTTGAAATTGATGAGCGGCGGTACAAGGAAGCCCTGTCCAATTTCGAAAAAGCAGGCTTGTCGAATTACATCGATGCCAGGCTGGGTGACGCCCATGAACTTGTGGCGAAGCTGAATGAACCGATCGACTTTGTTTTCAGTGATGCAGATAAAGACTGGTATACCAACTATTTTAAGGCACTTGATCCCCGGCTGGTTGTGGGCGGATGTTTTACAGCCCACAATATTGAAATGTCAGGTGCCCGGGAATTTTACAAGTATATCAGCAATCTTCCCAACTATAAAACCATGGTGGATAACCGCGGTGCCGGTATGTCAATCAGCTATAAAACGGCTAAATAAAAATCTCCCGCAGATCTCGCAGATCTCGCAGATTTTATTGTTTTTCTCGCAAAGCCGCAAAGCCGCAAAGCCGCAAATAGAATTTTACTTTGCGTCCTTGCGTCTTTGCGCGATATAAATATCTTCCAGATTCGCGAGCTTTGAGGGAACCAGAGTCTATAAAGCCGTAATCTCCAATACCGAACTGGTCAGTGCCTGGTTTGATGAAACAGGTATTCCTACTTTCATAAGGTATTCCCCTGTGCAGGTAATTCCTTCTGTGGGAATTGAATTGGGTATACCCGCGAAAAGATTAATCTCCTTTAACCGAGATATTTCTTTTCGGCATCAAGTCCCTGCAGCCTCACCTTGTTAAATGTTTCCCCGAAACGGGAATTCAAGGTATATGAAAACAGGACGGCCTTTGATTTATCCGGATTTACATACATCAGAACAGCCCTGTTTTCTTCATATGGTGAGATCAGCCTGTACAGATCGCCATGCCAGATCACATCACTGAGCCGTTTATAATTGGCTATTGCCTGCTGACTGAATTTCAAGTTCCTGTTCAGTCAAGTCCTTTCACCTGGAGATCATATCCCAGTTTGCCCATCATGGCAACATCCGTGCTGAATTTCAGGGATTGTTTGCCCCAGGAAGTAACATGGTTACAAACTGCGATTGCCGGGAAGAAATTAGAATATCCCCATTGAATATATACCCTTTCCACAGGATCGGTATCGTCGCTGGCCCAGAATTCGGTAAAATATCGTAGAGCGCCGTAATCAACCCGTCCGCCGCCTCCTGAGCAAAGCATCATGGGAATATGCGGGTATTTCAGACGCAGACGGTCAAGCACCTTGTACAGACCCATTACATAATCGACATACAGATGTGATTGCTGGTTCTTTAAGATAGGGCGAATAGGTATTGGTCATCAGCCGGTTACAATCCCATTTAAAGAATCCGATTCCCGGATATTTGGTAAGCAAACCGTTCACAACCTGGTACACAAATTCCTGTACTTCGGGATTGGTAAGATCAAGAACAAGCTGATTCCGGTAATAATTTTCAGGCCGGTTTGGCAGTTTTAAAATCCAGTCTGGATGGGTTTCATACAATTCACTTTTTGGATTGACCATTTCAGGTTCTATCCAGATTCCGAATTTCACATTTCGTTTTTCAGCTTCCTTTGTAAGAAATCCGATTCCATCGGGCAATTTGGCCTTATTCTCCTGCCAGTCGCCCAATCCTGCCCGGTCATCATTTCGCGGATATTTGTTTGCAAACCAGCCGTCATCGAGAAGAAATAAATCCAATCCCATTTTTTTTGTATCATCGAACAAACCGGTGAGTTTGTTTTCATCAAAATCAAAAAAAGTGGTTTCCCAGTTGTTCAGCAAGGTAAGCCGGGGTTTGTTGCCATCCAGTATGCCATAATTTACTGCCCATTTATGCAGGTTCCGGCTGGCCTGTCCTTTTCCGTTGTCTGAATACGTAAAAATAAAAGAAGGAGTTATAAACGGTTTACCGGGCTGCAGTATATATTCCGATGCAAACGGATTAATTCCCGAAATAACCCGCAGGGAATTCTTTTCATCGATCTCAAACAGAAACTGAAAATTACCCGACCAGCCAAGTGTTCCTGCAATGAGTTCACCTGAATTTTCATCTGATTTTTTATTCAGCGACAGAAAGAATACAGGAGTCTGATACATATGTGCCCTTGTTCCAAGTTTGGAGTCAATGATCTTGATGCCGCTGCTCAGTTCATTTTCCTGCATTTTCATTTCCTCTGCCCAGTCGCCATGAAACTGTGTAAGCCAGTAATGGCCTGCATCAAAATGAAGCATCGATGAGGCATAATTGAACAGGGTAACGGGTTTGGCTTCCTGATGGACGATCTCAGTCCATTGTTCCATTACATTTTCCTTTGCGTAGGCTTTAAAATGCAGGATGACTTCCACCGGGTACTGCGGATCTTTCATCCGGATATGGGTAAGGGTAATATCTTCACCCTGCTTTTCCACCTGGTGGCTTACATATTTCAATTCAAGCGAAGGATTTCCATCATTATGCGTAATACGGATGGCCGGTGAAAAAAGATTATCTGTACCGGACGTAACATAGGCCAGGTGCTCGGAAGGCCGGATCAGGGCGGAATCAGTCATTGTGGTAAGCCGTGGCGCCAAAATAAGCCTGGTAAAGCCTGCCATCTGTCACCCACCCTGAATATCAATTCGGAATTATCGGTTCTGACGGGAATGAGAAGTACCGGTTTGGGCATTGCCGATTCCTAAGGCTCAGGCAGGGATAAATAAAGTCAAGTAAAGTATAAAATAATTTCATTTGTACTTATTATATGGATTGATGTTTTTGTAAATACTTGAGCTTGTAAAAATCCTCCAGGTTATCCTCAATGACGAATGTATCCCCCGGGGCCCATCTTCCGGCATATTGTTTTCCTTTGAGAAAATAATAGCGGGTATTGGCCGGATTGGTGAAGATCACCTTTTTTGCCTTCAGCGAATGCACCATAAGAACCTTTTGTTTATACAAAGCATAATGCGATTCCTCTATTTTATCGGAAGTCTCATGAATTGCAGAACATGAGGCCAGTAAAAGCAAACAGGGAATAAGTATCCTCATGAGTATGGGAAGGTTAGAGCTTCAATTCACCCCATCCTTTTCTGTACTCCCTTTTCACAAACTGGTTGGCCGGTTCAAAGTTTGTTATCCGCATATTCTCGCCATCCCACTGATAATCAATATAGCGGCCGGGGTATACAAGGCCCTCCATTTCACCGTAAACAGGGATCTTTTCTTTTTATTTTTTCCCTTATATTGAAACTCCGGAGGAGGAGGTTTCCCATTAGAACCGTTTCAGTCAGGGGACCGGCATATCCCTCAAACGGGGAGTCGACCTCCATTTTGCCATAACCGGCAATGCATGCATCTACCCACTGCCACCAATGTCCATCCATATCCCCTTCTACCCGGGCATACTTTTTGGGTACATTAATCACGTTGTTCAGGGATAACGGTAACAGAATCGGGTTTCTTCCACCCCATCCGCAGGCTGCTTTTCCCTTGGTGCCAATGAAGAGAGTTCCTCCCTCGTAATCATTCAATCCCGGCCAGTCAGCCATAACGTCATTCATATTTTTACCGGGTTCCAGTTCGGCAGGACGTTCAGGGGTAATGCCGCCGTCCATCCAGTATAATTTCAGATTCCCTTCCGTCCTTCAGGGTGTAATTAAAGCGTATGGATGAGGAAACAGGGCCGCTTTCAGGATATTCGGCCTCTGTAAATATTCCATTGTATACTGTGCTTGCGCTGCAGGTAACATTGGTCGGATAACCCAACTCCGAGAAGCTTAAAGGGAGGTCCCATGATATGACAACCCATATCGCCGAGGGCTCCTGTTCCAAAACGCCACCATCCCCGCCAGTTAAAGGGTACCAGGTTGTCGATATATTCTGTATCCAGGAGCTGTGCCAAGCCACAAATCCCAATTAAGTTCCTTGGGCACCTTCGGATGCACGGTTGGCCAGGCATATTCCCTGTGGCCATACCGGACGATCCGTCCAGCAATAAACGCTTTCAATATCACCCAGTACACCGGCTTCGATCCATTCACGAAGCGTTCGCATTCCATCACAGGAAGCTCCCTGGTCACCCATCTGGGTAACTACCCCGTACTTTTTGGCTGCCTGGGTAAGGATACGCGTTTCATAAATATCGTGTGACAAGGGTTTTTGAAGATACAAATGCTTTTTGAGCTGCATCGCACTCAATCCCACAATGGCATGATTATGATCGGGAATTGCCACCGAAACCGCATCGAAATTCTTGCTTTCTTTTTCGAAAAGCTCACGCCAGTCGTGATAAAATTTAGCCTTTGGAAATTGCTTGATTTTTGGTGCTGCCTGCCTGTCATCCACATCACATAAAAAGGCAACTTCTGCATTTTTTTTCGGAGCACTGGCATAATGATCGATGTCGCTTGCTCCTTCACCCCCGCATCCTACAGCAGCAATGTACAACTTGTCACTTGGCGCAACATGCCCGAGTCCGCTGATTGTAAAGCTGGGCAGTATCGTAAACCCGGCAGCTCCCACAGCTGACATTCCAACAAATTCCCGGCGGGATAAACCGGTTGATTTTTTTTTGTACGTTTTGTTTTTCATTGAAATAGAAGTTAAAAATATATGGGAGGATTTTTTATAAACTGGCGTGCATACTAACAAATTTAACAATTTATTATCACAGCTCCAAGTTTTTTGAAAGCGGTTTTCCCCGGTTGTAAAATCACCAAAATCTTGATACATTTAGAAGAGTATTCACCTTCTAAATGTCAGGGTATGTATTTATTCAAGCAGAAGATACTTCTTTTCCTCCTTATTTCTCTTCCCGGCCTTTGGTCCTGTCAGCCCAAACCCCGGAATAACCAAACGGGTCAGCAAATCAGGGATACAACCCTTGTTCAGAGCAAAATTGATCTTTCCGGAACAAAGGTGGGCTATTGCACTCCTTCGCTCAATGCACCTTTTTATGTGGTATTGTCTGAATATGTGAAGAAATATACAGAGGATTATGGAATGCAGTTCGCTGCCGCCGATGGTCAGGATGATATTGTCCGGCAGATCACTTCTATAGAGGATCTGATCGCATCCGGAGTAAATGTATTAATTCTGAATCCCCTCGACCATAAGGCCCTCGTTCCTGCCGTAAATGCTGCTGTAAAATCAGGGATCCCTGTTTTCATCCTCGACAGTTATATTGACCCCGCTGCTCAATACATTACTTCAATCCAGGCAAACAACCAGGGCAATGGGGAACTCGTTGGGGAATGGGCCGTAAAGAAACTTGGTAAGACAAAGGTAAAGGCAGCCCTGATCAGTGGCAGCCAGGGAAATCCAATCGGAAGGGAAAAAAGGCTTGGTTTCATCCGTGGCTTCTCCGAGGCTCAGCTGATGACAAAAGGAAGTGTGGATCTTACCATTGTTTCCCAGGGATGGGGTAACTGGACAAATAACGGGGGATTGAAAGCCATGGAAGACATCCTGGTGGCCAATCCGGATATTGACCTTCTGGTGGCGGAAAATGACGCCATGGCTATGGGTGCCCTGAAGGCAATTAACGAGGCAGGGAAATCGGCAAATATCACTGTGGTGGGTTTTGACGGGCAAAAGGAAGCATATGAACTCATCCGGCAGGGAAAATTTGGAGCTACTGCATTGAACAGTCCCAAAGAACTGGCCCGGCTTGTTATGGAGGCTGTTGTAAAATATCTGAACGGGGAAAAACAAATCGATAAGGTAATATTTACCCCGGCGGTATTGATAACCAAAGACAACGTGGACAAGTTTTACGATGCAAACGCCATTTTTTAAACCGATTGGGAAATGATCCTATGGTAAACCGTGTAGAATTAGTAAACATTACAAAAGCATTTGGCGGTATTGCAGCATTGAAGTCGGTTACATTAAGGGTATTACCGGGAGAGATCCATGCGCTGATCGGTGAAAACGGTGCAGGAAAATCCACCCTGATGAAAATTTTGTCAGGGGCCTATAGGAAGGATAGCGGCAGGATCCTTATTGATGGCACCGAAGTGCACTTCAGGAACACACATGACAGCAGGGAACAAGGAATTGGCATCATTTACCAGGAATTCTCACTTGTGCCTGACCTTTCCGTGGCCGAAAATGTTTTTCTGAATACCCTGGGATCCTCAGGAATGTGGATGCGGTGGCGAAAACTAAACAGCGAGGCAGCCAGAATAATCGGGAATATTGGCTTTGATATTAATCCTTCCCTTCAGGCAGGAAATCTTAGTATTGCGCAGCAGCAAATCGTTGAAATTGCCAAAGCCCTTTCAGAAAAAGTGAAAATTCTCATTCTTGATGAACCCTCGGCAGTCCTCGGTCCGCAGGAAACTCAAAAATTATTTGACATACTGGGCCGGTTAAAGAAGGAAGGTGTTACCATTATTTATATCTCCCATCACCTGGATGAAATATTCCGGATTGCTGACAGGGTGACCGTTCTTAAAGACGGAACTTCGAGTGATAGTTTACTGGTTTCTGAAACAGACCGGAATGCGATTATCCGGCTAATGCTGGGAAGAACCCCTGATACCATGTATCCTGTCCGTAATCCGGTGAAGGGAGATGAATTGTTCAGGGCATCCGGTATCCGGGCTGGGAACAGGGTAAATGATGTATCCATCTCGTTAAGGGCAGGGGAGATACTGGGTATCGCCGGACTGGTTGGCAGTGGCCGTACCGAAACTGTAAGGGCTATTTTTGCAGCAGATCCCCGGAACGAGGGAAGATTGTTCCTGGCAGGAGGGGAAGTCATTATCGGAACCCCACGAAATGCAGTAAATCTCGGTATCGGTATGGTTCCTGAAGACCGAAAGCGGCATGGCGTAATCCTTCCATTAACCATCAAACACAATATCAGCCTGACCAATTTTAAAGGAATTGCCAATGTGCTGGGTTTTATAAGTGGAAAAAAAGAGCGTGACAGAGTAACCGGACTGATCAAAAAACTGGGTATCAGGACAAAGGATGAAAACCAGGAAGTATATAAACTGAGTGGCGGAAATCAGCAGAAAGTTGCCCTGGCCAAATGGCTGAATCGTGATTGCCGGGTGCTCATTGTAGATGAGCCTACAAGGGGTGTGGATGTAGGCGCCAAAATTGAAATCTATACTATTCTCAAGGATCTTTCCGATAAAGGAGTTGCCATTATCCTGGTTTCCTCGGAGTCTTCGGAATTAATGGGCATCTGCGACCGGATCATCGTGATGCGGAAAGGCAGGGTGCAGGGAGAACTTGAAAAAAAGGATTTTTCAGAAAAGGATATTCTGCGCCTGTCCATAGGCGCATAAAAACAGGCAGGAAATGAAAAGCAAGCTTAAGAGACTTTTGCAGTTTATACTCCGGTACAATACAGTGTTCATTTTTCTTATCATGCTCCTGGTTTCGGCACTGATATCGGACGTATTTTTTACCGGTGCCAATTTATTTAATCTCATACGACAGGTCACCCCCGTTGGAATTATAAGTATGGGTATGCTGATGGTGATCCTCACCGGTGGAATTGACCTTTCTGTTGGATCCGTTGTGGCAATGACCGGCGTTTTATCCGCCATGTTTACTCAAACCATGCCTGTTCCACTGGCGATTTCCGCATCACTTGCATGCGGCCTGGCAGTCGGCAGCCTGTCGGGTTACCTGGTTTCATATCATAAAATTGCCCCCTTTATCGCCACGCTGGCCCTGATGTCGATTGTTCGCGGACTGGGTTTTATTTTCTCAAAAGGTGCGCCAATACTGGTTGCAGATAATGCCAATTCGCTAACTAATTTTGGCAGCGGTAGTTTTTTGGGTTTTCCGGAACCTGCATTGCTTTTTCTTCTTACTTTTGCTTTCACAGCTGTTTTACTGAAATATAATGTTTTTGGCAGGATAATTATAGCGATTGGCAGTAATGAAGAGGCCGTTCGTTTATCGGGAATAAAGGTTTCGGTTTATAAATTTAGTGTTTACGCCATCTCGGGATTACTTGCGGCCGTTGCGGGAATTATTACTACGGCGCGGACTGCAGTGGGTTCACCCGTGATGGGAAACGGTATGGAACTGGATGTTATTGCCACTGTTGTAATCGGTGGTGCCAGTTTAAGCGGTGGCAAGGGCACTGCTTTCAATACATTGCTGGGTGTATTGATCCTTGGAATGATCGGCAACATCATGAATCTGCTCATCATTCCGGCTTATTCACAGCAGGTGATCAAGGGTGTCATCATTATAATTGCCATGTTATTGCAGCGTTTTGAAAGAAACAGCGATTAATTTTATCATTAAATTGCGTTATTATGCCACAGTTATTCAAATTGAATTCGAAAAACCTTCCCCTTATTCCAGGGGAGGCAACGTTACCGGAATATGACCGGTCGGTTATTAAAAACAGGAATTGTACATATCGGGGTTGGAGCTTTTCACAGGGCTCACCAGGCTCTATTATACGGATATGCTTCTGCGGAATCCCGCGAACAAGGGAATGGGGAATATGCGGCATTGGACTGCTTGATTCCGATCGCAGGATAATCGACGGGCTTGTCTCAGCAGGATGGTCTGTATACCGTAATGATCACTGAACCGGATGGGATACTTACTGCCAGGGTGATCGGTTCACTAATTGAATGCCTTTATGCTCCTGATGATCCGGAGGCTGTCATTGAAAAAATGGCAGATCCTGATATTAAGATCATTACCCTCACCATCACTGAAGGCGGATATAATTTTGATTCGGCAACCGGGGAATTCCTGATCAATGAACCCTCTGTTCAAACGGATCTGAAAAATCCTGAAAACCCGAAAACAGTATTCGGATACCTGACCCGGGCACTTAAGCGGAGAATGGACAGGGGTCTAAAAGGATTAACCATTCAATCGTGCGACAATATTACCCCATAACGGGGATGTGTTAAACGGATGCTGCTGGCCTATGTGAAAGAAGCAGAACCGCGCATGGCGGACTGGATCAAAAAGGAAATAGCTTTTCCCAACAGCATGGTGGACCGGATCACACCGGTAATTACCCTTAAGGACAAAGAAAACCTGAAGGCTGTTTTTTCAATTGATGATGCTTGTCCCGTTGTTTGTGAGCCCTATATACAGTGGGTGATCGAGGATAATTATGCCAACGGAAGGCCATCGTGGGAAACTGTCGGGGCCCAGTTTGTGAAGGATGTGGCTCCCTATGAAAAGATGAAAATACGGTTGCTTAATGCCGGTCATTCCCTGCTGGGATTTCTGGGTACTTTGTCAGACTGCAACACGGTGGATGAAGCAGTCAATGTGCCTCTGATAGCGGATTTCCTGCGCAGCTTTATGGATAAGGACGTCACGCCGGTTCTGGGAACGGTTGAAGGAATTGATCTGGCCAAATACAAGGATAATCTCATTCAACGGTTTGGAAATCCCTATATAAAAGACAATCTCTCCAGGATATGCCTCGAAAGCTCGGCCAAGATTCCCAAGTTCGTTTTGCCCACCATCAGGGAAAATCTGGAAAGCGGCGGTGACCGATCAAGCGCACTGCTGCCATTGTTGCTGCCTGGTGCAGGTACCTGGAACTGGCAGGTACACCCGGACATACTTACGAGGTTCAGGATAGCATGAAAGATCTGTTGCAGAAGAATGCACTTGCTTCAGTTAAAACAGGATCCCCTGGCATTCATAAACACCGAGACCCTGTTTGGTGACCTGGCAAAATCGGAACGGTTTGTTACTGCCTATCTGGGCGTCATGGATGCATTTCGGAAATATGGTGTTGAAATTGTGATGAGATACATCGACCAGATTGTGGTAAGCTGAGCCTGTGAATTGTTTTGATCCTAATTTACAATCAGCACCTTGGCCGTTCTGGGATACCCCTCTTTTGGAATTAACCTGTAAAAGTAAATGCCGTTGCGTAATTTTTAACCGGCATTCGGAGTGACCCCCTGGTTTTTGTCAACCCTGATCCTCTGTACCGTCCTTCCCTGTTGATCAATCACTTCAATTTCACCGGAATTCTGATCTCCTGCCAGTTTATAATCCATGTTCACAAATTCACTGGCCGGAACCGGAAATGCATTCAGATAATTGTCGGATTCGGTGCCTGCACTTTTCAGATTGGTGGGAACCGAACCTGGCAGGCTGTACACATCGAAGCTGTATTTTCCGTCATTAATGTAATAGGCATCCAGGATCATTTTAGTTCCTTCATTTGTATTGATCAAGTGAAGGAAGAATGGATCCGTTCGCAATGGAAGAATTGATAAGGAAGGCATTTGAATTGTCAATATCCGTGGCAAACAATACACTGCCGTTTTCATTGAAAACAATCACCTGGGCATACAGGTCATTGTTACTGTTGTAATAGGAAAACTGGCAAAGAATGTCAATATCATTATCCAGATCAAAAGTATTTTCTGAAATGTAATTGACCTCCAGCCTGGGTGAACTGAAATCTGTAATAGCGATCATATGGTCGAGTTCCATAGTAACCGTCTTGTATTCCGAATAATCGAAATTATAAAATATGCACTGGTAATTTACGCTATCCACCGCGTTGACCACGCAGGTTTTCTGGCCGGAATTTTCAAGCCTCACAATCTGTATATTTACAGATGTCTGGTCATCAAAGGCATGTTCCTTAGATGATCTGTGCATGCAAATCACCTAATAAAAGGGCCAAATAAAGTAGGAGTATAGAATTTTTCTCATAACAAGTTGGATTTAAAGTTAATCCAAAGTTATGCCATAGCCATCTCAAATGCCCGTATTTGTTGAGGGAATTTTGATTACAGATATTTTTTCAGAAGTATTCTGGGTGTTTCGGACACCCTCTTCTTCCGGTTGATTAATTCCTTCAAATTCAACACCGATATATCCCTTAAATCCGGAAGCTTTAACAAGGCCAATCAGTCTTTTATAGTCGAGCAACGGCTGTTCCCCGTTTCCGTCAAAATCGTAGGTCTTGGCACTGACTCCTTTGGCAAACGGCAGCATTTGCTGTATTCCCTTATAGATATCGTATTTTTCATCACATCCATCCTGGATCGTTCCCCAGGGATGGGTAATGCAGAAAGTTTCCAAAATCCGGAAGCAGCCCCACATTTTCCATATTAACCTGTTTCATGACGTCTGTAAGCCAGTCTCCATTGGAAGTAACGCTGCCATGATTTTCAACCACCACATTCAGATTCATTGGTTTTGCAAATTCACCCAGGCGGCTCAGGGAATCCACCGATGCATTTTTGCGGTCGTCCGGTGTTCCTTCTCCATGGAGGTTCACCCTGATGGTTCGGCATTTGAGGAACTTTGCAACATCGAGCCATTTTTTATGATTATCCACCGATTCCATCCGTTCTTTTTTGCCGGGAATGACAGGGGACCCTCATCGTCACACATCAGCAAATGATTGACCACGCCGGCATCCTGACTTCTTTTCAATAATTCGTTGAGGTAGGGCTGATTTTTTGCGGCTGCCTTGAAATCCATCTTTTTACCGCCAAAAAACCCGTTTACATATTCCACAGCCGATATGCCGAATTCATTTTTTGCCCTGGCGGGAAAATCAAGATGATCCATTTTACCCGATTGAAGAGCCCTGTGAAAGGACCATTCAGCCAGTGAGATCTGAATATCCGGTTCCATGTTTCCAAATGATCTGAAGGAGGAAGCCGCCATGATAGTTCCGGCCCCGACAAGGGATTGCCTGATGAAATTGCGACGTGAAGTGGTCATGATTATTGCGTTTTAATGATGATACTGAAGTTCCTATTCTAAGATAGAAATTTTTACCGGTAATTCATTTAGAAATTTCTTTGTTATATTGCACTCGTATCTCCGGTATTCATTCTGAACAAGGCAAAATACTATGTTAAAAAGTTATCAGGAATCATCTTACTATCTGTCTTTCATCCTCATTTCTGCCAATTCTTTTGCGCTGCAAAATGCAGACAGTACGAAGTCAAAAAAACTGCAGGCGGGGGCAACCTTCAGCCTGAACAGCAATGGGATCTCATCGGTACCTGCATTTTCGCTCGGAAAGCCTGCCCTGATGGCTTCTGTATCCGTTGGCAAAGGGCTGGTTCAGTTATGATCCGACACTGGCTTATAGCCTCGATGGGCACCCCTGGTTTATTGATAACTGGTTGCATGTAAAGCTGATCAGCAAGCCTAAATTTGAATTGCGGACAGGAATGAACATCAGTACCTATTGCAGCAAATATCGTACAGAAATACCAGGAGGAAGATCTTTATCAGGTGTGGACGTTACTTTGCCTTTGAACTGGCAGCGACTTTCAGGTTTGCCCATAATATGTCGCTTCTGGCACAATACTGGAATGACAGGGGCCAGGAAGAGTGGTCGCTAAAAGGTCATTTTCTGAGTGCAGTGTTGGAAAAGACCGACATGGCGCATAGGAAAACATATACTGTGCACGGCTGCCCTGCAGCTGTTCTACATTAATTATGACGGGTGAAAGTGACGGATTTTTCGTGGCTCCAAGAGTTGCCTTTTCCGTAAGAAATTTCCCGGTTTCCGTTTTTTCACAGGTTGTACAGGCCATTACAAGCAATATTGAACCTTTCCCCGGTTTCAATATTAATGTTGGAATTGGATATACATTATGACCACCCCGACGGGGTCCCCCCCCTACCACCCCGACGGGGTGTCACGGTACCATTTTTGCATTATGAAAAAGGCTCTTTTCTTTTGTCCCTTATCGGATACCAGCCCCTTGCGGTTGAAATCATCCTGCATGCCCGGAAGCTGGCGGCGCGGGGACCTGAAATCCTTGAGAATCCACGGGGTGGTTCCTGCCAGTCCCGGAATTCTCTTCAGCATATTTACACTGCGTATATACAAATCTTCCTGGTAATCTTCCGTGAACCGGTCGGTTTTTGAACCACGCAAACCATACACGCATTCCCCGCCGAATTCACTGATAATAACCGGCTTTTCCTCAGAAAATGTCCACTCCACCCGGTCACATTTTTCGGGTAAACCATCGTACCAGCCTACATACTCGATTGAAACTGATAATATCAAACAGCTTTCCCAACGGATCGTCAACCGTCATAAGCCCCGGTTTTATTTCTTCCTTTTCCAGGGCGGCAGTTACAAATCTTGTATTGTCCAGGCTTCGGGCCTTTGCAGCCAGACGAGTCAAAAAATCAAGCCGCTCCGGACTTTGCGGTGTTTCATTGGCAATTGACCAGATGATGATATTGGCCCTGTTTTTATCACGGGTGATCATATCGGTAAGCTGATTTTCAGCATTTTGATAGGTTGCGGGATTACTCCATTGAATGGTCCAGTACACCGGTATTTCTGACCACACCATGATTCCCATTTTTTCAGCCTGGCGGATCATTTGTTCGTTGTGCGGATAATGAGCCAGCCGTACAAAATTGCATCCCATTTCTTTGGCCCAACCCAGCAAGTATGGCGGCCTCTTCTGACGACCAGGCCCGGCCATTGCGGAAGGCTGCTTCCTCATGAATGCAGACACCCCGGCAGAAAATTTCCTTGCCATTGAGCAGGATCTTTGTCCCTCTGGTTTCAATTGTCCTGAATCCAATCTCATCGGAAATTTTGTCGCTTTCTGATGTAATCGTGACCGTATATAAGTTTTGGGTTTTCAGGACTCCAGTAAACCGGAGCATGCATTCATCTCAAATGTCACATATCCATTTTCGTCGGTTATCACTTCCTTTCTGATCTTCAATTCAGGGATTTCGATAAGCACTTTTTGGGCGGCCTGTTTTCCATCCAGTTGAACCCATCCGCTTATGCTGTTTTTATCCCCCTTTTTCAATTGAACAAAATAATCCCGGATCATGGTTGCAGGTGTTTCGATCAGGTTAACCTGGCGGGTGATTCCTCCATAATTCCACCAATCTGTGTTGATCGTTGGTACACCTTCCAACAATCGCTTATTATCTACTTTTACCACCACTGAATTTTCACCGGCTTTTATCAATCCGGTCACTTCGAAATTGAACGGCGTAAATCCGCCTATATGTTTACCAATTTCTTTTCCGTTTAAAAATACGATGGCTTCATAATTTACCGCACCGAAATGAAGGAACTGGCGCTTTCCTTCGGTGGGGCTGTATTCGAATCTTTTCCTGTACCAGACTGTTCCCTCATAATAGTATAATTCAGGCCTTTGTGTATTCCAGTCACCCGGCACGGAAAGTGATTTGTCTGTCGCAAAATTGTATTCCTGAAGCACACTTTTATCTATTATGTCCTTATCTTTTCCGAAGCTATTGGCAATGGGTTTCCGACGGTAGTCATAATACCCGTTTTCATAGGGATCCACGATGGTTTTCCAAAACCCGTCAAGAGACGTGGTATTTCGTCCACCGACATTGATCAACTGGGGATATGGCTGCCCTGATACCTGGCCGTTCCCGGCAGCCGGATTTTGCGGGAATGACTGACTTGCAAACAGCATCATAGCTAAAAATAATACCAATGTTTTCATTATTGTAATAGTATTAAAACAGATCAATGCAGAACATTTCCTTTTAGCGGATTTCCTTCTGCATCCAGAACCTGGATATTTGACATTGTTTTAAGCAAAGAATGGTCATCATACATCCACACAACCTTTTTATCACGGGTAATTTCAAAGGCATGGGGGGCTGTTCCGAATTGATTATGACCAAGCCAGTTGGTGAATACCATATTCCCGTTTGGCAGGATTTCCATCCCGGTCATGAACTTCAGCCCGATTCCCGGTAACTCATTCTTTGTAATTTGCCAGACGATGGTCCCTGATTTATCAATTTCAACGATCCCGGGATCCCCATTATGATCGGAACAGGCAATCAAGGTGTTGCCGTCCGGAAGACGAATGACAGAATGTGGTCCTCCTGTAACAGGTATTTCCCGGACAAGGCGACCTTCAGGATCATATTCACAAACCTTATCCAGGCCATAATGTGCCACCAGGTAATTTCCGTTGTCAAGTTTCCGGGCATTGCGCATAAAGCCATGACCGCCATCCACGCTATCGGGCAAAAGTTTAATTCTTTTCACTATTTCTCCGGCGGAAGTAATTTCAAGCAATTGCCCTGAATTGCATTCACCCACAAAAGTGTTTCCGTTGGCTAATCGCTGGCATGCATATATCTCGCTTTTCGACTCGTATTCAAATACCACCTTTTTATCGTGTGTTACCTCCTTCACTCCCTTGCCCGTATTAAATAGAAGGTTTCCGTTGGGTAAAACCCAGAGGTCATTGCAATTTTCAGCCGGATATTGCCACAGCATTTTTCCTTCATCTGAAATAATGCAGACTATTCCCTGTGTATAGTCGGTGCAGGCGAAAGTATGCTTTACCAGGGTGTCATGAACTGCCTGGGCGTGAATATCCGACGTAAGAATTATGAAAAACAGCAGGAGTTGAAAAGTCCGTTCCATGCAACTATTCTTGCTATATGTCATTTTATTTCGAGAAGAACCAGTTCAATGCCTTCGTTTTTACCGAGGTTTCGGCTGTATTTCTTCCCGGCTGGATCATTCCAGTGTTCAGCGGTTCCCAGACTGGTTAACCTGGTTCCGTCGCGTTCCGGATCATAGACTGTTCCTGACGGAGGATTACCGGCTAATGCACTTTCATTTACGGAATAGTCGCTGTACATCATATCCGGGGCATCCGGCCATTCGGCAATAATAAAGTCAAGTACCACGGCATCGATCGCAACGCCATCCTGTGAAGCAAACAGGCTATTGGGCCAATTATTATTGAAAGGTGCAAGCCGCCATTTAAAGGCAGGTACCTTATCCACAAACTTATTGCCATAAATGCCATCGATAAGGAACAACATGGTTTTTGCACCGAGATCTTTATGTCCCATGTAATCTGCATAAACAGAATAGGTATGAAGGCCTTCCCGGTTCTGGCTAAAACCAGCCGGAGTGGGCATTCTTACGCCAGTCGTCTTCTATGCTGGTGCATCCGAAGAAATTCTTGGCACAGAGGGTGACTCCCTGGCTGACATGACCTTTCATCAGGGCAAGGTCGATTATATAATCCGCATTGACCACACAGGAAGCCAGTCCCGTGGCCACCTTTCCGTTATCTACCGAATAAGGAATCGCATTTTCCACGAAGGTTGCCTTTTCACGTCCGTCACCGCCGTTATGATCAACGTAATGTACTTTTGGGAAAGCAGTATGGCATTTGTCGTACACATTATTTGTAATAAACCGGCTGGGGTCAGTTACCGTAATGTTCTCCTGCTGAATGCCGGCTTTGTTCACCAGGCTTTTCAGGAGGGACAGGATCAATTGCGGATTGGCATTTATTTCATTGTTGCTTTCGTGCGAATAGGTGTTGTTCAGATTTATTTTGATTGTCACCTTTTCACCGGGTTTATAGCCGGCATCGGTATTCCGTTTTGTTTTATTGAAAAACCGGAACAGGGCATCCCAGGATTCCTGTTCTTTTTGCTTTCCCGTCAGGGTTGACAATGTTTTTGCCAGCAGTTTGTCGGTTTCCTTTTCATTGTTAAACCGGTCTTCCCACCAAAATCCGGTTTTCTCATCCCAGGTGGCAATTTTCGGGTTATGGCCCCAGGCCACCCGGCCGGGATAAATACCTTTGCCAACGCCAAGCGGCACATTGGGTTTGTACCAGATCTTCAGGTCGCTTGCCGTATTTTTTGCTTCGAATCGGTGGTAAAAAGGTTTATGGACACAAATCCCAATAGTAAAAGCATTCCTGCAGCAATGTACTTTGCCTCAGAAAATTTACGCTTTGCTTTTTTGAATGCAAAAGTTGCACCTGCCACAGCCAGGAGCCAGACGACAAACCCCGACATAACGGGAGCTGCGACCTGCATACAGGGATAGGCAGCTCTCGAAGGTTTTGGAATCACCCGGACCAGGAACCAGGCGGTTGCCAGCACAGATATCACTAAATACACCAACATCCCCGGAACCTTTATTTTCTTTAAGAATCTTAAGGTTCTTCCTATCCATTTGGGGAGCTTTTGAATTCTATCCTCTGTTATCATTTTGTATGAGTTTAAAGTTAATTATTTCACGTTCATGCCACATTAAAGGTAGTATTATTATGGCAAAAAAGTCCAGGCCATCCGGGCTATTATGAACAACCTATTCATCCTTCACACAACGCACTGCTGTGCCAACTTGCTTATCATTGCCGGCATTACCCAAAGAGGTGGTTTGGTAACTTACACCAAAGAGAGAAGCGATTGTGGCATTCATGTCTGATGAAGCCCAAAAACAACCCTGCTCTCCAAGATACTGTATATTTCCGGACTGGTCACGAAGGCCGGATGGAAGAGCTGTAAATCCACTTTCATTAGTGGCAGCAGAATTAGGACTGTTCCAATGTTCTGTACCTGTTTCTTTCAGCTTTCCGCCGGCCACATCCACACCACCCAAAAAATCGCTAAGTTGATTCCACTCAGCATCACTTGGAAGATGCCAGCCGCATGGGCATACTCCCTGAACTTCACTGGGATTAAGGACACTACTGGAGGCACCGTTCATGGCTGCTGGCCAGTTATACATAACCCCATATGTTTTATAATTAATTGTGGCTTTAGCATCAGCGACACTGGTGCCCTGGTAACCGGCAACATAGCAATAGGGATCTGAACCCGATCCTTCAACAGAGGGACTTACCGATGGAAGAAATGCGAGGTTTTCCTGCATCCAGATCTGGTTACCAATTTTTATCCACTGATAAATATGTTCATCCCTGCAATCAACGAATGTTCCAGAGTTCTCAGGTTCTCCATCAATCCAAATCTCCAGTTTAGAGCCTGGCGTGCCAAATATCTGAACCTCCATAACTGATGCTTGAGTTAAATGACAGAGTTCAATTTGAAAAAGCTGGTAACAATTCTTAAAATCGGATTGCTTGAGCATGGTAACACCATCGATTTTTATAACAGCAGCAGAGACAAAGTCAATCCCGTTCACACCGTTTTGAACATTTAGTATCGGACATCCCTGGTAATCAATTAGTCCGGCATTTCCGAAGATGCGAATTATATTCACCGGCTTACCTGGTTTTCTGACAAATATTTCATTTTGGATGAACATTGATGTCCCCTCACTCTTGTGAAGGCTTGATTTTATTTGATTAATTTCAATTTTAGGTAGTAGTTCTTCCTTCTTGCATGAATCGAATGCAATCACTGAGCTAAATACAATAATTAATAAAGGAACAAGTAGTGATACTTGTCCGCTAATTATCCTTTCTGGGTATTTTGCTTTCATGTTTGTTTTTGTTTGGTTAGATAATGGAATTAGAAGGATTATAAGATATTTAGAGCGTACAAAGTTTACAATAATTGAATGCTGAAGTCAAGTGAATTTTGACCAATTAGTAGTAAGAAGAATGTCTTTATGAAGTGCGAATACTATTGTTTTGTCAAAATCTCCTTGACATTGGCATCCTATAGTCGTAACTTTCGACATATAATTGACTTTCCGGTATTTAATTCCCAGAAATACGCACTGGCCACATCCTGATTTACTTTAAAAAAGGAGGCTACTATGAATACATACATTATTTTAATGAAGCTTACAGGGCAGGGTATAAAAGGCGTGAAAGAGGCACCGCAAAGGGCTGAAGCGGGCATCAAAGCGTTTGAAAAGATGGGCGGGAAGGTGCACGGTTTTTATGCAACCCTGGGAGAATATGATTATGTAAGTATCGGTGAGGCACCCAATGATGAGGTTGCCACTGCTTTCTCACTTGCATTGGGTTCTTTGGGGAATGTGAGAACATTAAGCATGAGGGCATTCACACTCAAAGAATTCACAGAAATAGTCAAGAAAGTGCCGTAATTACCAGGCATTTATTATTGGTTCTGAATTTGGACGGACCAGTGCGTTATCATTTACAAGAGATTTTATCATTCTGGCAAGATACAGGATCTATTCTTTCAATATTTTTCCGTTGTAAATATTGCCTTCATTGTCAATAAGCCGGTATATATAAAGCCCGGAATTCATACCGGAAAAATCAATTTCTGTCTCTCCGTTTTTATCAGTATCTTGTAGTCTGATAATCAACCTTCCGGAAGGTTCATAGATTTCAATAAGTTCCGCTGTACCCCTTGGATAGGTTATCCGTGTTTTATTGGAAACCGGATTCGGAAAAACATTTATTTGCCGGATTTCAGATACAGGTTTTATGGCACTTGGAATAGCGCCCTCCTGTATAACAGAAACTGACTGAGAATTTACACCTGCACCACTAACGGAAATCTCTGCATAACGTGAATCTACACTTGTATTTTCATCATAACTGACAGTAAGCGTGGTGGGATCTGTCTTTATTGCTGTCAACCAGCCTGAACTTTCACTTACTGACCAATCAATGTTTGATGTAACTGTGAAAGTTGTTGTTCCTGATGCAGAGCTTATCGATCTTGATCCTGGTGTAACACTCAGGGCTGGGGTTACACCGCTTTGGTTTAATCATAATATTCTGTGAGGTTACTCCTGCACCACTAACCGTAATTTCTGCTGAACGTGAATCTACACTTGTATTTTCATCATAGCTGACAG
Source organism: uncultured Bacteroidales bacterium (assembly GCA_963790105.1). Lineage (GTDB taxonomy): Bacteria > Bacteroidota > Bacteroidia > Bacteroidales > UBA10428 > UBA5072. Next base: position 272,200 of record CAWBNI010000015.1, on the reverse strand, counting down.
TCAGGGTGGTGTCATCTGTCTTTGTTGCGGTTAACCAGCCTGAACTTTCACTTACTGACCAGTCAATATTTGATGTAACAGTGAAAGTTGTTGTTCCTGATGCAGGGCTTACCGATCTTGATTCCGGTGTAACACTCAGGACCGGGATTGCACCGCTTTGGTTTACCGTAATATTCAGTGAGGTTACACCTGCACCACTAACTGTAATTTCTGCTGAACGTGGATCTACACTTGTATTTTCATCATAGCTGACAGTAAGAGTGGTGTCATCTGTCTTTGTTGCCGTTAACCAGTCTGAACTTTCACTTACTGACCAATCAATGTTTGATGTAACTGTGAAAGTTGTTGTTCCTGATGCAGAGCTTATTGATCCTGATTCGGGTGTAACACTCAGGGTCGGGCATTGCACCACTTCTGAGTTTATCAGTAATATTCAATGAGTGCTGCCACCTGTCACCACTAACCAGTAATCTCTGCTGAACGTGGATCTACGACTTGTATTTTCATCATAGACTTACAGTAATACTGGTGTGCATTTGTCCTTGTTGCAGTTAACCAGCCTGAACTTTCACTTACTGACCAGTCAATGTTTGATGTAACTGTGAAAGTTGTTGTTCCCGTGCTGCAGGCTTACCGATCATTGATTCAGGTGCAACATTAAGTCAGGGGTATTGCCTGTATAGGTTGCACTCCAGCCTGCTGCCACAACTCCGTCATCCGTATGTAAATACGATCAGCATGCTGCCACCTGTCGAGGATACAGCAGCAGGAAGAGAAGTGCCGCTGAACTGTCCCAGCAAAGGGGAAGAGGTTGTTGCTCCGTCATATACCTTCACAAAATCATATCCGCTCTCCGTTGCAAATGAATTGAACGTTAGTGTAACATTGGCAGCGCCTGAAGGCTGGATCAGTTTCTGGCATGACATGTTGTTGTTATAGTCTGGCACTGCCGCTGTTGTCCGTAATGGTTCCCGTCATCGCCGTAAAGGTCTCATCTGACACAATTAATCAACATCAGTATAGCTTTTAAAAGGAAATACCCGTTTTGGATTCTCAACCATGATGGTGTGTATCTGTTCATCCGTAATTCCCTTGGCTTTTAACTGGGAACAATATTGTTAAGAATATGTGCATATCCATAGCCTCCATTTTTAACATAACAAACTGAAAAACAAACATCCTGTGAGATAAGAATTTGTTCCAAATATCCTGCATCAATAAGGGCATTAAGAGTTTCAGCAAGTTTCAGCTCACCTTCAAAATAAACACACACTTCCAATCCCAGTCATATCAAAAGACAAATAACAACCTCTTTGTGCCAGGGTGATATAATCATCCACCAGATCAACATAAGGCACACAATGACTGAGGTAAACACGGGTTAAATCAACCCCTTCATTTTCAAACACATCTAATACATGATGTCTGTCTTGAGCAGTGGCGCGATGCCCATCAAAATGCACATCAATCGCAGCACCGGTGGCTTTCTGGGCACGTGCTGCGGCTATTAGTACTTTTTCTTCAAACGGTGTAATGAGCCTGCTCATCGCAATTTTAATAAATCCTGCATGGATGCCATTTATTCCGTTTTTAATGTCATTAATTATGATCTCAGTCAATTGCTCTACTGATTTACTTTTTAATGAATCATGTATCCATTGGTCCTTGTAATAACCGGCACTCATAATAACGTTAGCACCCGTAGCCGTGGAAATCCTTTTCAGTCCTTCCGGATTTCTTCCGATCCCGATAGCAGATGCTTCAGCCACTGTTTTCCCGCCGGCGTTAACAAAATATCCCAGTTCAGTTATTGCATCGTCTTCATTGGTCAGGTTCAGGTAGTCAAACGTATGCACAATCAATAAGATGTTCATGTGGCAAGAGTGATCCCCATTGAATCTGCCGGAATGAGTCCGTTGACTGTCATGACCTTCCCTTCCCAGTTTTCAGGTACCTGAGAAAATGCACCTATAGTGAAAGCAAATACCATTAAAATGGTAACTGTCGTTTTCATAGTGCTTAGAATGCTAATATTTTTAAATAATTTAATATTCTTCTGATCCTCTGTTACTTGTAAAATGTATTCAGATAATGGGAATGAGCCATGTAAACTGATGTTTATTATCCTATAATATAATTCTTTAAATGCAAATAACCGCAATATTTGCACCAAATTATGTAATATAGCTCAGTATACGGGGAAACATGAATACAAGTTTTATTATGAGCAGAACAGAGTAGACTTATTTCCTTATTCCTGCAAAGGGTAAATCAGCTTAAGCCGGTCATTTAAAAGATATTCATAATAATACCATGGCCATGTATAAATTCTCTTTACTAGTCATATGTACTGTTCTGATTTCCTGTAATCACAGTACCGACAACCAGACCGCTTTTTTCCGGAATGATACCATTCATACAGGATATTATGAAACCAGGGGAATGGAGAAAGTGAACGGTCCTGCCTGGGTTTTCAAAACCGGCGGCCGGATATTTTCATCGCCTGTGATTCTGGGCGAAAAGGTTGTTTATTGGTAGTGATGATGGTCACCTTTATGCCCTGGATGCCCGGAACGGCAAAATGCTCTGGAAATTCCAGACCGGCGGAAGGGTTAGTTCCACAGCAGCCGTTTATGAGAATAAGGTTGCTTTTATTAGCTTCGACGGGTATGTATATTGCCTCGATCAGAAATCAGGCAAAGAGATTTGGAAATTCAAAACAGCCGGAGAAAAGGTATTTTCAGCCCCCGGACTTCATGGTATGCCTGAAAAGGACAGGAAGCTTGACGATCCCTGGGATATGTTCCTTTCTTCACCTGTTGTCGCAAATGGCATTATCTATGTTGGATGTGGTGAAGGAGTGTTCTATGCATTGGATGCGAACACCGGAACTAAAAAATGGGAATTCAAAACCGGGGACGTGATCCATTCATCTCCCGCATATGCAAGCCAGGTTGTGTATTTCGGAAGCTGGGACAGTTACCTCTATGCACTGAATGCAACCGACGGTACATTGAAATGGAAATTCAAAACCGGCATTGATACGGTTTATTATAACCAGGTAGGATTCCAGTCGTCTCCCGTAATTTATAACGGGGTTGTTTATTCCGGTTGCCGTGATGCGAATGTCTGGGCCATTGATGCTGAAACCGGCGAATTGAAGTGGAAATATTACAATAACGGATCCTGGGTGATTGCCACACCGGTAGTGCACAATGATACGCTTTATTATGAGACTTCAGATTCACATAAAGTAAATGCACTGTCAGCCGTCAGACGGAAAGCTTTTATACTCGGTCGATTGCAAAACGTATGGTTTTTCTTCGCCGGCCCTGACAACCGGTATTTTATACCTCGGTACCCACGGCGGCAGCATGATGGCCCTGGAAACCAAAACCGGAAAAACCCTTTGGGAATTCCGGACACCCGCATCATTAGCCAACAGGGATTCAATAATCGCCGGAAATGGAGAATTCAACTATCCGAAAATTTTCACCGAAAACACGTATGAGGCCAATATGAAGTCGGTTGACCGTATATATTCAGTTGGTTCAATACTATCTTCACCGGCTGTTTCCAACGGCATGGTTTACTTCGGCAGCGCGGATAGTTGTGTCTATGCGCTGCATTGATGCAGAGTCTTACCTCCCTGGGATGTTAGTTTTACAGTTTCGCTATCCATTAGCTTTTATCATACTGAACAGGAGAATTACGCAGTTTATAAAATGCAGAGCACATCCAATACCAGAACTGCAAAGAGAGAAGCATCAATTGTTCTTATTCCAACAAAGAAAATGCCTGTAATTAATGTGTATAAGAGCAATTAATTATTCCAGACCAAACAGCAAATCTCATCTTCAAAATAACGAATACTCCAAGTGCCATGATATAAACTAGCCAAAGATCAGAATCACTCGACAAATCTGATATTAATGCGCCCCTGAAATTGATTTACAACTTATTACCTCTGTCATTAAAAATGCACTTTAATTTGAAAGCATCTGGTTACTTTTTGGGTACTTCCATTAAGATCTCCTGATATATGTCCGGCCTTCTCTGCTGAGCATTCCTGTTGTATTTGCGGGCATAACGAAGGTTCTTCAGGTTCAGGGTTGCTGTGATGTAATCCTCCTTTGCTTCAGAACAGTATGCTTTGATGTTTGATCCATAGTCTGCAATCATAGTTCCTTTACCGTAGGCCTGGTTTGCACAGATCATGGAAACAGTGTTTTGATGCATCGCTGCAAGGACAATATAGTTCTCTATTTCACCACCGCGGCCATTAATCCAAACCAGAATTTCGGCACCCTTCAGGGAAAGGATACGAAAAGGTTCGGAGAACCATCCATCATAGCAGGTCAAAATCCCAATTGCTGCCGAAGTCCAGGTCAAATACGGGAAATTCCTGTCCCTTTTTCATGATCCATTCCGGGTCGTTTTTCAAAAACCAGTCCTCGTCGTGTCCTCCAGGGGGACTGCTATAAGGCGGATCGCCTTCATAGCTATCGACAGCTGCATGGGTTTTGTAATATTTGCCAATGATCTTCCCATCCCTGCCGAACAAGAGGGCGGCATTTGCAAATGTTCCATCATTAAAAACTTCCCAGCTGCCTATGATTAAGTAGATGTGGTTACGGGCAACAGCCTCTGAGAGGGCTTCTGTTTCTTTGCCCGGGATTAAAATTCTTCCCAGGTAATATTCCGGGAAAACCACCAATTGGGCACTGTCTTGTGCTGCCCGGTCAATGTAGGAAATGGCTTTCCCCACGGCATCGATCTTCAGTCCGGGAACAAGGATTTTATCATAACCGGATACCTGGACGGCAGCCACTTTCACGTAGTCCGGTCGTTCCCCGCCGGTTTGTCCGGTCAGGCAGGAGGAAGTCCCCATAAAGAAGAGAATAGCCGGCAGAATGGACCTGTAAAAGCGATCCGTAAAACGCTTTTGCCTGTCAATAATATGATCTCCAGGTAATATTCATAAAAACATTCGGGTAATATCTGTAAAACAGGGCGATACCTGTAATTTTATGCGCGAAATTCATGTCACCGCATTTTAGACCATAGCCAGATCTGAAAAGTATTGATGAGTTGAAGATAGATAAATTTAGTAAAATATTAATGCTGTAATTTATACTTCAGCAGCATGAATGTTGGTGGAAAAACCAAAGCGTTGAGCATAGTTGGCCGCACCATTTTGACCACCACTTTTCAGAGTTAAATACGTGTTGTTTGGTTGTGTATGGTAAATGTCATCTGACCGGCCAAATGGGGTCAAGCCGGCTGGCTTTTCCAGTTTTGAAGAAACTTACTGAAAACGGAATACGTAAACCATAATTAATCTTATTATAACCTGATGTGGAATAAGCAAGATTTATTTTGATACTTTTTCTAAATTCATATACTGGAAAATGAGGCAAAGACGAGAATTTGTATGTCTGAGGATAGTGTTGTTAACCATAGTAACATTATCAGGTATTTCATGTGAAAAAGAGCAGCAGCAGCAAAAGGCCAAAATATTTATGCCTGATACAAGCTATAATTGTTCTTTTAAATTAAATGAGCAAATGTTAAAATTCGAAATTATTGACCGACCTCAGTTTTCAGCGTACCCTAATTATAAAGATGGCAGTTTATATGATCTAACAATTATCCATGGATTATACCTGGTTAATGATATGGATTGTTTATCTATGTGGTTCGAGAAAATTTATAAACCGGAAAACATAAAGAATCTTGCCAGTTTTGGGACATATGAGTTTTCATGGACTAAAGAGGACCTTATTTATGCCTTTAAAGAAGGTTATTATACAGATAGCCTTATTATTGGCAAAACAGATTTGATTACAATTGATTATCAGAACTATTATATGGTGGATTCAATTAGGCAGGCTGATTTCTTCAAGCTACAATTTGATTTTGAAAACTGTCATGATAGGCCTCCAGTTAACCGTAATTATTTTCATTTATATGATATTCATATGATTGATAGTCTTACCCTTGGTTTTAAAGTTGATTTCCAGGGGAAGGGTATATCCATTACGCATAATAATTTTCAAATAAGTAGCGGGCATTTGAAAGCTTTTTACAGGCTAAAGTATCAAAACTGATTTTATTAATCTGCATTTTTTGCTCCCATATAGGCTCCCATAAAAAAATAAACCAGCTCATTTAGAGCTGGTTACGTGCGTAAAGTGAGGTCTCTGGCGGATTTGAACCGCCGTAAACGGTTTTGCAGACCGCTGCCTAACCACTCGGCCAAGAGACCAATGTTTGATCCGCTTTTTTAGCGCTGGTTATCGACGGCAAAGGTAAAAAATTATTTAGGATTTCAAAGGAAGGAGAGGGGGAGGGGGTGAATTTGCGATGGGGAGAGACTTTCAGGAATTCTGAGTATACTTCAAAAATGGATCAGGCAGGACCCCTGATTAAATGTACCGCGTAGACGGAGCTTTACCTGAAATCGGGTGATAGAAATGATATTTTGGCAATAGCCGGATTTTAGGTAAATTTCGATTGAAATTAATCGAAACTTTAGAGTGTCATGCGAAGAAAGGATAAGGAAATAAAGGACAGGGAAATTATTGAACAGTTATTATCCGGGTCTGACATTTGCCGGATTGCCATGATTGACGGGAACAGGCCCTATATGGTTCCACTTAATTATGGATATGCCGGTAACGCCCTGTATTTTCATTCGGCATCTTCCGGTAAGAAGATCGATATTTTAAGAAGGGATAACCGGGTGTGTTTTGAGATTGAATATTATAACGAAATTATCAGGGATGACATTCCCTGCGAATGGACCGCGAAATACCGCTCATTGATCGGCTATGGCACAATTGAATTCATCACGGACCATGAGGAAAAAAAGAAAGGACTTGATGTGATTATGGCTCATTACGGCAAAACCGGAGAAAACACGTATAAGGATAATAACATCGAAAACATTATTATCCTGAAATTGAATATTGAAGAGATCTCGGGCAAGCAATCCGGGAATTGGGACTGAATCAGCTAATCTGGGTTGATATGGATTATGTTTTACTTATACTCGGTTTCATTTGTATTATCCTCGGTATCCTGGGAAGTATTCTTCCCGGACTGCCCGGCCCTCCGGTCAGTTACCTCGGAATCCTGCTGATCCATTGGACCCGGTTTGCCTCGTTTTCAACCCGGACTCTCATAATCCTTGCTATTATTGTTGCCGTTGTTGCTGTCCTGGATTATATTGTTCCTGTATGGGGGACAAAAACCTTTGGCGGTTCCAAAGCCGGGGTGAGGGGAAGTACAATCGGATTAATCATCGGAATGATCCTGTTGCCTATGCTAGGTATTGTGCTGGGTCCGTTTGGCCTGTTTGGCATACTGGGCGGTCCTTTTATTGGTGCCTGGATTGGTGAAAGATATGCCGGAAAGGAATCACGTCAGGCCCTGAGGGCGGCGTTCGGTTCCTTTATCGGTTTTCTGGCCGGAACTATTATGAAGATTGTGTTGTCGTTCGTATTGGCATTTTTTTATTTCAGGGCGGTGGTTCAGGCGATATTTTAGGGTGTTTTGGCCACGAGGACACAAAGACACTAAAACTGATGAATCCAGGCAGAGCCTGCCAAATCCGATGATCTTCTTATCCATGGTATCCGATTTAAAAGTTTGACAGAGTTTAGGCACGTTAAAAGTACATGATATGTCTTCATAAATGATTACACAAAACCGACTTCAAATTGTATGTTTCACACATTTTAGTAATTGTGGCATTGTTAGAATGTGTTTTATTTAATATAAAAAAACGAGGGGCGGTGAGCCCCTCGTCAGGATGGTTAAAAGAGTACCAGGCGAAGAAACCGCCTGCAAAAATTACTGTACAGCTACTTTCTGTACCTTATTGTCAACGCGGAGGATATAAATACCCGGTTGCAGTGACCTTGATACAAACGTGCCTTTTGCACGGACACTCTGCATCATCCGGCCATTGATATCAAATACCGATACATCTGAGGTAACGCCTTCCACTACAATGGTTCCGTTTACTGTATACATTTTGTATGCGGCGGAAATCGGATCCTTAATTCCAGTGGGATTGCTATGAACTGCTTTCCAGAATGCCACAGTTATTTCAACAACAGGATCATCCACAAATGAAGCATGCCTGTCGGCCACCGAATTACCTTCAGCATCCACGGCCTCTTCATAAGCCCAGTCGGGATAGTTGTAGAGCTTTATAGTCAATATCCGCTACACCTGTAACGACGGCAGTGTAGGTACCATCTTCATTTTTCGTAGCCTCAATAGCCTCTTCGAGTTTCCAGCTGTTGCCCCAACTGCCTATAATATAAACAGCAGGTGTACCTTCAGGTACTGACATTATATGAACTGTTATATCACCCACTTCATGTGGATTAAAGATCTTTTTGAAATTATCACACGTTACAACTCCATGGTTTTCCATAAATTTGTAATTGGCAGCATTGCTTTGTTCATACGGCCAACCTGGTCCGGCAACGAATTTGAATTCAAGCGTTGTTGTATCCAATGTATGGATCGTAGCTGTAAACTCTTTTCCATTGGCACTCGAATCAATCATTACCATCGGATGCGATAAAGGATCCCAGCCATTGAAGTTTCCGGTTACATTCAAAACGAACACTTCAACAGGAACCAGGACATCAATTAAAACATCCTTTTCCTGATCGCGGTGATAAACTGCCATGAAGGTATCCACAACCGCTGTTGCACTGTCGTTCTTTACCATGAAGTTGGCTCCTGCCTTTTGCTGATATTTCCAGTCCGGACCGGCAAGAAACTTGTATTCCAATGAATCAACGGACCCATCGTACGTATATTCAAAGGAGAACATTTTTGGCGATGCTGAAATAAGCTTCAGCGAGTCGGAGGCCGGATTCCAGCCATTAAAGGCACCCGCAACAAATACCGTCTCAATAGAATCGGGCACTGTTACAAGCAGCTTGTGAGTTTGCGCAAAGCTCATACTTGCGATGAGCATGAACATTAACAATGGTAGAACTCTTTTTTTCATAGTTGATTGTTTAAGGTTAGTAAATAGTATTTAGAACATTGATTAGAAAAATCTTAATTATTTCTTCCATCGGCAGGATGCAATACTTTTTCCGGGTATGGTGTATGGAAATGAATGATTACCATCTTCAAGGGTAATTTTTAAGCTGGTATCGTTTTCATTCAACATAACAACACCGTAAGTACCATCTTTGTTTACAACCGCCGTTACATAAAGACCTGAGGTTTTATACCCTTTCGTTTCAATGCGCGTGGCTCCCGGTGTGATCACCTTGGAAAGATGGGCGATCACATAAAAATGAGTTTTTCTGTTCAGTGTGGCGTAATCAGAGGAACTGATCTCTACTGCACCATAACAGGTATTGCAACCGCCCGGGCGATTGGGAGCCCCTTTTTCATCCAGCAGGAAATTCCACACAATCACAGCCTTGCAATAATTATTGAGCGTACCGATTCCCAATTCACGCATACTCCAGATCAGGTCGCCGTCAAAGGAATAATTCCAGGTTCCGATCGACATTTCGGTAAAATACAGATTCTTTCCGGGGGCAGCATTGTGAACGTTCATCATCTCGCTCTTATCCCCGCCATAGGCGTGAAAAGCAGCTCCATCCACATATTTGGCAGCATCCGGAATTCCATAAATTTTAACAGGATAACTCTTTTGATCAGCAACATTGTCATAGTTATAATTGTGATCAAACACCATGATCTTCGTATGAATACCTGCGGCTTCAAATTGCGGTCCGAGAGCCGTCCTGATAAAATCTGCCTGTTCCTGCCAGGTCATGTAAAGCGACATTGAATTTCCCCTGTTTAAAGGCTCATTCTGAATGGTAATTGATTCTATCGGAATACCTTCTTTTCCCATTTCCTGAATGAATTTCACAAAATAGGTCGCATAATCCTGGTAATACTTCGGATTTAGCTGGCCGCTCGTCCAGTGATCATAAGGCTGAAGATGGGAAAGATCATTTACTTTCATCCACTTTGGACATGACCAGGGAGAGGCCAGGATCTTTATTTTCGGATTGATAGCCAGTATTTCTTTCAAAACAGGGATCAGATCCCGTTTGTCATATTCATGCATTTTGAAATTTTCAATACCCGGGGTATCCCACCAGGTATATTCATCAAGTGAAAAATCCGAAGCGCCGATTGAAATCCGGATATAACTGTAACCATCCCCGTTGATTGTATCAAAAGTTTCGGTCAGCAATTTTGTCCTGTTTTCCTGGCTCATCCGCAAAAGATTATAACAGGTAGACCCGGTAATGGCTGCGCCAAATCCGTCAATCTGCTGGAAACGAACGGACGGATTCAATGTGATGGTGGTTGCGATGGCCATATTCGGCTTCGTATTGAACTTAACCGGGATATGCTGCAAAAAGCATTGACTGATTGGCAGAAGTAACATATACATCCACATCACCTTTTGTCACCGGGGGCACATCAGGAGGATTATCTCCCGACGGCTTGCACGAGGACAGTGAAAAGCAGACAAGAACAAGGCAGAGCGTTGTACTTAAATATTTAATCATACTGTGTTTTAATATGTCCTGCACATTAATTAATGAGTTTCAATGTTTATTGTTTTGGTCGTTCATGATTCAGCGTAATCTTAAATACTCCTTCCAGGGCTCCGGTTCCCGCATTCACATTTCCAATATTTCCCTCATCGGTTCGTCCGAAAAAGGGTGCAGTCACAGTATACTGGCCTGCATCAACTTCATGACGCGAGCATCCCACCAGCCACGTTTGATAGAAGAACTTGAAATCAAGGTGCCGAAACCGGTTCCGCCGTCTGTGTTCTTTCCATAGATCGTTATCTGGTATACTCCATCGGAAACCAGCCGGGCGGGTGCATAGTCAAATGGTGAATTCCAGTTCCAGCTGGATGTTACTTCGTAGGGCGCAGACGGACGTCCAAATCCGGTACCGCATATCCACAGGGCATCGGGAAAGATTACATCCGGTTGGGGCTCTACATATAAGATATTCCCCGTCCATATAATAATATGCCTTGTAAATGGCATTCTTGCCGAGGAATTTGGCTGTATTTGCGCCGGTAATTTCAAAGCAGTCCGGCGGAAGGCTCTTATGCAGATCATGTAAGCCGGTAAAGGTAACCTCCACTCCTTCACCAAAAAATACATTTCCTCCGAGGAAATCCTTGCCTGCCATTACCAGCGGGCGAAAGATCAGCATTGATATCCAGCGTGGTTACCGGCTCAAGTAATTTTCCGGCAACCTGAACGGTGAATTTGCATGGCATCAAAGGTGATCTCCTTAATACTTACCAGGGTAGGATCATGAGCTCGGTAATTGGTTTTCCACTTTCATCAATAATTCCGATCCCGTCTCCAACCTGTCCAAATACAAGTCCGCTCCAGTCGACCTTGGAAAATTTATCCAGTTTCGTGGCAAGCCTGTAAGTGACCGAATCTCCAAAATTCATTCCGTCTGGCATAATAGATAGAATTTGCCGTATCAATGAGCGTAAGTTTATAAGTCTGTTCCTTTATCAGGAACCAGCCATAGATCATTTATCACCGGGCGTTTGGCGATTGTGGTGTTTCAATATGGTATCCGTGGTGTATCCGTCCACATTGATGGAGGAGAGATAAACCTTAACCGGTGCATTTTCGGGCCTGTTGGGACCGAAGGGAACGCGCATATCTCCTGTGTACTTCTGCACTGTTTCCCTTGGTACGGATAGATTCCGCTGGTAAGCAGCTCATTATTTAATACAACCTGCACCTCCAGGGTTGACAATGGCGTTCCCTTATCGGAAATACTCACGGAAACCGTAATGGAGTCGTCATACGTTATGGTTGTTTCGGCTACCTCTGCCTGATCGAATACAGGATACGATTTCGGGTAGGTTACCAGATGTTCATCTTTCTGACAGGAAACCAGGTATACCGATGCCAATGCAAACAGGAATATTTTTGTTAGGTTTTTCATATGTATAATCTATTCAATTATAGAATGTTATAGTTATAATGTATTAATAACCCGGATTTTGCACCATATTCGGATTGATATCGATCTGGGACTGGGGAAGCGGCAGCAAAACGGTGAGATCAGTTACCGGATCCATTGGTAATCTGCCCGGATCCCTTGAATTCAGGGTATTTAATACATCAAATACCTTCCCGTGTTCTTACCAGGTCGAACCAGCGCTGTCCTTCAAAGGCAAGTTCAAGCCTTCTTTCATTCAAAACTGCATCCGCCATGCTGGCTTGCTGAGGAGGTAACGGACGAACTTAAATCCGGAAGATTTACACGTGCTCGGACAATATTTACTGCATTGGCAGCCTCTGCAAGATTGCCCAGGTTTACATAGGCTTCTGCTTTTAACAACAGGATATCGGCCAGCCGTAATCTTAATGATGCTGTTAAATTTTGAAGGAAATTTATGCATAAAGAGATAGGCATCCGAAGGATAATGATTGCTCCAGCTTACCGAGGCCGTGATAATGGTGGCTTTTTTGCGGACATTGTCGCCTGCTTTGTGTATAGGCATCCATGAGGTCGCGTGAAGGCGTCAGCCATTTTGCCCAGTCATATTTGCTGTTCGGATCGGTCTCATCCACACCAAACATCCAGGTATTCCAGTTTCCGCCATCCGAAAAAGGAATTTCGAAAATTGATTCGGAGGAATTCCTCAGTTTTGCATCGGTTTTTGCATCATTTACAGCAAACAGATCGCCGTAATACCGGAACCAGGGAAACATCTGCCTCTACTTTCTGGCAATATTCAACTGTTTTGGCATAATCCCGAACAGGTTGTTCGGCATAGATTTTTGCCAGCAGTGCATTGGCAACCGTTTTTGAAAAAACAAATTTATTCGACGGGTTGATGGGCGGTGCTCCTCCCGGCAGCAAAGCCGTATTCAGATCAGCAATGATCTGGGCATACACTTCTTCCTCCGTATTTCGGGGCGGATAGTACAGCGGGTATACTTCTTCAATATTTTCGGCGGTAATGGCAGGCGGTTCCGTTAATATTAAGCGGAATTCCACCCCATAACCGTACCATGTCAAACATGATCATGGATCTCAGGATAAGTGCTTCTGCCTTCCATTGCTGGCGTTCCGCAGCAGTGAAGGCCGGATCAGGCACCGCATCGATATTGCAGATTACCCGGTTTGCGGCATTGATAATGCCAAAAAAGCCATTCCAGTCACGCTCGATATTTTTGTTTATCCCATTTTGTTTTTGCTGTTCCAACTGGGTTAGCTCTGCATCGGTGGCACCGCGGTAGGCATTGTCGGCATGGGTTTCTGTAATGACAAGCAGGTCAAGGTTCCAGTCTTCAAGGAGATTATTCCCTTTGAGAATATTATAGATCCCGTTATACTGGGTCAGCATTTCATCCCTTGTTTTATATTTGACTGCACCTGTGGTATCGGAACCTTGTGGAATGGCTGGATTTGAAATGGGGTCTTCATTCAGGGAACAGGAATTCATGCTGATTACCATTCCAACAATACACCCAATAATAAATATCTGTTTCATGATATTTTCTTTTAAAATTCTACATTTAATCCAAAAATGTAACTTTTGGATTGAGGGTAGGTTCCCCAATCAACTCCCTGCACAACTGGCATCTCATTGCCAAATTGGTTGACCTCCGGATCGAATCCTTTGTAATTTGTAAAAGTCAACAGATTCTGAGCTGTAAAATAGGGTTGAACCCTTGTAAATCCCCATTTTTTCAGAAGGTTTGAAGAAACATCATAGGAAAGCGTCAGCGTTTTGATACGTAGATAGCTGCCATCTTCAACAAAACGGGTTGAGGCCAAACAGATTGTCCTTGGCTGAGGTAGCTTTGGGCATATAGGTAACCTGGCCGGGTCTTCTCCAGCGATCCAGTACCCTGGTCGACTGGTTTTTGGCATCATACATCCCTTCCGTTTCCATCCGGGAAGAATTATAAATGTCATTTCCCTGGGATCCCTGTAAAAAGATATTCAAACTAAATCCCTTATAGGTGAAGGTATTGGTAAGACCATAGATAAAATCGGGATTCGGGTCACCAATATAAGTTTTATCCGACAGGTTGACCTTGCCGTCCTTATTAATATCCCTGTAAATCAGATTGCCGGTTTCAGGGTCCACTCCATCGCTGATGTAACCATAAAACTGGCTGATGGGCTTACCCGGAACCATTCTGACTATATTTTCACTGGTGGCTTCAGAAGTCTGTCCATAGTAATAGACTTTCTGAAGGGTAAATTTCTCAATCTTGTTCCGGTTAAATGAGATATTAAAATTGGTGGTCCAGGTAAATTCCCTTTCAATATTTCTTGAATCAACCGTGAATTCAAGCCCCTTATTTGACATTTCGCCTTCATTCCTGTACAAGATGGGCAATACCGGGAAGTGGAAGGCAGAGGAATATCCATCAGAAGATTCGTGGTATATTTATAATAGGCATCTGCAGCCAAAGATCAGTCTTCCTTTCAGCAGGCTTAAATCAACACCGATATTGGAAGTAGTGGTTGTTTCCCAGGTAAGATCAACATTATCCATAGTTTTAGGAACAAGCACAGGCAATGCATTGCTCTGACCGGTTTCCCACCAGTTTATTCTCTGGATAGTCATATAATCCGCGATACTGGTAATCCCCGATACCGGACTGGTTTCCTGCCTGTCCCCAGCCAAGGCGCAGTTTAAGGTCCGTAATGGCACGTCACATCCTGCATGAATGGTTCTGCTGATATACGCCATGCAGCCGAGAAGGACGGGAAATACCCCCATTTATGTCCGGGGGCCAGCTTGGATGATCCATCTGCCCTGAAATTTGCAGTGAAAATATATTTGCTTTTATAATTATAATTTAACCGGCTGATAAATGACATGATGGCCCAGTCTGAAGCCGTGGTACCGCTCCATTGTTCAATTTTATTTCCTGCATTCAGTGTTTTTACCCCTGCATCCAGAAAATGGGATGCCCCCAGATAAATCTGGGACCAGTGGGATTGTGTCCAGGAGGTACCGCCCATGACACTTAAAGAATGTTCACCGAATTTTTTATCAAAGGTCAGATAATTGTCAAAAACGTATACAGTGCCCAGTTCCCTGTTATCAGAGGCTGTTCCGTATTGACTGCGTCCATAGGCAGGTTTTTACAGGATCCAGAAAAGTTGTGGAATTCTTATAGAGTCTGTCCAGGGATATGGAAGATCTGAAATGTCAAGCCCGGAAGAATGGTTGCCTCCGCATTAAATGTACCAATCAAACGGTTATTCGAATTTTGATCATCCGCGGTACGTGACATATTTTCAACGGGTGTTGTTACCTGGGCGCCATAGAAATTATTGTAATACTGACCCGGATGATCGGGATCCCATATCGGAGCATAGGTAGGTGTATTGATCACAGACAGGATAACACCGGCCCGGTTGGATCCGGTGCCGGAAATGATCCCGTTATTTGAATAATCGGAATAGGCCAGATTTGTGCCGATTTTCAGCCACTTCTTGATTTGAGTATCCATATTGGCCCTTAAATTATACCGTTTGTAATAAGCTACCTGGATCACTCCGACTTCCTTAATATAACCACCGGACAAGATAATAATTTATTTTGTCTGAAGCACCGGTAAAAGATAAGCTGGTAATTTTGAGTGGATCCTCTCCGGTATGTTTCATCAAACCAGTTTGTCTTATCTGTGAGCCCATCCGGAATGGTTGCGGCCCCCAATTCATCCATCAGATCCTTATATTGGGCTGCATTGAGTGAATGTCATTTGTTTTCACCACTTCTGTAAAACCAAGGCTGCTGTTAAAATTGATCTTGGTTTTTCCTTTGACGCCGCTTTTTGTTGTAATCAAAACAACGCCGTTTGCCGCCCGGGAACCATAAATGGCTGCAGAAGAAGCATCCTTTAGTATCTGCATGCTTTCAATGTCGTTTGGTGACAGGAAATTAATATCCGTCATCGGTACCCCGTCAACCACATACAAGCGGGTCATTGCTGGCATTGATGGAGGTATTACCCCTGATACGGACCACCATTGCGGCTCCGGGTTCACCGTTCGGCTGAATGACGGTTACCCCGGCCGCTTTTCCCTGGATTGCCGTAGCGGCAGAAATCATGGGACGTTCCTCAAGATCTTTGGTGGATACAGTCGAAACAGAAGTAGTTATATCCTTTTTCTTAACGGTTCCATAGCCGACCACCACTACCTCATCAATGGCAGTGAGTTCTTCGGCCAATACGACATCAATCGGAGCCGTCCCGTTTACTTCGATTTCCTGCGTTTTAAAACCGATCATGGAAACCTGCAGAATATGCTTGTCGGGTACGGTAAGCGTAAACTGGCCATCCGCATCTGTCATGGTCCCGTTTGTCGTTCCCTTTTCCACTACAGTCACTCCAATCAGGGGAACATTGGAAACATCCTTGACTGTTCCGGTAACCTTTACAGGCTGGGCAAACATTCCAAAAGACAAAATGGAAGCCAAAATGGCTGATAAGATACCCCTTTTTAAAAACTGGTAAAATTTTTCGTTTCATAGGTTTATTCTAAATTCCAAAAGTTTAATGAAAGGAAAGGCGGATAGGAATATTATAAAGTTAAATCCAATTCATTTGAAACACATTTTCATGTAGTTTGAATATAGTCAAAATACAAAAAGTGAGATTTGTAAATATCACATAATCTATAAGTTAACGGACTTGATGTCAAAGTGCTCAATATAGAATTATTCAAAAAAGAATACAGAGAGAAGATTGACTGATTTCAGGATGAAAGAAATAACAATTCAGGAGTCGGTTAAGTTTCTGCAATTCCAATATTTCTTACCAGGCGTTCAAAATCATCCCGGGGCACGGCAGCCTTATTCCTGACTCTGGTACGGTAGTTGTAAATTGTATTGATCGAATAGCGGAGAAAACTGGCAATTTTTGAACTGTCTGTAATGCCCAGCCTGATCAGGGCAAAAATACGCAGTTCCGTATTGAGCAATTCCTCGGGTTTAAGGATAAGTCTTTCGTTTTCCGAAAGCAACAGGTTGAACTGTTCTACAAAATTGGGGAATATATGAAGAAAGGTACTATCGAAATTGGTATAAAACTCTTTCAGTTCCGAATCAAAAAAATGAGCTGATTTTGTAAGGTTGAACAGATCTTCAAATTGACCGGTGGAAACTTTGCGATGGGTCATCTTCCTGAAATCCTCCAGCTTATCAATATAGGTTGAACACAGATTAAGAAAAAACCCAATGTGTTCTTCCTTGATATGGTTCGATTCAAAAAGCTCGTGATTCAGGGATTTTAGCTGGGCATTTGCCTTAAACAGGTCCTGGCTTAGATTCGTACAGCTGGACATTGGCGTTTTGCAGATCCTTCCTGGCCTTGGACAGTTTTTTCATCTGGTAATACATAAACAGCAGGGCCAGGATAAGGAGGACAGTAAGCAACGTCAAAACGATGGCATAAAAGCGGAGTTGCGCCTTCTGCTTATCGTTTTTTACCTGGAAAGCCTGGCTGATCAGGGGAAGTATCCTTGAAATTTCGACAAACCGAAGACGTGAATTGTAAAATTTCGCATCTTCAAGGGAGAACATGATATATTTATATGCCAGGTCGATATCCTTCTGATCGAACAGAAGGATGGCCAGCAAAGTCAGGGATACGTTATCTTTCACCGCTGCCCGGATATCTGCAGTGGCAGACAGAATGAAATACTTTTTTTCCTCCTCGTGATTTCCCTTTTTCCTGTATGAAATAGCTCTCTGAAAAGCATACAGGGCAAAATCAGGATCACTTTTTGTGACCCTCGACAGAAGAAGGGAATTGATTTTTAAGGATTCATCCACATGGCCTTCATCCTGAAGTTTTGCTTCATGTAACAGCAGATACTCGTTGGAATTCGGGATCCAGTTCAGCAAGCAAAGAATCTCTGTAACTTCTTGAAATAGCATAATACCTGTCCCTGTTTTTCAGTGCTGTATATAAACCCAGTTCAGCATATACCTGCTGGTAGCAGGAATAATAATCGAGCTTAAGCGTGGAATTTAATTCTTTTGGATTGACAGAGCCCAGTATTTCAAGTGATTCACTATACATTCCCGAGGCGGAAAGCAGATGGGAAAGGTGAAATTTTGTTTCATTGATCAGCTCCGGATTTTTCAGGGACTCAGCCAGGGTGAGATTTAAATTAATGTAACGGAGGGTGGAATCGAAATTGTATTTTACATATTCTTTATACAGGAGATCGTTGATGGCATAGGTTTGTTCCGAAGTCATCCCTGGTTTTCCAACCAGCAATTTCAGGCTTTTAAGCCGCAGTTCCTTGGATTGCATGTAGGTTTTGTTCGCAGCAATGGCTGAATCGAGCGAAACAAGCAAGGAATCTATTTCTGAGGCTTGAGTTCCGGTAAAAAAAGATAATGAAAGAAGAATTGAGAAAAACAATTTCATAATAAGGTTATTATGAATTTGAAAATCAAATTTAAAATTACATAAATAAATTTGAATTCAAATTCATAAAAACCTGGCCGGAATTACTGTCCGAAATGAAGCTGTTCGGCTTTCAGATATCCGTCGGCAATCACGGTTTGTTTCATGTTGTTTTTATCTACCACCACTGTTTTGAGCAACATGGCCGGTATGTCCTTTGTGCCGTTGCTCATTGCGGAATTGATATTGCTGACGCTTTCACCCCGGGCAAGTTTAACGCAGGTTACGGCTGCCTGGGTAGCCAGGTTACGGATTGATTTGTATACTGTCATGCCCTGTTTGCCGTCGAGAATATTCTGGCAGCCTCCAACGGTTGCATCCTGTCCGGTTATGACAACTGCATCGCCTGTCTGGGCCATTTCAAGCGCCATGATTGAGCCACCGGCCAGTTCATCATTGGCAGCAACGATTGCATCAATAGGCATTTTGTTTTTTTCAATAAAGGACTGGACCATGTTATAGGCATCAATTGAATTCCAGGTATCCAGGTGTTTTTCCAGATACAATTTTTATATCTCCCCTGTCAATATAAGGCTGTAATACTTCTTTCTGTCCCTTCAGGAACAAGCAGGGAATTAATATCATTTGTCGGCCCCTCAAGCAAAAGGTAATTTCCTTTCGGGCGATGATCCACTGCATATTTTGCCTGTTGTCTGCCGACATCTTCATTGTAAAATGAAAAGTAGTAATCGACATCTGCATTTTTCATCATACGTTCATAGGCAACAACTTTTACGCCTGACTTGTGGGCAAGGGCAATTATTCCTTCCCAGTTATCAGCGCTGGTCGGAAATATGACAAGGACCTTTACCCCGGCAGCGATCAGCAGTGCCGGCCTGGCTGAGCTGTTTTGCAGCATCTCCGTAGGCATACTCAAACAAAACCTTGGCACCCTGGCTTTTGGCAGCTTCATTGAATATCTGTGGTTCCTGGCTCCATCGGTCGGATGAGAAATCTCCAACACTAAAGCCAATTTTAAGGGAGTCCTGGGCATAGGAGGCTGCCATGATAAGACATGAGCAGCATGAGGGTAAAAGTTCTCTTAATCATGGGATTAATTTATGAGATTTATTATATCCCTAGATTACGAAAAAATGCGTTAAAAGTTCGTGTTTACTGATCAGGCTATTTTTCCTGGTATTGACCCAGACAATCGGGACAAATGCAATCCTGGTATTTATTCATCACGATCAATAATTCTTTTTTATTGATCCTGACATTTTCACACCAGCAATCTGCATCGCCTGTGCAGGTAAATGATTTGCCGCATGAAGGGCATATTTTTGTATTGACAGGGGTTAATTTCATCGGGTAATCGTCACACTGAAATGATCCATTTTTCCACCTACCGGGGGATTCAGTTTGAAAACAGTCACTGTTACCTGGCCAATGTCCTTTAAACTCGGCATGGATGGCATCAGCAATCCTTCCTGCCACATGCTCAATAAGGTGTGATACCTGGTGGATCTCTTTTTTTACCAGTTCATATACCCGGCTGTAATCCACTGCATCCTTCAGGTCATCACTGGCAGCTGCCTTGCTGATGTCCGTTTCAATGACCACATCCACGCGGAATCTTCCACCGATGATGTTCTCTTCGGTAAAATGACCGTGATGGGCATAAAACTCCATATTCTGCAGTGTCAGCTGTGCCATGTAAGAAGAATTGAGTATGATTGAACCAAAGCACAAAAATAATCTTTTCAAGCCGCAATAACCATAGGCAGTTTTTTTTACATTTGCGGGTTAGGGTTATACTGGTTGGAATAAAATAAATTAGAATGGATAACACGGAAATTAAATCGTTGAATTTTATTGAGGAAATCGTTGAAGAGGATCTTCGCACGGGTAAGAATAACAGCAGGATACATACCCGCTTTCCGCCGGAGCCGAACGGCTATCTGCATATTGGTCATGCCAAGGCCATCTGCCTGAGTTTCGGTATTGCCCAGAAATACAACGGCAAGTGCAATCTGCGGTTCGATGACACCAATCCCGTTACCGAAGATGTTGAATATGTTGATTCAATTCGTGAAGATATTCAGTGGCTTGGATTTAACTGGGAAGGGGAAGCACATTATGCCTCCGATTATTTCGACAGGTTGTATGAATGGGCGGTGATGCTCATTAAGAAGGGCAAGGCCTATGTAGATGAAACCAGCGCGGAAGATATTTCCGCCGAACGTGGTATACCCACACAGCCGGGGAAGGAAAGCGCATGCCGCAACCAGTCGGTTGAAGAAAACCTTGACCTGTTTCAGCGGATGAAAAACGGTGAATTTGCCGATGGTACGAGGGTATTGCGGGCAAAAATCGATATGAGTTCCCCGAATATGCATATGCGCGATCCGGTTTTGTACCGGATCAAGCACAGCCACCATCACCGCACCGGCGACAAATGGTGCATTTATCCCATGTATGACTGGGCCCATGGCCAGTGTGATTATATTGAAGGGATCACCCATTCTCTTTGCACCCTTGAATTCGAGGTGCACAGGCCCTTGTATGACTGGTGCCTCGACCAGATCGCCGAGGGCGATTACAGGCCCCGACAGATCGAATTTGCCCGGCTTAACCTGAATTATACAGTGATGAGCAAGCGGCGGTTGCTGCAGCTTGTAAACGAGGGACTGGTGAGCGGCTGGGATGATCCGCGGATGCCCACCATTTGCGGACTGCGCAGAAGAGGATATACACCGGAATCATTGCGGAATTTTGCCGAAACAGTGGGCATTGCCAAGCGGGAAAATGTTATTGAGCTGACCCTGCTTGAACATTGTCTGCGTGATGATCTGAATAAAATTGCACGCCGGGTAATGGTGGTTTCAAACCCGGTAAAGGTGGTGATTGACAATTATCCCGAAGGAAAAACTGAGATGATGCAGGCAGAAAACAATCCGGAGGATGAATCTGCCGGAATGCGTGAAATGCCATTTTCAAGGGAGATTTTTATAGAGGCCGATGATTTTATGGAAGAACCTCCAAAGAAATTTTTCCGGTTATCTCCCGGCAATGAAGTACGGCTAAAAAACGGATATATTGTGATGTGTACAGGGGTGGATAAGGATCCGGCAACAGGAGAGATCCTGCAGATCAGGTGTACTTACGATCCTTTGACCCGCAGTGGATTGGAAGGCTCAAACCGGAAGGTAAAGGCAACCATTCACTGGGTATCCGCACAGCATGCCCTGGATGTGGAAGTAAGACTGTATGACCGGCTATTTACAAAGGCTGATCCCGATGAGGTTGAAGAAGGAAAAGACTGGAAATCGAATCTGAATCCCGATTCACTGAAAATCATAACAGCAAAAGCTGAACCTTCACTGGCCATGGCTAAACCAGGAGAAAAATACCAGTTTCAGCGCACCGGATATTTCTGCGTGGATAAGGATTCTTCAGCCTCCAAAATAGTATTCAACCGCACGGTGACGCTGAAGGACGATTGGGCGAAGATTGCTTCCAGAACTTAGGAGGGACTAGGGACTGGGGACTAGGGACTAGGGTGAACTGTCCGGAGACTAAGTATACTTTTTTGACTGTGAACCTATCTTAGGATTTAGAATGAGAAATGCGTTGAACCATGACTGGGATCCGGGTTGCTGAGTTTATAACTGATTCTACCATCTTGAAACATCAGCAAAATTTTCAACGTCTCCAGGAAACAGTATAAAAGTGGCTGACTTGATTCAATCAAAGATCTTTGCCAAAGCGGAAGCATATGTCATCTCGAATCCGGTCATGAATAATCTGTCTTCCAATGTGGCAGGAAATCTGATGGCAAAATTCGGCCTCGACAAGGGTGCCGCAGGCAATATTGTCAACAACATGTTGCCAAAAGTGATGTGTCAGCTGGTTAACAACAACTAACGATCCGAATGACAACAGTTTCAACCTTGAATGTATCCTTGGTTCTTTAATGGGAGGTCAGGGAAAAACCGGCGGAATACTTGCAAGCTCGGAGGTATGTTTAAAAAATAGACTATTCATTCTGGCAGCATTTTGCGGTTTTACTCAATTCATAATATAATCGCTCTCGGAAACAATAGCTAACTGATTCACCAGTCTGGTCATAACTTCCCGGTTCAACTAGTTCTCAGTCCCCAGTCCCTGTCCCTTTTTTCAATTTACTATTTTGAAATAACCAATATCCTTTTTACTTTTGCCTCTCTTTTTCCGGCAGGCTATAGGAATTATTGTTTTCTCAGACTGACCAAAAAGATGATAGAGACTGCCCTGTAGTGTAATTGGTTAACACGTCTGACTCTGGATCAGAAGATTCTAGGTTCGAGTCCTAGCAGGGCAACAGTAGTTTTTCAAATGACCCTTCTAATCAACAGGTTGGAGGGGTTTGTTTTTTATGGCAGACTAAGGGACACTCCGGCTTCATTTATTTAACCGTGTTGCCATTTTATAGGCCAATGCAGCGTCGGAAAGCGGTGTCAGAGAATCCAATAAAATATTGTAAGTTCCTTTTCCTGATAATTCGTCAGCAACTTTTTTAATTAAAGCCAAAGTAGCCTTCATCAGGCTTGAACCTAAGCTTAAACGGGCGACACCTAAATCCTGCAGTTCACGGACAGACGGAGGTAATCCTGCCCCATTTGCAGGGTTTGAAAGAATATTAATCGGGGCATTAATTTCCTTAACCAGTGTTGAAATCGTTTCTTTTTCCCATACAGGCTGAACAAATATGCAGTCTGCACCTGCTTCCCGGTATTTATTGCCACGCTTTATTGATTCAGATAATTTTTCCCGTGTCGAACCTGACGAAGTATAAAATGAATCAGTCCTTGCATTGATTACCAAATGAAAGCCCAGTGAATCTGATAATGCACGAATAGCGGATATTCTTTCGCAAAATTCATTCTCGTCAACTAATACCGGATTTAAATCAATACTGTCTTCAATGTTTATTCCAACAATTCCGGTTGCAATGATCTTTTTAACCGAATCAATTATTTCATTCAGATTATTGCCATATCCGGCTTCTATATCCACAGTTACCGGAACTTGCACTGAATTTACGATCCCCGTTATCGCTTCAATCATTTCTGACAATTGTATTACCTGGCAGTCAGGATAACCTAAAGAGGCAGCAATTCCCATGCTTGTTGTCGCAATTGCTTTATAGCCACAGGCTTCTATTAATTTGGAACTTCCGATGTCCCATGAGTTTAACAGAACCAGAATTTCTTTGTCCTGATGAAATTTCAGGAACATTTCCGCTTTTTCTTTTTGAATACTTGAAACCATGATCTTGTTATTTTTTATGGTTTTACTATATATACATCAATCTTCTCACTGAATTGGCACTAACAAATGTTTATATACATTCCGGATAAATCTGCATTACCCGATTTTCAATTAGATAAACAATTTATCCGACAGGTGAGTTCATGATTTATTGGAACTGTTGAGTGACCGGGTTGGACTTTAACTTCTTTCAGGGACTTCTTTCGTGGGTAGTATTCAGTCATAACATTTTACCCTATCTTTATTTCATTTAAAGTCATTTTTCTGAAATAATTATGAAATCCCGCTCCTCCCTTTTTATCCTTGGACTTCTTGCTGCCTTGTTTTCAACCGCTTGCCATAATCTGGTGGCGTCAAGACCAAAAGGATCAGGTGAACATCCTTTTCATCCTGACTGACGATCAGCGATGGGATGCCCTGGGATACGCCGGCAATCCGGTAATTAAAACCCCCAATCTTGATAATCTGGCAAAACAAGGCATGTATTTCCATAATGCTTTCGTTACTACAGCCATCTGCTGCGCGAGCCGGGCGAGTATTCTCACAGGCCAGTACGCGCGCTTCAGCGGGGTAGAGGATTTTTTCACCCCCATCAAATTGGAAACAACGTATCCCCGTTATCTTAGAGAGGCCGGTTACTATACCGGTTTTATCGGGAAATGGGGAACAATGGAAAAGGATACCGGCTATTTCATGCAGGCTGCTGATCTCTTTGATTTCTGGGCTGGCTGCATGGGACAATCGAATTACTGGCATGAGCGGGACTGCAATTATGTAATAAACAATGGCACAACGGAAAAGCACCATTTTTTCTGTGACTGTCCCCCGGATTCACAGGGGAACCGCGGGGAAGAGATCCGGACTGGAAAGGCAAACATAAAGGACCCGGTACACCAGGAAACCTTTGTGATACCTGATAAGGTAAGGAAATTTCTCGATCAGCGGGATCCGGGGAAACCATTCTGTCTCTCCATAAGTTTTAAAGCTCCCCATGGTCCCTGGAGTGACTACGATGAAATGTTCGAAAAGCTTTATGCAGATCAGTCCATGCCAGTTGCCGGATCGGTGAATGAGGCTGATGCGCTGTACAGACCCGAATTTCTAAGACAATCCCTGAACGGGATCCGGGATATGAACGTGATCCGCACCGGCCATGATGTCAGTGGCGCGCTGCAGAAAAGTATGCGGGAATACTACCGCCTTATCAACGGAGCGGATTATGCGGTGGGTAAAATTCTTGACGAGCTCAGAAAGCGGGGTCTGTCTGACAATACAGTCATTATTTTCTACTCGGACAACGGCCATTTCATGGCGGAACACGGTTTCACCGGCAAATGGCTTATGTACGAAGAGTCCATACGTGTCCCCGGGTTTATCT
Organism: uncultured Bacteroidales bacterium; assembly: GCA_963790105.1. Lineage (GTDB taxonomy): Bacteria > Bacteroidota > Bacteroidia > Bacteroidales > UBA10428 > UBA5072. The sequence goes on along the minus strand of CAWBNI010000015.1, from coordinate 247,054 downwards.
TCGATCCGCGTCATATCACAAAGGGAGCAAGCACCCGTGAAATGGTACTGAACATTGACCTGGCACCCACTATCCTGGAGCTGGCCGGAGTCAAGGTCCCCGGACATATGCAGGGGAAAAGCCTGCTTCCTTTGCTGGAAGAACCGGATAAACCGTTCCGTGAAGATTTCTTTTATGAACATCTGTACAGGCATCTGGAGGGTTTTCAGCACATCGAACGCTCCGAAGGAGTGAGGACGAGGGAATGGAAGTACATTCACTATATTGATCAGAAGGGTTCTGTGGCGGAAGAATTATATAACCTGACCACCGATTCCAATGAAATGAAAAATCTTTCTAAAGATCCCGGATCCGCCGAAGTTCTTGACAGCCTTCGGAATCGTAGCCTCGATTATTTTTCACCAATTTAATTATGCATCCTTTTATGCACAAGATAATCAATAGTGTTAACCTTTGTAAATTGGGTTTGAAAAACGGATAACAACTGGAATTGTTGTTAAAGAATTTCCTTTATTTCAACATAATGGTCTGTGATTCCAATCCTGGCTGTATCACCAATGGTTTTACCAATAATGGAAACAGCTAATGGAGATTTATTATAGATCTTTTGAACTCCGGCCAATCCCTCGAATCCACTAGCCTCATAATCCACAAGATGTACAGTCATTTCCTTGTCTTTATTTAGATACTTCAATTTTACCGTACTATACTGGGTAACCCGCTTTATAAGAGGTGTCTGAGGTGCCTGTTCTTTATCCTCACCGGACGATATATTTTCAACTTTATTAGCGGCTATTTTTTCATTTAAGAAAAATTTTTTCAGAACTGCCCATTCATGGTCGAAATAATCATTATCAACTGGTTTGCCATTGGCACTGAAGCTCTGATAGACCAACCGGTCAAGGTCGCTTTTTAATTCCAAGGGCAAAATTTTATATTCCAGTCTGGAGAAATTATTGTAGATTACTTTAAATCCCTGGAGATGAAGTAATTCCCGACAAGAAATATTTTCGGTTAAATGAGCTTTGAATTTCTTTTTTCCGTTTTCATAGAAGTACAATGCCATAATTTTCTCAGATTCTATAATGGTCAATAAGCTTAACCGGTCATTTAAATTTACCCCATTCATATATTCCTTGTTAAGTTTACGGGCTAGAAGCGTGGATACAAAAACCTTATTGACATGGCCCGAATCATAACACTGTAATACAAATCCATTACGCTGATCCGATTTGATGGGCAATATATAATCGGCCTCCAAAGGCTTACCCGCAGTCATTATATAAGTACCGGAATTATATAGATTAAAATATCTGATAATTTCAGATTGGTCATTGTCCTTAATCGTTTCTTCCATGGCACCCAAATTCTTTTACATTTAAATATCGATTAAAAATACAAAAAAGCCCAGGGAAAAATTTGAAAAATTGGGCCAGGCTTAGAAATTCCCATTGCGACAGCAGAGGTTTTTCCGGTAACCATGAGCCTGTTTATTCGTATTAATTGGTTTACTTTATCCTTCATCTGAAAGGTGTAAGATTATTTTTCCGTTCCCCGAATTTTATATCTTGTAAACATCTACATTGCATATCAAACAATATTCCTTATGAAATCGATTTACTTTTTTGCCCTAATCCTCGTTTTAAATATCTCATCTGTTTGTGCACAGACAATTGATGATTCCTTTCATGGACCGATTGCAATCCGGCCAGCAAAAATTGAATCCATTAAAGTCCTACCGGATGGCAAGATTCTTTTGGGCGGAGATATCGCATTCTTTAAAACAGAATGCGTCAATAATCTAATCAGGTTGAACACTGACAATACAATTGATGAAACTTTTCGTTTCAATGGGAATAATTTTCTATTGATTGAAAAAATTGAATTGCAAAGCACAGGTGATTTAATAGTCCTAGCGCAGAGTTATAAATCACTGACAAATACCTATACCGAGCATTATTCGTTGTTTTGTGTGAACTCATCCGGTGAAATTAAAAAGGAAATTGACAGCCTGATAATGCCACACTCTATTGCTGTGCAGAATGATGATAAAGTGCTGGTTTGTGGCACAAGAAGTACAGAAGGATATTTGTACAGATTTAATCCGGATCTCTCCTTAGATACTACTTTTAATAACAGGATCAGTTTTAACAGTGGAGTCGCCGACGTCCGGGTAAATAATGATAAAATATTTGTTTCGGGTATGTTTTCTTTGGTAAACGATACAACTGGAAACAGTATTGTTAAATTAAATCTGAACGGGGCAATCGATACTACTTTCAATACGGGGCTTGGAACTACTGATTATATTGGATCTTTATCCTTTCAGGCGGATGGTAAAATATTAGTGGGTAAAACTTATATTAATTCCTTTAACGGGATTTATTTTGGAGGAATGGTGAGGCTTAATCCTGATGGTTCTGTAGATACCTGTTTCCATCCTCCTGCCTTAAATGGTTCAACCTCGGAAATAACAATAAAGGATTCTTCGATTTATTTTTCAGCCTCAAAGGATTTAAATGGTGTTTTTGGCTCACTATTTATTTAAACTAGAACCAAGTGGCACCATTGATAATACCTTCAATCCAATTCTGCTGGATGATACCAGTCCCTTTGAATTTTGTCTGACATTTCAAAGGAATAGCCTGTTATTCAACTCTTCAACTTTAGCTGGCAATATTTACGGACTATCCTTATGTGATTCAGTTGGAAGTTTTATAGATTCATTTGCTCCCGAAATCAGTCGATATGGAGTAATTAAGTATTGGGGATTATTTTAACGGCAAATTAGTTGTCTCAGGAGACTTTATCAAAGTTGACGACCTCGAAACATATGGTATAGCCCTATTAAATAATGATGGTACGATAGATAAATCATTCGCCATTGAAGCAAAATTTAGGGACTGGCCTGCAAATAAAAATTTTAAACGATAGCAGCCTTTTATTCAGTACAGGGAAAGCATTCATTAAGCTCAATTCACATGCGCAGGTCTTGGCCGGATTTTAACTTTAGTCATTTTAAAACTCTCTACCAGGTTACAAAATTCAGGGTACTGGAAAACGGAAAGATTTTTGCTGCTGATGGGAACAATGTTTACAGGCTTAACGCAGACGGAACCGAGGATACTGATTTTAATATTGGCTCTGGTATTGGCAGCACTGTAAGCACTGCCTTTGATTTTGATATTCAAAATGATAAAGTCATTTTCGGTTCAATATTTGATAATTATAATGGAACCGAGGTGAACAAATTGATGAGATTGAATACAAATGCATCTCTTGATCAAACATTTGATATCGGTACCGGACCCGACGATCTGGTATCGATGATTAAGGTGCTGATATCCGGAGAAGTTCTGGTAGGAGGATATTTTAAAAGTTTTGACGGTAATGAAATACCTCATGGCCTGGTAAAACTTTCAGCTAATGGGGCAATGGATATTGCATTTAATGAAAATCAGAAAAATTCCCCGTTGGGCGAGGTGTACTGGTATAATCCAAAAGTAGAGCAATCAGACAGCATGTTATACATAAGAGCCAAAAATGCAATCGGAGTAGATACGATTATTGCAGTAAATATCAATGGCTCGATTAATACCAGCTTTAATATGCCCCTGATAATTAACCGGATTAATGACATAATTGTTGAGACGGAAAGGCCTCAAAGTGAAAAGAAAACCAAGTCGATTCAACCCTATCTGACAGCAGGTCATCATATGTTCGCCCTGGGTAGTTTTAAACAAAGTGAAAATTGACGGTCTCCTCTTTTATAGTAAAGTTTTCAATTGGATGTGAAGCCACTCCCGATCCTATAACTGAGGTAATGGAAACAGACTCCGATTTCCAACTTTACCCGTACCAGTTAAAGATAAATTGTGTATTACAACCAATAACTCTCAATCGCAGGCACAAATAATTTCATATATGATTCAAACGGGCTGCAAAATATTCTTCAGTAATCAAATACTGTTTCGAGTGAAGTAGATATGAGCCGAATATGTCGGCAGGTATTTACTTTGTGAGGATTAGTGTCCGGCTAAAGGAAGAGGTTTCTACAAATAAAATAATAAAGCAGTAAACAGAGCGGAAATGATGGGGCAATGATGCACAGGTAATTACTGAATTCATTGCCAGGTAAGGATTTGCATTTGTTGGTCCTTATTAATTACCTTGTGGCATCATTTAAAGCTACTTATTAAGGCTCTAACAGCATTGCACCGAATGAAGAAAATTTATAGCCTGGGGAAATGCATTGGTTATCGCTTTAACCTTTGTTTTGTTTGCATTGCCTTGTTTGTTACCGGTTTTACCAAGGGGCTTATTGATTGAAGCCGGGGTTCTGCTCGTATCTCGGTCAAAATCATCCTGATGAATATAAAGAATTCAAATACCAACAAGGATGATATTGAAAGAAGCTGGATGAACTGGATGAAAAATTAAAAAAGATCCAAAATCAAAAACCTGAAATCCTGAAGTAACCAACCATGAAAAAATCAAATATTATTAAGCTGATTGTATCCCTTATTACTCCCCTTGGGATCGGTGCGATTGCCGGAATATTTACATCGGATGCTATACCCGGCATGGTATGAAACGCTTAACAAACCTTCTTTCAATCCTCCTAACTGGATATTTGGTCCGGTGTGGACAACGCTTTACTTTCTCATGGGAATTTCCTTGTTTCTGATCTGGAAACAATCCGCAAATAAAGAGCGCACACAGGGCAATCCTGGTTTTTATAATTCAGCTCGTCCTGAATTTTTGCTGGAGCTTTCTCTTTTTCTATTACAATCAGCTCGGACTTGCCCTTGTTGAGATTATTCTGTTATGGCTAAGCATATTTCTAATGATCCTGCTTTTTTACAGGATCAAGCCCGTGGCTGCTTATATTAATATTCCCTATTTATTGTGGGTAACTTTTGCTACTATCCTAAATGCAGCTTATTATTTTTTAAACAGGGCCTAAACTGATCTAATTAACCTGACAGAATGTCCGTAAATCAACATGCAATAGCCGATAAGCAAGTCATACCGGCACAGCTTATTTTTTTCATTGTAGCCAGTTTTTTTGGTTTTTCAGGAGACTTATTGCCCGGTGAACTCAAACTGATCCTGTATAAACTGGCCGATGCGCTATTTATTACCGGTTGCATTATTTTAGCGATGATGATGGCCCGTAAGGGATGGGATCTGCCTGCATCCGGATATACCGTTCTTTCCATTGCCTGGGGTGTATTCTTCCTGGCGAAGGATTTCAGGGGCCAGGAAATCGGGAATGATATTTTTGCTTCAGCCTTTTACTTTCTGCTTCCCTCCATGATATTAATTGCATTTTATAAACCTTTCCCAGCCATTATTAAAAGTTTTAACGCTGATCACTATTATTCCTTCCTTATTGGTTCTGGTCAGTATGAAAACCGGTACTTATGATATCCTATGATGATATAATCAGAAAAGCAGGATATCAGATCATTCATTTTGTGAGTTTAATTTGGGGTAGTTACTTTTACTGGAAATACCGGAAGGAATTCAAACGAGAGCATGAATTGATCACTTAAATCAAAGGAGCATTCACATAAGTAAGAGCAGCTGCTTCTACAAAATTTCACCCCATATCGATTTATCCTTTAATAGTATCTCTCTTAAAAACCGGATTGGAGGCATGCCATGATCAAGCACCTGGTCATGGAATTTCTGCAGAGAAAACTGATCACCCTCTTGTTTTTCATAATCTGCCCTGAGTTTTAGCATTTCCATTTTGCCAAGTGAGTAATACAGGTACCCCGGATCAAAAGTACCTCTGAGTGCTTCCTGGTAAGATGGCTTTTCACCCTGGTGCCAGTTGTCCATGAAAAACCGGGTGGCTTCATCCAGGGTCATTCCCTGGCAATGCATCTTAATGGAAACACATAACCGGCAAAGGCGCAATAAGGCCTCACCTGACTGTGCCAGTCTATATTTGGCATCTTTTACAGAATCACCCGTACTGCCATAATTTTCATCAATCATCATTTTTTCAGCATAATGTGCCCAGCCTTCAATATAGGCATAACTTCCAAACACCTTTTCAATGGGAGTGGCAGAGGATGATTTCAGATGCAAGATATTGAAGATAATGGCCCGGGTAAACCTCGTGAATGGTTATCAGATCAGTAGTATAATAATCAAACATTTTTAACCAGTCTTCCTTCTGCCTGGGTGTCCACGAGGGATCTACCGGAGTTACATAGAAATATGCCTCAGTGGCATTTTTTTCAAAAGGACCCGGTGGATCCATGGATGCAGTGCTTGTTGATCTTGCATATTTTGGTGTTTCCATAACCTGTGCCCGTGTCTCAGACGGAATGGTCACTATTTTCCTATCAATCAGAAACTGCCGGATGGTTTCAGCATTTTTCTTCACATTGGGGATCAGGTTTTCGGAAGTCGGGTGATCTTTTTGAATATCCGCGTACACATCCGCCGGCTTTTTATTGGGATTGATCCTATCAGGCAGTCTCCTCAAATACTTTTTTTTCACGATCGAGGGCTGCCATTCCGATTTCCAGTATTTTTTCCGGTGCCAGGGTAATGGCGTCGCCATATAAAAGCATCTTTATGTATTTTTCCCTGCCAATGGCATAATGATTATGCGACCGGGGAAGCTTTTCTTTTTCGAGCCAGCCGATAAAGCTGTTCAGTTCAGCAATGGCATTCTTATTGGCTTGATTGAACTCAGCCATAAGGGAATCATTTTTTACCCCCTTTAAGGCCGCCACCAGATCAGTTTGCAGAAATGAAACAGAACCCTGCGCTATTTTAATCGCCGTTTCAACCAGGGGGCGGGCAAGTGAGTCGGCCAGATTGGCATGCGCTGCGGAAAATAAGTCAGGAACTTTCTTCTCAACAGAAATAATTGATTTGAGACGTTCTTCAAGCGATGCAAAATTGCGCTTAATGTATATGTTCACATCCAATCCGTCCGCATAAACCATTGGATTTGTATGGTAAACATCAATTTCTTCGAAATCAAATAGTGATTGATTTACAGCACACTGTAAGATTTTATGATCATAGTGCATCTTTTCACTTAATGAGGCGGTATCTATTTCATTAAGTCTCTGACGGAACTTTTTAAGTCGCTCCAATTCTTTATCAATAGACGGTTTACTCAAATCCGACAGCCTCCCATCGTATTGATGCAGACCCAGGGAAACGGCGTATTCCGGTCTCCAGTCGAGATAACCGGTAAGATATTCTCTGGCAAGCTGACTGAAGGAGGAGTCGGCTAAAACCTGTTTTTCGTTCATCTTTTTCTGTTTTCCATGACATCCGCTTACTATAAAAGGAACGATGAGAAAGAGTAAAACTAACTTTTTCATAGTGCCTGGTTTTTGGATTTACATATCGAATATCCCTAATAATAAATCAATAAGAAATCAAAAAGTTCATGATCAGGGCTCCATCTCTGAACTGCGGTTTTTTACAAACCGGAATGACCAATAGATCATACTCAGGAAAAGAAACATAAAGATGGTCATTCCCCAGGTTCGGGCATGATGAAACGGATTGATCAGGTTATCGCCAATATCATAAAACAGTTTAAAGGGTTCCTGCAGAATATCCCAGCTGTTCCAGCGCAGGTATCGGCCAAGGTATATTCCAAAACTTCCGAGAAACAAAAGCAAAGACGATATTACCGGCAGGAATTTCTTATTTACCTTACTTCCCAGGATGAATTCTATATCCCAAAGGCTCATAAATCCAAACATCAGTCCGGTCCATGCAAAGGACAGGATCAGCACCAGATCAAACCATATGGGCATGGTGGATTCCAGACGCAGGTGAAAGAGATCCGTTAATATATACGGTGCATTTGGAAAAAACAGTAACCAGGACGAAAGCAGGATGGCAATCACCAGTTTGTTTTTATGAATCCCCGGATATATAACCAGGATACTGCTGAATAACCAGGGTATAAAAGCCAGAAATAAGTTCCAGTTCAGGAAAAGGAACAACTTTGTGTCGGAGTAAACGAGCCGGAATATGGAAAAGGAAAAGCAGGCTATGCTCAGGAATCCCATGAACAGGGTTTCCCTTAATCTGTGATGTTCCAATAGTTGTTTATACATAAAAGAATGACTGGCCTGGCTCTTGTTCTATTTCTGAATAGGAGTTAAAATAAGATTCCCGCTTGATTGTCGATAATCGTTTTCATAGGTGGACATTTTGGACTTTAGTACTGGTGTGAGATGAATAAAATTACAATTATTATTAAGATATGTAAGAACGGCAAGGAAATTTCCTAAATGATCGTATTTTGGCGGATGAATTTTTGAGGATAATATGGATGCTAAAAATCCGGAAAACGAAACGGTCATATGCATAGTCCGGCATGGTGAAACCGACTGGAATGCGCAGGGAAGGCTGCAGGGAAGGGAAGACATCGAATTAAATGATTCCGGCCGGCAACAGGCTCTTAAAATTGCTGCCTTTCTTAGCGCTGAGCATTGGGATGTCGTTGTTTCAAGTCCCCTTAAAAGGGCTTATGAAACCGCACAAATCATTGCCCGCATTCTTAAAGTTTCAGAAGTAGAAGTTGAGGAACAAATAACAGAAAGGGATTATGGGGAGGCTTCGGGATTATGGCCTGAAGATCGCAGAAGCCGCTTTCCTGATGGAATACCGGGCCAGGAAGACTTCGAATTGCTCCGGCAAAGAGCCATGTCTGCATTAAAAAGAATAGTCAATAGTCATATAGGGAAAAGAATTGTTGTTATTTCCCACGGCGCTCTTACGAATTCAATATTATATACCCTTTCCGGCGGTGAATTCGGAAGTTTCAAAACCCGGCTTAAGAATGGATGTATCAACCAGATAAAGGTGCGGGAAGGGCAGTGGACGGTTGATTTTTATAACAAAACGGCGGAATAACGCGGGCAGTTGCTAATACTTTCCGGAAGAAGGAATAGCAGATTTTAACCGGAATAAGGAGGCGAAAAAGAAACCAATTGTTTTAAATATCGTTAAATTCCCCGGAGGTTAAGTAAAAAATGAACCGGTTGAACACACTGTTGTGTGTATTTTGGCTTTCGTGTCAGCCTATCCTTTCACAACAATATACAACAATTGACAATAGAACCGGTACCTGGGAATCGCCCGCCAGTTGGACTCCGGCATGGCCTGTGCCAGAAACCAATGTTAGCGGCCACGATATTACAATCAAGGGACATATAACTGCAAACTCTCCCATCCATTTTTCCGGGGTGGCCAGTACACTCACCATCAATGATACCCTTGTAATAAAAGGTGATCTGAAACTTGACAATAACAATGATCTGATCATACACAACAACGGGATCCTTATTATACGGGGAAACCTGATCATCCAGAATCAAACAAAAATATATGCTGACGGATACCTGATTGTGACCGGTGATTTTATTAAGTTGAGTTCACTGAATGAGGGTTCCTGTATAAGCAATGATGACCCTGTAAAGGTATTTATCGGAGGATCTGTTAGTCCTTCAACGCTTAAGAGCGGTATTGAAGATTATCCGGTTCTGAACTGCGAGAAGGCAAAAACAACCACATACCTGAATTCCGGTTGCAGCTACGGGAATATGATCTGATGTCGTAAATGACCCGATCTATGATTTTTTATTGTCAACCTGCAAGCTTGTAACACCCACCATCATTGCCGACGGACCGACCACGTTTTGTGAAGGCGGCGGGGTGACCTTAACTTCGAGTCCGGAAGCAAAATATTTATGGTCTACCGGCGACACCACATCCGGTATACATGTCAGCCAGTCCGGAAGCTATACAGTCAAAGTGCAGAACCTGAACGCCTGCGGGAGCGAGTCATCTGTTGCCAGTACTGTAACTGTAAATACTTTGCCAGCCACACCCGTAATTACCCCGGGTGGTCCGATCTCCATCTGCAGTGGAGAACAGCTTGAGTTAAAGTGCAGTGAAGCAGCAAACTATGTGTGGTCCGAAGGGTCCAATACACCTGGTATAACAGTTACTCAGAGTGGGAACTATTCCGTACGTGTAATGGATGTCAATGGCTGTATAAGTCCCGTCTCAACCGCAATAAATGTACAGGTGCATTCCCTGCCCGCAGTATATGCCGGAGCTGGCCAGACCATATCCTATGGAACCTCCGGAATAATCAATGCCTGGGTAACAGGTGATGGCCCGTTTTCTTACTCCTGGTCCCCGGCAAACCAGCTGGTGGATGCCACTATCGAGGATCCGGCAACCAGGAACCTGGTAAAAACTACAGTATTTATACTTACAGCCACTTCTTCAATTACCGGCTGCTCCGGTACAGACGAGGTAACCATTACCATCCGCGGGGGTCCCTTAACCGCAACTCCCACAGCCAGCGCGGGTACCATATGCGCCGGTGAAAGTGTTCAACTGCATGCAGTTGCCAGCGGAGGCACAAGCTTTTATACGTATACATGGACCTCAGTACCAGCCGGGTTTACATCATCGTCGGCTCACCCTGTTGTTCATCCCACCGTGAGTACAGATTATAAGGTTTCTGTATTTGATGGTTTTAACACGGTGAACAACCACGTTTACGTTACTGTTCATCCCCTTCCCCCGGCTCCCTCCATAACGGCCGACGGTCCCACTGCCTTTTGCGAGGGGGACAGCGTCAGTCTGACCTCAGGTGAGGGGATAGCCTATAAATGGTCAAATGGAGCAACCACTCCGGTTTTACATGTTGATCTGTCGGGAAATTATTCCGTACGTATACTGGATGCAAATGGATGTGAAAGCAATAAATCCCAGGAAATCGGTGTGACTGTAAATAAGGTGCCGATTACCCCGACTATGATGGCCAATGGACCAACGGCCTTTTGCGACGGGGAGCAGGTTATCCTGACATCCAGCCCGGGAGAGCATTATTTATGGTCCAACGGAGATACCTTATCCAGCATTCAGGCTACTGCATCCGGAAGCTATTCTGTAACCGTGATAAGCACAGCCGGATGCAGGAGCGCCCCGTCCGTAGCCAGCGATGTTACAGTCAATTCAAATCCGGGACATACCTGTAATAAACGTTTCAGGTCCGCTTATACTTTGTCCGGGAGAATATGTCATCCTGGCCACTGATCCGGCCAATGAATATACATGGTCAACGGGTGAGGGAAGTCAATACATCAGTGTGGACATGCCGGGTGAATATACAGTACAGGTGCGGAATTCCAGTGGATGTCTGAGTCCGGTATCTGCAGTAACCACTGTCGGGGTCGCCGAACGACCGACAGTGCAGATAACAAGTGACAAAGGTTCCATGTGCACCAATGATGCAAGGCCCCTGACGGGCAGTCCGGAAGGAGGTGAATTTTTAGTTTCCGACGGACCCGGCTACTGTTAATGAAAATGTTTTGACCGCCACTGACACCGGCTATATTGAAATAGTTTATTCTTACACCGACTATTGCGTCAACAGCGACACCCAGTCAATACGGGTGAACGGCTTGCCTTTGGCTGATGCGGGACCCGACCAGGTGCTGGAGTATGCTTTTGAAACACAAATGGCGGCCGTCCTGCTACCGGATGATACCGGCAGATGGTTTCTTGCCTCCGGCTCCGGGACATTTGCTGATTCATTATCCCCGGTTTCCACTGTAACCGGTTTATCATTAGGAGATAATGTATTTACCTGGAGAACTACAAATGGAAACTGCAGTGCTCAGGACGAAGTGAAAGTTACAGTTAATGATTTGATAATCCCATCTGTGATAACACCAAATGGCGATGGCAGCAATGATTATTTTGAGGTCACCCAACAATTAGGGCGTGCAGAACTGGTGATTTTTAACGCATGGGGGAACGAAGTATATACAAACGGCGATTATCAGAACGATTGGGATGGAAAAAGCAACAAGGGAAATGATCTGCCGAATGATACCTATTTCTATATATTAAAATTTGAAAATGGAAGTGTGGCAAAGGGATCTGTATTAATAAAAAAATAGTGAACAGGGTTTTCGCGATCATAGGGGTTATATTTCTCTCTTTACAATTAAAGGGACAGGTATTTCCTTTGTCTGACCATTATGGATATAATATGCTGGCCATAAATCCTGCGAGTGCAGGATGTGACCAGGCACTAAGCGCTACGCTGCTGTACCGTCGCCAATGGGTTGGATTTAAAGATGCACCCCTCAACCAGGCCCTGGCTGTTCATACACCCCTCAACCACGACCGGATGGGATTGGGATTACTCATTGAAAACAATAACATAGGTATCTTCAGGCAAACGCACCTGATGGCAAACTATGCCTACCGGAGGGAATTATACAGCGGGAAACTTTCCCTGGGCCTTGGGGTCGGTATTACGTTATATCATAATTCGTGGGAGGATCTAAAGGCAAATGATGCAAATGATTTTGAACTCATAAACAATCCGGAATCAGGAACCTTGCCTTCTTTCAGCCTCGGAATATATTATTATTCAAAAAAATATTATTTCGGAATCTCACTACCCCGGTTTTTGACCCAGGAACAGGATCCCAATTCAGGAAAGTACAGAATAAAGAATGATTATTCTCAATACCAGTATTTTGCAACAGGGGGTTACACATTCGATCTGGGCGATCAGTTCAGTGTTTCTCCATCATGCTTGTTGAAATACAGGCCAGCCACTCCCCTTCAGTTTGATTGTACCGTGCAGTTGAGCTATCACAACCGCATACAGGCGGGTATTGGTTACAGAACCAAAAGCGTACTGATAGGAATTTTGCAATGCAGGATCAATGATCAACTCAAACTGGCCTATTCCTATGATATCGATGCAGGAAACCTGGGGAAATATAAAAACGGTTCACATGAAATCGGGCTGAACTATATTTTCAGTTATACTGCAAAGGTGGCAGGACCAAGAAATTTGTAGACTTGTATCTCGTACTTTTAAAAAGATAGTTACTTTTGAAGCGATCCTTTTTAAGTAACTATCTTCTCACCCTTGTCTATGAAACATACTTCTTTGTTTTGTATTGCAGCCGTCCTCATTTTTTCTGCCTTATCTTCAGAATATTTATTTGCCCAGAGTGAAAAGAAAGTGGACAAAATTCATCATCGGGCTTATGTCATTGATACCCATACCGATGCTCCGATGAAACTGGTGGAGTCGGATTTCAATATGGCGGAACGTCATGAAGCACCTGATTCAAGAATTGATTTTCCACGCTTGCGTGAGGGGGATGTGGATGCTGTATTTTTCGGGTTGTTTACTGGTCAGCGTGAACGAACTCCTGAAAATTATGATAAGGTCTACCGGTTGGCCAACCAGATGATCGATTCTACTTATGCAGTCGTTAACCGCAATCCGCAGATGGTTGCAATTGCCACTTCGCCGGATGATATAATCCGAATATCCGGACAAAATAAAACGGCGATCTGCCTTGGCATGGAAAACGGTTTTCCCCTGGCAAAGGACGTTACCCGCGTCAGTGAGTTTTATAAAAGGGGAGTACGGTATATTACCCTGTGCCATACAGCCAACAATGATATTTGTGATTCCTCAACGGATCCCCTTGGTTCGGAAAGTAACGGGCTGAGCAGTTTTGGAAAGGAAGTGGTGATTGAAATGAACCGCCTGGGAATGATTGTGGATGTATCGCATATTTCCGACAAGGCTTTTTATGATGTGCTGGCCCTGTCAAAGGCTCCGGTAATTGCCTCGCATTCGAGTGCGCGTGCTCTGTGTGATCATCCCCGCAATATGAGTGACGATATGCTGAGGGCACTTGCCAAAAACGGCGGGGTGATCCAGATATGCATCCTGGGCGACTATATTGTGGCAGCGGATACTTCTACTGTCAATTACCATAAACACGAGGAGCTCAAAGCCAGATACAATAACTGGAAATTTTCCAGCGATGATGAACGGCACAGAGCATGGATGGCATATGATTCCATCGACCAAAATTTTCCTCCTGTATTGCCGACGATTGCGCAGGCTGTAGATCATATCGATCATGTTGTGAAGATTGCAGGAATTGATCATGTAGGGATTGGAAGTGATTTCGACGGGGGTGGCGGCCTGGCTGATTGCGTGGATGTAGCTGGTTATCCTAAGATCACTGCAGAATTGCTGAAGCGGGGGTACTCGGAAAAGGATATTGATAAGATATGGGGAGGGAATTTTCTCAGGGTTTTCAGGGCGGTGGAAAAAGAAGCCACTAACCTTTCCCGCTGATTTCGCAGATTATTTTGCAAGCCAGTGAAGGGCATTCAGAATGAGCTGGTTCTGTAAGGCATTTTCAAAGGTATGCGATAGTTCTTTGTTTGTATTGTGTTCGTAATCAATGTCATTGTGCCCCATATTAACATAGATCATCTTATATTTCTTATTTGTCCATACAACCGGGTAATCGCCGCTATGCCATATTTCATATAGTTTTGGGCCGGTGCCCAGCGGAAAGCTGGTTGAATCGATTGATAAAAGAACCTGGATATCAGGATTTTTTCTTAAATCATTCTGCCAGCTATACCATTCATTGGGCGCAGATTTAAAGGTTGCCGGCAGTCCTTTGGCAACGGGATGATCTACCGCTTCTACCCGCAAAATGGCTGATGTGGGCCGCCATGTATTTCCCTTGTATTCCCCGCAACCCAGGAACTGATTATGATACCAATCCCAGTTCTGCGGAAAATCGGAAGGCGTTAAGGCAAATCCGGCAAAGTGAAAACCCATCCAGGCACCGCCTTTTTTCATGTATTGCTCAAAGGAGGCTCTCTGGTCCGGGGTATCGGGTCGTGTATCCAAAAAAACCACTACCTGGTAATGTGACAGAAAACCTGGATTCAGGTTGTTCCAGTTATTGGTTGAATCATAAGTAAAGCCATTTTCTGCGGAGATATTATGGAACCACCGGTTGGCTTCATGAACAAAGCTGATGTGGGCCTGATCGTTTTTTGCCGTGTAGAATGCAATGACCCTGAAAACGGGCTGTTGGGCCATTTGCTCCAACCAAAAACAAAGGCAAAGAATTAAGGTTGAAATGATTTTTTTAAGGAACGCAGTTTTTTTGATTCCTGACATCGCATATATAATTTTGGCAGGTACAATGTACATAATTCATTGGAGAAAAAGCAATGAATGCCGGATTTGATGCTTAATTACCAAACCGCAGAAGGGCGGGGTATAGTCAACGGCTATTCATTGCTTTTCCAAACAAAGTTTCTCTGCGTGTCTGGAGAAGTCAGGATCATCCTGTTGTGACTACTTTACCTCGTCGGGAGGAATGGAGGGAGGAACAACATTCCTCACCGGGTTGGTACTTTTCAGGTAGGCAAATATGGCACTGACATCCTCATCACTGATATTGGCAAAATTCTGCCAGGGCATGGGAGGCAGTAAAGTCCGTCCACCCGGCATACCTTTAAATTTACCTTCTTTCAGTGCCCGTTTGAAATTATCCTCCGTCCAGCTTCCTATACCGGTAGGATCTGAGGTAAGGTTAGCAGCAAATGATACACCCCATGGACCTGCTGCAGAGGTAAGATCACCGGTAAGCAGAACCCAGCCGGTTTTTAGGGCAGCCTTTTCAACCTTTAACTGGGGCCTGTCGGACGGATAACCTGACAACATTAATTCAGGAATTATCTGTGGACCCTGGGGACCCATACGTCTTGGGAGAATGGCAGTCATTGCAACCCATTATTTTGACCAGGTATTCACCCCGTTTTACCATTTGCTCGGGAGTAGGTGCAGGTGTCGACTGCCACCTCGGGTTTTTGCTTTGGCGTTACAGCTTGCTAACAGGATAAGTAGCACTAAAATGGCTGGGAATAGGCAGGATAATTTTTTCATAGCATAGTGTTTTAGAGTTTAAAATTTAACAAATAAAACCCTAAAACTGTTCAGGAATAATTATTGGATTTCCTGGCTAATCGTTTGTTTTTGTGAATAGACAGGATGTATAATCGATTATTTGGGTGGTTATGAAATCAGATCCCGGATGACAACAGAGGCACAATAGCATCCAAAAACAGGGGGCATGTAGGAAATGGTTCCTACAACAGAGCGTTTGTTTTCTTCACCCGTTGTTTCCCGCACCGCATGGGAATCAACTGATTCAGGTGAGTAAACTACTGTGATGCCTTTGAAAATATCCAATCTGTGCAGGTACTTTCGAACCATATGTGCAAATTTGCAGTGATGTGATTCAGAGATATCGGCTATTTCAATCTTTTCAGGATTTAATCGCCCGCCCGATCCCATGGAACTCACTATCTTCCGGTTGTGTTTTACCGATTCAGCCAGAAGGCTCACCTTGGGGGTCAATGTATCGATTGCATCCACCACATAATCATACGGGGTTTTAAGAATATCCTCAAACCGGTCCTCCTTTAGGAATTCAGGAATTATATGAATTCGGATGCCCGGATTTATATCTTTTAACCGGGTTTCCATTAATTGTGCCTTTGATCTTCCCTCGTTGCTAACCAGGGCGATGATCTGGCGATTCCTGTTAGTTTCGTTAACAACATCCCCGTCAATCAGGGTCATTTCGCCAATGCCTGCCCTGCACAATTGTTCAGCTGCATATCCGCCAACACCGCCCAATCCGGCCACAAGCACATGCGATTTTACCAGCTTTTCAAGTTTTTCACTGCCCAATAGCAATTCAGTACGGCTTAACCAGTTTTCCATTTACGTGATTTTGAAACAGCAGGCAAAATTATCCAGAATCTGAGATTTCAATGCATCCGTATGCACATTCCTTATCAGGGCTGCCTGTTCATAAACCTGCTGAATGGAATAACCGGCATCATCCGTTTCAAGAAATATATTTTCTGCAGGTATATTTTTAAATACATGGTATGCCTTGCTTTGTTCCTGGAAAAGCATGTGACCGAATGACAGGTAACAGTTTTTGCGGATAAGTTCACGGGCTGTTTGTTCGTTCGAGTTGAACCAGTGGAATATCCAGGGAATGGAATGATCTGATTTTTTTCTATAGGCCAGCATTTCCGAGTAGGATCGAACGCAATGGATTACTACCGGCTTGCGGGTGATTTCAGCAATACGCAGATGTTCCTCAAAAACAGTTTGCTGAGCAGTCATGGGAACGCTCACGGCCTTGTCCAGCCCTGTTTCACCAATAGCCAGTACGGAAGGCAGAGATGAAAAGGATCTGACGATTTCAACTTCATGATTCCACATATCCTCTCTAACATACCACGGGTGTAATCCCACCGAAAAATAGCACGGGAACTGAAGTTTTTCCTTTTCATCGGGAAATACATTCAGTAACTGAACCGTTCCGGGATCATTGAGGTAGGTATGGCTATGGATGTTAATGTAATTCAATGTGGATGAGTTTAAGTCTTGCAGTCTTGCAGTCGTGCAGTCGTGCAGTCGTGCAGTCGTGCAGTGATTTCCGTTGAAGCATCTCCCTACTCATCTCTCATCTCTCATCTCTCATCTCTCATCTCTCATCTCTCATCTCTCATCTCTCACCTCTCATCCTCTCCCTATCCTTTCTCCCTACTCCCTACTTCTTCCCCGTCCCTGAATTACCTCCTCAATCACCCTGGGAAAATGCTCATATTCCAGTGCATGCACCCTGGAAGCAAGGGTGTCGGGGGTATCGGCCGGATCTATGTCGCAGGTAACCTGAAAGATGATGTTTCCCTTGTCATATTCGTTATTTACAAAATGAATCGTTATCCCGGATTGTTTTTCGTGGTTCTCAATTACCGCCTTATGCACGCTGGAGCCGTACATTCCTTTTCCGCCATATTTTGGCAGAAGTGCAGGGTGAATATTGATAATGCGTGAAGCATACCGGTCAATCAGATTTGCCGGTATCAGCCAGAGAAAGCCAGCCAAAATGATCCAGTCGATTTTGTTTTCTTTCAGATAATCAAGTATTTTTTCCGTTTCATAGAAATCCTGTCTTGAAAAGACAAGAACCGGGATATTATAGGGACGAACACGCTCTGTTACATACGCATCAGCCCGATTCGTGCATATGCAGGAAACCTTTATCTGTGGCTTATTTTGAAAATACCGGATAATGTTCTCAGCATTGGTTCCTGATCCTGAAGCAAATATGGCAAGTCTGTGCATATGTATATAATCTATTACTTATCAGCAAAATATAGCAAAAAATCTGAGGATTTAAAGTGCCTTACCAAAGAAATATAAAATATTGTTTGTTTTTTCCTTATTATTGCATTTTCTTTGCGAAACATTTTTTAAAAATAAGTAATAATTAAAACTTGGTATTATGTCAGACATTGCATCAAGAGTAAAAGCCATTATTGTTGACAAACTGGGTGTTGATGAAAGCGAAGTTACCCCCGAAGCTAGTTTCACCAATGATTTGGGCGCCGATTCACTGGATACTGTTGAACTAATCATGGAATTTGAAAAGGAATTCAACATCGGTATCCCGGATGATGCTGCTGAAAACATCTCCACAGTAGGCGACGCCATCAAGTACATTGATGAGAACGTAAAGAAGTAAAGAAGGACTTACAAAATCTGTCATTTTATGGAGTTGAAGCGAGTTGTTGTCACCGGTCTCGGTGCGGTGACGCCCCTTGGTAATAATGTGAACGACTACTGGAACGGATTAATTAATGGAGTGAGTGGTTGCGATCTTATAACCCGGTTCAACACAGAAAATTTCAAGACAAAATTTGCCTGTGAGGTTAAAAACTTCAAACCCGAAGATTACTTCGACCGCAAAGAGGTCAGAAAATATGATTTGTTTACCATATTTGCCCTTGTTGCTGCTGATGAAGCAGTAAAGGATTCCGGGCTTGATCTCGATGTAGTCAATAAGGACAAGGTGGGGGTGATCTTCGGTTCAGGCATTGGCGGATTTCAAACATTTTTAAATGAGGTAGGGGATTATTTTAAAGGTAATTCCATGCCCCGCTTTAATCCATTCTTTATTCCCAAAATCATTTCCGACATTGCTGCAGGACACATATCAATCAAGTATGGATTCCGCGGGCCAAATTTTGCAACGGTTTCCGCATGTGCCACTGCTACCAATGCCATTATCGACGCATTTAATTACATTCGTCTTGGAAAGGCAAATGTTTTTGTAACTGGCGGATCTGAAGCCGGTATCTGTGAACCGGGTATCGGTGGATTTAATGCCATGCACGCCTTATCTACCAATAACAGCGAATACAAAACTGCTTCACGTCCGTTCGACAGCACCCGTGACGGATTTGTAATGGGAGAAGGCTCAGGAGCGCTCATCCTGGAAGAATTAGAGCACGCAAAAAGCAGGGGTGCAAAAATCTATGCTGAGCTCGCCGGTGGCGGCATGTCAGCTGATGCTTATCATCTCACTGCCCCTCATCCTGAAGGACTGGGCGCTTTACTGGTTATGCGGAATGCTTTGGAAGATGCCCAAATGACGCCACAGGACATGGATTACATCAATGTTCATGGTACATCCACGCCTCTCGGTGACATTTCGGAATCAAAAGCTATCCTGGGTGTTTTTGGAGAGCATGCTTATGATTTAAGCATAAGTGCAACAAAATCCATGACCGGACATTTGCTGGGAGCTGCCGGTGCCATTGAAGCCATTGCCTGTATTCTCGCCACCCGGGACAACATCATTCCTCCCACGATCAACTTTAAAAATCCGGATGATCAGATCGATCAGAAACTGGATTTCACTTTCAACACAGCCCGCAAACGGACGGTAACCAATGCGATAAGCAATACATTCGGTTTCGGGGGACATAATTTCTCAGTTATATTTAAGAAATTTTCAGCCTAAGTGTTGTGCTAAACAGAATTATCCGTTCAGAAAAATATCTGTTTACCCCGGATAAGAACTTTAGAAAACAGCTAAAAAACATCCTGGGATTTTTGCCCCGTAATTTCGAGCTTTATCAGCTTGCATTCGTGCATAAATCGGCCTCGCATGTTGTTTTCAATAATGTCAAGGTAAACAACGAACGTCTTGAATTCCTGGGCGATGCTGTTCTGGATTCGCTGATCGCGGAATTCCTTTTCCACAAATTTCCCGATAAGGAAGAGGGGTTTTTGACCCAAACCCGGTCGAAAATCGTTAACCGCGATAACCTGAATAATATGGCCATCAAATTGGGAATTGGCAATATGATCATTTCCAAAATGTCGAAGGACAACCATAAATCAGTTTATGGGGATGCGCTGGAGGCACTTATCGGCGCACTTTATCTCGACAAGGGATATGAACGCACCCGTAAAACGGTACTTGAAAGGATAATTCAGAGCCATATCAACATAAACCGTTTGATGGAAACTGAAATTGACTTTAAAAGCCGGATTATCGAATGGGGACAGAAGAATAAAAAAGCAGTGAATTTCACCAGCTTTGAAGAAATGGATGAACAGACGAATTCACCCATTTTCATTACCCACCTGATTGTGGTGGATGAAATCATCGGCCGCGGAAGCGGAAATTCAAAAAAAGAATCGGAGCAGAATGCCGCCAGGCAGGCTTTGCAGGGTCTTATTCCGAGTGACGAGTGACGAGGGGGAGAGATGAGAGTGAGAGGTGAGAAGTGAGAAGTGAGTAGGAGTAGGGAGCAGGAGATGCTTCACCGGAGAAATCGACTGCAGGACTGCAGGTTCTACAATATGAATGCCCTCGGGCATTAGAATACCGATCATAACATTGAAATTACCGATTACCGAATACTGATTACCGAATACCGATTACCGGTTTTTTATATCTTAGCATCTGCTAATCTTCCCTTCCATGAAAGCCGGTAACCCGGAAAAGAAAAAAATAGTCAAGCTTCAGATCGGTGAAAACAATGGTTTTAAGCTGATTGGAATTTCTTCGCATGAAAACGATTACCGGCTCGTTTGGGCAATGAATAATGCATTTTCGTTTCAGTTTACCCGTATTGAAAACCTGGTGATCTTTAACCAGAAATTAGGCACCGACCTGGAATTTAGCCGGTTCATCTTCACAGATGAGGAAAAATATCTTACCTATCACCTTATCTCTAATCGTTGTCCGGACGGATTCCTTTTTCCTGAGATCAAAAACCTCGATTATTTATTGCAGATCACCGGTGAGCTGGATTCAAAACAGCTGTCATTGGTTTTAAAGGAACTGAAAAAGGTGGGTATCGTATCTGCTACCTTCATGATCGATCCAAGGCAGTTGAAGGACGTGGAGAGGAAGCTAATTTAGGGACGGGGAAGAAGTAAGGAGTAGGGAGAAATGAGTAGGGAGAGATGAGAGATGAGAGGTGAGAAGTGAGAGGTGAGCAGGTGACTTCACTCTACAGCGTCATCCAATTACCGATAACCGATAACCGATTACCGACTACTGACTACCGACTTACTCCTTCTTATCTGTTGCCAATATCATCTTGATATCCTGGTTGCTGCCGATTTGCAGAACATCCACGAGGTCCTGTATTGACAGGGAAGCATCTGCACGCACCACGATAGTGACATCCGGGAGTCTTGATTTGATCTGGCTCAGTTCTGATTCCAGGTCCTGGTATATCACCGGTTTTTCGTCGATATAGTAAAGCTTCTTTTTGGTAATTGAAAGGGTGATCTGTTTTTTGGTAACAGTCTGG
This sequence comes from uncultured Bacteroidales bacterium, assembly GCA_963790105.1. Lineage (GTDB taxonomy): Bacteria > Bacteroidota > Bacteroidia > Bacteroidales > UBA10428 > UBA5072. The sequence continues at coordinate 225,475 of CAWBNI010000015.1, read as the reverse complement.
CTTGAATTAGCCTTGGGCAGAAAAAGCCTGATTACATGCGGATTTGCAAATGTAGCCACGATGAGGAAAAACAACAACAGGAAGAACATGATGTCATTCAATGAAGATGTGGCCACTTCGGGTTTGAATTCGTGCCTGCGTTTTATTTTCATGGTCTTACCGGCTCACAATATTCAACACTTCGAATGCTTCCTCTTCAATACGCGAAATAAAATGGTCAATACGCATATTCAGCATATGATAACCTGTAAATGCAATAACGCCCACGATCAATCCCGATCCGCTTGAAATCATTTTTTCATATAAACCGCCGAATATAATGCCAATACTGATATTGTCAGTTAAAGAAATGTTGTAGAATATCTTTATAATCCCTGATATGGTACCGATAAACCCAAGCATGGGTGCGATACCGGCAATTAGTCCAAGATATCCCAGGTTTTTGCTGACCCTGGCTATTTCGATGTTACTGGCAGTTTCCAGGGTACTTTCAATTTCCTTGGCAGGTTTTCCGATTTTGCCGATCACATGCCTGAAAATATTGGCATACGAGGAATTATCATTTTTCAGTGTAGCCTCGGCAGATTTCAGGTCACCGGCACGCAGAAGGCTGTTCATGTGGGCGACCATGCCCGGGTCTATATTGAGGCTGTTTTTGATATCCAGCCATTTTCTCACGATGAGGTATACTGAAACGATGGAAAGCAGCACAATGGGAATTAGAATATATCCACCTTTAAGAAAGAGGCTTAATACTGAAATCTGGCCTGTGTCATGTACACCTGACATTTTCATGGCATATGCCGTTCCTGTTTCTTGCGCTAAAAGTATAATACTTGAAATCATGGTATATTATAAATAAGTATCTCTTAATTCTTTTTTAAAGGCATTCAATCCTTAACTGAATTCTCATTTTGTTACTACATCAAATCAGCAAATCAACAAATTCTTCCCCCGGGTTCAATCGGGATACAAAAATAAGGGAATTATTCAAAATCTCGACGGAAAACAATCAACTTACAGGCATGAATCTGACCGGGATGACAAACTTTACAATAACCGGTTTGCCATGCCGTACGCCAGGCTTCCACCGGGGCATGCTTTCTACCGCTTTAATGGCTTCCTTATCAAGCATGGGATGAACGCCTCTTTCCACCTTTATATTGTCAACTGTGCCCTGCCGGTTGACGTCAAAACTTACAATAACTACCCCGTTGAGTTTTTGTTTGATTGCCTGGAGCGGATAGATCACAGTGAGTTCAATATAACGCCGGACGGCATCTGTTCCTCCCGGGAATTCAGGAAACTTATCCAATCCGGATCCGCCCCCTCCTTCTTCTCCGTTTCCCAGCAAATAGCCTCCGAAAATCGTACTGTCAGCAAGGACCGCATTACCGCCTGTTTCGGTTGTCTGCGGTTCTTCTTTTTCTTCTTTTTGAATAAATGTATCGGGACTGGGCTTGTCTGAAACCTTAAAGTCATGAAGTACATCCCTTGGTTTGTTTACCGGCTGATCCGTTTTTTCTTCGGGGTTTTTTTGAGGTTCCATTAGGGCAGCCAGATCGGCACGATCCATAAGGGAGCCCTGGGTGCTTTTCATGCTGGGATTTGAAGATGAATAGAGGTAAACAGTACTGTCACCGCCCGTATTGAGAAAAAGAAAGTATCCGAGAATAAAAAGTAAAACGATGGTTATTGATATAATAAAACTGATGCCAAGCCGCTCAAAATATTTTTTGCGGAGTCTGTATGAGCCGTATTCCTTGTTCCTTTTTTCGAATAGTATGTCATCAAGAGACTGTTGCATTCAGCATTTTAAATTTTTAAGCGTATGGAAGTAACGCTTAACCAGGGGGCAAAAATACATATTGCGTGCCAAATTCTTCACAAATTGCTTGTAAAAATAAGCCCCGCCATCGGCGGGGCTCTGTAATCCTAACTTTTGAGTAATTAACCTAAAAACACCTTTTGAAACCTAAAAACACTTGGGGGAAGAACTATCTTTAAAACCTGCTGGTTTTATTGTCCCTTAAAACATGATGTGAAGGTATGACATAACTTGGTTAACAAAACAAAACAACTGTTAAAGATTGTTAAAAAGCTCTTTTGCAAAAGGTTATAAAGTTATCTTTGTTTCACATGAACAAAAAAATCATCTGGATTGTATCGGTTTGCATGGGCCTTGCCATGACTGCATTAATACTCGTGCAAGCTTTCTGGCTCAAGAATGCCTGGCTCGTAAAAGAAAAGCAATTTGACCAGTTAATTTCCTGGTCAATGATCGATATAGAGCGGCAAATTGAACGTCATGAAGCAACCGATCTCATTTTACGCGAAAATGAGCGTCAGGCCAGGGATACCAGTATATTTAACCTGACTGTCCCGGGTACAGTAAGCGGGTCGGCCAATCCGTCAGGAAATCAGAAGTCGAACAAAAATGCGAAGATTGACCCTGACAAAAAAAAGCAAATGGAGGATTGGGTCAAAAACAGGCGTGAATTTGTTAACCGGGTGATTTCGGGTATGTTTCTCAAATCGGCGGAAATTGAAAAGCGAATTAGTCCCCAGGTACTTGAACAGATCATCCATGATGTAATCAAGGAGAATGGAATAGATCTTCATTATGAATATGCGGTCATCCGTTTTAATAACGAAATTGCCTACAGCTCTAAAAACTATAGCCCTGCGGAAGAAGCTGAATATTACAAGGTACAGTTGTTTCCTGATGATGTTGTTGCCAATTCCAATTCGTTGTCGATTTATTTCCCGGATAAGCAGAACTTCCTTTTCAAGTCACTCAGTTACCTGGCCATCAGTTCTCTTTTGCTTACCCTGGCCATTGTTGCCAGTTTTGGAGTTACAATTGTAGTGATGTTCAGGCAGAAACGGCTTTCCGAAATCCGGAATGATTTTGTAAGCAACATGACGCATGAATTAAAGACGCCAATCTCCACCATTTCCCTGGCATCGCAAATGTTAGGTGATAAAAGTATACCTCCTGAGATAAAGAATACGGAGCAGATTTCAAAGATTATTGCGGAAGAATGCCGGAGACTGGGCAACCAGGTGGAGAAGGTTTTACAGACTGCCGTATTTGACAAGGGGAAATTAAGGCTCAGGCTGATTGAGGTGGATATGCATGAAGTGATTTCAAGTGTGATTGAGAATTTTTCAATTCAGGTAAGAAACCGGAACGGTAAAATTTCAGCCGCGTTAAATGCAGAAAATTTCATTCTTCATATTGACCAGGTTCATATTACCAATGTTTTGTCAAACCTGCTGGATAATGCTATTAAATATTGCAACCGGGACCCTGAAATTCAGATTGAAACATCCAACAGAGGAGAATTTTTTCTAATTTTAGTAAGGGATAACGGGATTGGCATCAGTAAGGCTGATCAGAAACGTGTATTTGAAAAATTCTACAGGGTACCGACAGGGAATGTTCATACAGTTAAAGGTTTCGGTCTTGGACTCAGTTATGTGAAAATGATCATTGAAGAGCACCATGGGTATGTGGACCTTGAAAGTGAATTATATGCCGGAAGTACATTTAAAATATATTTACCACTAGGAGAGCATGGAGAACACACAAAAGATAAAAATTCTGCTGGCTGAGGATGACGAAAATCTCGGCACCTTGCTGCGCGAATATCTCATCGTAAAATCATACGATGCAGATTGGTTTATTAACGGTGAGAAAGCTTACAAGAGCTTTATCAAAGGTCATTATGACCTGTGCATCCTTGATGTGATGATGCCCGTAAAGGATGGCTATACACTGGCTCGTGAGATCAGGATGACCAATGCCGAAATTCCAATTATTTTCCTTACAGCCAAATCGCTAAAGGAAGATATCATTGAAGGTTTTAAGGCCGGGGCAGATGATTATATCAGCAAGCCTTTCAGCATGGAGGAATTGTTGTTCCGTGTAGAAGCTGTTTTAAGGCGCACCAAAAAAGATGCTGCAGGAATTACACAATCAGAATATCATATTGGAGATTACCTTTTCTATCCAAATACCCAGCTGTTGAAAATAGCTGATTCGGAGCAAAAACTCACCACCAAGGAATCGGACCTGCTAAAACTGCTGTGTGCAAATAAGAATGCTGTACTCGACCGGAATTTTGCCCTGAAAACAATCTGGGTGGATGATAATTATTTCAATGCGCGCAGCATGGATGTGTACATTGCCAAATTGAGGAAATACCTGAAGGATGATCCCCAGGTGCAGATTATCAATGTGCACGGGAAAGGATTTAAGCTAATCGCAAATTAATTGGAGATTGCAACGAATGTACCCGCTTAGCTCGTATTCGAGGTGTAACGCAATCCAAAAAAAAAGCCTCGTTAACGCGGCATTTTTTTTTACATCATTCCGCCCATTCCGCCCGGGCCACCGCCCATTGGAGGAGGACCTTCCTTCTCAGGTTTCTCGGCAACCACACATTCGGTTGTCAGGAACATACCGGCAATAGATGCTGCATTTTCCAGTGCAACACGTGCTACCTTGGTAGGATCGATAACACCTGCTTTATATAAGGATTCATATCTGTTCTCCTGTGCATTGTAACCGAAATCGTCTTTGCCTTCCTTGATGCGCTGTACAACAACAGAACCTTCAATACCTGCATTTTCAACAATCTGGCGCAAGGGTTCTTCCAGAGCCCTTTTAACAATTGCAATACCTGTAGTCTCGTCTTCATTTTCGCCTTTCAGCTTTTCAATGGCTTTGATAGCCCTGATATAAGCCACACCACCACCAGGAATAATACCTTCTTCAACAGCAGCACGGGTTGCACTGAGTGCATCTTCAACACGGTCTTTCTTTTCTTTCATTTCAACTTCAGAAGCAGCACCTACATAAAGAACTGCAACACCACCTGCCAGTTTGGCAAGTCTTTCCTGAAGTTTTTCCTTGTCGTAATCAGAAGTGGTGGTTTCAATCTGTGCCTTGATCTGTTTGATACGGCCGTCGATAGTTTTCTTGTCACCAGCACCATTAACAATGGTTGTATTTTCCTTGTCGATAACAATTTTTTCAGCTTTACCCAGCATATCGATGTTTGCACCTTCGAGTGTAAGTCCTTTTTCTTCGGAAATTACAATACCACCGGTAAGGATAGCAATATCTTCAAGCATTTCTTTTCTTCTGTCACCAAAACCGGGAGCTTTTACAGCAGCGATTTTCAGTGAACCTCTCAGTTTGTTAACAACAAGAGTTGCAAGTGCTTCACCATCAACATCTTCAGCAATAATCAATAAAGGACGACCCTGCTGAGCAATTGGCTCAAGTATAGGAAGCAGATCCTTCATGGTGGAAATCTTCTTATCAGATAAAAGGATCAATGCATTTTCAAGTACAGCTTCCATTTTGTCAGGATCGGTAACAAAATAAGCAGAAATATATCCACGGTCGAATTGCATACCTTCAACCACATCTACATGGGTTTCAGTTCCTTTGGCTTCTTCAACAGTGATAACACCTTCTTTTTTCACCTTGCCCATAGCTTCGGCAATCAGTTTGCCAATTGTATGATCATTGTTGGCAGAAATAGCTGCAACCTGTTCAATTTTCTCAATATCATCTCCAATACTGCGGGATTGTTTTTTCAGATCTTCAACCACTACTTTTACAGCTTTATCAATACCTCTTTTCAGATCCATTGGGTTAGCACCTGCAGTAACATTTTTTAAACCAACAGTTACAATTGACTGGGCCAGAACAGTAGCAGTGGTGGTACCGTCACCGGCATCATCATTGGTTTTTGAAGCAACTTCCTTTACCAGTTGAGCACCTATATTTTCAAAAGTATCTTCCAGTTCAATTTCTTTTGCAACGGTTACACCATCTTTGGTAACCATCGGAGCACCAAATTTCTTGTCGAGAATGACATTTCGTCCTTTGGGTCCCAGTGTTACTTTAACAGCATTGGCAAGCTGGTCAACACCCTTTTTAAGCAGATCGCGTGCTTCAATATTAAATTTAATTTCTTTTGATGCCATTTTTGTTTATGTTTAAGTTAGATATTATTCAATATAAAGAATGTCTGATTGATTCATCAGTAAATAGTCATTGCCGTCAATGGTCAGTTCTGTTCCGGAATATTTACCGTAGAGTACGGTATTTCCCACTTTCACAATTACGGGTTCGTCTTTTTTTGCTTCGCCAACTTTTACCACTTCACCGCGCTGTGGTTTTTCCTTGGCTGAATCGGGGATAATAATTCCGCTTGCTGTTTTTTCCTCTGCCGGGAAGGGTTTAACTAAGACCTTACCTGCATTGACTTGTCCTTTAATATTTGCCATTTCTATTATTTAATTTAGGGTTAAACATCTGATTTAATTTCGAATTGCATTAACGAATATTGTGCCAAAGGCATATTACAAAAAAAAGTGTCAGTAATTATGACATACTGACACGATTTTTTAATTAGAATAATGCGGTGGGTCCCTTACTTCTTTTGCGGGGCTGCCTGTTTCTGATCAGGAGTTGTCTGCTGATTCTGGTCATCTGCCGGTTTTGTGGCAGGTGCAGTAGGATAAGCCGGAAGCCTTTCAGGATCGATAGCAGTATTTTCAAGTTTATCCTGGATCTTTGATTGCCGCTGAACGTTTGAATTTCGCGGTACAATGGTGGCCAGAATACTCAGAACCAGCAATGCAGCCGCAAAACCCCATGTGGCTTTTTCAACAAAGTCAGCCGTACGTTTTACTCCCATGAACTGGTTTGAAGAGGAGAAGCTCGAAGATAATCCGCCTCCTTTTGGGTTCTGAACCAGCACAATGAGGATGAGAAGTATACACACGAATAAGATGATGCCTGTAATAAGTCCGTACATAATGAATTGATTTACCGTTTATTTGTCAACTTTTTGATTTCTTCAATTTGCCCAGCAAAATAACCACTTTTTTCCGGATATTTCAAAATTAATTTTTCATAGGCAAATATTGCCTTGCTGTAATATCCCTGTTTGATGTAAATCCGGGCCAGTGTGTCGGTAAAAATACCATCATGTTCCTTCACACTGTCTTCAGAAATATCAACATGAGGTGCGTTTTCCCTTGGAGGGGAGAGCCGCGGGCTTGCCTTGATGAATTTGTCGATCAGTATCTTTTCGTCGGCCACAGGTTTCTCTTCAGGCCTGGTAGCCGGTTTTTCTGCCGGATGATTTAAAATCGACAGCCAGTCTGAAAAACTGTGAAGATTTTTCTCTTCCCCGCTCGCTGGTTCAACTGTATGCGATAATTGAGGTTCCTCCTGAACTTCTGGTTCAGCCGGATGTATTTGAGCTTTTTCACAGTTTGCTGCTGTTCCTCCCTGATTTCTGTTTCGACGGGTGCTATCACTTGCACTGGTTCATCCGGGTCAAGATCGAGGGTCAGCAGATCACCGGAAATAATGTCCTTTTCAACAGCATCCGGTACATTTCCATATGTCTTTTCGATATCCAGTCCGGTTTCAAGAATTAAATCCTCCTGGGAAGGATCTACCAGTTCGAGTTCATGTATCTGCCATGAAAGCAGATTCGATATATTTTGGCGAAGGTTCCGTTTTTCCGGGACAGGTGTTTCTTTGATTTCCGGACAGGTGTCATTATTTCCGGACGGTTCTTAATTTCCTGGACAGGTTCTTCTGCCTGTATTTCTGCAACAGGTTCCTCAGGCAGGTTTTCGCTTATTTGCAGCAGGGATTCCTCCTCATGCAATGCTGCCGGAGGTTCCACAGGCAGTGTTTCAGTTATTTGCAGCAGGGATTCGTCTTCCTGAATTACTTCGGTTTCGGGAATGGCATCACTGGATTTCAGATTTCACCCCGGCGTCTGGCTCAGATGTTTCCACCGGGACATTGGTGTCCCGCTCTTCCGTAACTGTTTCCACAGGCCCATCGGATCCCATCCCGGATTCGGAAAGCGGATGGATAAGTTCATATAAAACCCTTCGGTCAGCAACATGGGGCGCTGTCAATTCAACCTCATGCTGATATGCTGCATCATTGAGCAGATACAGATTCCTGATCAGCAATAAGCGGGCTGTGGTGAAATAGGGATACTGATCCCTGATCTGCTGAAGCTTCTCCAGGGATTCCCGGTCCAACTTCCCCGGATGATGTATATAAGATAGGAATTGTTTTTTTTGCATATCCGCGAATTCTACCAATTGGCGAAGGCTTTGTTAAAAATATCCTCCACGAGGAGGGCAAGCAGATCATCGGTATACAAGGACTTTGCTGTTTCAAAATCCGTGTTGGCATCATAATCCTCATAACGCGAAAAACTGCTTTCGAAATTCATTTCAGGTTTGACTTCACAGGTAAATTTTATTTTTAATGTTATGGTGAACCTGTTTTTGGCAGCCTCATCGCCTGATACAATTGCGGTTGGTGTAACGGCATATCCTGTAATGGCGCCCTCAAAATCCATATCCCCTGTTCCATTAATTAACAGAAGCCTGGTATTGGCCTGAATAAAATCCTTCAGTTTATCGGTTACCTGTTGATTTAATCCGGCTTCCTGGCTTCGGGTGAGGTTTTCAAAAAACTGGACAGAAACCGTCTTGGCTTCCAGGGGTATCGATGCACCCGTTGTGGAATATTTCATGGTAAAACATGAACTTACCGATAAAATTGAAGCCAGCAGGAGACTGAATACCGCGATCCTGAAAATTCCCTGATTCAACCGCATATGCTACTCAATATTAAATTCCTTTATTTTACGGTACAATGTTCTTTCGGAAATGCCCAATTCATTGGCGGCATATTTCCGCTTTCCCTTATGTTTATCCAGTGCCTTCCGGATCATTTCAATTTCTTTATCGGCAAGAGACAATGATTCTTCAGTGATCTCCTGCGTATCCTGAATATCCTCGCCGGGATCACGCTGAATATCATATTTCCTTATCGGTTTATCATCAGCAATGATCGGTTCCACATCGTGTACGAACTTCGGCATCATATGGGATGAGGATGGATGCATTTCACCTTCTTCGGAGTTTTTGTGCATATTTTCATGCACATACTTTTTGAGCTCATTCATATCGCTCCGCATGTCGAAGAGAATCTTGTACAGGATCTCCCGTTCCGTGGCAAATGTTTTTTGATCCACGGCATCCAGAACAGCCGGAAGTTTGGACTCGAAATAATCAGGAAGATAGGATCTCATCACTTCCGGAGTAATAAGCCTTTTTTCTTCGATGATTGAGATCTGCTCGGCAATGTTTTTAAGCTGCCTTATATTTCCCGGCCAGCGGTAATTCGACAGCATTTCAACCGCTTCCTCTGTGAGAGAAATGGCCGGCATCCTGTTCCGGTCAGCGAAATCGACCGCAAATTTCCTGAATAACAGGGGAATATCTTCTTTTCTCTGCCGGAGAGGAGGTACTTCAATGGGAACGCTGCAGAGCCGGTAAAAAAGATCTTCCCTGAATTTGCCCTGCTGAATGGCTCCTCCTACATCCACATTTGTGGCTGCAATTACCCGTACATTCGACCTGATTACCTTGGATGATCCAACCCGGATAAATTCACCGGTTTCGAGCACACGTAACAGTCTTACCTGAGTAGATAAAGGCAATTCAGCCACCTCGTCGAGGAAAATCGTTCCTCCGTCGGCTACTTCAAAATATCCTTTCCTGCTTTCATAAGCACCTGTAAAGGATCCTTTTTCATGTCCGAAAAGTTCCGAATCAATAGTCCCTTCCGGAATTGCACCACAGTTTACCGCAATATAGCCACCATGCTTACGGGTACTGAACTGGTGGATGATCTGGGGCAGAACTTCTTTTCCTACACCACTTTCACCTGTAATCAGAACGGACAGATCAGTTGGTGCAACCTGCACGGCAATATCAATAGCGCGGGCCAGGGCATCAGAATTACCGATGATTCCGAACCGTTGCTTTATCTTTAGAAGTTCATTTTTATCCATATTCAAACCCGGGCAGGGATTAAAAACTATGACAAAATTACAATATTAATAGTTTTTTAGTAATTTGCTCTGTCAAAAATTCATGTTTCGGATGACCACACTGAAAAAATATATAGGTATTATTCCTGCCCGGTATGCTTCCACCCGTTTCCCGGGCAAGCCACTGGCCATTATACAGGGAAAACCGATGATCCAAAGGGTATACGAGCAGGCATCCAAAGTCCTGGATAGGGTATATGTGGCTACCGATGATGAAAGGATATTCAAGGCTGTAAAGGAATTTGGAGGGAGAGTCACCATGACCTCCACCAGTCATTCAAGTGGTACCGACCGCTGTGCGGAGGCAGTTAGCCGGGTGGAAAAGGAACTGGGAGAGCAGTTTGACGTGGTTTTGAATATACAGGGAGACGAACCTTTTATAGAACCGCAGCAGATCAGTCTGCTTATGGAATGCTTTGAACAACCGCAGACGCAGATTGCCACTCTTGTTAAAATTGCATCGCTCCCTGATGAGGTATTTAACCCGAACCGGCCGAAGGTAGTTTTGGGATCAGACCAGCAAGCTCTTTATTTTAGCCGCTCCCCGATACCCTTTATTCGCGGAGCCGATAAAGAAGACTGGTTCGGATCAGCCATATTTTACCTGCATATTGGCCTGTATGCTTTCAGGAAGGATGTACTGCTTGAAATCACAAAGCTTCCGCAATCTGCCCTTGAAAAAGCCGAATCCCTTGAACAGTTGCGATGGCTTGAGAACGGATTTCGGATTACGGTAAGAACAACAACATACGACAGCTTCGGTATTGATACGCCCGAAGATATGGCCGGATTATAGAAATGCCGGTTATTTTATCGCTGCAACCCTTGATATGAATTGGAACAATTCAAATTATTGTGTGTTGTACCTTGTTGAATTTAAAAGGGGTGCAGCAAATGTTTTTAAATTGATTATAATTTATTGTATCTTTATTTATCTGGCTTCATATTTTTTATTTTTGAAAAGCCGGATGTAATTTTAAAAAGCAAAACATTTTCAGTCTTCAGTTTCAGATGAACTTCAAAAATATATGTATGGGTTTTAATTTCAACCTTAGTCCCTCCATTAGTAAAATCAGAAGAATTGTCTTCCTTTCCTTCATTGTTTTATCCGGCTTCCGGTCGTATTGTGCCGAACCGGAAAAGTCCATTGTAGTAAAGGGGGCTGATACTACCTTTAATCTGACGCATAACGATATTAAAACAGGTGAAAGGCTGTTTTACGGGTTGATACGCGACCAGGAAGGACAGGCGTCCTGTATTTCCTGCCATAATATAAAGCCCGTGGAGGAAATGAACTGGAATCCCTCGGCTTTTGAAGTGGCATCTTTAATAGAATCCAAAACGGTTGACGACCTGAAAGCCATTTTGTTTAACCCGGGAGGGAAAAGACTTTCCCAGGCTCATACGGGTTATACAACTCTCACACTGGATGAAGTGGCACAGCTTAAAGGATATCTCCATGAATTTTATGAGCAGGGAGGTTATAAACCCAAGACTATAATAAATCAGATTCTTCTGTTTTCCGGTCTTATACTCATATTCCTCCTGGCCTTGCTTGATCTGGTTTGGTTCAGAATTATCCGGTACAGGCCGGTACATGTTGTTGTTTTGCTTGCGTCCGCCCTGTTTATCACTAAAATTGTTGTTGAAGAATCGATTGCCCTTGGCCGATCAAAGAATTATATGCCTGACCAGCCGATTAAATTTTCACATAGGGTGCACGCCGGTCAGAATAAAATTGATTGCCAGTTCTGCCACAACAGTGCCGAATTTGGAACCTCCGCCGGTATACCCTCCATGAGTGTTTGTCTGAATTGCCATATGGTGGTCCGTGAAGGTTCACGATCCGGCCGGTTTGAAATAAACAAGATATTTGCTGCATTGGACAGCATGAAACCGGTGAAGTGGAAAAGAGTATATAAATTGCCTGACCATGTGTTCTTCAGTCATGCCCAGCATGTTGGCGCAGGGAAACTGGCGTGTCAGACCTGCCACGGAGCGGTTGAAACGATGGATCGCATTACCCAGGTACCTGATCTGTCCATGGGATGGTGTATCAACTGTCACCGGGATACCAAGGTTCAGTTCCATGATAATAAATTTTATGAAAAATACGAAGGCCTGAGAAAGAAGCTTGAGAACGGGCAGATTGATTCCGTAACGGTGGATATGATCGGAGGAACGGATTGCATGAAGTGCCATTATTAGGGACAAGGGACAAGGGACAAGGGACGAGGGACGAGGAAGTGAAAAGTGAAAAGATAAAAGTGAATAGTGAACAATGAACAATGTACAATGAAGACGACCCCGAAGGGGTCAGATATCAATAACCGTGGGTGAAATCCACGGCCACCAAAAAGCCAAATTGCAAAAAAATGGACGAAAAAAAATACTACCAACATATTCAGGAATTACAGCCAGGAGAGTTTGTGCGAAAACATGAAAGTTTTCATGAGATGAATCACAAGGCAGATATTCTCAGTTTGCTGGATGGAAGTGTAAACGGACCAGCCAGCCGGAGGAGCTTTCTCAAACTCGCTGGTTTTAGTGCTGTGCTTGCTACCGTATTAAACAGTTGTGAGAAGCCCATTCATAAAGCAATTCCCTATCTTATAAAACCTGAAGAAATCACGCCGGGAACTTCCAATTATTATGCTTCCACTTTTTTTGACGGGGAGGAATATTGCAGCGTCTTGGTGAAAAGCCGGGATGGCCGGCCGATCAAGATTGAGGGCAATACGTTGAGTTCAGTCACCAGGGGGGGTACAAGTGCCCGGGTTCAGGCTTCGGTTCTGGATTTGTACGATAATGACCGTCATCATCATCCTCTATCGGATGGTAAAGAAGTTGCCTGGGAAAAGGTAGATTCTGAGGTCATTCAAAAACTGAAGGACATTCAGTCCAGGGGTGGAAGGATCGTTTTGCTCACGTCCACAGTAATAAGTCCTTCCGCTGAAAATTGTATACTTGAATTTCAGAAGGCATATCCTTCTGCAAGGCATGTCACCTATGATACTGCCTCCTGCAGCAGTATATTGCAGGCCAATGAACGTACTTTCGGAGTAAGGGCACTTCCTTCCTACCGTTTCGATAAGGCAGCATTCATTGTAAGTTTTGATGCTGATTTCCTGGGCACATGGATTTCTCCGGTAGAATTTACGGAACAATACGCCAGTGCCCGGAAACTAAAAGACAATAAGGACACCATGAACCGGCATCTTCAGTTTGAGGCCGGAATGAGTATAACCGGTTCCAATGCCGATGAAAGAACCGCGATAAAGCCTTCAGAAGAATGGCCAATGCTTTCTGCCCTTTTGAAATCACTCACCGGCCAGCCTTCTTCATCCTCAGCCCCTTTTCGGGAGGAAATGCAAAAGCTGGCCTCAGAATTGAAAAACTACCAGGGTCGCAGTCTTGTTATTTCAGGATCGGGAGATACAAATATTCAGATTCTTGTAAACCACATCAACAATGTCCTGGGTAATTACGGCAAAACCCTTGATATCACCAGGCCGGTTTATCTTAGGAAGGGTATTGATTCTGAAATGATCGCCCTTGTTGAAGAAATGAATAACGGGAATGTAGATGCCCTGTTGATTGTAAACACAAATCCGGCATATCATTTCCCCGAAGCTGAAAAATTTGTAAGCGGTTTGAAAAAGACCGGGCTCAGTATATGCCTTTCTTCCATGGCTGACGAAACCTCTTCCGTTTGTCAGTATGTATGTCCGTCAGGTCACTATCTTGAAAGCTGGGGGGATGCTGAACCATCCGCTGGAATTTACAGCCTTCAGCAACCCCTGATCAATCCGGTATTTAATACACGGCAGTGGGAGGAATCGCTCCTGAGATGGTCGGGGAATAATTCAGGCATGCAGAATTATGTAAAAGCATTCTGGGAAAAAAATCTGTTCCCCCTGCAACAGGAAAAGAAACGATTTTATGATTTCTGGGTCACTACCTTGCAAAGCGGCGTATTTGAGCCACCTTTAAGTTCTCCCTCACATCCTGAAATGAAACCGGCCGAAGTTTCTGAGGCACCGGCGAGCAAAGAAGGCATTGAACTCCACCTGTATCCGTCAGTTGCCATGGCAACAGGCCGTCATGCCAATAACCCGTGGCTGCAGGAATTACCTGACCCGGTTACAAAAGCGGTTTGGGAAAACTATGTGGCTGTTTCTCCTCGCTTTGCCCGGGAAAACGGTCTTGAAGATTTTGATGTGATCGTGATCAATAAACAGATTACGTTACCCATACTGATCCAGCCGGGCCAGGCATACAACACCCTTTCAATTGCACTTGGCTATGGCCGGAAAAATACCGGCAAGGTGGCAGACAATGCAGGTGTTAATGTTTTTCCCCTGGCCACCCTGGCATCTGGTAATGTTCAATATAGCGGTGCTATAGTCACTATTGCAAAAACCGGCCAAAAGCACACTATAGCACGAAGCCAGATATACAGTGTGATGGATGGCAGGCCGATTGTAAGGGAATCCACTCTTGAAGAATACCACAAGAATCCGGAGGCCGGAAATGAAATGCATAAGGAAATTCAGAAAAAGAATGTTTCCCTGTATCCCAAGCCAAAATTTGACGGTTTTCATTGGGGAATGTCGGTTGATTTGAACTCCTGCACAGGATGTGGTGCCTGTATAATTGCCTGCCAGGCTGAAAACAACATACCGGTAGTAGGAAAGGCCGAGGTGGCTAAGGCACGCATCATGCACTGGATCCGCATTGACCGGTATTATGCCGGAAAAACTGAGAATCCCGAAGTGGTTCATCAGCCTGTAATGTGCATGCATTGCGATAATGCACCCTGTGAAAATGTCTGTCCGGTTTCGGCAACTCCCCATAATAACGAGGGCTTAAACCAGGTAGCCTACACCCGTTGTGTTGGCACGAAATATTGCATAAACAATTGTCCATATAAGGTAAGAAAGTTCAACTGGTTTCAGTATGCAGAAAATCCGAAATTCAATTACCATGAAAATTCCGACCTGGGAAGGCTTGTGCTGAATCCGGATGTTACTGTCCGTGAGCGGGGTGTGGTTGAAAAATGTTCATTCTGTGCCCAGCGAATTCAGGAAAAGAAACTTCAGGCCAAGCTCGATAACCGTGTTCTTAATGGAGAAGAGGTTCAGCCGGCCTGCGTGCAGGCTTGTCCGGCCAAGGCCCTCACATTTGGGGACCTGAATAACGAATCAAATGCGGTTGTTAGTTAATTCAAACAATGACCGGAATTATTATCTGATCGAAGAGCTGCATACCTTACCTTCCGTAGGTTATCTGACTAAAATTCGCAACAAAAATGCTTAATATAACTGATTGATGAGTTATGCAACCGAAATAAGAGGCCCACTGGTACTGGGCAACAAGAAGCTATCGCAGGTTTCAGATGATATAACCGCCCCAATCGGCAAGCAGCCTGGTATCTGGTGGTATATTGCCATGTTTGTGGCTTCCCTGATGCTTGTATACGGGGCATATGCACTGTATATAACCCTTACTGTGGGCATTGGATCATGGAACGTAAATAATGAAGTAGCCTGGGGATGGGATATCATTAATTTCGTATGGTGGATTGGGATAGGCCATGCCGGTACTGCTTTTTCAATATTCCTTCTGCTTTTGAGGCAAACCTGGAGAACATCAATAAACAGGGCCGCAGAGGCCATGACTGTGGCAGCCGTATTATGTGCCGCTTTATTTCCCCTTATCCATATGGGGCGGCCATGGCTTTTCTTTTTCATTGCACCCTATCCCAACACACGCGGACCTTTGTGGGTAAATTACAATTCACCCCTGTTCTGGGACTTTATGGCTATATCAGCCTACCTCCTGATATCAGCTTCCTTCTGGTACATTGGCATGATTCCCGATTTTGCCACAATCAGGGATAAAACCACATCGAAAATAAGGAAGACTGTTTATGGAGTGCTGAGCTTTGGCTGGACCGGTTCATCGCGCGAATGGATCCGCTATGAATCCACCGGTTTTGTTTTGGGTGGTATTGCAGCCGTCCTTGTTGTTTCGGTGCATTCCATTGTCTCAACCGACTTTGCCTCTTCAGTGATTCCCGGGTGGCATACCACCCTGTTTCCGCCCTACTTTGTAGTAGGGGCCATATTCTCGGGTTTTGCCATGGTAATGACGCTGATGATCATTATCACGGAGACTCTATAAATTCCAGGATTATGTAACCAACGCCCACCTTGATGCCATAGCCCGGATCCTCGTATTCATCTCGCTTATTATGGCAACCGCCTATCTCACCGAAATTTTTGTAGCCTGGTATTCTGGCAACCAGTACGAGGCATTCCTTCTGTTCAAGAACCGGATTACAGGCAAATATGCGTATGAATTCTGGGCAATGTTTATTTGTAACGCCCTGATTCCCCAGTTGTTCTGGTCGAAAAAGGTACGGCAAAACCTTACGTTCGCATTCATTATTTCGCTGTTTATCAACCTGGGTATGTGGTATGAACGATTCAATATAATTGTAACTTCTTTAAGCAGAACATACCTTCCCTCAGCATGGGCCGATTATCATCCCTCCCATATAGAGGTTGGGCTCTTTTTAGGCACAATTGGATTATTTTCCTATGGCGTGCTGCTATTTTTCCGTTTTGTACCCATGATTGCTATTCATGAAGTGAAAAGTGTGCTCAAACATAATGAACGTGAACATGCAATGGGTGAACCTAAATCAGATACACCATGAAAACAGACAGCAAATCAATAATCGGGGTTTTCGGGAGTGAGGAGTCCCTGATGGATGCGTTATGCCGTCTGATGGCTGAAAACCTGGAGCCGACCGAAGTATATACCCCTTATCCCGATACATGAGGCATTAAGGGTTTTGAAACGCCGGTCAAAGATAAGCTGGGCAGCCTGGTTCTATGGATTCTTCGGGGGGATTGCCGTATCTATGCCTTTTTGTATTACACGGCGGTAATTGACTGGCCTTTAGATTACGGTGGCAAACCATTCAATGCCTTTCCGTCCTTCATCACCATCACGCTGGTACTGATCATACTTATCGTAACCATTTTTACCCTGCTTACATTTTCGGTGCGTGCTAAAATTTACCCATTTAAAAAGGCCGTGATTATTGATGAGCGGGTTACCGATGATAAGTTTATTATTGTTTTTGATGCGGAAAAATTTGACAGGGATCAGTTGTTAACCTCTCTCAGGGAAGCCTCAGCTGAAGAAATAATTGAAAAATAACATTGTATGAAGCCAACAGCCTTAT
Source organism: uncultured Bacteroidales bacterium (assembly GCA_963790105.1). Taxonomy (GTDB): domain Bacteria; phylum Bacteroidota; class Bacteroidia; order Bacteroidales; family UBA10428; genus UBA5072. The sequence goes on along the minus strand of CAWBNI010000015.1, from coordinate 208,252 downwards.
TCATTTTGCTTTCCCTCCTTCTGTTGTTTGCCTGTGACCGCACGCATAATGACCCGGGCTACGATTATTTTCCGGATATGGCCTATTCAAAGGCATATGAAGTATATTCTGAAAACCCGGTTTTTGCGGATGGAAAAACACTGAGAGAACCGGTGGAAGGAACCATTTCACGTGAAATGATCCCTTATCCGTATCAGAAAAATGATACTGACCGTTTACTGGCAGGAAGGGAACTTGTCAATCCGCTTGCCGCAAGCAGTGAAAATCTTAAAAGAGGGGAGGTAGCCTTCAAACGCTATTGTATTAACTGCCATGGTACCCTGGCCGACGGCAATGGCAACCTGTTTACCTCCGGATTGTATAATTTTAAACCTGCCTCCCTGGTAAATGATAAGGTTAAAAAAATTCCTGACGGAGAAATTTATCATGTAATTACGGTAGGTCAGGGAGTGATGATGGCGTATGGTGGGATTGTGCGGCCCGATGACAGGTGGAAGATTGTATTGTATGTAAGGGAGTTGCAGGGAAATAGTAAGAAGTAGGGAGTAAGGAGTGGGGAGTAAAGAGTAAGGAGTGGGGAGTAGATGGGAGCAGGGAACTTCGTAGAAGTTCAATTATTGTAGAAATTGATGCAAAATCCATCCCCTGCCTTCGCGAAGCCGCTTCGGACGCTTGCGTTAAAGCTTCAGCGACAGAGTGCGAAGCAAGGCCAGCGGGGGATATCAGGGAAAGTTGCCAGAAAATGATGAATGATGAATTACGTGGAGCGCATAAGGTATTGTCGGAAATAATATTCAAATAATAATCTGTAATCAGATCATGAGTAGTCACCAGTCACCAGTCGCCAGTCACCAGTCATCCTTCCTGGATGACAGATTAAAAGTTGCCCCGTGGTTTAATTACCTGTGTTATGCTCTGGTTGCCGTTGGGATCATAACTTTTGCAGTGGGATTTTTCCTTCATCCGGAACAAACATGGGCCAATTACCTTCTGAATAATTTTTATTTCCTGGGTCTGGCAATTGGGGCTTCTTTTTTCATGGCTCTGCAATACATTACGCAGTCAGGTTGGTCTTCAGGATTTAAGCGGGTAACGGAAGCAATGGCATCCTATATTCCCGTGGCCGGCTTATTTTTTCTGATCCTGTATTTTGGAATTCATGCCATTTACGACTGGTCTGATCCGCATGTTATCAGTTCAGATGAAGTCATCCGCCATAAAGTGCCCTTTCTGAATGTGCCTTTCTTTATGATCAGGATCGTTATTTACTTCGTCTGCTGGACCATCATGACACGAATTCTGCGTAATTTTTCGCTAAAAGAGGACCTGGAAGGCGGTATGACATGGTTCCACAAAAGTGAATTTTATTCCCGCATCTATATTTTCCTGCTGGCCATCACCTTTTCCCTTGCCTGTTTTGATTTTCTGATGTCGGTTGAAGCTGACTGGTCGAGCACCATTTTTGGCTTCAGAAACTTTGCTTCCGCTTTCTATCATGCGTCGGCCGTCATCCTGCTGATTACTGCAATTCTCCATAAACAGGGTTATTTCCCGTTTTTTACAAGGAACCATTTACAGGATATGTCAAGTTATGTGTTTATGCTTTCCATTATCTACGGGTACCTGTGGTTTGCCCAGTTTATGCTGATCTGGTATGGCAATATTCCCGAAGAAACCATCTATTATGCCGTTCGCTGGCAACCACAGTGGCAGCCTTTATTTTATGCTGATATCGTCATCAACTGGCTGATTCCTTTTGTTATACTTATGCCCAAAACACCGGCCCGCAGGCTAAAAGTGGTGATTCCCATAGTTATCCTGCTGATCGGGGGATACTGGATCGACCTGTATCTGCAGATTATTCCGGGAGTCACTGGCCTGAATAATTTTGGTTTTATTGAGATCGGTACGTTCCTGGGGTATGCCGGATTATTTGCCCTGGTAGTGACAAGAACTCTTTCTTCCGCTTTGCTTGTGCCAAAGAATCATCCTTACCTGGGAGAAAGCCTGGATCATCACGTTGCGTGAAAGTATTTGATTGCCGGCTGCAGTCTTCATATTACATCCCTCGGCGGTTCAGGTATCATTAGAGGGCGGCCATTCTAAATAGCATCTCGATAAAACATCCGATGTGGTAAAATACAATTACGAGGTATATCTTTATATTACTTTACCGAGGTAAGTTTGAACTTATTGATTTGTTCGTTTGATCCGAAATACTTGTTCAACAAATATCAACCACCTATGGCATCTTTAAATCCATTTACCGGACCGCTGGGCGAGAAAAATGCAGCCCACCTTCTCCGGAGGGCGACCTGGGGGCCTACTCCGGCCGATATCAAATCATTTGCGGGAAAAACAGCAGCCGAAGCACTGGATGTGTTGTTTACCGTTCCGCCAGTTCCTTCTCCGCCTGTTGATCTGAAAACCGGGGCGACCTGGGTGGCCCCGCCTGCTCACCCCGCAGCGGTAGAATCGGTCAACAGTTCACAGGATGTGCTTTTTGTCTATTTCAAGGCCTGGCATATCGAACAGATGCGGCTTTCAGGTAACAACCTGAAAGAAAGGATTACCTATTTCTACCATACTCATCTTCCGGCTGCCTGGACGAAGGTTGCCAGCAGTGAAGCCCTGTATTATCAGAATGTACTATACCGGCATTATGCTTTCGGGAATTTCAAAGACTTTTTTAAAAAGATATGCCTGGATAATGCCATGTTGTTGTATATTGATGGGGATTCCAATGACAAGGACAGTCCGAACGAGAACTTTGCCCGCGAGATGTTCGAACTTTACTCAATCGGCCGGGGACCACAAATTGCAGAAGGCAATTATACCAATTATACTGAAGATGATATCAAGGCGGCTTGCCGCATCCTTACCGGCTGGCGTTTTGATGATAAGTTCAGCTATACTGATCCGGATACCGGTATTCCGGCCGGGAAACCTGAAACGATAATCTCTCAGGGACTTCCTGCAACCGAACTGGCTGCCAGACATGACAAGGATCCCAAGGTTTTCACAGCTGCCTTTGGAAATCAAACCATTGCTCCGGCTGTGATCATTGAAGACCTTGCCACGAGGGATGCGGCTTTTCAGGAATTCGATGACCTGATAGAAATGATTTTTGCCCGGCCGGAAACAGCCCGTTTCATTTGCCGCAAGCTATACCGGTTTTTTGTTTACTGGGATATCACCCCGGAAGTTGAAACCGACATTATCGGTCCGCTGGCAACCACCTTCTTAAACGGTCAATATGAAATGGTGCCGGTCCTTAGGCAGCTGCTGGCAAGCCAGCATTTTTTCGATACCGATACAGCTCCTACTGCGGATAATTCTATCGGGGCCATCATCAAAAGCCCGCTCGAGACTCATTGTGGGTTCACTCCGGTTTTTCAACGTTGGCATGCCCGCATCCCTTCCCGACTTGTATAATAAAGCTTACGGAAGCGGTATCCTTCCCATGTTATCCGATCAGGGACTGGATTTCTATGAGCCTATCGACGTTGCCGGGTACCCTCCCTACAGTCAGCAACCGAGCTACAACCGCGACTGGATTACTCCCAATGCGATCGGAAACCGCTATCACTTTTCCAATATCCTGATGGGCAGGTTGGATGAGGGCGGAGATTACGGATTTAAACTGGATATCGTTGACTGGGTAAAGAACCCGGGAAATATCGCCCATCCGGCAAGTGCCGGGGAACTCGTTCAAACCCTGACAAAGTATTTGTTGGCAGTTGAGATCGACGCCGACCGTTACAATTATTTTCTGAACGATATCTTTTTAGATAACCTGCCTGATACGACCTGGATTTCGGAGTGGTCACTCTACGTGTCCTCGGGCGATGACACGGTGGTAAGGGAAAGACTTGAAATACTTGTGGCATCGATCATGCAGACACCTGAATACCAGTTATTTTAATAATCCAAGCCATGAACAGAAGATTATTCTTACGCAACCTTAGTCTTGCATCAGCCGGTTCGATGGTACTGGCAGGCGTACCTGTCAGACTCATGGCAGGCAGCAGCAGGCTTAAAATGGCCGCTGCCAGTGGCAATGATAATGTACTGATATTTGTTCAGTTGCATGGCGGCAATGATGCACTGAACACCCTGATCCCCATCAGCCAGTATGACACCTATTATAATTACCGTGCCAACATTGCCATCCCTTCCAGCGGATCCCGGAAATTTATTTCCGTTGACAATACCCTGGCTCCGGAAGACCAGGTAGGCCTTCATCCTGATATGATCGGATTCAAGGAATTGTATGATCAGGGGAAGGCTACCATTGTGCAGAATGTGGGATATCCCGATATGAACATGTCCCATTTCCGGGGACGTGATATTGTATTTGAAGGGGGAGGGGCCACCGACAATTATGCTTCGGGCTGGATGGGACGTTTCCTCAATCATGAATACCCGGGGTATCCGACAGGGTATCCGAATGACACCATGCGTGACCCGATCGGAATCGAAATGGGGAATGTCATGTCAATTGCATTTCACCGTGAAGAAGGAATACCTATAGGGATCAATATTCAAAATCCGGAACAGTTTTATCAGCTGATCACCACCGTAGGAGTTAACCCTCCCATTCTCTATCCCGACAGTCATGCCGGAAACGAACTGCGCTACCTGATGGAACTCGAGAAAAAATCGAATCAGTATGCCGGTCGCCTGAAAGAAGCCTACGACAATGGCAGCAATTCGGCAGTATCCTATCCTGAGGCCTATCCACTGAGCGCACCGGAAGCTTACCTTTCAAACCCCTTATCGGGACAATTAAAGCTTATAGCCCGGCTTCTGAAGGGTGGTTTGAAAACACGAATCTTCCTCTGCCGTATAGGAGGATTTGATACACACGGCAAGCAGGTGGAAACATACGATTCCACTCTCGGAACCCATGCTGCCCTGCTGTACCATTTGTCGTCAGCGATCAAGGCTTTCCAGGACGACATGGCATCGCTGGGTATTGAAGATAACGTCCTCACAATGACCTTCACTGAATTCGGCAGGCGGGTATATTCCAACGGCAGTTACGGTACCGATCATGGTACCGCTACCCCCATCTTTTTATTCGGAAAAGGACTGAAAGGAGGAATCCTTGGAACAAATCCGGATCTGAACAACCTCCATAATGGCAACCTTGTGTTTTCAACCGATTACAGGCAGGTATATACCTCAGTCGTTCAGGATTGGTTCGGGGCATCGGACGAAGCCATGCATGCCACTGGATTTGACCAGTGGGTGGGTCAACGTCTCGACCTGATTGCCGGCGTAAGTGGAGTCAAGAATGATCTGCGGAACCAGAAACCCGGTCTGCTAAGTTGCTATCCAAATCCGGTGATCAGGGAAACCGTGGTCACCTGCTTTGTAAAGCAACCTTCGGCTAGTCAGCATTCGCGTGTATACGATTGCAGGCACCGAAATAAAACATGTTGAAACCTACGCTGGCTCCTATGGCAGAAATGAATACACGTTAGACCTCGGGGAGCTGAAACCGGGAGAGTACATTCTCAGGATCAGCAATCCAAATTTTAGCGAATCAGTGAAACTGATTAAAAAATAGGCGTTTCGGCCTCGATGGGGCTGTCAGTCAATTGGAATATCGCCCGGCGCTATCTTGAAAATAGCTGACCGCGGGAACCTGCCGGCAACATATGTCTGGGCCAGCAACGCCAGTCCTCCGTCTGAGGTGCTGATCAGAGCGGCTATATTTACGGGATTCGTTGAGGCTAAATTCTTTGTAGCCATTAACTTGCCGTCGGCTTTGTTGAAAAAATACAATACCAGGCTGTTTGACTTGGTCTGACTGGCATAAACTACTACCTCCCGGTTGTGAAACGTAGTTGTGATCGATTTGACCGTGGCATCTGCTGTTAGCTCAGGCAGGTGTATGTCGCTGAATTCATCAGAACCCTGCGTGTTGTTCTGGTCCAGTACAACCGAAGGATAGATATAGTTTTCACCCATGTAATAACGGGAAAGGGCAAAACGTGAACTGTCGAGGTATACTGCCGAACTGATCGCTGCATTGTCCTGATAAGTGTTTACCTGGCCATCCCGGCCCCCTGTTGCCGGGTTGGCAAAAATCAGGGTCATCGTATAATTAAAAAAACAATTCACGAGGTAATGAGTGGCAGTTGATTCACCCGACTGCTGAATGAAAAACGGGAATTGAGATCCTGCTTTTTTCAGGTGCGTTTCAATCAGGTTCTTATAATCTTCATTGATATTGTAGCTGCTCTGCCATTCCTGTTCACCTGAGGATGAGTAAAGCGTAAGCACCGAAGTACGGGCAATCCGGTCGAATGAAAGGACCAGAAAATTATCGCTGTTGTCGGCAAACAGGTATAGCGGATATTTTCCGGTCAGATCGTCCACTTTTGATACACTGGTCAGGGCATCGTCCACTTCCATCAGCTTGGTGTTCTGGTTAACGGCATCCATGCATACGAACCGCCAGGACGATCCGTTGGGGATCAATGCCGGCACTGCACTGCAATATTCGGGGTCTACAATCTTTTCGCGAACCAGGGCCCCGGACTTATCTGTTTTCATCAGACGGATCAACGGAAATGTACTTAAGGCGGTATCGGTGTAGACCGAAAGGACCAGAAAACCGCCGTCATGGGTTTGTACCATATCCACAGGGTAGAATGATAAATTCATATCGGGATGGTCATATACGGCCGAAAAGCTATCAGAGGGATCGGATTTGCTTTTTTTGATATCACAGCCGGTAAGTGAAAGTATCATGATAATTACAATCCATATCCTGGAAAATCTGCAGATAATGATATTTAGGTTCATGCATTTCAATGTTTTCGTTTGATGGGAGGACATTCAACGGCTGATCCGCTGCCTCTTCCTCCTGTCTGGTTTCCCAAACTGCTGTTTATCCTGAACAACACCCCGATATTTATCACCAGGTTATCCAGCTTCAGGTTATCAGGCACACTGTAACTGTTGCCTACCGACTGTTGGTTAGAGTATCGGGCCGATTCATCCACGATGTTATGCAGGCTGATAAAATAATCTGCCTCCGCAAAAAGTACGATCCGGCTCATCTCAACAAACAATCCGATGCCGGGAAAAGTTGCCAGTCGTGTAGTAATATAATTGCCAGAAATATCGCCGGCCGATGTATTGTTTTCAAGGTTAATAGCCACGTCGTTGATATACTGCACGGTCGACGATTGTGCACTGCCGGTAGCCCCGGTTAGCATTCCGTAGAAGAAACCCGCCGCCAGGTAGGGCCTTATCTGACCTTTCCCCATCTCATACCGGATTTCCAGCGGAATTTCAAAATACCGGAGTTTATCAGTAAATTTTGTGGTGATCTCTATCCGGTCAGTCGGCGTGGAGCCATTGAACCAGGTTGATCTGGCCTGGTATTTCATGACATAGGAACTGAAAGCAGGTTCGACCGAGATCAGAAAAGCTTTACCTACCCTGATCATGCCCAAAAAACCATATTGGTAACCAGTATTTCGTATGAAAGGGCCATATTCCTTCTGAGCAGCACTGGTCCCTGAACTGCCCAGGGACTGAATCACCGAAAACCGCTGTGTGGGGATCACTACCGAGAAATTGACGCCGCCTTTGAATCCAACCAGTAAACCATCACCCATGCCGGTGAAAGCAGTAGCGGTAAAAATAAAACTCATTAAAGGCATCAGAATCAGAGTAAGATATCGCATGCTCATTCAACGGTTTCGATTCGAAAATATTGTTTGAATTTACACCAAATATACTAAAAAACCCAAATGGAGATGCAGACAGTCAGGCTGTTACAAAAAATATGTCTGACCGTCAGCATCCATGCTTAACCTATTTCTCACTCCTTCATTAATTTATGAGTCAGGGTCTTGCCATCATTTTCCAGTTTGACAAGATAAATCCCTTTTGCCAGAGGCGAGATATCAACTGAATTATTTGCCACCATTTGGGTCAGAACCATCTGGCCATGCATATCATAAATTGAAACCCTGGCATTTGCAGAACGGATATTCCTGAAATACAGATTTTCGCCTGCAGGATTCGGATAAAAGAAAACATCGGTCGCGGGATCCATTGATTTGACTATTGCCTTATCCGGGTTCGCTGTTTCACTTACAGGAATTACATCTTCCTCAGCAAAGGATTGGGAGGTAGCAGAAAGAACTTGTGCGGAGAACGGATAACTCAGCCCGCTTCCGCTATTGTATAACCTGGATACATCTGCATCTGTCAGAGCCCTGTTCCATATGCCCAGTTCATCAATGGTTCCTTTAAAGCTTCTTCCCTTGAAACCGATCTGGGAAAGTGATAAATTATCAGAACCTGAAATAGTCATGCTACTGATATATTTACCGTTGCGATAGAATTTCACTGTATTGTCAGTTCGGGTCAATACCAAAAAATACCATGTTCCGGTTAAAAACCTGTCGTACAAGGCAAATTCCTGACCATTGGTATTGGTTTCCATTTTCATGTTGTTACCGCTTCCGATAAATATTCTGGAATTATATGCATCGTTACCCATGATCAACAAATCATCAGAAATTCCGGTAATGTTTATCCAGAATGCATAGGAAGCAGTTTTATGGGTAAGTAACGACGGGATCAGGACATAATCATTATTGCTGTCGAAGAAATAGGCCCCGTTTATTTTGCCCGGAGCTCCGCGTTTTACCTCTGCGGAAACTGTACCATTATTAGAACCGGTTTCATCGATTGCACTTCCGCTGGTCTCATCAAATTTGTAATACAGGCTTACCCCACTTGTCAGGGAAGTGGCAGTATTCGACGAAACTGTAACCACACCGGAGGCAATATATGAACCGTCCTGCGTTGAAGCCGTTATGGTTAGCAGTACCTGATGCAAGTCCGGTTACCACGCCATTACTGGTTACTGTGGCGACTGCGGTATTGCCCGATTTCCAAGTCACCGTTTTATTTGTTGCGTTGGAAGGTGACACATTGGCAATCAGAGTAACATTTGATCCAATTCCCACTGATGTACTCGAAGGATCAACTGATACTCCTGTAACAGCAATCGTTGAGGAAGTTCCGAAAGGAAAACTACGGCCGGAACCTGAATTATAAAGCAGGGTGACCTCGTCCTGTGATAAGGGCCTTGTCCAGATTCCCAATTCATCAATTATTCCCCTGAAACTTCTTCCGTTGAATCCAATCTGCGAAAGTGTGATGCCATCCGAACCTTCAATGGTGGAACTTCCCATCAGGCTTCCATTCCGGTAGAATTTTACTGTATTATTATCCCGTGTCAACACAACATGATACCATGTTGAGGTTGAGAAGCTATTGTAAAAATCAAATTCCTGCCCGTTGGTATTTGTTTCCATTTTGAGATTATTGTTTGCGCCAACGAATATCCGGGAATTATGGGCGTCATTTGCCAGAATTGAAAGGTCATCTGATATAGTGCTGATATTGATCCAGAAGGAATAAGATGCGGACTTAAGGGTTATAACCGACGGTAGAGTTACGTAATCGCTGTTCCCGTCAAAAAGATAACCACCGCTGATCTTACCTGATCCACGGGATATTCCGGCTGATACCTTACCGTTGTTGGCACTTTTTGAATCAATTGCGTCTCCCGAGGTCTCATCCAGTTTATAATAATTTTTCAGTCCTGAATTCAGATCAGGCGATGTCGGGGTGGGAGTGGGAGTGGGAGTTGGAGTGGGAGTTGGAGTGGGTGCCGCAGAGCCAAGTAACTGGCTCAATTTAGGGTAAATGTAATGTTCTGCAAGATAATTATAGCCGGTAATGGTTAAGTGAACCCCGTCGCTGAAATAGGTTGAATTGGCATAATTTTCAAACACACCCCCGCTTTCCCTGCAGTTCACAAATACATCGGATATCTTGCTATAATCGCTGGCATACATGCTGTTAATTACATTTACTCCATCGCGATTTAGACCATCGGGCAGGTTGACCATAATCACCTTAAAACCCGCACTTTTCAGGGTATTGTAATAGGTGACAAGATAGTCACGCAATAATCCTGTATTTGTCGAAGAGCCGTTCCAGGTGTCATTATAGCCGATATAATAAATTACGACATTTTGATTGTAGGATGAGCTGTACCTTGGAACTACCTGGGATGAAACATCATTGGACATTGTCCAGGTATTTTGACCGGAGACGGCATAATTGACGTTCCGTACACTGGTATAGCCGTTGAGGCCAAGCAGTTCAAGTATTTTTGCAGGGTAAGTGCCCTGGATGGTCTGAGAATCCCCATCAAATATAATATTGACGGACGGTTTTGTTTGCGCCTTAACTAAAATGGCTAACGCGATAAGCAGAATGGTAATAGTTATCCTTTTCATATAAACATGATTAAGTTAAAAACTAAAGTGAATATTTAATTGGAATTAATAAAGGGAAGAAAAAAGAAGGGGGGTCTAAATAGTTGGATTAATTAAACATAAACTTGCTAATTGTATAAAATTAGGGCCATTATTTGGAATGACTATAAATAATTATGTTAAAAGTAGTCTAAATAATTTTAACATTCCTGTTTTTCACCTCATTATGCAGATTATAGATATCCTGAAACCATTATTTTTACTGGGATAATCAAACATTTTGTAACTTGAGGATTAAATAGAAAAGGAATTTCAACAAACCATTCTTCTATGATGAGATGTATTTTGATACTGACATTTGGCCTGATACAGGGAATTTTATTTTCGCAAAATCCGGCGCCGGGCTCAAATCCCGTTGATTTGGTAAATCCGCTTATGGGTTCTCAATCCGTTTTCAGCCTTTCAAACGGGAATACCTACCCTGCCATTGCACTTCCCTGGGGAATGAACTTTTGGGTACCGCAAACCGGCAAGATGGGGGATGGCTGGATTTATACCTACAATGCAGAAAAGATAAGGGGTTTTAAGCAAACCCATCAACCCAGTCCCTGGATCAATGATTACGGACAGTTTTCAATCTTTCCGGAAACGGGTAAGCCCAAAATAGACGAGGAGGCCAGGGCAAGCTGGTTTTCGCATAAGGCAGAAACTGTGAGGCCTTATTATTATAAGGTATACCTGGCCGATTATGATGTTTCGGTTGAAATAACGCCTACCGAACGAGCGGCCTCCTTCCGTTTTACTTTTCCGGAGACAGACAGTGCCAGTATATTAATAGATGCCTTTGATCAGGGATCCTACATTAAAATTATGCCCTCGGATAATATGATCATTGGTTATTCCACGAAAAACAGTGGCGGAGTGCCGGCCAATTTCAGAAACTATTTTGTAATTCATTTTGATAAGCCATTCAGGGAAGCGTCTGTATGGCATAACAACAGCCTGGATTCAAAGGTTCTTGAAAAAAAGGACAAGCACGTGGGGGCCCTGGTTCAGTTTTCCACCCGCAAAGGTGAGCAGGTACATGCTATAGTTGCTTCCTCATTTATAAGCCAGGAGCAGGCATTGTTAAACCTGAAGGAAATCGGAGGAAAGGATTTCGAGACCATCAAACGCGAGGCAAAGGACATTTGGAACAGACAGCTTGGGAGGATTGCGATTGAGGGAGGAACTACCGATCAGCAGCGTACTTTTTATTCCTGTTTATATCGCACCATGCTGTTTCCCCGTAAATTTTATGAAATAGATGCGGCAGGAAAAATAGTGCATTATAGTCCATATAATGGCAAGGTGCTTCCCGGTTATCTATTTACGGATAATGGCTTCTGGGATACATTCAGGGCAGCATTCCCTTTGTTTAACCTGATGGAACAGGAACTGAATACACATATCCAGGAAGGTCTTGTGAATGCATATCTTGAAAGCGGATGGCTGCCTGAATGGGCAAGCCCGGGCCACCGCGACTGCATGATTGGTTCCAATTCGGCATCCATAATAGCCGATGCATATTTGAAGGGTCTGCGAGGTTATAATATTGATACCTTATATAAGGCCATCCTTAAAAACTCGGAAAATGAAGGTCCGCTGAGTTCTGTGGGGCGTAAGGGAGTGAAATACTATAATGAGAAAGGGTATATTCCTTACGATGTGAAAGTGAATGAAAATGTGGCCCGGACGCTGGAATATGCTTACGATGATTTTACCATTATGCAGCTGGCCAAAGCCCTTGGCAGACCTGCTGCGGAGATCGACAAATTTGCTGTCGCGCTGTCAGAATTACCGGAATGTTTATGATCCCTCCACAAAACTAATGAGGGGAAGAAACCTGGATGGGTCATTCCAGGCTCCTTTCAGCCCCTTCAAATGGGGTGATGCCTTTACGGAAGGCAACAGCTGGCATTATACCTGGTCGGTATTTCATGATATCCAGGGTTTAATTGGCCTGATGGGAGGAGAAAAGCAATTTGTTGCCATGCTCGATTCCGTATTCGTGGTTCCACCGGTATTTGATGACAGTTATTATGGATTTCCAATTCATGAAATCAGGGAGATGCAGATCATGAATATGGGAAATTACGCTCATGGCAATCAGCCTATTCAGCATATGGTATATCTGTACAATTATGCCGGGGAATCCTATAAAACGCAGTATTGGGTGCGTGAAATCATGAACCGTCTCTATACTCCGGCTCCTGACGGATATTGCGGGGATGAGGACAACGGGCAGACTTCCGCATGGTATGTCTTTTCTGCCATGGGCTTTTACCCGGTTTGTCCAGGCACCAGTCAGTACGTTATTGGAGCGCCTCTATTCAAAAAGATCACCCTGTTGCTGGAAAATGGAAATAAAATTGTCATTAATGCTCCTCAGAACAGCGGGGAAAACAGGTATGTAAAATCTGTTTCGCTCAACGGTAACGTATGGTCGGGTACGTGGCTTGACCATTTTGAACTGATGAAAGGGGCGGTAATCGATTTTAATATGGTTGATTCGCCACAAAAACAAGTGTTGTCTGTTCCTCCGTATTCCTTTTCAAACAAAAAATAAGACCTTATTAAATATCCCTGTCCATGAAAAGTATCCTTGTTTCTCTAGCCATTATTTTGCTGACAGCAGGTTCAATCAGTCCGGAGGTTAAGAACCGGATCGAACCAAATGCCATGTCGGCCGAAGGTTTTGTAATGCCGGTTTATTCCGAGCTTCCACCGGGTGCGGTAAAACCCGGCGGATGGCTGCTTCACCAGTTGCAGATTATGCGCGACGGTACTACCGGGCATCTCGATGAGGTGTATGCCAAAGTAAAGGACAGCAATGGCTGGTTGGGCGGAACCGGGGACGGATGGGAAGAAACCCCCTACTGGCTTGATGGGGCTGTTCCACTGGCCTGGCTTTTGGCCGACAAGACTCTGCAGGATAAAGTATATGAAGTATATCAACTGGACCCTGGAACATCAAAGACCCTCAGGTTATTTCGGACCGGTAACCAAGGCAGAAAGAGAAAAAAGCAATTTCGTTGAGGTGGCCAGTTGTGCCACAGGCGAGGACTGGTGGCCCAAAATGCTGATGTTAAAAGTTATGCAGCAGTATTACCTGGCTTCCGGCGATCCGAGGGTGATTCCTTTTCTCAGGAAATATTTTGCTTACCAGCTGGCTGCATTAAAAGGATGTCCTCTCGGTCAATGGACTGAATGGGCAGTTTCCCGGGGAACTGAAAACATCCTGGTTGCCCAGTGGCTGTATTCGATTAACCATGATGCATCCTTGCTGGAACTGGCCTCCTTAATTGAATCTCAGTCTTTTGCCTGGAGCACCTGGCTTGGAAACCGCGACTGGGTGATAGAGGCAGCAGCCCATCAGAGCAGGGATAACTGGATGCACCGGCACGGGGTGAATGTGGGAATGGGATTAAAAGCACCTGCCCTGAATTACCAGCGAACCGGAAATTCAAAGTATCTCACGGATCAAAAGACAGGTTTCCACGATCTCATGTTGTTGCATGGACTTCCGATGGGAATTTTCTCCGCCGATGAAGACCTGCATGGGAATAATCCGGAGCAGGGCACTGAACTTTGTGCCCTTGTGGAAGCCATGTATTCCATGGAACAAACAATGGCCATTACAGGGGATATTGAGTACATGGATGCCCTTGAAAGAATGGCCTATAATGCCCTGCCAACTCAGACTACGGATGATTATAATGCGAAACAGTACTTCCAGATTGCCAACCAGGTACAGGTTAAAAAAGGCGTTTTCAGCTTCACCCTACCTTTTGACAGGCAAATGACCAATGTTTTTGGCATGCGCAGCGGCTATACCTGCTGCCTGGCGAATATGCACCAGGGATGGACAAAATTTGCGTCACACCTCTGGTATACCGCAGGTGACGGCGGACTCGCCGCCCTTGAGTTTGCTCCCTGTGAGGTAACCGCCCTGGTGGGGCAGGGGAAAGAAAAAATTTCCATAAAAGAAATTACCGGTTATCCCTTTGATGAAAATATCCGGTTTGAGTTGGGTGTTTCACGTCCGGTGGAATTTTCGTTTTTTGTTCGTCTTCCGGGCTGGTGCAACGAGGCAGTATTAATGCTGAATGGGATTGAATTGAAGCGTGAAAAAGGAGGGCAGGTCATTCACATCAAACGCATCTGGAAAAACGGAGACATCCTTGTGGTGCAATTTCCCATGCAAGTGAAAATCTCCGAGTGGGGACGTAATTCCAGGGCTGTTGAACGCGGACCGCTTGTTTATGCCCTGAAGCTGGATGAACGCTGGGAAAAAGGCCATGATGAAAAGGAAGGAGATTATTTCTGCGTTTATCCGATCGGCAAGTGGAATTATGGAATTTCTGCACAGGCAATATCTGACCCGGCCAATCATTTTGAATTCAGAAAAACCGCTGAATCTTCACAGCTAACATCCGGTTTTATCTGGAATCTTGCCCATGTGCCGGGTGAACTGATCACTACCGGCCGCCGCATTCCTTCATGGCAACTGCTCAATGACGTGGCCCCGATTCCTGTAACTGACAGGAACGGACTGTTCAAGGGGGCGGTGAATGATTCAGTTGAAACCATTACCTTAGTACCCTATGGCTTTACAAAGGTTCGTATTGTGGCCTTCCCCATTGTGCCATAAACCGGAAGTTATAAACGATTATGTTCAGCGAAGAAGATAACTCACTATTCAACGGATGCTCGGGGGTGATGAATCTGCTTTTTCAATCATTTTCAAAACCTATTATGTAGATCTTGTATTGTTTGCAGTTACATTTGTCAGGGATAAACAGGCAGCAGAAGAGATTGCCCAGGATGTTTTTATTCGTCTCTGGGAAAACCGGGAATGTGTTATAATTACTTCTTCGCTGCGTTCTTTTTTACTTAAATCAATTCAAAACAGGTGTATTGATACCATCAGGCATTTAAAAATTGTTGACAACTACCAGTCAAAACTGCAGAATCATCCGTTATTGCTTGAAAATGATACAGAAAACTACGTGTTATATTCTGAACTGGAGGATGATTTAAAGAAGGCCCTCGGAAAACTTCCGGAAGACATCAGTAAAATATTTCTTCTGAATCGTTTTGAGGGGTTCACATATGCCGAAATCGCCAGTCAGCTTGATATTTCGGTACGAATGGTGGAAGTACGGATGGGGAAGGCGCTTTCCTTGCTGAAACAATATTTAAAGGATTACCTCATCACCATATTAATAATGGTTACCATAATTTGAAGAAAAAGCCCCGCTTATCCCCGAAATTTTTCTGAAAAAAAACAACCTTTTTGAGTGGGAAAGTATTTTTGAAACGTCGTTGTTATGAAAAACAGCGATATGGAAGATTATAACCAGGAAGAGATTAATTCATTAATAGCCGCATGCCTTGCGGGATCGGCCACAGCGGAAGATACAGATAGACTGGACACGTGGGTATCCGATTCAAAAGACAATTTGTTGTACTATCAGCGGATGAAAAACATCTGGGAGCTTTGGCATAATGATGTCAATCCACATGATGTTGATATAGAAAAGGCCTATTTGAAAGTAAAGGGAAGGCTTGGATTTATACGAAAGTCCTCTATAGCGTTAACCTTTTTATTAAAGGCAGCAGCCATTTTATTTTTACCTATGCTGGCGGGTAGTTATTATCTGGGTACGCTCAGGCATGAAACCCTTGCCAACTCCTCCAATCCGGTTTACAACGAGGTGTCTGCCGCTTTTGGTACCCGTTCTATGCTTACTCTTGATGATGGATCCAGGGTATGGCTCAATTCAGGCAGTAAGTTAAAATATCCCCAGGACTTTGCGAGCCGTCGCAGGGAGGTATTCCTTACCGGTGAAGGTTATTTTGAAGTTGAATCCGATGCATCAAGGCCATTTATTGTTCACACAAAAAGGTTGAATGTAAGGGCAACAGGTACCCGCTTTAATGTAAATGTCTCTTCGATTGAGAAAGACAGCCAGATTACCCTTGTTGAAGGTAAAATTTCCGTTTCCAAAAATGTGACGGGAGGGAAAACGGTGGAAATATCAAAAATGGATACCCAGCCAGCACCTGGCCTTTGATACTCTGTCCGGATCATTTAATTTACTTACAGAAGATACCTATAGATTTGTTGCCTGGAAGGATGGAAAGTTGATTTTCAGAAATGAACCCCTTGAAGATGTTATTAAAAGAATCGGCTATTTCTATAATGTTGACATAGAACTGAAAGATGAAAAGCTGAAAGAATACCGGTATCGGGCAACTTTTGAAGAAGAATCCCTCGATGAGATTCTTCATCTCCTGAAAATTTCCTCGCCGGTTGATTATCGTGAAGTTAAGCGGGAACCTTTGCCGGATGGTTCTTTTCCGAAAAAGAAAATTATCATTTTCCCTGCCCGAAAGATTCGAGCGTAAAGATAGCCTTAGCCAAAAAAGGGGGAAATGTTTGCGGCATTCCCCCCTGAGAAACTGGCCAATAATTTACTATACATGAGTGTATAACGTGTTTTATCAACCAATTTACCGTGTAAAAATATGAAAAATGCCTACAACAGCAGTTGGTTTCCACGACCAAATTGTTTAAAACTACTTCTCATCATGAAAATCACATTTGTTTTGCTCATAGCCGGAGTTTTTCAGTCATTTGCCGCAACATCCTATTCGCAGTCGGCCAGGATTTCTCTGGATCTGAAAAACGCGACCATTGAGGAAGTTCTCAATGAAATAGAGGCAAAAAGTGATTTCTATTTTTTCTTCAATCAGAAGCTGATTGATGTCAACCGAAAGGTAGATGTGACAGCAGACAATCTGCCAATTTCCGAGATTTTAAATGGTCTGTTCAAGGATTCGGACATTGAATATGTGGTTTATGACAGGCAGATTATCCTGGCTCCCAAAAAAGCCGCTAATGAAATGAGAAATCCTCAGCAGCAAAAGGTAACCGGCATCGTTAAGGACGCCAGCAATTCTGAACCGCTGATCGGGGTTAACATCCAGATTGAGGGTACGTTGCAGGGAACTACAACGGATGTGGACGGGCACTTTGAGATCGATGTGCCGGGGCCATCTGCCGTGCTGTCATTTTCATTTGTAGGGTTTACTGCTCAAAAGATTGAGGTAGGAGATAAAACAACCATTGATGTTACCATGGAGCCCGATGTAAAAAGTCTCGATGAGGTGGTTGTGATTGGGTATGGTGTACAAAAAAAGAAAGATCTCACCGGATCTGTGGGTATTGTAAATGTGGAAGAAATGAAAAAAGTGAAGGTATCCGGTGTGGCGGAGGCTTTACAGGGTCAGGTTGCCGGTGTATCTGTTCAGACCAATGGTGATCCGGGCCGTATGGCAGATGTCCGCATCCGGGGAGTTGGCTCTTTTTCTGATGTAGGCCCCTTGTATGTTATTGACGGCCTGATCCTCAATGATGCCAACCACCTGAATCCCTCTGATGTCGAGTCTATCCAGATCCTTAAGGATGCCTCGGCCACTGCACTGTATGGTTCACGCGGAGCCAACGGGGTGATCATCATTACTACCCTAAAAGGCAAGGAAGGTCCAATGAAAATTGATTTCACAGGCAATTTTGGATGGCAGGAAATCGGAAGGAAAATTGACATGATGAACACAGAACAGTTTTTGTATTACAATCAGCTCAGTTATATCAATGCAGGCAGGGAATGGCCCGGCCGTCCCGAACTGGGTGAAGAAATTCCAAACACGGACTGGCAGAAAGCCATTTTTGAGACAGGCAAAATAACCGATTTAAACCTTTCCGCCTCCGGGGGTAGCGCAAATACAAAATATATGCTTGGAGCGGGGTATTATTCACAAGAAGGAGTGCTTGAAGGACCCTGGTACAAGAGATACACGTTCAGGATCAATTCAGAAGGAAAACGAGGCATAATTACTTTTGGAGAAAATGTGTCGCTTATTCATACTGATCAGAAACTTACCAACCTCTGGACAAGTTCGTTTACCAATGCGCTTAGCATGCCCCCGGTTATCCCTGTGTATGATCCCAATGAACCTTCAGGCCGCGGTGGTTATGGGTATGGTAACGGCAAATATGAGACTTACAATACCAACCCTGTTGCACTTCAGCAATCGGTGAACGACAGGCAGGCAGGTAACCGTATTCTGGGCAATTTATATGCGGAAATTGAAATATTGAAAGGGTTAAAATACAAAGCAAATTTTGGAATTGATTACTGGACCGGTTTGCGTAAACAAATGGATGAGGCAGTCACCATGCGTTATGCATCCACACAGATAAAATATAACGACAGATTGTGGCAGAACAGTGAGGAGCGCATGAGCCTGCTAATGGAACATACGCTTGATTATACACATACATTCGGGGAACATACAATTGAGGTGCTGGCAGGATTTACCCTGCAGGACAACAAATTTAAATACCTGGCCAATGAGGGCTATAACCAGAAAGTGGATGGTAAGTGGCAAATTGACCTGGTTGGGGAACAATTCAATATGTGGGGATCCGAGCAGGAAAACAGGCTGTTGTCTTACCTGGGACGGTTAAATTATAATTATAAGGATAAATACCTGTTTCAGTTCAACATACGGCGTGACGGTTCTTCCAAATTCGGTGAAAAGAACCGTTGGGGTAATTTCCCTTCCGCCTCCTTCGGATGGCGTGTAAGCAATGAACCATTCTTTGAAGCCTTCAGGAACACAATGAATGATTTCAAATTGCGCATCAGCTATGGGGTTATAGGTGATATGCAGGCTCTCGGAAATTATGATTATATACCTTCTGTGGATTTCAGCGGACCCTACCAGGGGCTTTATTCTTTCTTTGGCGTGGATCAGATTGCCAATGAAGGCGCCATTCTTACCCAAAGGGCCAATCCGTATCTTAAGTGGGAAACCAAAACTACCCTTAACCTGGGATTTGACTACGCTTTTCTTCAAAACAGGATTTCAGGATCATTTGAATGGTTTAATTCCGTCTCGTCTGACCTGCTGGTCAGGCTTCCCATATCCCTTGCCACCGGGGTGGGCATAGATGATGTTAATTATTATGCGGGTTCGAGTTTATGGACCAATTACGGGGAAATGCAGAACAGGGGTGTGGAATTCTCCATTGCCTGGCGGGACAAAAAAGGACAGGTGAATTACAGCATTGGGGCGAACGTTACCTCCCTGCAAAACAAGGTACTTAAACTCGGAACTTCAGAAGGTTACAGGGAAGGAGACTACGGTCAGGTAAACAGGACACAGGAAGGCCGATCCGTATCGGATTTCTATCTTATCAAAATGAAGGGCATCTTCCAGAATTGGGATGAGGTATTTGCCTATACAACCACCCTGGGCGATGGTACAGTGGCATTGATACAGCCGGATGCTCATCCGGGCGATGTTCGGTATGAAGATTTTAATCATGACGGCAAAATTGACCTTGCAGGAGACCGGCAGTGGGTTGGAAGTCCGATTCCGAAATTTGAACTCGGCTTCAATGCATCTGCAGATTATAAGGGATTTGATTTCACCATGTTCTGGACTGCCCGCTATGGAAATAAGATATTTAACGGGCAACGGCAAACCCTTGAAGCCATGGATGCGCCGAACAACATGCCTGCCGACCTGAAACCATGGACGACCGAGCATCCTTCCAATACTACGCCGCGTCCCCTGTTTGGACCTAATGACAACGTCCTGTTCCAATCGGATCGCTGGCTGGAAGATGGATCATTTCTAACCCTGAAAACCCTTCAGTTCGGCTATAATCTTTCTTCTGCGCTGATCACAAAAATGAAGTTTTTAGGGGGCTTGCGGATATACATCAGCGGGCAGAACCTTGTGACCATAACGAAATACAAGGGCTACAATCCCGAACTCACCGGAAACGGGGTATTTGAGCAGGGTTGTGACTGGGGACAATATCCGCCGGTACGCTCTTATATGGTTGGATTTCAGATATCCCTGTAAGTGAAAAGTAAAGTTAAATCATATAGATTTTACAAAATGAAAAAAATTATCCTCAATACCCTGGTTTCCGCATTCCTGATGCTGGGGTTTTCCTGTTCCGAAGATTACCTTGATCTGAAAGACCCCAACAGGGCTTCGGCCGATACATACTGGAACCATGAAGAAGATTACAGGCTGGCCATTAATGCCGCTTATTCGTGTTTCCGTTTGCCCGGTTATTTCGGCCGGTGGTACCATGCCGATATGATTCTCCGGGGAGATGAAGGCTGGAGCAAGAGTCCGGCTCCCCATTGGATTGCGATTGCCACTTTTAATACCACCAGTTACAGTTCCTCCGAGGGTGTGGTACAACCCTGGCTGATGTTGTATCGCCAGATCTACTACTGTAACCAGGTTTTTGATTATATGAAGGATCGCGGTTACGATCTGTTCACCGACAAGGGCGAAGCGGACCGGATCATCGGACAGGCTTATTTTATGCGGGGATATTCTTACTGGTACCTGGCAGGTACCTATGCCAAAGGTCCACGGCAGATGAACTCCACCGATAATGGGGAAGTGATTGAACAGGAAGAAATATACAAGCAGGCCATGAGTGATTTCCAGGAGGCCGAAAAATTATTGCCGGTGGACTGGACTGAATTCGGATCGGCAGAAAAAGGAAGAATTACGATCGGGGCAGCCAAGGCGATGATCGCAAAAACTGCTATGCAACTGGCCGGGTATTACAAACGTCCGGGGAATGATGCCTCCCAGGCACCCGCATACTGGCAGCAGGCAAAAAGCAAGATGGATGAAATTGAAGCCTTGAATATCTACAGGCTCGTGCCCAGCTACCGCGATAATTTTACTGAATTCAATGAACTGAATGAAGAATCCATTTTTGAGATCATCTTCAGGGATGAAATCTATAATGGCAAGGAAGTTGGCACCCAGCGCGGAAAATTTATCGGATTCCCCGTGGGTGGAATCGGCGCATGGCATGATGTATATGCCAGGGCCTGGCTGCTGGATGAATTTAAAAAGGAATTGACTGCTGACGGCAAGGAAGATCCACGCCTGCCGGTAACCCTTATCTGGAATAAACCGGGCGATACAACCCAGTATTACGGTAAAACCTGGACACAATGGGATGCAGCAGCAACAACCGATGCGGACAAACTCACCCAGGTATGCTATTGGAACAAATACACCAATGCTGAATTCAAAGCAAGTGAAGATTACAAAAACGGAATAAACTTCAGGGCGGTCAGGCTTGCGGATATATACCTGATGCAGGCAGAGGTAATCAATGAGCTGAATGGAGACCGAGGTGCGGCCGTTGAATACATAAATAAGGTACGAAGACGTTCAGGGATGGCCGATCTGAATGCTTCCGGGTTTACTGTGTATGCCGTCTTGCTGGATCAGATAAAACACGAACGCCTGGTTGAGTTATGCGGAGAATGCACCCGTTGGTATGATCTTGACAGATGGGGAACCCTGTTTAACCAGGAAGAAATTAACTGGCTTGCATTAAACAGGGACGAGGACTTTTCCACCTTCAAGCTGGGAGTGAGCCATCGGTTTATTATTCCCAACAGTGAAATTTCCCTTTATCCGGGTTTAACCCAAAATGAAGGCTATTAAGATCCAATGATTTTTTCCAGGAAGTTAAATAAAAAACAAAATGAAAAAAAGCATCCTCGTTTTGATAATTACAGGGATCGCTTTTGGTTTCTATTCCTGTACCGATGTTCAGGGAGATGGTATCGATACAATCATATATAAGGGAAGCACGGTTCCTGAAGATTCCGCTTACTATAACCCGGTGTGGAACTTTGATCTTACAGAAGCCAGTGCCTTTCTGAGTTCCGGTCCATATTATGCCATGGGAACAGAAAAGCCATGGGCTGAGGGAATCCAGTATGTAGTACCCACCCTCACATCTGCCAATCTGATGGACTGGTCACTGATCTCACAGGCTCAGGCATTTCTTGAAAAACCGGGATGGGCAGAAGGCAATGTCACCTCCGTTACCGGGCTTTTTTCAAAATCACTTGGTATGTATTACCTGTTCTATAAGCTGGGAGATGCCGGGTTGGGAGTTGGTGATGCAAAAACTCCGCAGGGCCCCTACAGGGATTACGGGAAATATACTGACAAGGAAGCGCTCGGCGTCAGCGACATACAGGATCCTTTTGTATATGCCTCCGGCAGCAATTTCTACCTCTTTTTTACTGTTTCAGGCGATGGTGTGTACGGTGTAAAACTGAGTGTGAAGAAAAATACCCTGCCCCAGCTGGATGGAGAAAAGTTCAAAATTGCCGGGCCTGATTTTTCAGGCTCCTACGTAAGAAAAAGAGGCACCCGCTTCCAGTATGTTGGCACACATTCAGGACAGATTGTTTTGGGAGTAGCCAGCAACATTGAGGGACCCTATCTTGATAATTCAGGCACTGACCTGGTTAATGGAACCGGCACGCCGCTTGTAACCGGCTCGGAAGATTTCCAGGAGTTAGGGCAATGCGCAGGTATTCAGACAGATGCCCAGGAAAACGACTGGATATTATATACAGCCATAGAGTCCTCTATACCAACCCTGCCAACCGGGGATGCACGATTTGTCCTGATGCTTAACCGCATTACCTATGATGACAACGGCTGGCCTGCACAGCCGATCGAAGCTACCATAGGATATAACTATCCAAGATTCAATTAAATCCTAAGTCTGAAAGAAACTTAATACTAACGATCAGTCTCTTAACTATTTAAATTAAAATCTACACCTATGAAAAGAAAACTCTACACTTTCGCGCTTGCACTATTATGTGCAGGGGCATTTTCACAATCCTTTGAAGTCCATAAAGAACTTGGACAGGCCTGGGGAGGCGGGACTTCCGTTGACCTTAACAATGACGGAAATCTCGATTTTATTATTGCCGGTCAAAAAAACAATCCGATTCAGCCAGTTCTTGATGAGCTTGGAAATCCGGTTGATGCCAACCAGGATGGCAAGGCTGATTCATCCGAAAGATGGATCAGGGTATATATGTATAATACTGAAACCACGGGCTACGATGTAGTTCCAACAAATCTCAGGGTAGCAGACAGACCCAATATGGACTGGTATGACTATGACGGAGATGGCCTGTTGGATGTAATTATCGGGGAACACAGCTTTGGAAATTACCACGGAGGTATTTATAAGAACCTCGGTGACGGCAATTTTGAAAAACAGGATTTTCCCTTTGATACAGCAACGATGGCAGGCGTATTTGGTGATTTTAACCGTGACGGCCATTTCGATTATTTTTGCCTGAGCCATGATTCGCTTGGGTCTGCCGTCTATATAAACAATGGAGACAATACATTTGAAGCAGATAATTCCACTTTCGGCGAATTCTCATTCGGTTTGGGCTATGCCCGGGTAGTGGATATTAATAATGACGGGTTACAGGATATTTTTGTTACTGCAAACTGGGACAATGCAGGATCATTTGAACATAGTGCCCGTGTATTTGCTGACTTCTTTCTGAATAATGATGAGGAACCCGGTACCTTTTACCGTGCCAATATTGGTGATAATGGTGTGAAAATGAAAGGTAACGGAGGCGTTGACTTTGCCGACTTTGATGAAGATGGCTGGCTCGATTTTGCCCTTCATGGCGAAGGTGGTGCAGGAACTGATGAACCCGGCGCAGGCCAGGATATATGGATGTGTGTTTCCCATGTATACCTGAACCAGGGGAATAATACATTTGTTGATCAACCCCAGGCAGCTTTCCAACCTGACCTCAGACCCTTAAACAGTACTGGAAAAGCAACAGCGACTATTGACTGGAATTATGACGGCCACTTATGACCTGATCCTATCGGATGGAATCCAATTGTGAACGAAGTGGGTACAAATACACAGGCTGGCTATCTATATACCGGTACCGGAACCGGGACCTTTGCTGAAGTTGGTCGTGTGCCGGGTGGTTCGGAAACTGTAATACTTTTTAACGACTGGAATGATGATGGATTTCTTGATTATTTTGCTTCGGGACACACCTGGGATGCCATGTGGGTAACCGGTGATGACCAGGGAAGAAGTGCGGTGGTTTATTTTAACGAAAATACCAGTAATCCAAATTCAGCACCAGCTGCACCAGCCGGACTTGATCAGCAGGTGGTAGATAAGAGCGTTACTCTTAGCTGGACTGCTCCCGCCGATGATATGACCCCTTCTGAGGCATTATCATATGAAGTATTCGTAAAGGACGCCGAAGGAAATTACCTGATTGCCCCTGCATCTTTTGTGGGTGGTGATAATGATGGTCTGCGCAAACTGTTGCAGATGGGAAATGCAAACCTTAACAAGTCGCTCGCTATGTATAACCTCGCTGACGGTGACTATACATGGGGAGTTCAGGCAATTGATGCCTCCTATGCCGGTTCCACCTTCGCCACAGGTGCTTTTTCAGTTGGTGTACCCTCCTCAACAGGTAAAATTCCTTCAGAAGCCCTTGCAAAAATCTATTCACAGAACAACACCCTTTATGTAAACCTGAAAACCGCTTCAGAAGGAAGGGTTACAGTGATGAATATGGTCGGCCAGGCTCTGGACAGCCGGAGTATTCGCGGTGATTATTCCCTGTCATTGGGCACCGGCGTATACATTGTTAAAGTTATGGTTGGAACACAGCAGGAAGTCAGGAAGATAGTTGTGGAATAGGCAGGATTAATCAAGCGTAGTTGCAAACTACGCTTAACTGATACCAGAGCTAAGCGTAGTCTCCAGACTACGCTTGGTTTTTGTTTATGAATTTAAATATTTTCGCATTATGATTAAAGAACCCCGCTTTGGCCTGGTCTTGCTTTTCCTGCTATTTTTTACTGTGTTGAGATCACAGGAAACTATAATCAGAGTACCCTTTTCCCAGCCAAAGGAATTGATTGCGGATGCTGGTGAAAACCAGAGTATTTCAGCGGGACAGACCATTATCGTGGGAACAGATGCCTCCATAACAGGGGGGACGCCTGAATATCTTTATGCCTGGAAGGATGAAGGTGGAAATGAATATTCCACACCAACCCTTACTATTTCGGATCCTGGCGTCTATTATTTAATAGTGACAGATGAAAAGCACTGCACAGCCCGAGATTCGTTATTAATTTCACAGGTAACCGTTATTGAAAATGCGAATTGGGTTTCCGGTTTTTCTTTATTTCCAAATCCCTCGAACGGAATATTTTATTTCAAATTGGAAAACCATTTAAATCCTGTTAATCTGGAGGTTGTATCTGCAGAGGGCAGGATTGTATTCAAACAGGAAATTAAACCAGGTCATTCCGATTTTACTGGGAAGATTGATCTTACAGGTTTTGACAGGGGAGTTTATTATGTTAAGTTGACGTGTATCGGGAACAGTTTGATAAGATCAATATTAATACAGTAAAAACAAGGCAGGCATGAGAAACACCAGGCTTTTCAGGGGACTTGTTATTGGTTTGATTCTGTTTGCCAGTAGTAGTAAGGCACAGGAAATCGTGGATACTGCTCGCTATGTTGTGGCGAGGGGTGAGGATATGAGGTTTATCCTGTCATGGACTTCGGCTAACCACGGCCTTATCCAGTGGCAGGTTTTTGCCGAAAACGATACCTGGACAGAGGTACCCCTGGCAGTCACCAAGAATCTACGGGTTACTGCCGATACAAATGCCATGTACAGGGCAAAAATAACTTCCGGATCCTGTGATCCGGTTTATTCGGGCATAACTGTCCTGAAGGTATTGAATATCCGTACATTGAAAATTGATAGCCTTACCGATACCCGGGCGATTGTTTTCTGCCAGGCTGACACATCAGCTGTTACTGTAATTGAAAAAGGGGTATTGATTGATACAAAGGCAGTACCCGACAGCAATTCCTTTCGTATTTCGGATCCCAAGGAACAAACAACATTCAGTTTAGTACTCGGAAACCTGGTTCCCGGGAAAAAATATTATGTACGTGTTTATGAAAAACTCCTGGGCGGAAAACTGTTGATGGGGAATGTACTGGATTTCACAACCTATAAAATAGGAGCCATCAATCGCATAAATGTGACTGATTCCACTGCAGCAGTTAACTACTGGATAATTGGGGATACGGCTTCTGTTACACACGGTATTTTTTACAATACGGAGATGCCGGATACCAATTCGCTGACTCAGCCGGGCATTCCTGAGGGGAAAAACTGGAAATCAATTCTTTCTCACCTGAAGGCGGGGACTTCGTACTATGCCGTTCCCTATTTCAGGAAATACAATACCTATCATCTGGGGGTATCCGTTCATTTTACAACCTATTCCGATTACAGCAAAGAAGTAATCGATACATCAACCATGAAGGTTGCTCATAAGATTTCATGGAAGCCATATGCAACAGCAAAGAAAATATCACAACCCGGGTTCTATGCTGATTATGGTCGCGTTAAACGGGTAGGCCATTCGGATACCTTATTGCTTGTATATCATGGAGGATCAAATAACCAGGACTGGTTGAATGTTTATATGAGAAAAAGCTATGATAATGGTGTAACCTGGCAGGATCAGAAGATCATGGCAGATATAACACAATACTCAACTTATTGGCGTTTTTGCAATCCTGAACTGATTCAACTTGCCAATGGATGGATACTTTTGGCATATACTGCCAACGGAAAACCCGAGACAAATGAAAATTGCTATATCCACATTCTGACAAGCAAGGATCGCGGTGAAACCTGGGAAGGTCCTGCACTGATACAGACTGGAAGATCGTGGGAACCTTCCATGGTGCAGCTTCCACATGGGGAGGTTGAATTGTTTTACTCCAGTGAAGCAGACTGGTGGCCAGCTACTGACGGAATATATACCGAGCAGGAGATCCACATGATTCATTCAACCGACAACGGGCAAACCTGGTCTTTTCCACAGACGGTTGCGTATTATCCCGGCAAGAGGGATGGCATGCCAGTTCCCCTCCTGCTGCAGGGAAACAGAGGTGTAGTTTTTGCCATCGAAACGGTAAATGCCAATCGCTCACCCTATCTTGTCAAAAGAGACCTGGCTGGTCCCTGGATCCTGGCAACCTCTAACTTTGAAAACGGTCCTTACCGCTGGCTTGTTGGTAATTTCTCAGGCCATGGCGGAGCACCCTACCTGGTTCAGTTGCCATCAGGTGAGACGGTTCTCTCCGCACATATATATAAGGGAGGGGACTGGCATCAGAATAATTACATGCAGGTACTGATCGGTGATAATAATGCGAAGAATTTCTCCAATCTTTCCACTCCCTGGGGTGTGCTCCCGGTAAACGAAAGTGCTGTGGATAATTCCCTGTTTCTTAAAGACAGCACTACGATCATAGCCATTTCATGCAGGAATTTTCCGAACGGAAGCGGAGGAATTTACTGGCTTGAAGGTACTATTGTTCCGGTTGAATAGAAGTAATCCGAATTCACGGAATATTTTTGACAACCGTCATTCTAAAATTTCTGATATGCATAAAATTCGAAATATTATGCTCATACTGCTGACAGTGATGACATTTCCCTGGGTTGTGAGAAACCCTCCAATACAGGGAAACCGGTTGAAGATACCCTGACGTATTATACAAATCCAGTATTCGAACCAACATTTGCCGATCCAACCATTGTGAAGGCAGATGATGGATACTATTATGCCTTTGGCACCGAAGATTACTGGGAAGGCAAGGACCACCTGGTGGCCGTGATCAGATCGAAAGACCTTGTCAAATGGACCTATCTGGCGATGCTTTCGAGAAAAAGCCTGCATGGAAACAAGGCGGGCTATGGGCCCCAACGTTTTCAGGTATGATGGACAGGTACTTTATGTTTTATTCACTTTCCATATGGGGCGATTCAAATCCGGGGATCGGTCTGGCCAGGAGTGATAAGCCCGAGGGTCCATTTACCGATCTCGGAAAATTTTTCCTTAGTTCCGAAGTCGGTGTAAGTAATTCCATTGATCCTTGCTTCTTTCAGGATCCGGTATCCGGCAAGCTTTACATATTTTGGGGCAGTTTCCGCGGAATCTATGGCCAGGAATTGCTGTAGTTAACGGAGCTTTCGCCTTTTCGGGCGAAAAATTCCAGATAGCTGGGAATCAGTATGAAGGCAGTTATATCTACTATAAGGACGGGTATTATTATTATTTCGGATCCTGCGGATCCTGTTGTGACGGAATAAATAGTACCTACCATGTTCGGGTAGGAAGAAGCAGAGAGTATACAAGGTCCATATACCGATCCCTCCTCACATTCCCTGCTGGAGACCGGTGGAGAACCCGGAAAATTGCTTATCAAGGGAAACGGGAACCTGGATGGTTTTGCCGGACCCGGACACAATGGAGAAATATTTCAGGATGACAAAGGAGATTTTTGGTTTTTATATCATGCAATTGAGAAAAAATATCCCAATTTAGGGAATGGTGCCACCCGGAGACCTTTAATGCTCGACAGGCTCACATGGTATGAAGGATGGCCCATGATCGAATACTCTGAGCCATCAATGATCAAACAGAAAGTCCCGGTTATTCAGTCAAAATGAAGATGAATTTAAATAAAACGCATTCAATTTAAGGCAACACATGAAAACGAAGAAGATCATTTTCCTTTTGGTCATCAGTGCACTGATGATTTCACAATGCAAAAAGCAGCCGGTTGTTAAGGCGCGTGAAGTATGGACAATTGAGCAGGCAAATGCCTGGTATCAGCAGCAGGGTTGGCCCCGCGGCTGTAATTTTATTCCCAGTACGGCTATTAACCAGCTTGAAATGTGGCAGGCCGAAACTTTTGATACAGCAACAATCAACCGTGAGTTGGGCTGGGCAGAGTCAATCGGGATGAATACAATGCGGGTTTACCTTCATCACCTTGCCTGGGAAGTGGATCCTGCTGGTTTTAAAAACCGGATGGATCAGTATCTGTCCATCGCAAACAGGCATGGAATAAAGACCATATTTGTATTTTTTGACGATTGCTGGAATCCGACATACAATGCCGGTAAACAGCCTGATCCCAAACCGGGTGTTCATAATTCCGGATGGGTGCGTGATCCGGGTGACCTGATCTATAAGGATACTGCCCTTGTGGTTGAATTGGAAACGTATGTAAAAGACGTGCTGCAACAGTTTGCACAGGACAAGCGAATCCTTTTGTGGGATTTGTATAATGAGCCGGGCAATTCCGGATATGGCAACCAATCGATGCCGCTTCTTAAAAAGATATTTACCTGGGGTCGTGAGATCAACCCGTCACAGCCGCTTTCATCGGCTGTATGGGATGCAAAGCTTTCCGATCTGAACAAGTTCCAGCTCGAAAACTCTGATGTGATCACCTATCACAATTACAATAATGACACCCTGCATCGCAAGGCCATTGACAGCCTGAGGCTTTACCGGCGACCGCTTATTTGTTCAGAGTATATGGCCCGCAGGAACAACAGCCGGTTCGAAAATATCATGCCCATGCTCAAAGCAGAGAATATCGGAGCCATAAACTGGGGGCTGGTAGCCGGAAAAACAAATACAATGTATGCCTGGGATACTCCCATGCCCGATGGCTCGGAACCGAAATTATGGTTTCATGAAATCTTCCGCAAAGACGGTACACCCTATAAACAGGAAGAGGTGGACCTGATTAAAAAACTGACCGGGAAATAAAAAATGGAGATATTCCGTCGGGGTGGTCGACGACCACCCCGACGGGATAGTCTCAATTTTCTATTTCACCGATTTAATAAATTCGGTAATATTTGCGATTTCCTGGTCGGTCAGCTGGCCCTTATAGGTTTGCATTAAATTGGCTTTGAATCCTTTTACGATATCCGTGTTGGGCTCCAGAATGGAATGCTTAATATAAGCTTCATCCACGGTAAGTGTTCTTTCCTTTCCGGCGGTTATGACCGTAACTTCATGGCCAAAGACACCTTTAAAGGAGGGTCCTGTCATTTGGGAACCATCGATAGAATGACAAGCCATACAGCCAATCGTGCGATATACTTTTTCTCCTGCCGTGGCCGGTGTTGCTGCAACTCCTGCGGCGGCTGCACTGGCCACTGCTGTTGTATCAATATACCATTTATCATACTGATCGCGGGGCATAACTTTTACGGCTGTAAACATCCCGGAATGCTGAAGACCGCAGAACTCGGCACAAAAAATATCATAATTACCGGGCGCATTGCCAATAAACCAGACCTTCATTTTTTTGCCGGGGATCACATCCATTTTAACCCTGAAGGCGGGAATATAAAAGCTGTGGATCACATCCATTGAAACCAGGTCGAGCACAACGGGTTTGCCCTGTGGAATGAACAGGGTGTCGGTCCTTTTGCCATTTTCATATTCAAAGCTCCATTTCCACATTCGTCCCACTGTCTTTATCGGGATTGCATTTTTCGGGGCATTGGAATACAGGGGAGTCCAACCGATCCAGCCATAGTAGAACATGGCCACCACAATTAAAATGGGTATCACTGTCCACAACACTTCCAACTTGTTGTTGCCTTCAATCTGGTCGGCAACAGGATGTCTTTTTGAATTATAACGATAGATAAAGATGAGCAATACTATGGTAAGACCGATAAGAAAAAAGAAACATATCGATAATATCACTACGAAAGCAGTATTAACTCCCTGGGAAAGATTTGAAAGATTTGCAAACATAGGTTTTGGTTTATCTGAAACTATAATCCACAAAAGTACCGACAATAAGGATCAGTAATATAGACAGCACTACTGAAACCATGATTCCATATATACGCTCATCGAATTTCAAATGCATGAAATACAAAAACACCAGGGTGCATTTTAACGTTGCAAACATCAGGGCAGCGGTAACTGCAAGGGGTCCCAGTTCAAAGCGTGTAACAAGTATCGATAGAAAAGTAAACGAAACCAGGGCCAGCAGGATGACTACATATGTGCGATACGGTACAATGTGGGGCTGATTTTCAGGGTTGCTCATGGCAGAATAAGTTATTATGTTATAAGATAGAATAACGGGAAAAGGAATATCCAGATCACGTCAACAAGGTGCCAGTAAAGGGCTCCGTTTTCAAGATGTACAAAATGGGCTGCATTGATCTTGTCATTTGCCACCCGGTACAGGATCCATCCCAGGATGCTCAGACCGGCAACTATGTGCAATGCATGGAGGCCGGTCATGAAAAAATACAGACCAAAGAAAAGTGTATCTCCGTTACCCAGACCGTGCAGAATTTCAGAACCGGGATACAGGCCATGACCGAACTTCACTTTCCATTCAAAGTACTTGTTCACAAGGAAAATGAGACCGATCAGCATGGTGATGCAGATCAGTATCAGGGTGAATTTCTTATGTCCATATTGAACGGCTGAAACCGACATGGCTATCGTCATACTGCTGATCAGGAGAAGCACCGTATTAGTAGCTCCTAAGAAAAGATCAAGTTCCTGGGCAGCCAGGTGGAATGCACTCTGGTGTGAAAAACGTACTATAGAGTATACTATAAATAAACCGCCGAAAAGGAGGAGCTCGGTGAAAATGAAGAGCCACATCCCGATTTTGGAAGCAGTGGCATCAAAATGTTCTGCGTGAGTTACTGATTCAGACATAGAATTAGGTTTGCTTGTAATGATATGGTCTCTCGGTTACAGTGGGTATTTCATCAAAATTCTCCAATGGAGGGGGACTGGGAACTGTCCATTCCAATGTGGTTCCGCCCCAGGGGTTCATCTCGGCCTTTGGCCCATAATGAGCTGAACGGACAAGGTTGGTGATAATAATTGCCAGTCCTGCAATCAGGATTATTGCACCGAATGATGACAGTATATTTCCTCCGTGAAACTGCGGCAGGTAATCATAATACCGGCGAGGCATTCCCTCTATACCAAGGACAAACATGGGGGTATACAGGGTAACAAAGCCCGTGAAAAAAACAATCCAGCCAATAATGGCCCAACCTCTGTCATACATCCTTCCAAAAATTTTTGGGAACCAGTAATGTATCCCTCCGAAAAAAGCGAATCCTACCCCTCCGAAAATGATGTAATGGAAATGGGCTACCACAAATGCCGTATCGTGTACATGCACGTCAGTAGACAACGAACCCAGAACAAGTCCGGTCAAACCGCCGATCATAAATACAAACAGGAAGGACGCGGCCCAGTAAAAGGGTGGTTCCATTACAATAGACCCTTTGTACAGGGTGGATATCCAGTTGAATATTTTAATTGCGCTGGGAATGGCTACCAGGAAGGTCAATGCTGAAAAGGCAAACAGGGCTGCCTTACTCATTCCTGCCGTGTACATGTGATGACCCCATACAAGTGATCCTACTAAAGCAATAAGCATTGTGGATATGACAATAGCCTTGTAACCAAACGCAGGTTTGTGAGCGAAAGTAGGCAGTATCTCGGAGATGACGCCCATTGCGGGAACGATCATTATATAAACAGCTGGATGGGAATAAATCCAGAACAAATGCTGGTAAAGTACCGGATCACCCCCCAGTGCGGGGTCAAAAAAACCTATATGAAACAAGCGTTCTCCCACAACCATCAGTAAGGTGATACCAATTATGGGCGTGGCCAGCAATTGGATCCATGCAGTGCCATAAAGAGCCCAGGGGAAAAGAGGCATTTTTAGCCATGACATGCCGGGTGCCCGCATACGATGAATTGTGACAAGGAAGTTCAATCCGGTGAGAATGGAGGAAAATCCAAGAATAAACGCTCCCAAAACGGCCGGCAACATATTGGTCACCGTCCTGAAGCTATAGGGAGCATAAAACGTCCAGCCTGTGTCAGGAGGTCCACCGGCCATGAACTGTGAAGAAAGCGCAACAAGGGCTCCCAGAACGTAGAGCCACCATGAAAAAAGGTTTAGCCTGGGGAAGGCCACGTCCTTGGCGCCAATCATCAACGGCATTATAAAATTTCCAAGAATGGCGGGTATTCCGGGTATTACTACCAGAAAGACCATTGTAATTCCATGCAGGGTAAAAAATCCATTATAGGTTTTTGCATCCATAATAGTTTTTCCCGGAGCGATAAGCTCAATTTTCATTGCAAGTCCCAATAACGCGGCTACAATGAACATGGTCATAATGGAATAGAGATATAGAAGGCCTATCCGCTTATGGTCCGTGGATGTTATCCACGCCAGGATCCCCTTGTATTTTCCCTCGTTTTCGTAAAAGCTTCCTTCGTGTACATTCATATTGTGAGATACATATTAATTAAATGCTGACTTTTTGTTTCTTATTAAATAAGGGCCGCACGGCGAGCCACAGAAATAGCAGAAGGGCCAGAAATGCAATGAGTATCCCCGATACCCGGGTTATATTCATTACATAGCGTTTGCCTTGCGGATCATATGCATAGCAAAACTGTAAAATCCGGTTGATGGTGGGGCCGGACTTACCCTTTGATGCTTCCACCATGGCCATCTTAAATTCAAACGGCTGAAAATAAATACCGTTCAGATAACGGGTTATTTTTCTTTCAGGACTCAGGACGATCAGGGCGGCAGCATGAACGAAATCATTTCCGGTTCGCTTAAAGCCAAAACCTGCTGCGGTGGTGATCCGCCGGATGGTAGCGCTGTCGGCAGTGAAAAATGTCCATCCTTTTTTTGCCCCTTCTTTATTTACCAGGTGAAGATAATTGTCATGTTTACGAGCTGCCAGATCAGTTTTCTCACGTTCATCAAAGCTGATTGTAAGCACCTGGTAATCTTCACCGATTTTCATGTCGCTGCGTTCAATAACATCTGCCAGTCCATCCATTAACGGACTGCAGATCCCCGGACAGCGAAAATAAACGAATGAAAGGACCGTGGGCTTGTTCACGATATTTCCAAGTAACACCGTATCCCCGTCCTGATTGACCAGTTTAATATCCGATGGTAGAGTAGTATCAAGCTTTTCAATGATCCCTATTTCCGGGTCCCTGATTCTGTAATCAGGATCAGTTTGCTGGGCCGGAACCTGACCACTAATATACAAAGGAAACAAAATCAGTCCGATACAAATAAGTTCTAAATTTCTCATAATTTTATGAGTATATATTCATCAGAAAATAAGTTACATATAAAAAAATTCAAGTTCAGTTTAAAGATGCTTTATAAGTAAAATAAAACTCTATTAAAATTAACCCATTCTTTTAACAATTAAAATAGGCTGAAAGTTTTAAAAGTAAGGGGCCAAAAAATCGAATACAATGGATGTGGCACCTGTATTTTCACGCACATACGAGCCAGCCTTAAGGGCAGACGTGTTGTATCTTTCAGGATTGCTGTCCAGTTCATTCAACAGGTTGACCAGGTCTTCATAACTTTTAATATTGAACGCCCCGCCCTGGCTCAAGAAGTTCTCTTGCCTCACGGAATTTTTCAAAATTCGGGCCAAAAATTACCGGAATACCAAAGGCTGCAGCTTCCAGAATATTATGTATCCCCTTGCCAAAGCCGCCCCCGATATAAGCTATTCGTCCATACCTGTATAGCGATGAGAGCATGCCAATGTTATCAATGATGAGTACCTGTTTTTCGGTGTATTCGGCCTGCGCAGCCTGGGAATACAGAACAAAATCGCGTGTAATGCGTGATGTCAGCTGGAGAATACGGGAGGCATTAATTTCATGAGGTGCAATAATAAAACGCATCTTTGAATCTGATTCATTTATGAAACGCGTGAGGAATTCCTCATCTTCGGGCCATGTGCTGCCGGCTACCAGACAATCATGACCCTCTGAAAACAATCTGGCAATCTCTATATCCTTTGCTGCTTCTGAAAGTGTTTTTACCCTGTCAAACCGGGTATCGCCCGAAATCCTGCAATTGGTTAATCCCAGCTGATTCAAAAGATTTGCCGAGTCCTTATCCTGCACAAAGATAATAGTCAATAAACTGCAGATTTTTCCGGAACCAGGACTCCGTACCATTTGAAAAAAGCCTGACCTGGTCTGAAAATAGCTGAGATTAAAAATACCGGGTGTTTCGAATTATGCAGTTCCTTCAGGTAGAAATGCCAGAATTCATATTTAATGAAAACAGTAAAAACGGGATTCACAAGTTTCACAAAAAGCCGCGCATTATAGGATGTATCCAGCGGAAGATACATGACCAGATCAGCCCCCGGGTAATTTTTCCGGATCTCATATCCCGAAGGAGAATAAAATGTAAGCAGGATGCTGCACTTCGGATGGTTTTCCCTGATTTTGTCTATTAACGGGCGTCCCTGTTCAAATTCACCAAGGGAAGCTGCATGAAACCAGACCACTGGTTTTCCGGCCGTGTTCCATTTCCTGATCCGTGTCCTCCATCCCATCCTTCCTTTAAGCCACAACCGGGCTTTCGGATTAAAAGCAGATGCGATCAGTACCAGGAAGTAATAGACATGTATTAATATGTGATATAGAAATGTCATCTGAGTTAAATATAGGCAAAGTAAATCATTTTCGCAGGGCCGGTAAACTTTCAGATGTAAGTTTTGTTAGTTGGGAGATCTATTTAGTGACCAGTGACTAGTGACTAGTGACAAGGACAGTTGAGAGGTGAGAGATGAAGTGAGAGTGAGAAGTGAGTCAGGAGTAGTGAGTACGGAGTAGAGTCAGGAATAAGAGTATATGCAAAGCAAAATTATAACCGTTAAACCACGGATTAAGAATCAATTAACAATTAACAACTAAATTTAAAACAATGGCATTCGAACTACCTAAACTGGAATATGATTATGCGGCACTTGAGCCGAATATTGATGCCCGTACGATGGAAATCCATCATACAAAACATCATCAAGCCTATGTTACCAATTTAAATAATGCTTTGGCAGGTGGTATCTGGGAAAATAAAAGCCTCGAGGAAATACTGTCCAATGTGTCAAAATTGCCTGTTGCTGTGAGAAATAACGGAGGCGGACATTTCAACCATAGCATGTTCTGGCAGGTAATGGGTCCCAAAGGGGGTGGCAATCCTCCTTCAGACGTGCTGGATGCATTGAACCGTTATTTTGGATCATTCGACAAGTTTAAGGAACAATTTACCGCAGCCGCCATGACTCGTTTTGGCTCCGGCTGGGCCTGGCTTGTCAAAACAGGCGATGAACTGAAAATAACTTCCACCCCTAACCAGGATAATCCCTTGATGGATCTGGCCGAGGTGAAAGGGATGCCTGTTCTGGGGGTCGATGTTTGGGAGCACGCGTATTACCTTAAATATCAAAACCGGAGAAATGAATACCTGGCGGCTTTCTGGAATGTGGTTAACTGGGATAATGTAGCCAGGCGAATGAAACTATAGGGAATAAAACTCTTTTATTTTTACGCGTAAATCCTTAACTTGTGGGTATTAATAACCAAATTAAAACCCACTAGAATGTCGTTTGCATTACCCAAACTTAATTACGCATCCGATGCGCTTGTTCCCTTCATAACGAAACAAACCATCGATTTTCACTATGGTAAAGCATCATCAAACCTATGTGAATAATTTAAATAACCTGGTTCCCGGAACCCGCTTTGAAAATGCCAGCCTTGAGCAGATTATCCGCGAAGCAGATGGCGCGATCTTTAATAACGGAGCCCAGATTTGGAACCATACTTTTTATTTTGAAAGCTTTTCCCCGTCAGGACAACGGGAACCCAAGGGTTTGCTTGCCGATGCCATTCAGGGTACTTTTGGATCCTTTGAGGCGTTCAAAGAACAGTTTACCAAGTCGGCAGTCACCCTGTTTGGATCAGGATGGGCCTGGCTGGTAAAAAATGCCGATGGCAAATTGGAGATCGTCCAGGAATCCAATGCCGGCAATCCCCTGAAGAAGGGATTAACCCCGCTTCTTACCTGTGACGTCTGGGAACATGCCTATTACCTCGATTATCAGAACAGGAGACCGGATTATGTTCAGGCATTCTGGAATATTCTCGACTGGAAAGTAATCGGGAGTCGATTCTGATCAGAAGGTAAAGCCCATATTGATGTAAAACCGGAGGTGGGAATCCATATTATTGCCGGATAAAAACAGGTTTACAGGCCCGAGAGGTGTTTTATAAAGCAATCCTGCGCCGTAACCCACATGAAGGTTACCGGTATCAAGGTTTACTATGTTTTCACCAAGGGACTTAACACTGCCTGAAGTCATCAATACATTGCCCAAAGTCTGTATCCGGAGATTGCGGGTCAGTTGGTAGTTCAATCCGAGTTTGATCTGTGCGATATTAGAAGCAACCACCTCCCCTGATTTATATCCGGCAAAGGGGATCTGGTTGCGTCGTAAATTGTCTTTGAATCCCCCGATAAAAAAGTAATCCGAAGCTATAAAAGCATCTTTGCTTAGGCCAAGTGATATCCCTGTGTGAAGGCTTGTTTTTTGTCCGAACAGGGTATAGGTTCCATAATTGATATACAATTTGCCAAAGGAGGACAGGGATGTTTCCGTGTCAATTGTATCGGATAATAATTTCAGATCAGTGGCCGGATTATAGATTCCTTTCAGAGTAACTTCTACTTCACTTCCTTCAAGGGGATAAAGATCGTCATCCAGCGTATTGAGTTTATAGGATCCGGACAAGCCAAAACCGGCAAACCCAAACCGCTTGTAGTTGAACTCGGTAGGATATAGCGTTTGCATGGCCTTATTGGGATAAACTGCTGAATATTCAAACAGCAGGCCGCCCCCAATTTGCTGGTTCAGTGTGATGGCATGTTTGAGGGAAAGTTCTGAAGTAAAATGATTCTGTCTTGAATAACCAATTTCTTCCCCCTGGACATATACACGAATCATATTCGATTCATAATAGGATTCAAAACCGGCGAGCAGTTTCTTTTTATGGCCGGTATATTTTCTGTAGTAAATCCTTGCCTGGGGATACTGGCTAAGATCGCCCACCAGCGTGAGCCTGGCACCACTGGCCAGGAAGTTACTCTTGGTGAAATTCAGCAGAAGCCCCGCTCCGTAAAAATTATCATAATGTACGGATACCTTCAGCGAAGAAGGTGGTTTTTCCTCGGCATCGATGATCAGGCGAAAAGCAGTCTGGTCTTTTTCAAACCGATAGTTCAGTCGTCTCAAAATACTGTGTGCCAAAGAGCCGTTCCAGTCCTTCCTGGAGTTCTGCCTTTGTAACATAAGTATTCCTTGGAATATTGAGCATACCATAAATCAGGCTCTTATCATTGTATTTCAGCTTGTTTACCACCACACGACTAATCTGAATGCTGTCCTTCTCAGGCAACGGCTCAGGTTTTGTGCGAGTACCGTATTTTTTCTGTTCAGCCGCAAGTGCCAGTAATTCAGTCATGTGTTCCCTGGCAGCTGCCTCACCTGCCTTTTCTATTTCTACACTTTTGTTGAAATCAGAGGAGGTATAGCCATTCAGTTCAGGTGCAATCAGCACATCCACTTTCTTTGCCTGTTCACGTGAGTCATAGATCCCATAACTTGCTGCCGATCTGCTCAGAATTTTACTCATCGACTGGAGATCTTCCGAGGTTTCCTTTTCCTTGAATCCGGCATAAACGCCAATCACAATATCTGCACCCATATCAAGGACCTCATCCACCGGAAAATTACGGATAACCCCTCCATCTACAATTACCATGGACGAATCCAGCACCACGGGAGTAAATACGCTGGGAATGGCCATACTTGCCCTCATTTTCAGGGCGAGGTCTCCCGAATTAAAATCCACAATCTCCCCATTGATAATATCCGTTCCAACACACCTGAAAGGATAAGGATAATGGTCAAATGAATCAATACCTGCAGTTCGCCATGTAAGGGAGGATAAAAGGACAGACAGGTTCTGACCCTCAAGCAATCCGGATGGCAGCATGATCTTTCGCTTTCGGATAGGAAGTTCAGCGAAATACCGCTTATAATCATGTTTTTCCTCCAGGGAAATATTCCGGAGCGGGACATAATCCGACAGCATCACCTGCCAGGGTAAGGTTTGGTTGAGTTCAGACAGCTCGCCGGCGGTGTAGCCTATTGAATACAGTCCGCCAACAATGCTTCCCATACTCGTTCCGCTTATATAATCCGGTACAATGCCTGCCTCTTCAAGGACCTTCAGTACACCAATGTGTACCAGACCTTTTGCTCCACCACCGCTTAATACCAGACCAATTTTTGGACGTTCGGAAGGTTTGCTTTGTGCCATTACCGGATACACAAGGCAAATCAATAACAGCAGGAAGAATATTTTACTGAGGGAATTCATTTGGTGACTGGTGACTGGTGACTGGTGACTGGATGCTGGTGACTGGATGCTGGATACTGGATGACTGAATGACTCGGATTACCGATTACTGAATACCGATTACCGATTACCGAATACCGAATACTGAATACCGAATACTGGTTACTGAATACTGAATACTGGTTACTGAATACCGGCCCCCTCTTTCTACCGATACATATAGAAGAATCCCTTTTTATTGTAAAGATTATTGGGATCTGCACCCAATGCTTCGATTGTATAGAAGTAAATTCCTGCTGAGAGTTTTTGTCCTGATGCTGCATAACCATTCCATGAAAGCGTGGTGCCTTCTGTTTTAAAAACAAGAATTCCCGCCCGGGTAAAAATATTCATTTTTAAGGGGACTTCAGCCTGAGTTGTCACTAAAAAATCATCATTGTAACCATCGTTATTCGGTGTAAAAACATTTGAGATGCTAATCACATCTTCAGTCTTCTGAACCTCAATGTATTGCGATTTCGTAATTATAAGATCCATCCGGTTATTAAATACAACGGAAGGGGAATAAGTTCCGGGAGCATCATAAATGACTGTATCCGGACTTTTCAACGTGCTGGTCTGCCCATTGCCAAAATCCCAGTAATAACTGAGAATGGTATCCACTGAAGCTGAATTTACAAATTGATATTTCACTTTGAGGGGGGCATAACCAGTTGTTTCACTTGCTGTGAAATCATATTGTGCAACCGCCGGAAAGCAAAGACACAGTAACAGCACGACGATCAAAACGCCGGATTTATTATGTTGTATCGTATTCAAATAGGCGTGGTTAACGAATTTAAAGGTTATTAAATTTAAAAATTCAGATTCACTGTTGGAATATACGTAGGAAGTATCAGCAAGTTGTCAATATGCCATACAATCCTGAAAAATATCCCAAACATCATAACCCGCACAGGAAAACTGCATCTTTAAAGATGGCTAAAAATAGTAAAAAATTGATGGTGCCTCAATGTTAATAACTTAAAAGAAATGAACATGTACCAATAACTTTACAGGGCACGGGTAAAAGGATAAGAATATCTTTATTATTTTTACAGCATGCACAAAGTGATATAAAGAATGAAGCAGTATCTTGATTTGCTGCAGCATGTGCTCGATAAGGGCACTGAGAAAAGGGACAGGACAGGTACCGGCACGAAGAGCGTATTTGGATACCAGATGCGTTTTAACCTGGACGATGGTTTTCCGTTAATGACCACAAAAAAACTCCATCTTAAATCCATTATATATGAATTACTCTGGTTTCTTAAAGGAGATACGAATATTAAGTATCTTAACGATAACCAGGTAAATATATGGAATGAATGGGCCGATAAAGAAGGGAACCTGGGTCATATATACGGGTTTCAGTGGCGGAGCTGGCCATCCTACCAGGGCGGATCAATCGATCAGATATCAAATGTAATCCGCAGTATCAAGGAAAATCCTGATTCCCGCAGGCATATAGTCAGTGCCTGGAATGTGGGTGATTTATCCAATATGGCACTGCCACCCTGTCATGTGTTATTCCAGTTTTATGTTGCTGATGGCCGGCTTTCATGCCAGCTATATCAGCGAAGTGCAGATATTTTCCTGGGTGTTCCATTTAACATTGCATCCTATTCCCTGTTGCTGATGATGGTGGCAAAGGTGACCGGATTGAAGCCAGGTGAATTTATCCACACGCTGGGGGATGCACACATCTACAATAATCATATGGAACAGGTGAATACCCAGCTTGCCCGACAGCCGCGTTCATTGCCTGTGATGAAGCTCAATCCCGATGTAAAAAAAATCGAAGATTTTACGTTTTCAGATTTTACATTGGAGAATTACGATCCCCATCCGCATATCAAAGCACCCATATCTGTTTAAATACCTCGAATGAAAAATATTTCAATCATCGTAGCTATTGCTGAAAACAATGGAATAGGAAAGAATAACGACCTGCTGTGGCATATTTCAGCTGATTTAAAGCGGTTCAAACAGCTCACGCTCGATCATACGGTGATCATGGGCAAGAACACGTATCTTTCTTTGCCGGTAAGGCCCCTGAAGAACAGGAGGAATATAGTGATAACCGATAACGCGGATGATCATTTCGATGGTTGTGTGACTGTATTTTCGGTGGATGAGGCAATTAAAAATTGCCCTGAAAATGAGGAAAGTTTTGTAATCGGCGGCGCTTCCATTTACAGGCAGTTTCTTCCGTATACCGACCGCCTTTATCTAACCCGGGTTAATCGTTCCTTTGATGCGGATACTTTTTTTCCGGATATCGTTGAAGATCAATGGGAGGAGATCAGCCGGGAAATGCCGGAACCAGATCCCCAGAACGATTTTACCTATGAATTCATCATATTAAAAAGAAAAAATTAACTTTAGTGCATGTTTAATCCTTTAATTCAGATCACTATGAAGAAAAACCTCCTTTTCATTGCCTGTCTTTTGTTTGCCTCTGCATTTACCTATGGTCAGGCAGATAAGATCCTCGGCATTTGGGTTCCGGCCAAGGGTACTTCCCAGGTCAGGATATTCAAGGCAACCAATGGCAAATATTATGGTAAAGTGGAATGGTTAAAGGAAGACAAAGACAAACTGGATGTCAATAATCCGGATGAGGCCCAGCGGTCCAAAAAGATCTGGGGATTGATGATCCTGAAGGATTTTTCATTCAATACAGAGAAAAACCGTTGGGAGGGTGGCACAGTATATGACCCCGATAATGGCAAAACCTACGACTGCTATGCCTGGTTTGACGGAGACGCCAATACAATGACGTTAAAAGGGTATGTTCTTGGCATGAAATTCATAGGAAGGGCCGAGGACTGGAAAAGGAACGCGGAACTTAACAAATAACGGTTCACTGTTCATCCCTCATAATCGATAATTCAATTTGTGATTTACCGGGTTCATCAATAAAAGCGAACTCCCGGCTGGGAATTTCCGTTATATAATTGAAACGAAAGCAAATCAGTTCCCCGTTATGAAAGGATTAATCGCTATATTATTGTTAACCACGTTTGCCTGCTCCAGTAAGGTAGTTATTACGGAGGCAGAGATCAGTCCGGATATTTTTTATGTGGATGGCAGCTATGGTCCTTTTACCGGAAAATGTTCAGTGGTATCTCTGAACGACAGGAAGGTGCTTGAAGAATTTACCTATAAAGAAGGCCGTCTTCACGGCGAGGCACAGATCTGGTACAGCAACGGCAAGATGAAGCGGAGAGGGTTTTTTCAGAATGGCAAATTATCCGGAAAATGGGAATATTGGGATCGGAACGGAAACAGTCTATGCGAAATAACTTATCAGGATGATGAATTGATCAGTACAAAATACCCGTCTCACTGAACGACATATCCTGCCACGATCCCTTGTGCAATACACGCAGTGTTTTATATCCGGTTTGTTTCAGTATCAATGCTATCTCTGTAAAATAATAGTCAATTTCATCGGGGTGATGTGCATCGGAGTTTATCATTACCGGTATTTTACGCAGGAAGGCTTGTTTAATAACCCAGGCATCAGGGTATAACAGGGGCGGATCGTGCTTATACAATCCACGGGAGCTGACTTCCATGATGCATCCTTTTTCTGCGATCAGATCAAGGGTTTCCTGCACCTGCTTCCTGTACCAATCATCTTCTTCATCAAAATAGGGCTTTACAGTATTGTGCATTTTTATTTTGTCCATATGCCCGATAATATCCGGACAGTCTTTATCCACCATCATTCTTGTTTTTTCATAATATCCTGTAATGGCTTTCCGAAAATCATTTTTGTAAATGATTTCAACCCCCTGGAAAAACATGTCGGGTTTACCGTCAAAACAAAACCAGGAACCGTCGGGATAACGGTCAATAAAATGCACAGAGCCCAGGATATAATCACATCCCATTTCTTTTAGTTCGCTTACCGGAAGGTGGGGGACGCCATTGATGTAATCAAGTTCAAGTCCGGCATACACTTCAATTATATCCTTGTAA
Source organism: uncultured Bacteroidales bacterium (assembly GCA_963790105.1). Classification (GTDB taxonomy): domain Bacteria; phylum Bacteroidota; class Bacteroidia; order Bacteroidales; family UBA10428; genus UBA5072. The sequence continues at coordinate 164,717 of CAWBNI010000015.1, read as the reverse complement.
GCAAGCCGGATCCTGGCAATTTCGCCAAGGTATTCCTGGAGTTTGCCGGCATCCATATTCCATTTGGTTGGAAAGGGAACCGGGGAATGGCAGGAATAGCCAAAAGCAGGGAATTTTTTGGAAATAGCTGATTTGATAAACTCTTCGGGAGTTGCTTTTCCGTCGCTGAAAAGGGAATGAGAATGAAAATTAACCCAGGGCATATTTTATTGTTCAAGTACCTTTTTTAAATTAGCCAACCCTTTTGCCAGGTCATTTCCTACCATTTTGTCCATGTTCATGAATAATAGCATGAGATTCATCGGATATTTCATCCGGCTGTCAAATTGCCATTTGACACGGGTTTCATCAGGCGAAAGAGAATCTGTTTGCATGCTTGCCAGGGCAATACCGGCAAATGGTTCAATAAACCGGATCTCATAATCGATCCTTTCCCCGTCGGTAACTTTCTTTATTTCCTGTTCCCCCTTGCCCACCTTTTTATTTGTGCTTTCCCAGCCTGAAACAAAGCCGGGATTTCCATCTGTTCCACGGAAATATTTTTTCATTTCGAGGATCCATCATGGCCCATACACTGAAATTATCCTGGTTTTTCAACAAACGGATGTAATCAAAAACAGTACTTTTCGGACGGTTGATTGTAACCATCTTTTCAACATGGTATTCTTTTTTTGTAAATATAGCAACCACAAAGGGAATAGCCATAATAATCACGATAACAATTAAAATTTTGAGTATCATATTATTTGATTTTAGGGTTTAATTATCCTTGTACGGGTTCCTGGTAAAGTCCAAGAATATTGCCTGCAGGATCCCTGAACCGGGCAGTCAATTCGGGGGCATCCATTCCCACAGGCTGCACAATAACTCCGCCGTGCGATTTTACCTGTTCAACAGCCAGGTTGATATCAGCTACCATAATATATATAAGGAGTCCTGCTTCGGTAGTTGGTTTGCGATCTTTTACCCAGGTGCCGCTTACCTCACCTATGGCATCATCAAAAGCCAGATGACCGTCACCGCGGTGGCGGGTTTCCCATCCAAATACCGCGGTATAAAAAGAAGCAGACTCGCTGATATCAGCGGCAGGTATTTCAATATAGCAGATCTTGCCATTTCCGGGTGTAGGGTGGCTTTTTTTATCCATGGCATTGGTTGTTTAATGACTTTCCTTCTTTAACCCGTTATGTAGATATTTGTTCAATTAAACATAGGGACTAGGGACTAGGGACTGAGGGACAAGTAGGGAGTAGGGAGTAAGGAGCAGGGAGTAGGGAAGGTTAAGCTCCGATGATATGAGAGGTGAGAGGTGAGAGAAGGGCCCTGAAGGGGCAGAATCTGAATAACCGTGGGTGAAGCGAAGCGAAACTCACGGAGAGTGCGTGATAACCCGCGGATCAGAACTGCAGAACTGCATAACAGCAGAACTGCAGAACTTTTCTCTAGGGTGGAAGACCGGGCTCGAACCGGCGACCTCCAGAGCCACAATCTGGCGCTCTAACCAACTGAGCTACGACCACCATAATATCCCAAAAGCATCCCGCTAAAAAGTCGGGAGGATCGCAAAGATAATGATCTTTTCAAGTTTTTGAAATAATTGATCCAAAAAATGGGGGAGTCTAAAAATGCAGTCAACTACATTTTAGAATATAAATCAGGATTTTACATGAAAAAGTATATTATTTTTAGGGGTTATTTTTGAAAATTATTCCCTATGCCGGAACCTTGAACGTTATTTCGAACAATTCAGAAATCAGATCATTGGACAGGATGCCTGGTTTGATTCTCCTTATGGCAGGAAGAAAATCTATTATTTCGACTGGGTGGCCAGCGGCCGGTTATATGCGCCAATTGAAGAAAAACTGACCAGTGTTTTTGGCCCCTTTGTTGCCAATACGCATACCGGGACCAATGAAACGGGCATTCGGATGACATTAAGTTACCGTTATGCCCATGAATATATTAAAAAAGCAGGTTAATGCCGGGGAAAAGGATGTGATCATTACGGCAGGTGCAGGCATGACGGCTGTGGTGAATAAGCTTCAGCGGATGCTGGGTCTCCGCACAAGCAACAGGAGGATTAAAAAGGAATGTATTGATGAAAAAGACCGTCCGGTTGTCTTTATTACCCACATGGAACACCATTCAAACCATACTTCCTGGTATGAAACCCTTGCCGATGTGGTAATGATACCTCCTGACGGCAATTTGCTTATCAATCTCGATGCCCTGCGTGAAGCCCTGAATCAGTATGCCGACCGGAAATTCAAGATTGGCGCATTTACAGCCTGTTCAAATGTTACCGGCATTATTACCCCCTACCACGAAATGGCAGCCATCATGCATGAATACAATGGCTTATGCTTTGTTGATTTTGCCGCCTCTGCTCCCTATGTGGATATCAATATGCATCCCGCTGATCCCGATGCAGAAAATAGATGCCCTTTATTTTTCGCCGCATAAATTTCTGGGGGGGCCCGGTTCCTGTGGTGTTTTAATATTCGATTCTTCGTTATACCAATCGGATATCCCCGATGATCCGGGCGGCGGAACTGTTGACTGGACCAATCCGTGGGGCGAATATAAATATGTTGATGATATTGAAACCAGGGAAGACGGGGGAACCCCGGGCTTTTTGCAGGCTATCCGGGCTGCCCTGGCCATGAAGCTGAAAGAACAGATGGGTGTGAAGGCAGATCATGCAGCGCGAAGAAGAACTTGTTGACCGGATGATGAAAGGACTTCAGCAGGTGGAGGGAATCAGGATCCTGGCCGGGAACATACAGCATCGCCTGGGCATCATTTCATTTTATCATCCGGATATTCATTTTAACCTGATCGTGAAAATGCTGAGTGACCGCTTTGGAATTCAGGTAAGGGGTGGTTGCGCCTGTGCCGGCACCTACGGACATTTTCTCCTGGAAGTAAGTTATGACCGGTCGCACCAGATCACAGAAAAGATCAACCATGGGGATCTTTCAGAAAAGCCTGGCTGGGTAAGGGTTTCCCTTCATCCGGTTATGACAATGAAGAGGTGGATTATTTTATTTCATGCCCTGAAAGCAGTGGTAGAAAATCAGGCGGAATGGAAAAAAGATTATATTTATGATCCGAAAAAAAATGAGTTTGAACACCGCTCCAGGGTTGGATTAAAAGCCGACTGGACTGAAGCATGGTTTAAACTGTGAAAAAACCAATCCTATGGTACTTATAGAAGTGAATAATGCCATCACAGGGAAGCAGTTCCTGGAAGTTCCCAAAGTCCTTTACAAAAATGATCCTTTCTGGGTATGTCCGCTTGATATGGAAATTGAGAATATTTTCAATCCTGAAAAAAACTCATGTTTCGAACATGGAGATGCCCGCCGGTGGATTTTAAAAACACAGGAGGGTGAACTGGCCGGAAGGATCGCTGCCTTTTATGATAAGAACAAATGCTTTCATAATCCCCAGCCAACAGGCGGGATTGGTTTTTTTGAATGCATCAATGATCAGTCGTCTGCCAACCTTCTTTTTGATACTGCAAAAGACTGGCTGACGTCACAGGGTATGGCGGCCATGGACGGGCCGATCAATTTCGGCGAAAATTTTGTAAACTGGGGATTGCTTGTGGAAGGATTTATGCAGCAGGGATATGGAATGCCCTATAATTTTCCGTATTACAGGCAATTATTTGAAGAGTACGGGTTTAAAACTTACTTCGAACAATACTGTTTTCACGATGATTTCAGCAGGCCTTATCCTGAGGCCATGCGAAAATTCGGCGAGCGGATCTGGAAAAAACCTGAATTTTCATTTCCGCCATATCGAAATGAAAAATCCGGAAAAGTATCTCCGGGAAATGGTTGTGATGTATGATAAAATATGGTCCGATTTTCTTGAATCTTACACCCCTTTAAAATATGAAGATCTTTACCAGATTTTTAAGGATGCCAAAGTCGATCCTGAATGAAAGATATATCTGGTTTGCATACCATCATGAGCAGCCCATCGGATTCCTGGTGGTGTTCCCCGATATGAACGAAGTACTCAGAAAATTGAAAAACGGGAAATTATCCCCCCTGAATATCCTTAAATTCATGTATTACAGGCGGAGGGCCATTACCAGGGGAAGACTCCTGATTTCGGGCGTAATTCCTGAATTCCAGCGTACCGGCGTCATTGGCGGAATATACCTGAAACTTGTTGATGCCATGCGTGAAGATGGCCTCCGTGAACTGGAACTTTCATGGGTGGGCGACTATAATATTACTGTAAACAGGATGTATGGCCAATTTGGTGCAACCAAGGAAAAAACCCATATCACCTACCGGTATTTGTTTGACAGGAATGCGGAATTCAAGAGGTTTGATAACCTTAGCCGTAAACATGAAAGGGATTTGAAATAGGAGCAGATATATTTTGATCTTTAAAAAGTATTGCCTATTTTTGCATCCCATTTTGCAATTGAAAGATTTAAAGATTATAACAATGAAAAAAGGAATACATCCCGAGAATTACAGGCTGGTGGCTTTTAGGGACATGTCGAATGGTCATACATTCGTTACCCGTTCAACTGCTGCTTCAAGAGAAACAGTTACCCTCGAAGACGGAAAGGAATATCCGCTGATCAAGATGGAGATCTCCAATACCTCCCATCCATTCTATACGGGCAAGATGAAACTTGTTGATACTGCCGGACGTGTTGATAAATTCAATACACGGTACAAGAGCCATTACGATAAGAAAAAGAAAGAAGAATAAGGATTGGCACGATGCCTGTCTTTGGAACTCCGTTTTCATATGGAAACGGAGTTTTTTTATAGCAATTCATTCACGGCATTGATTTTGCAATATCTGAAACTAATCTTTCACTGCAATTTAGCGTATATTTGTACTCATGTGAAGTTGACCCATGTCTGATAACAATCGCAATTATATCCTTTTTGATGACCTGTCGCGTGACCGTCTTTTGCCATTTACCTTTATTCGGCCTGTAGCTGAAATTCGTCTGGGCATACTTACTATCCGTGAAAAATGGGAGATGTGGTTGCATATGCACAGCATCGTCGCTGACACAGGACTATCTCCAGGAAAAATACCCCCTTGTAGCAAGGTGATATGAATGTGCTTATTAATGGGGCTATCACACCCAATGCCGATCTGGTTGAAGAAATAGAAGCATTAAATCCGGGAGAAACCCTGGTTAAAGATTCGTTCTTGATCGCAGTATGCCTTGACAAATCCGAACTTGGGGATTTTGATTATACGGTTCCGGCAGGATTTGTTCAAAAGCAGGCCTTGTCCACCTTTCTCAGGATAAACAGGCCATGGCACCTGTTTTATTACAACGGACAGGAACTGATCAGTGACTATGAGCTCGTTACTGCCGGAAAAATTTCTGCACCCATCAGCACCACGAACAATCTTTTACGGCCCGATCGTATTTTTGCTGAAGAAGGGGTGAAGCTGGAATATGTAACACTCAATGCGTCCACTGGTCCGATCTATCTTGGCCGCAATACCGAGATCATGGAAGGCGCCTTGATTCGCGGTCCTTTTGCGCTCTGCGAAGGAGCGATTGTAAAAATGGGAGCCAAAATATACGGTCCAACCACCCTGGGCCCATTTTCAAAGGTAGGCGGTGAAGTCACCAATTCAATCCTGTTTGCTTATTCCAATAAGGTACATGAAGGGTATATGGGAAATTCCGCCCTTGGTGAATGGTGCAATATCGGGGCAGATTCAAATACATCCAATTTAAAAAATAATTACACCCGTGTAAAGGTGTGGGATTATGTTACGGGCAGGGCAGAAGACACCGGGTTGCAGTTTTGCGGACTCATGATGGGTGATTATTCCAAATGCGGCATCAATACCATGTTTAATACAGGTACTGTTGTTGGCATAAGTTCAAATATTTATGGTGCCGGTTTTCCGGGCAATTTTATACCTTCTTTTTCCTGGGGCGGTGCAGCCGGGTTTGAAACGTACCGGGTAGATAAGTCATTTGAAACAATTGAAAAGGCCATGATGAGCCGAAATTTAACGCTCAGTGAAGTCGACCGGAAAATTATTGCCAGCGTTTTCAAGGTTACAGATCGCTACCGCAAATCACTCTGATTATTCTACTTCCTACTGTTTATCGGGTTTTCAAAATGTGGCATGAAGATTGCCTTATCTGAGGGATCATGTTATTTTAGATCAGGGCTGACATTTTGTCGTTTAGTTTGTTTAAATTTTCGTTGAATTAAAATCATATGAGCAAATTGCAGGAAAAGAGATTATCCGATTTTTTTCTTTCATCATCCGTTAATGAGGATTCAGATTTTATACCGCTGATTTCTGAGGAAGATGAGGAAAGTATTACCATGACGAAGATTCCGGATACGCTTCCCATTCTTCCACTCAGAAATACAGTGCTTTTTCCGGGAGTGATCATTCCCATTACGGTTGGCAGGGATAAATCGATGAAGCTGGTAAGGGATGTCTATCATAAATCAAAGATCATTGGTACAGTTGCCCAGAAAGATCCGAATGTGGATGAACCCGGGCCGGAAGAATTATATAATGTGGGTACAGTTGCCCAGTTGCTTAGAATACTTGAAATGCCTGATGGAAGTACTTCCGTAATCATCCAGGGGAAAAAGCGTTTTCGCATAGATGAGGTCATCAGTACAGAGCCTTATTATCTGGCCAAGGTGAGCGCGATGGAAGATGTGAAGCCCAAGAAAAAGGATCCGGAATTCGAAGCCATTGTTGGATCACTGAAAGATCTTTCCTTGAAAATAATCAAGCTTTCAAGCAATATACCCCCTGAGACTTCCTTTGCTGTAAAAAATATTGAAAGCTCCTCATTCCTTATCAATTTTATCAGTTCAAACAGCGATATCCGTATGCTTGAAAAGCAACACCTGCTTGAACAAAACAACCTGAAGAAGAGAGCTACCTCGCTGTTGCATTATCTTACCCGGGAGGTGCAAATGCTTGAATTAAAGCATGATATTCAAACCAGGGTAAAGATTGATATGGACCAGCAACAGCGGGAATATTACCTGCACCAGCAAATGAAGACCATTCAGGATGAGCTGGGGGGTAATCCGATGGAGCAGGAAATTGAAGAGCTGAAGGCAAAGGGAAAAAAGAAAAAATGGAACAAGGAAGTGGCGGCTACTTTTTACAAGGAAGTAGATAAGCTGAACAGGCTTAATCCGGCAACCGGCGAATACTCGGTTCAGCTGAATTACCTGCAGACACTGCTTGAACTTCCCTGGAACGAATTTACCAAAGACAACTTCGACCTGAAACAGGGCGCAACGGATACTTGACAAGGATCACTTCGGACTGGAAAAGGTGAAAGACAGGATCATTGAACACCTGGCTGTTCTAAAGCTCAAGGGTGATATGAAATCTCCGATTATCTGCCTGTACGGACCTCCGGGTGTTGGAAAAACCTCACTGGGCAAGTCAGTGGCCAAAGCGCTGAACCGTAAATATATCAGGATGTCACTGGGTGGATTGCACGATGAGGCTGAAATACGCGGACACCGCAAAACCTATATCGGGGCAATGCCCGGAAGGATCATGCAAAGCCTTAAGAAAGTGAAATCCAGCAACCCGGTTTTCGTGCTGGATGAAATCGATAAGGTCGGCCGGGATTATCATGGCGATCCTGCATCTGCTTTGCTGGAGGTACTGGATCCTGAGCAGAACAGCAACTTCTATGATAATTTCCTTGAACTCGAGTTTGATCTTTCAAAGGTATTGTTCATTGCTACAGCCAATATGACCAATACGATCAACCCGGCCCTGCTCGACAGGATGGAACTGATCAATGTGAGCGGTTATATCATGGAAGAAAAAATAGAAATCGCTCACCGGCACCTGGTACCCAAAGAACTGGTCAACCATGGCCTTACTTCAAAGTCAGTTACTTTTACAAAAGATATCCTGGAATATCTTATTGAAAATTATACCCGTGAATCGGGTGTGAGGGAACTGGATAAAACATTGGCCAAGGTTGTGCGGGTAATAGCCAGGAAGGTTGCCACGGATGAAAATTTCAACAGGAAGCTTACCATTAAGGATATTGAGACCATACTCGGCGCACCCCGATATGTTAAGGACAAATACCAGGGAAATGAATTTGCAGGCGTGGTCACCGGATTGGCATGGACGGCTGTGGGAGGTGAGATATTGTTTGTGGAAACCAGTCTGAGCAAAGGGAAGGGCACATCTCACCCTTACCGGAAACCTGGGAGAGGTGATGAAGGAATCCGCAGTAATTGCCCTGGAATATATCAAATCGCACAGCGATCTGTTGGGCCTTACCCCTGAAATGTTTGAAAACTGGAATTTTCATATTCACGTTCCTGAGGGCGCTATACCAAAGGATGGACCATCAGCCGGCATTACGATGGCAGTATCCATTGCTTCCGCGCTTACACAGCGCAAAGTGAAAAACCAGATTGCCATGACCGGTGAAATTACTCTTAGGGGAAAAGTGTTGCCGGTTGGAGGAATAAAGGAAAAAATACTGGCCGCCAAACGGGCTGATATTACGGAAATAATCCTTTCTGAAGAAAACAGAAAGGATATACTGGAAATCAATGAAATCTATCTGAAGGGATTAACATTTCATTATGTTCACAATATCATGCAGGTTCTTGACCTGGCCCTGATGGAAGAAAAAGTAGAAAAACCCTTCAAATTCGCATAATACCGTCATATAACCGCAACTCACCGATTAGTAATTGTCTAAACAGGATGAAATCCCTTAATTTGATCCATAAATTAAAAACTTTATGAAAATGGCACCAGGATTATTTTGGGGGGTACTGCTAGTTCTGATCGGTCTGGCAGCGATATTCCGAGTGGTTTTTGATGTAAACCTGTTCGGAGTTCTTTTTGCATTGTTTCTCATATTTGTCGGCGTAAGACTCCTGGTGGGAAAGCCCTGGATGATGCACCGGCAAAAGGGTGAAAATGATATCCTCTTCGAGGAAAGAGCGGTACGTGATCAGCCGCGCGATAATACCGAATACAATGTGATCTTTGGCAAATCGGTTTATGATTTCAGGGATTTGAACTTTCCTGATAATCAGCCCATGAAAATCAAGATCAATACAATCTTCGGCCAAACATTGATCAGAATCAAAAAATCTACTTCGGTTAAGATCAAATCCGATGCAGTTTTTGCTTCTGCCGCCATGCCGGATGGTAATTCCGTAGCCTTTGGAAGTATTCAGTATGCTACTGATTCTTTTGCTGTGAACCTGAATCACCTGTATATCGATGCGCCGGTCGTTTTCGGATCCATCCAGGTGATTGCGGATGAATAACTAATATAATACCCATCTGTAAGCGGATGATAAAAGGAAAGACACTCATTATCTGGGATTGGAATGGCACACTGCTCGACGACAGGGCAGTGTGTATTGCTTCAATGAATCGTATGCTTACACGCCGGGGAATGCCGCTGGTGTCAGAAACCCGGTATCAGGAACTATTCCGGTTTCCTGTAAAAGATTATTATATTGACCTCGGCTTTGATTTCGATCAGGAACCGTTTGAATCCCTTTCAATTGAATTTATTGACCATTATCGCGAATTGCAGCCGGCAGCCTCCTTATACAACGGTGCAGTTGACCTGCTAAATGCCTTCCAGGAAGCAGGGTTTGAAACAAATTATCCTTTCTGCCATGGAACGAAGCACCCTTATACAGGATGTGTCTGATCGTGGTATTACACCCTATTTTGATGCTATCCTCGGTGCTGAAGACCACTATGCTCATGGAAAAGCGGCCATTGCCCGGGATTATCTCGATTCTTCAGGCCTGGTAGCAGATGAGATCATCATGCTGGGTGACACTCAGCATGATTATGATGTGTCGGCGATCCTCGGATGCACATGCATCCTCATTTCCCAGGGTCATCATGATGCCGCACGCCTTATGGCCACGGGAGCCCAGGTGCAGAAAAACCTGCCGGGGGTTTTAAATTTCCTGATTAATCCCTAAGTTTACCCGGATATTCTTAGTCTTCACTAATATCAGGTCTATGTCTGCGGATAAAATAAACATCGCTATTTTTCCCGGCTCTTTCGACCCTTTTACAATAGGACATGAATCCATTGTACGTCGTGCTCTTTCTATGTTCGACAAGGTAGTGGTGGGGATCGGGATCAATACAACCAAATCAAGCTACTTTCCCATTGAAAAGAGGGTACAGTGGATACAGCGAGTATTCAGAGGACACGGAGGGAAGGGTAGAAGTGAGAACTTTTACAGGACTTACGATTGATTTCTGTAAAGCCGAAAAAGCCCGGTATATTTTAAGAGGCCTCCGCACAGCGGCAGATTTTGAATACGAAAGGGCCATTGCACAAACCAATAAGGCCATGTATCCGGATATTGAAACCGTATTTTTGCTCACACTGCCTCACCATACATTCATTAATTCCTCCATTATCCGCGAAATTATCCGCCAGGGTGGCGATGCCAGTAAATTTCTACCGAAAAATTATAATGTGAATGAGTAGGACTGGCAGGATATGGGCTGCCTTAATACTGGGCTTTTTTGCAATCAATATTTCCGCACAGCCGGTGTTGATCACAGGGCATGCCAAATCATATGCCTCTACAAAGCTGGAATTTACGCGTATTGCAGATTGGATTACCGGCGGTGAGGAACTGGTTGGTTCCTGTGTGGTTTCTGACAGCGGCGATTTCAGGCTGAGTATTGATCTTTCCGCCACACAGCAAATCCTTGTGCATCTTGGTGTATACCTGGGTTATTTTTATGCCGAACCGGGTAAAACATATGAACTGGTGCTGCCTGAAAAGGAGGATAAAAAGCCTGAGGATCAGTTAAATCCTTATTTTAAGCCTGAAGAAATCCATCTTGGCCTCATCAATTTTAACCAGGATGAGCTGAACATGCGCATCATGATGTTTGAGGATGCCTATGTGCCTTATTATGAAAAACATGTAAGCCATATCTATTCAAAAATCGATATCCAAAAGCTGGAAACGGATATTCGGAATATGGAGGCTCCTTTTCAAAAATATCCCGGTGAGTTTTTTACTGAATTCCGGCGTTACAGGTATGGCATGTTAAAACTGTTTGCAAATCAGCAAAAGGTACAAAGCCTGTCGGATGAATATTTCAACAATCAGCCGGTGCTGTATAACAATCCGGCTTATGCCGACCTGTTTAACCAGGTATACAGCAAATATTTTGTGTTTTATGGCAGATCGGAACAGGGCAAGCAGATTTACACCGATATAAACCAGCTTGGCAGCTATTCTGCGCTTCTGGCAACCCTGTCGAAAAATACAAATTTCAGCAATGACACACTTGAAGGAGCTGATCATTCTTAAGCAGGTGCATGATGAGTTTTATGGTAACCAGTTTTCACGGAAGGGATTGCTGAGCATACTGGATACGCTCATGATGAAAACAAAGATTCCTGCACACCGGCAGATAGGTGCATCCATCAAACAAAAAATCACACGTTTGCTGGCCGGCTATGCACCGCCGGCATTTGAACTGATGGATACAGATGGCAAACTTGCCAGCCTGGATGATTTTAAAGGAAAGTATGTATATCTTAATTTCTGTACCTGCCAGAGCTATGCCTGTCTCAACGAATTCAATTCACTGGCGGTTCTGAATACCAAATATGCCGGTAAGCTTACCATACTTACAATTGCCACGGATCCCATGGATGAAGTGCTCAGGCAGTTCCTGGCAAAAAATAAATACAACTGGAAATTCCTGCTGTATGACCGGCAGCCGGATGTATTAAAGGAATATGATATCAGGGCTTTTCCGACTTATTTTCTGATCGGGCCCGACGGAAAGCTGATTCTTTCACCGGCACCATCGCCTTCCGAGGATTTTGAATCAAAGTTGTTTGAGATAATGAAAGCCAGGGGTGACCTATAGCAGGTTTTTGTATTTCAGGATATCCAGTATTCCCATATAGGTATTGCGGGTTATTTCCCGCAGATCTTCCTTTCTTACCCACTTCACCTCGGTGATATCCTCATCGGTTTGCGGCACCAGCGGCTCATTTCCGGTTGCCTTCATATCAAACCAGCTGGTTCTTTTTAAAATCGACTGGCCATCAATCCAGTAACAATGATAGGTTGACATCAGCGGACCGATGATCTCGAGACTGCTGAGGCCGCATTCTTCGGAAACCTCCCTGAGTGCAGCATCGCGGAATTGATTCACCGAAATTGACCTTGCCCTTTCGGGAGGTCCCATTTATCACGCCTCTTCATAATCAGGTACCGGCCTTCCTCATTGCATACCAATCCGCCCGCGGCCTCCACCATATAAAAACACGATTTGAATCTTTCCTGCAATTCATCCAGATCATGATGGAAAATAAACAACGTATCAATTCTTTTCAGATTGCGGTAGAAATCAATCAGTTCCTTCAGATCTTCCGTATTCCTGTATTTATAAAACAAGCCATACTTAACCTGAAAATTTCTGATGAAGTCATCGGTTAAAAGCACAACCCTGTCGTTGAAAAAAACTTTGTACATTTACAGTATGAAAAAATTCGAGAAAACAATAGCCGGCCTTCTTTTGCAGTGTAATGCAATAAAACTCAATCCTGACAACCCTTTCCAATGGGCGTCAGGATGGAAATCCCCAATTTACTGTGATAACAGAAAAACACTGGCATATCCCGACATCAGAAACGCAATCAAATATAGCTTTGTAGAATTAATAAAAGAAAAATTTTTATCAACAGAAGCTATTGCCGGTGTTGCAACCGGAGCGATTGCACATGGATCACTGGTGGCGGATATGATGGGACTGCCATTTATGTATGTCAGGAGCGAGCCCAAGGGACATGGACTCGAAAACCTGATCGAAGGAGATCCCAAAAAGGGGCAAAAGGTGGTGGTAATTGAAGACCTTATTTCAACAGGAGGCAGCAGTCTGAAAGCCGTGGAAGCTTTGAGGAATGCAGGTTGTGATGTGCTGGGAATGGCAGCTATTTTTACATATGGATTTCCAAAAGCAGTGGAAAGTTTTCTTGCTTCAGGATGCAGCCTGTATACATTAAGTAATTATAATGCATTAATTGAACTGGCCATTGAAAGCGGGTATATCCAATCCGATATGTTGCCTACGCTTCAGCAATGGCGACAGTCTCCGGCAACATGGAGTGCAGGGCCTGTTGCAGTAAATTTTCTTTTAAAAATTTAATATTCGTAATATGCTTGCCATTGAAAGCAAAACAGGAATAGCAAAAGGCAGCCAGGAAACAGTGTTCAATTATATCTCTGATTTCAGGAATTTCTCCGGTTTGTTGCCCCAGGACCGGCTGAACAATTTGCAGATTACACAGGAGAAAATAATCTTTGATATCCAGGGTCTCGGCACTGTTGGACTTGAAATTCAGGAAAAACAGCCCTGGTCAATGCTGACTGTAGGTGCTTCGGAAGACAGTTCTGCTGATTTTACGTTCATTATCAATATAAATGAATCGGGAAAGGATTTATCCGAAGTAAAACTCAAACTAAAGGCCAATCTGAATATGTTTCTTGAAATGATGGCCCGCAATCCCGCTTCAGCAGTTTGTGGATTTGATGGTGGATAAGCTCTCCGAGGTGGACTTTTCTGCTAAGGAAGGATGATACTGGATACTGTAGGCTGTACTAGATAGGCTTGATACTGGATTACTGCAGATTACTGCAGACTTGCATTCCGCAATCTGCAGACTGAGACTCAGATTACTGCATTGCAGCTTCACTTTTAGCATTTAGCTATTAGTTTTTCACGTTTAGCATTGTTCATTCAGCATCTTCATTGTTCATTGTTCATTGAACTCCACCTCCTTGAATCCGTACATCCTCGTTTCCCCGCCGGAAGTGAGGATCAACAGTTCTCCGCTTTCAGCCACATCAACGATACGGCCTTCAAAAACACCTTTCTGATCGGTAAATCGGGCACGGGTATTCAAAAGCCAGAGACTGTTCAGGTATTGCGATTTGATCGCAACAAAATCCTCAGCATATAACTGGTTGAGTCTCTTTTCGAGAAAGAGAAGCAGTCTTTCAAGCAATTGACCCACATCATAGGATTTTCCGGTTTCTCCTGCCAGGGAAGCAGGGATTGGGAATTTCGGGAGGAAATGATACCTGGTTCACATTTAACCCGATTCCAACGATAGAGGTATGGAGATTTTGGGATAAGATTGTGTTTTCGATCAGAATACCTGCAACCTTTTTCCCTTTAATCAGAATATCATTGGGCCATTTAACCTGTGACCGGATTCCAAGATCAGTTATGACAATCATTTATTCCGGTTGCAATGCACATCGACAAATAAAACTGCTTAAAGGCAGGCAGAAAGTCCGGTTTTAAAATAATGCTGCATAACAGGTTCAATCCATTATCACTCAGCCAGATATTGTCTCCCTGTCCCTTACCGCGGGTCTGAACATCTGCCAAAATTACAGTACCTTCAGTGGCGTTCTCCTGGCGCAATATCCCGGCAGCATATTTGTTGGTAGAATCCACAGAGGTCAGGTGTATAAGGGGAAAGCCCAATGTTACTGTTCTCATTAAAGGAATATTTATAATTGAATAGGAAGAAACGGTAGATTTGGTATTGTTATTGATCAGGTAAAATAACGAAAATTGTGATAGGATTGGTGTTGTTTGAAAAATAGTTGAGCCATTTAAACCTCAGTGCAAATGGATAAATTCACTATTTTTGCATTGTAAAATATTAAAACTATCCGGTTTGGGAAATCACGAACAACTCTTACAATATATAATAGAAGGATTACAGGAAAAAAAAGCGAAGAAAATTGTCAATATAGATCTTAGAAAGCTGGGATATGCACCTTGTGATAATTTTATAATCTGTCACGGTGATTCAGGAACACAGGTCAAGGCGCTGTCTGATTCGGTTGAAGAAAAAGTTGATAATACACTTCAGGTTGTCATTAATCACCGGGAAGGTCTTCAAAATGCAACCTGGGTTTTGCTTGATTATGGGGATATTGTAGTTCATATTTTCCAGCCTGAAACCCGGGAATATTATAAATTGGAAGATTTGTGGGGAGATGCTGAAATTACATTCATTAAAGAAGATTAATTTGCTTATAGCATGGAAGAAAATAAAGAGGTAAAAGGAAAAAAGGAAGAAGAAAAAAATACCAACGGGACTAAACCGCCCAATAATTTACTGGGAGGAAAGAAACCCCGTTTCAATGCAATTTGGATTTATGCCCTGATTGGTGTAGCCATTATATTGATTTATTTTTTTGATTCGGGACAGGGTCCTACAGTTATTGACTGGAAGTTCTTCCGCAACGAGCTGCTGTTAAAAGGAGAAGTTGAAAAGATACAGATCGTAAATGAACAAAATGCTGAAATATTTATAAAAGAACAATATTTAAATGAGCCGAAGCATCAGAAAAATGCCAGCAAGGGATTTACGGCGATCTCAAAGACAGGCCCGCAGTATACTATGCCTGTTGGTTCAAATGATATTTTCAAAAAAATGCTTGATGACGCCCAGGCCGGTTTACCGGATGAGGCCAGGATCTATCCGGAATACATCCGCAAGCGGACTTTTGGAGACACCTTGTATGTATTGCTGCCCATAATCATTCTGGTTGTGATCTATATGATCATTTTCAGGCGTATGAGCGGAGGAGCCGGTGGAGGAGGAGGAACCAACATATTCAATGTGGGTAAATCCAAGGCGAGAATATTTGATAAGGATGAAAACATCAGGCTCGATTTTAAAGATGTGGCCGGTCTGGAAGAGGCCAAGATGGAAATCAAGGAAATTGTTGACTTCCTGAAAAAGCCGAAAAAATATACTGACCTGGGAGGTAAGATTCCCAAGGGTGCTTTGCTTGTAGGTCCTCCGGGTACCGGAAAAACACTCCTTGCCAAAGCAGTGGCCGGTGAAGCTCATGTTCCCTTCTTTTCATTATCGGGATCCGACTTCGTAGAAATGTTTGTAGGTGTGGGTGCATCACGCGTGCGTGATCTGTTTAAACAGGCAAAGGAGAAAGCTCCCTGCATCGTATTTATCGATGAAATTGATGCCATTGGCCGTGCCCGGGGAAGAAATCCGAATTTCGGAGCCAACGATGAACGTGAAAATACACTGAACCAGCTACTGACCGAGATGGATGGATTTGCATCCAATGCAGGTGTCATTATCCTGGCTGCCACAAACCGGGCAGATATCCTCGACAAGGCATTGCTCAGGGCCGGAAGATTTGACAGGCAGATCTATGTTGAATTGCCCGACCTGAATGAAAGAAAGGAAATATTCCAGGTACATCTCAGGCCCATCAAAACTGAAAAAGACCTGGTTGTGGATTTTCTGGCACGTCAGACTCCGGGATTCTCCGGTGCAGATATTGCCAATGTGTGCAATGAAGCTGCCCTGATTGCTGCAAGAAAAAATAAAAAATCGGTTCAGAAACAGGATTTTCTTGATGCTATTGACAGGATTGTGGGTGGTCTTGAAAAGAAGAACAAGATCATTACCCAGGATGAAAAAAAGACCATTGCATACCATGAAGCCGGCCATGCTACCGTAAGCTGGATGCTTGAACATGCAGCCCCGCTTGTAAAGGTAACCATCATTCCACGCGGAAAATCATTGGGTGCTGCATGGTATCTTCCTGAAGAAAGACAAATCACAACAAAGGACCAGCTGCTCGAGGAAATGACTGCTACACTGGGCGGAAGGGCTGCAGAAGAAATTACCTTCGGTAAAATATCCACCGGTGCATTGAATGACCTTGAACGGGTAACCAAACAAGCTTATGCCATGGTTACTTACTTTGGATTAAGCGATGCCATTGGAAATATTAGCTTTTATGATTCCACAGGCCAGAATGAATATGCTTTTCAGAGACCTTACAGTGATAAAACCGCTGAGTTGATTGATAAGGAAGCGAAAGACATTATTGATGCGCAGTACGTGAGGGCAATCGCATTATTAAATGAACATAAAGTCGGTCTTGTGCAGCTTGCCGAACAATTGCTGGAAAAAGAGGTGATCTTTACAGAGGATCTTGAGAAAATTTTTGGGAAAAAGAAAGGCAAGATGCCTGAAATGCCCGAAAAACCCAAAAAAGAGCGCAGAAGTCCAAAACGTGTGAAACCAAGCAAATCCGGTGAAGAAGGTCTGGAAGTCAAGCAATCTGCCTGATCATATCTGCTAAAAGATCCCGAAGTTTGAAAAATTTCATTCAACGCGTCGCATTCGGTTTTATATACCTGGTGATCATTATTGGGTCACTTTTCATGGGTAAATTTGCCTTCGGTTTAGTTTTCCTGCTGATCAACCTGATCGCACTCTATGAATTTTATGCCTTGTCTGCGGCTTCGGGAGCTTACCCGCCTGTTATCCCATCGATGATTACAGGCGGTGCAGCCTTTATACTGGCATTTCTGGTCTCGGCACACCTGGCTGATCCCAGGCTCCTGTTTCTTATTCTTCCTTTTGTTATTTTAATTTTCATCCTGGCTCTTTATTCTGATAAACCGGATGGGATGAGAAATACGGCCATTTCTTTCCTGGGCATTATTTACGTTTCCATTCCTCTAAGCGTGATTAATTTTCTGGCTTTTCCGATTGGCAATGAACATGCATACACCCACCGCATTATCCTTGGAATAATGACCCTTGTGTGGATAAATGATTCAGGGGCCTACCTTGTAGGAATGTCAATCGGACGTCACCGGTTATTTGAGCGTATTTCACCCAAAAAATCGTGGGAAGGGGCTATCGGTGGAGCAGTCCTGACCCTTATCTGTGCCCTTTGGCTGCACCTGATCATGGGCGTATTGGACAGAACTGACTGGTTATTCCTTGCCCTTATCGTTTCTGTATTTGGTGTCTTTGGTGATCTTACCGAGTCTCTTTTTAAAAGAAGTGTAGGGCAAAAAGATTCCGGAAAGATTATACCCGGACACGGTGGCCTTCTCGACAGAATTGATTCAATCCTGTTTGTAATGCCCCTGGCTGCTGTGTATCTTAGTCTAAGTAACCTTTAAAAAAAACGACATGAGGATTCATAAAGAAGGGATCATTATTATCCTTATTTTTTTCCTTGTCATCAGTAGTTTTAATCTTTTAATCTACTGGGCCGTTCGGAATACCTGGCTGCAATCCATATTGATCATTGCATCCATAGCCTTTCTGTTTATGGTGGTTTGGTTTTTCCGGAATCCTGACCGTTCCGTAATACCGAATGATTCGCTGGTGCTGAGTGCAGCTGACGGAAAGGTGGTTGTTATTGAGGAAGTCATGGAAAAGGAATATTTCAAAGACAGGCGCATTCAGGTATCCATCTTCATGTCACCCCTGAATGTACATGCAAACCGTTACCCCATTAGCGGATTAGTGAGTTATTACAAATATCACCCCGGAAAATACCTTGTTGCATGGCATCCAAAATCATCGGAATTAAATGAACGATCCACAATCGTCATAAAGGGCAGCAATGGAAAAATGATCCTGGTGCGGCAGATCGCCGGGGCTGTGGCCAGGCGGATTGTTTCCTATACCTACGAAGGAAAACAGGTTATCCAGGGCGATGAACTTGGCTTTATCAAATTCGGGTCGAGGGTGGATATGTTTTTCCCCGTAGGTACAAAAATCAATGTGAAGATCGGGGACGTGGTTACCGGAAACAGGACGGTTATTGCGGATTGGTAACCTTTAGTTCCTTACCGACCTTAATAAAGGCTTTCAGCGCCTTATCGAGGTTTTCGCGTGTATGGGCGGCAGATAGCTGAACACGTATGCGTGCTTCTCCCTTTGGAACCACAGGATAATAAAAACCGGTGACATAAATGCCTTCCTTCAGAAGACGGGCCGCAAAATCCTGCGATAACCTGGCATCAAACAGCATGATGGCGATAATGGCCGATTTTGAAGGTTTGATCGTAAAGCCGGCCTTGATTATTTCCTTTTTAAAGTATTCCGTATTCTGATGCAGCCTGTCCTGCAGTTCAGTCGTTTCCTCCATCATATCAAACATGGCGATGCCTGCCATGGTGATCATTGGTGGCAGGGAGTTTGAAAACAGATAGGGACGTGAACGCTGCCTTAGCAGATCGATAATCTCCTTACGGCCAGTGGTAAATCCGCCGATAGCTCCACCAAATGCTTTTCCAAGGGTTCCGGTAATTATATCTACCTGTCCGCGGATATTATATAATTCGGTTACACCGCGGCCAGTTTCACCCACAACGCCGGCTGAATGGCATTCATCCACCATTACCATGGCATCATATTTTTCTGCCAGTTTACAGATCTGATCAACCGGTGCTACATTTCCGTCCATTGAAAATACACCATCAGTAACAATCAGCCTGAACCGGTTTTCCCGGGCGCTGATCAGTTGCTGTTCCAGGTCAGCCATATCGGCATTGGCATACCGGTAACGCTGTGCCTTGCATAAGCGCACCCCGTCAATAATGGAAGCATGATTCAGGGAATCGGAAATAATGGCATCCTCTTCACCCAGCAGGGGTTCAAAAACTCCCCCGTTGGCATCGAAGCAGGCGGCATAAAGGATTGTATCTTCAGTACCAAAAAACTGGGCAATTTTTTCCTCGAGTTTTTTATGAAGATCAGTAGTTCCGCAGATAAAACGAACCGACGACATTCCATATCCATGCGAATCCAGGGCTTTTCTTGCTGCATCGATAAGTGCAGGATGGGAGGAAAGGCCCAGGTAATTGTTGGCACAGAAATTCAGTACCTCTTCTCCTCCGGCTAACCGGATGGATGCATCCTGCGGCGAGGTAATTATCCTTTCTTTCTTAAAGAGACCTGCCTCTTCAATGGCTTTCAACTCGTTTGCCAGGTGGGTTTTGATTTTTCCGTACATTTTGTTAGGTGATTAGGTGATTAGATGATTAGTGATTAGGTGATTAGGTGATTTATGTAATTGAGGTATCTGAACTGCAGAACTGCAGAACTGCAGAACTGCAGAACTTATTTTAGTTTTTCACTGTAATTTCTTCCTTCTTTTTGATTTCGGTAAGCATTCGTTTCGTGATTTGAGGAAGATCATATTTCGGTTTCCAGATTATGCTGTTCCTCAGTTCACTGTCCTCGATGCTTTGAGGCCAGCTTTCAGCAATAGCCTGTCGGAAATCAGGTTTGTAAAGGATATCAAATCCCGGGATGTATTTCCGGATATCCATGGCTACCTGCCGGGGTGAAAGACTTGGACCGCTCAGATTATAGGAAGAATGGCATGCAAGATTCGCCTTGTCGGTTTCCATCAGCCTTATCGTTGCACTGATCGCATCATCCATAAACATCATGGGAAGTGCTGTGTCCTCACTGATGAAACTCGTATAGCATTTTTTTCTCACTGCCTCGAAATATATTTCCACAGCCCAGTCGGTAGTACCTCCTCCCGGTTCGGTTTTATAACTTATGAGTCCGGGATACCGTACGCTTCTTATATCAATATTATATCTCTTATGGTAATACTCACACCATCTTTCTCCGGCCAGTTTGCTGATCCCATATACGGTAGACGGTTCCATTACAGTAAGTTGCGGTGTCATTACCCTGGGGGTGGTGCTCCCAAAGACTGCAATTGAACTGGGCCAGAAAACTTTTTTTACATCCTCAACCAGTTTTGCCACTTCAAGAATATTCATCAGGCTGTTCATATTGATATGCCAGGCCTGTGTGGGAAGTTTTTCAGCATTGCCTGACAAAACGGCGGCAAGATGATAAATCTGCGTTATTTTATTGCGGATCACGAAATGAATCAGATGTTTGTCGTCCATCACATCCAGCAGCTGAAACGGTCCGCTTTCCTTGATATCTGCCGGGGCATCCTTCACATCGGTGGCAAACACGCTTGAATTACCGTATATACGGCGCAATTCCAGGGTTAATTCTGAACCTATCTGGCCTGCAGCACCGATGATCAATATTCTTTCCATATAGCTAAATGATTGACCTCCGAAGTTAAAGTAAATGCAGTGCCAAAAAAAATGATGTTTAACAGGTTTAGCCAATCTTTAACCTTAACCAAACCTGTAAGGACAGCTGTAAAAAAAATTTTCATGATTTTTCTTGACTTTCGGTCAGGTTTGAATTATATTTGTTTATTCATTGAATAAACTAACAAATGACATCCGGCCCGGATTTCTATTCCCTCACTGAGAACAGCCACAAGCAGGTTCTCAATATAATCCGCACGCACAGGGAAATATCAGGTGCAGAGATCTCAAGGCTCACCGGATTCCAGCCTTCCACCATTCTATACATTCTCCGCATCCTCGATCGCAAAGGATTTATTACAATCAGCCGCACGGGTGATTCAACCCAGAAGGGCGGCAAAAAGCCCGTATTGTGGAAAATCAAATCCGACATTGGTGTAATGCTGGGCATTGAGGTTTTTAAAAGTAAACTTCGTTTTGTAAAGATCGATTTCGAAGGAAAAATACATGAACAGGGAGAAAAATCGGTTTCTGTTACGATTGGACAGGATAATGTTTCAAGTGTGCTGGAGAAATTTATCCACGAGACGTTAAGTGACGAGGAGTTAAACACCCGTTCTTTTCTGGGAATCGGAATTGCCATGCCCGGCCTGGTTGACAGTTATAATGGAAAGATCCAGTATTCCGCCCTGCTGCAGATCAGAAATCTTGAAATCGGCGAAAGGCTCAGAAGGAGATTGGGCAAACCGGTATATTTTGTGAATGATGCAAATGCCGGGGCACTCAGCATTTCATGGTACCATCCCATTGGCGAAAAATTGCCGGAGCATATTGTTTATCTCACCTATAATAAGGAATCAAAAAACCTGGGTGCCGGACTGATCATAAACAATGGTTTATATGAAGGAATTGCCGGAACAGCCGGTGAGATATTTGATCCGCTGCCTGATATTCAAACCCTTGTCCGTGAAAGCATCAAGAAATTCGGCACCAAATTATCCGCTGGTTCGGGATAACCAGCAACCTGAAGCAGTTTCATTTAAGAAGCTTGCTGATTATGCCCTCAGCGGTTGCAAGCTATCAGCTTATGCCGTTGATAAAATATGCGATGTGATCAGTGATGAGATCGCCAGAATAACCGGACTGCTCAATCCCAATCTCATTGTTATCGGCGGAGAAATCACCTGCCGCCATGAATTGCTTACAACCTATATTTTACCGGGAATTACCCGTAAAACGGGAAAAATGGTAGAAATGGGATTTGTAATGCCAAACATTTACTTTTCATCATTTGCTGAATTTTCAGTTGCCATGGGGGCAACAGCCTTGATTCTAAGTAAAATCCTTCGCAGTCAAAACCATAAATTAAGATAGTATGAAGTACAACGCATCAAGTAAGGTTGAAGCCTATTTCAACGATCTCCACCAGGACTTCGCATTAAGCAGTAAGTATCGTCGCATTTCCACCATAATTGTCGACAACTATATTGAACTTGGCCAATTAACGGCGCTTCGGTTTCTTGAATGGGTTGGCCTCAACCCGGGTGGGCGTGATTGCACTGCCTACCGGTAAAACTCCGGAATTCTTTATTAAATGGGTGCAATTTTACCTGGCAAACTGGCAAAAGGAAATGGAGACCGGTATTCTCGGAAAGATAGGTCTTGATAAGAACCTGAAGCCTGATCTGCGTTCCCTTGAGTTTTTCCAGCTCGACGAATTCTTTCCGATTAAGCCCGAACACGAACGGTCATTTACCTATTTTGTAAAAAATTTCTACATCGATAGTTTTGGTCTCGATCCGAAGAAGGTTCATCTCATCAATACGTTTGACATACCGGAAAAAGCTAAAAAGGAGTATGGTAAAATCAATAACCTGGACGAGGTATTTCCGGATGGATTAATTGATCTCGGTTTACGCATTACTAAACCCAAAAATGAGCGTGACCTGTTAAAACAGAAGACAATAAAGCTTTTCGATCAGTTTTGCCAGGATTATGAAGATGAGATCCGCAAACGGGGAGGCATCGGTTTCTTCCTGGGCGGAATTGGTCCCGATGGCCACATTGCCTTTAATGTAAAAGGTTCGGCCCATCATTCGCATACCCGGCTCACCAATATCAATTATGAAACCCAGGCTGCTGCTGCCACTGATCTCGGCGGTATTGAGCTGGTTCGTAAAAAAGCCGTCATCACAATCGGCCTGGATACAATTACCTATAATCCGGATACGGTAGCCATCGTTATTGCTGCCGGACAGGCCAAGTCGGAACAGGTATACAACGCTGTTGAACGTGAGGCAGGAATTACCTACCCGGCCACCAGTCTGCAGAAATTGAAAAATGCAAGGTTTTATGTCACGCAAAGTGCAACTGCCATGCTCACCCTGAGTGAGGAAAATATCAAGCAGTTGTATAAGGATAAAAAGCTTCCGGCTAATTATTCGGAAAAGCTCATTATATCGGGCTCAGATAAGAATAAGGTATCACTTATCGAAGCTTCACGGCTTGATTGTGATTCCAAAGCGGTTGATACACCTGAGTGGAGAATTGCCTGTGAGATCAGGAATAAGCCACTCGACAAGCTCAGCGAGGAAACCTACAAGAGCCTGGTGGAGAAAATTCAGAAAGGAATTGATGTACCTGACAATCAAAGGATTTTGCATACAGCTCCGCATCATGATGACATTGAACTGGCTTATTTTCCTTTGTTACATCACCTGGTGAGATCACCGAACAATGAAAATTACTTTGTTTATTGCACAAGCGGTTTCACTGCTGTCACTAATTTTTATGTAACAGAGCGTCTTGAGAATCTTCAGATGCTTTTGGCAAGCGGCAGAATAGCCGATGAGCAAAAAAGGCTGGCTGATTTTGGCAATGCCCAGGATGATATAACCGGATATTTGAACGGCATTGCACTTCAGGATGAAGATATACAGCATTTTCACATCAGTACCCGGCTAACCAGGTTATTTCTGAATCATTTAAAAACAAATGACCTCAGGAAGCTTTCCTCGTATATCGGAGAACTGCTGACCCAATTGCAGGCGATAGAACCCGGGAGGTCAGAACCTTCCATTTTTCACCTGATCAAGGGATGGTTACGGGAATATGAAGCAGAACTGGTTTGGGCTTATTTTGGTATTGATATGGATCATGTATCTCATCTCCGTTTGCCGTTTTATTCTGCCAATATTTTTCCTGAATATCCAAACATTGAACAGGATGTAATGCCAATTGTGGCTTTGCTTGAAAAGATAAAGCCAACCATTATTACGCTGGCACTGGACCCGGAAGGCAGCGGACCGGATACACATTACAAGACACTGATTGCCTTGTCGGAAGCAATTGACCGGTATGTGGCCATTCATCCTGAGATGAATATCCGGATATGGGGTTACCGGAATATCTGGTCACGTTATTCCCTCACCGAAATCAGTACAATTGTTCCTGTATCACTTAATTCATTTGCTGTATTGCATAATATGTTCAATAGTTGTTTCCTTAGCCAGAAATCTGCCAGTTTCCCGAGCTACGAGCTCGACGGTACATTCAGCGAACTGGCACAGAAGATATGGGTCGGACAGTTAAATCACCTGATAGACCTTCTGGGTAAAGAATTCTTTTATGGCAGCACCAATCCTCTTTTCCGCAGAAGTTACGGGGCAATTTACCTGAAAGATATGAGCTACCGTGAATTTACCGATTATCTTATACCTGTGCGCAGGCTGCTGAAGGCAAAGGAAATGCTTGGGGGAAGCAGTGACAAGTGACGAGGGACCCCTATTGAATGAAAAAAAATTGCCGTCAGTTTAAACTGACGGCAATTTTCACTTAATATTATCCTGTCGGTCGGCTAGTAAAACTCCCGGCGGTTGTCTTTGATTTTGGCAAGTTCTTTTAAGGCTTCCAGGGCAAAATAATTGGTGCGGGCACCATAACCCCGTATGATGTTGTTGCGGGATGCCTCAGTCATAGCTTTGATTTCTGTTTCAGTTGGCTGAACAATATCATTTACAGTAAGAACATACACACCATTCTCTCCAACAATCGGCTGTGATACCTTCCCTTTTTCAAGCGAACAGAATGCAGCGATTACATTGGGTTCAACACCTGCATTACCCAGTGAAGAAGAGTTAAAACGGACTTCGGTAACCGCTTGAGTCTGAACACCAAGGTTTTTAGCCAGTTCATCCAGTGTTTTGGCACCATTCTTTTTTGATTCAATTGACGCGGATATTTTTTCTGCTTTTTTCTCCTGCTTTACCTTGTTTTCAATATCAGCGCGGATCTCTTCGAAAGGGGCATACCCTTTTTCACGTACCTTTTCAACTGCAGCTATTACATATTTATTTCCCAGTTTCAGCACATTGGTAGTTACATCATGCAATTCAGCCTTATAGGCCCATGTTACAAGCGGCCTGGCCTGAACCAGGTCATTTACTTTTTTCTCCATAGGCCCCAGTTTAAGGGCTACAGCCGTTTTCAACTGATCTTTTCCGGTCTCAAGTGCCTTGTTGAACTTCTCATAGGTATTATTGACACCGGCAAATTCATTGGCTTTAACGTAGTATTCATGATCGGTTGCTTCACCGGCAACTACATTTTTTACCAGTGTTCCTACCTGTACATGCTTGATCAGGGGTGACTGATCAAGGATCTGAATTATATGCAGGCCATATTGTGTGGCAACCAGTTTCACATCTCCTTTTCTGCCTTCAAAACAGCTGTCACTGAAAGGTTTTACCATGGCACCTTCTTTGAACCAGCCCAGGTCACCGCCCTTTTGTGCTGAACCATCAGAAGAATATAACATGGCCAGTGTGGCAAAATCGGCACCATTCTTAATGATTGTCATCAGACTGTCGGCCTGTTTGTAAACTGCCTGAGCCGAGTTTTGTGTGGCTCTGAGCAGAATATGACGTGCTTTTACAGAATCAGGGCGGAAATTAATAGCGGCCAACCGTGAAATTTTATAGGCGTTATTCTCGAAATAGGGACCAAATGTGGCACCTTTTTCCGCGTTAAACATAAAATCATTCAGGGTGTCAGGTAATTCACCTTTGTTGTAGTTTGTTTCATCAAAAGCAACATCTGATTCGAGGTTGACAAACTGTTTAATATCCTCAGCTTTTTCAAAATCAGGTCTAAGGTTTTCAATCGCCTGTTCTGCAGCTTTGAAGTCGGCTTTAGATGGAACTACTTCAAAATACACATAACGTATATCCCTCGATTCGTCCTGTTTATATTGATTCTTATTATCACTATAATATTTTTTCAGATCACTTTCATTAACCTGAATGGCTGAATCGGAAATTGAATTGAAATTCTGAACAAGGTAATCGCCATCTACCTTTCTATTGGATTCCTCCTGTTGCCTAGTTCGTTTCCAGAGTTGTAGCATAAAGCCCCTTTCTTACAAGGTTCAGGTATTTTTGAAACTTGCGCTGCCTGTAGATTTCATTTTCAATATAGAGGTAGAATGTTTTTTCCTTTGATTCTTCCGTTTCATTCTGGATCCTCTGCATAAAACTATTGAATGCCTGACGGTTAAATACGCCGGTCTGCGGATCAGTAAAGAGCTGTGCAATTGCAGGATGCGGATTCTCACCCGCGATCATATCTTTCAATTCGTCATCAGACACATCCAGGCCGAGTTTATCATATTGTTTTTCCATCAGCATATCCTGGATCATATTTTCCCAGGTTACATTGCGGATCTGGTCAACCGTTTGTTCGTCGAGACCTTCCTGGCCTGACTGCATTTTCTGAATGTTTTCAAGTTCATTTACCTTGGTTTCATAATCAGTATAGGCAATGGATTTGCCTGATACTTCGGCGATCTCAAATTTTGACCGGGTGAAAAGAGATCCTCCCGAGTTAAGAAAATCACCCAAAACGAATGCAAGTAATGAAAGGCCTATTACAATTGCCAGCAGAAGCCCGGCTCTGACTCTTAATTTCTCTAAAATTGCCATGTAAAACTATGGTTAAAAGGTTCAAAAAAACAGGGTACGAATATAGTAATTAATCTCATTTTAAAAGAATCAAACTAAAAAAATAGCGATGTGATTATTATTGGCAATACGCTGCAAAATAAGGTTTTCAATGTTGCAGGGATTTCAGTTGCACGAGGTCAATGCGGGTGCGGCTTACCTTGAGTATCCTGAATTCATATTGCCCCACGATGATTTTGTCGTTTAGTTTAGGGATGCTTTGATATTGATAAATAATATATCCGGCTAATGTATCATATTCTTCTGATTCCGGAAGTTCTAAATTATATTTTTCATTCAGATAATCAAGTTCAAGCCTGCCTGAGAAAATATATTGCCCTTCTTCGGGATGCTTTTCAATGAATTCATCCACGTCATGCTCATCGTCAATCTCACCGAAGATTTCTTCCATAATGTCCTCAATAGTGAGCATCCCTGAAATTCCACCGAATTCATCCACAACCACGGCAATGCTCTTGTGCTCCTGAATGAATTTCTTCAGGAGCTTGTTCGCCTGCATAGTTTCAGGAATAAAGGATATTTCCATCATCATCGACTTAATGGTGGGCGGGTTTTTAAACAACTCTTTCGAAGTTACATACCCGATCATGTTGTCAATATTGTCTTTATAAACGAGTATTTTGGAAAAGCCACTTGCAATAAATTGCTGCCGGAGTTCTTCAACGGTGCTGTCGTAGTTTATTGCTGCAATTTCGGTGCGGGGGATCATGCAATCCCTGACTTTTACATTGGAAAAATCAAGTGCATTCTGGAATAGTTTTATTTCATCTTTTTCTTCGTTTGTGCTTTCTCCGCCTCTGTCCTGGCTTTCAATAATAAGGTGATTCAGGTCGACTTTTCCGAAAACCATATTGTCATACTGGTTTACGGATTCCGACCGCAGGATGCTTTTCAGTATCAGATTGGAAAGCCGGTGAATAAACCAGGATATCGGGTAAAACAGAATAAAAACAAGAAACAGGGGAATTGACATGAACCGGAGTGCAAGGTTTGGATTTATTCTCACCAGGGCTTTCGGCAGAAATTCAGCAACAGTAAGAACGATCAGCGTAGTAATGAGGGTTTGAACAGCCAGTATGCTGAATTCGGTATGCAGAAATTTGCCAAGAACTGGTTCTATCCAGCGTGCCATAATGATACCATATATTACTACGGCAAAATTGCTGCCCAGTTGAATCGTCGCAATATACTGACCTGAACGGGCCTGAAATATCCCGATAATATGGGAAGAAAACAATCCCTGTTTCCGGTCAAGCTGCAACCTTAACTTGTTGGAAGCAAAAAATGCAATTTCCATGGCTGCAAAAAAAGCAGCCAGCATCAGGGTGGTAATTACAAGCAATGCCTCATTCATCATAACAGTGCACTTCCTTTACTGATTTATTCAGGTCCGTTAATATTATCATTGGTTACATTCAATGTTCCGCTGGAGCCTTTAAGCCTCCATTTCGACATATCCTGCCTCGATTCAAACCCTCCCTCTCCATAGGATATGCCGTCTGCATTTGTAAGTCGGGTGAATTTCTCAGAATATATTTTTTCCTCTTTCTGATCCCAAAACATTTGTTCGGTTTCAAGCTTGTCATGATTCACCTGGTTTTCGGCAACTACCTGGTTCCGGGCTTCCCAAAGCTGTTTTTTTGCATAATATATGGCGTAATTGGCCTTGATATAGGAAGTAGGTCTTTCCAGGCTATCATAAAACACCACCTTCATTCCTTTGGGAAATTCAACATAGGGTTCTTCGCCCCTGTCATACTTATTCACTTCCAGGGCATAAATTTTGCCCTGGATTTTTCCTGAATCTGTATAAGTGATCTCAATGTTGAAACCTGACTGGTCGGGAAGCTTTGTTTCGTTATTGAGGGCATTGATCGTTTCGATGTCGTTTTTGCATGAAACAAATGACCCGATTATAATGATCACGGGCAGAATACACCGTGCCATAGCCCTGCATGTAATTTCACGTGTTTTCATTGCCTGATTTCAGGGCTGTTAAATTCAAGGATATGATTAAGTCCGGTCAGCACCAGATCCGGAAATGCAAATATGGGCTTTTTTAGCTTATGAACAAAGAAATCCGCATCCCCGCCTGTGATAACGAACTTGCAGCCCGGATATCTGCTTTCGAACAATTGGATATATCCATTCAGTTCAAGGATTATTCCCTGCTGAACACCAGCTGCAATTGCGGACTGGGTATCCGTTCCGAAATCAGGGAAGTTTGAATTTTTTCTTACCAGGGGCAGCCTGGCTGTGTGGTCATGCAATGATTTAAAACGGGTTAGCATGCCGGGCGATATATTTCCGCCCCTGAATTCACCACCAGCTGTTACAAAATCAATTGTAATAGCAGTTCCCAGATCCATGATCAGCAAGGGTGAACCGGGTAAAAGTTTCCGGGCCCCTGCCGCTGCAGCTATCCTGTCGTGCCCCAGCGTTTCAGGTGTGGCATATACTATTTTCAAGGGCATTGGAAGGGTGTGATCGAGAAATATCAGTGTTCTCAGATCCCTTCCAACAGAATCAAAAAGTGACCTCTCATTTTTGCCGACGGAAGAAACAAGCACGGCCCCGGGTGAATGTTTTTCAAGGATTAATTTCAGGGCGTCGCGTGTGATTGTTTCCAGGCGCTGACTTTCCAGCAATTTGCCCCTGTCAAACAATCCGGTTTTTGTATGGGTGTTTCCAATATCAAAAACGAGGTTCATAATCCTGTGTACATCGTAGTTACCAGCAAAACTACCGATTAATTCTGTTAATTCAAAGGAAGCCGGTTTTGGTCAAACCGATTAAGGCGCTTTCAGGGAGTGGGTATTGAAACAACAACCTTAAAAATGGATTTTAGATTCAGAAGTCCTGTGGCAAGTGAAAGCAGGGCCCCTGTTATCATAAACAGTCCAAAGGAATATATCCATTTTACGGGCAGTTGCCGGATGAATATGCTGGTGAGGGCAACCAGCGCAATGAAGACAGCAAGTCGGGCAAGTAGTACATAATCGGTTTTAAACCTGAAGATCCTTTTAACAAGGATGACCTGGTACGCTGATGTAAAAAGTTGAGTCACCATGCTGGCAGTTGCGGCTCCAAACACACCAAAACGCGGGATAAGGATGAAATTGAGCAGAAGATTAATAAACACGGCTATTGCAGCCATTGTGTTCAGTTCTTTCAGACTGCCGTTCGCGGTCAGCAAGGTGCCAAAAACATACGTCATGCAAATGCCCAGGAAGCTGAAAATCAGTATGCCAAATACCCGGGCTGAATGTTTGACATGCTCATTATAAAGAAAATCGATAATATCATACCGGTAACTCAGGCAACCGAACGCCACCACAAGGGCAGGGATAAAAAGGAGCGTAAATGACAGGCGGGTGAGATACTCCACCGATTCGCCGTGTTGGATCATTCGTGAAAACACAGGAAGCAGAATAATAGTGAAAAGATATCCGTAATTTGACAGGATCTCAATTATCCTGAAACTTTGCGCATAAATTCCGGCCTGCTCTTTGCCGTTTTCAAGCATCTTTCCCAGCATCACCGAATCAATGCGCATGTAGGTTGCCATGAGCAGGATAAGCAAGGCATAAGGTAAACTGCGTCGAAGGAAGGAAAGATAATACCTGTAGTTGAAACGAAACCGGATGGGATGGGCTCTTGAAAACACAAGACCAAATGCAAGTGAAGCAGTAATGAGGTAGGCAAGAGTTTGTGCATAAATCAGCCATTCAATCCGGAAAACAGACCGGGTTAATGGGTTAAGGAGCAGAATACCGCAAATGATAATCACCACAAAACGATCAACCACAGAAATAATGCTGTCAGCACGGAAATGATGCATTCCGCCCAGGTTCGCCCTGCAATACAGGATAAAGGATGCCAGGATCTGGTTGAACAGTAAAATCAACAAAATACTGAATTCAGTTATGTTCCAGTTCAGAAAATAACCGATGATGCAGCACACCACGTAATAGATTACGCCCAATATAATTTTAAGGGGCAGAATATTTGAAAAATACTTATTCAAAAGGTGCACATGGCGGGCAATTTCACTGCGGGTAAAATTTTCAATACCAAGGTCAAGAAGTATCTGGAAAATGAGGGAGAAGTTCAGCAGAATAAAATAATTTCCATATGCACTGGCTCCGACAGCATTTTGGACTCCCACATCGATACCGAAGGCATAAACGGGTTTTACCAGCAAATTAAGGAAAAGCAGAAGGGCAAGATTAGTAACGAATTTTCTTTTCAAAACAATGGAAAATTATTTTCTTTACAAATGTATAAAGTTTTGCCTTGTCTGGATTCTTTTTTTGATTTCCGTCCATGGCAAATCAATTAAATCCCTAATATTTTCAGGTTTTGTTAAAAAGACATCTGATATCAAATGTTTTTGAGGCCGGATGCGATGAGGCTGGCAGGGGTTGCCTGGTTGGACCTGTTTATGCTGCCGCTGTAATTCTTCCTCCGCGTTACAGGAATCGTTTTCTCAATGATTCAAAAAAGCTTACTCCTGAAGTACGCAATCATCTTCGTCTTGAAATTGAACATAATGCTTTGTCATGGGCTGTGGCCAGTGTTAATCATGAAAAAATAGATGAGATTAATATCCTGGAGGCCTCCATTTATGCCATGCATCTTGCCCTCGATCAGCTCGTGATCAGACCCGGGCATATTCTAATAGACGGGAACCGGTTTCATCCCTACAGGGAAATTCCTCATACCTGTGTTATCAAGGGGAGATGGTATTTATGCTTCTATTGCGGCTGCATCTATCCTTGCCAAAACATGGAGGGATGAATATATGCTGTCGCTTCACCGTGATTGGCCTCAATACGGATGGGACGAGAATAAGGGCTATCCGACGCTCAGACACCGCACTGCCATTCGGAAATATGGCTTTTCTCCATTTCATCGCAAAAGTTTTTCATTTTTGGATGAGTAGCTTAATTTAATTTTTTGATTTTTGCACTGATTTTATTTTAAACTGATTTTTTAACTGAAGTATGAAAAAAATTGCCGGAATATTTATTTGTGTGATCCTTTTCTTCAACTATAATCTCAAAGCAGATGAGGGGATGTGGCTATTGCCTTTGATCCAGAAGCTCAATATTGATACAATGCATTCCCTTGGACTTAAATTAACTGCTGAACAAATATACAGTATCAACAACGGAAGTCTTAAAGATGCCATTGTTCTGTTTAACGGGGGATGCACAGGGGAAATAGTTTCGGAATCCGGTCTTCTTCTTACAAACCATCATTGTGGTTTTGATGCCATCCAGAATCATAGCAGTGTTGAACATAATTACCTGCAGGATGGATTTTGGGCCAAAGATTTTAAAGAAGAGCTGCCAAACCGGGATTTGGTGGTCACTTTTCTTATCCGGATCGAAGATGTGAGTGATAAGATCATGGCTGCTATTTCTGACACCATGTCAGAAAAAACCAGAAAAGAAAGGATTTCAGCAATGTCCGATTCCATAACAGCAGTTGCCATCGCTAATACGGATTATAATGCCAGCGTGGAATCCTTATTCGGAGGGAACAACTTTTACCTGTTTGTTTATGAAGATTATAATGATGTTCGCCTGGTTGGCGCTCCTCCTGTCGACATCGGGAAATTCGGGTTTGACACTGACAACTGGATGTGGCCGAGGCACACCGGCGATTTCAGCGTTTTCAGGGTTTATGGTTCACCCGAGGGTAAACCTGCATCCTATAATAAAAATAATGTGCCCCTGAAACCTAAATATTCACTCCCTATTTCATTGAAGGGTGTTCACAAAAACGATTATGCCATGGTGTTGGGTTACCCCGGAAGCACACAACGGTATATGACTTCATATGAAATAAAGGAAATGATGGAGATAACCAATCCCAACCGCATAAAAATACGGGGTCTTCGCCAGGATATTCTGATGAAAGACATGTTGGCCGATGAAAAAGTGAATATTGAATATGCATCGAAATATTTTCGCTCTTCCAATTACTGGAAATATTCAATCGGACAAAACGAGGGTTTGAAACGATTGAATATCCCCGAACAAAAAGAACAGCAGGAAGCCGATTTTACGAAATGGGTCAATGCCGATCAACAGCGAAAGGCAAAGTATGGTAATGCTCTTGAACTGATTAAAAACGCTGTTGAAGGCAGGGCCGTTTATGAGCATACGCTGGAATATACATACGAAACCTTTTTCTCATCTACGGAGATCATAGCCTTTGCTAATAAGGCTACATTTTTGTATATGAATATGTTACGTGATCCTGACAATCACAGGCTGATCGATTCTCTTACGAGAATACTGAAGGTAAAATGGGATGATTTTTACCACGAATATAATGTAGCTACTGACCGGAAGGTTTTACCTGCCATGATTAAGCTGTATCAGTGAAAATGTGCCGGGAAGCATGCAACCAACTTTATTTGCCGAAATACAGTCGAAATACAAAAATGATTTTGACGCCTATGCAAAAAACATATTCGATAAATCTATTTTTGCCGATCCTGAGAAAATGAAAAATTTTGTGGATCATCCTTCCATAAAAATACTCAAAAAGGATCCGGCCTTCCGGGCTGCCCAATCTGCGTTGGAAACCTACAGGATGGTTTACATGAAGCTTGCCTCATTTGATGAAAATTACGAAAAAGGTTCCCGGTTGTACATTGCCGGTTTACTGGAAATGAATCCGGATAAGATATTTTATCCGGATGCCAACCTTACCATGAGATTGACCTATGGTACTGTTGAGGATTATTATCCACGGGATGCTGTACATTATGATTATCGCACAACACTGTCGGGTGTGATGGAAAAAGAGAATCCGGAAAATCATGAATTCAAGGTACCTGAGAAATTAAAACAACTATATCGTGACAAGGATTATGGTCCCTATGGTGAAGACGGGGTAATGCCTACATGCTTTCTTACCACAAACGATATCACTGGAGGTAATTCCGGGAGTCCCGTAATTGATGGTGAAGGCAATCTGCTTGGTCTTGCCTTTGACGGCAACTGGGAAGCCATGAGCAGCAATATAGTATTTGAACCCGCTTTGCAGCGCTGTATTTGTGTGGATATCCGGTATGTTTTGTTTATCATTGACAAATATGCAGGGGCAACCAACCTGATTAATGAAATGAAATTTGTTCGATAGAGAATATAATAACCCATAATTTTCACAATAGCCATGCACGTCAGGATAATAGATGTTATCTCCGTATTCATGGTGTTGTTCGCTGTTATTGATATAACCGGTGCAATACCATTTATACTTGAACTTAAAAGAAAAAGCGGAGAGATCGATGCCGCTAAGGCAACCCTTGTGGCCTATGCTATTCTCCTGTTATTCCTTTTTATCGGGGAACCCTTCCTGAGACTTTTCGGTGTGGATATTCGTGCATTTGCCATCGCCGGTTCCTTTGTTTTGCTTTTCCTGGGACTTGAAATGGTACTGGGTATCGAGTTTTTTAAATTCGAATCGATAAAAAACACATCCATATTTCCGCTTGCCTTTCCGCTGATTGCCGGTGCCGGAAGCATGACCACCATTATTTCGCTGAAGGCCGCCTATGACTTATGGACGATTTTCTTTGCATTGACCTTAAATATGATCCCCGTGTACCTTGTATTGCGCGCCACACGGCATGTGGAAAAATTACTGGGTCAAACAGGCATCCTTATTATGACCAAGGTATTTGGGATTATTTTGCTTGCTATTGCCATCCGGCTTTTTCTTTCAAATACCGGAATCCACCTTCCCAATGCCACCTAAAATAATAATGTATACCGATGGGGCAGCCAGCGGGAATCCCGGTCCCGGCGGATATGGCGTAGTGCTGATGTCAGGATCGCATCGCAGGGAAATATCATCGGGTTTTAAATTAACCACAAATAACCGCATGGAACTAATGGCGGTATGTGCAGGCCTTGAGGCCCTGAAAATTGAAGGTTGCGATGTCACCATTTACACAGATTCCAAATATGTGGCTGATTCAGTTGAAAAAGGCTGGGTCTTTGGATGGGAAAAAAAACAATACCTGAAGAAAAAAAATCCCGATCTCTGGGCCAGGTTTCTGAGGTCATACCGCAGGCACAAGGTTAAATTTATCTGGGTAAGGGGTCATGCATCAGTTCCTGAAAATGAACGATGCGATTTTCTGGCTGTTGAAGCTTCCAAAGGCATTAACCTTCCTGAAGATAAAGGATATAATCCGGTATTATCGTAACAAACGCAGGTAAGAATTCGTTGAATCGGTATTCCGGCAACATTAAAAACCCGAAACAAACCGGCTGACCCTTTACTGGCTTTGGAAAAAGTAATTATAATTGATTATAGTGGTGCCATACATTATGATACCATCGGAGAACTGATTCATCAGTTCAAGAATCATGTGCCCATTCTCGGAATTCAAATCGGAACCTACAAAAAAGTACTTCTTGTAATGATTGAATCCCTTGAAAACATTATGAAATACAGGGAGTGCCCTGTGCCGGCAGATGGGAATGAAATGGGATTTACCCCCCTTTTCTCCGTGATCAAGGAAGGAGACAGATATTTCATTAATTCCTGCAATACTCTTGAATATAATAAAATGGAGTCGCTTGAAAAAAGGCTCATTAACCTGAATAATCTTACCCCCCAGGGCATTAAAGAATTTTATAAGGAGACTATTACAAATGGTCAGTTTTCAAAACAGGGTGGAGCCGGACTTGGTCTGATAGAAATGGCCAAGATTTCTGGCAATAAAATAGAATACATGTTTCAACGTGTAAATGAAAACTATGTCAATTTCAGTTTGAGAATAACGGTTGACGAATTTCCCAATTACAGTCAGAACACCCGCACAATAAAGACTACCCCGCTTTAGCGGTCAGCAACCCTGTCGTCACGCTGAACGATATTCCATTCAGCCAGCACATTGAGTGCATGTTTTATTTCGCGACGACATTCATCCTGTGACAGATAATATTTCTTGGAAAAGCTGGTAATAATATACTCGGTCTTTTGCTTACGGTATGCAGCCATTAGAAGATCAGCGTAGAAATCAGTGAACTGGTGTTTTTCTTCCACACCTTCCATATTCCTGGATGATATAATGACTGATCCGTTCGATAACCGCTTAACCTTGCAATCGGGATTAAGCTTGATTACATTATCGAGGGATGAAGCTCCGGTACTGTCACCGCTAAATGAAAACAGTGAAAGCATTATCATAAAGACCAAAAGAGAGCCTGCCTTAATGGTCTTATATATATATGAACGTTTCGATTTCATAACAAGGTTATTTGGTAGGGTAAACAATTGCAAACGGCGAATGTTTGCCGTATACAACTATTATCAGGCACGAGTCAAAGTTACAATTATATCCATCAAAATGAGCAGAAATTTGATGAATTGACCATAAGAAGGGACTATCTGGCAAATCGCTGGGATATGGATAAAATGGATCTGTTTGAAATTTTTCATTAAAAATTGCAGAAAAGATAAAAATGGAATAGCTTAATCCGGAATAACTATGCTTTGAATGAAAATTGCGATTTTACATTATCATTTACATCCCGGTGGCGTAACCCGGATAATCGAATCGCAGGTGCGGGGTTTGTCTGAAGCCGACCGTAATACGGATATTGTAATATTGTGCGGAAGCAGGGTTTCTGAATCCGATTTTGCTCAGGTTCCCGTGATTGAAAACAACTGCCTTTTGTATGATGAATCAGGTGAGGTCACAACCCGATTCACAGTAAAGGCTGCCATGATCAGGTCCTTTATAATTCAGCATGCCAGGGGCTTTATTCTGCATTGCCATAATCCCAACCTGGGTAAGAATCCTGCTTTGACGCTGGCCATATATCAACTGGCAAGGCAGGGATTCAGCATTGTTAATCATTGCCACGATTTTCCGGAAGACAGGCCGGAAAACATGCAAAGATTAAACAATATGCTGGCTCACGAAGGGCTTTCATTGCGGGAAGTTTTATATCCGGATTTGAAGGACTATCATTTCGCCGTGCTGAATACCTGCGATTACAACCGGGTACTCGAAAACGGTGTACCTCCTGCCCGGGTTCACCTCCTTCAAAATCCGGTATCCGTTAGGTCCGGAAGAAAACGGGAAATGAGGACTGCATATAGTTGCCCGTCTTGGACTGGATCCTGAAAAGAAGATAATTACTTATCCCGTTCGTGCCATTCGGCGCAAAAATATTGGAGAATGCATTCTCCTGGCTGTTCTTTTTGAAGAGACCTGCCAGTTTAATATAACCCAGGCACCGAGGAATCCTGTGGAACTGCCCGCATACATGCGATGGAAGAATTTTTGTGAGGAAAATAAAATTCAGGTAAAATTTGAAACAGGAGTGATTGTAAACCATGAAGATTTGATAGGAATTTCCGATTTTTGCATAACCACAAGTTTAAGAGAAGGATTCGGTATGGTTTACCTTGAACCCTGGCTTGCAGGAACACCGGTGTCGGGCAGAAATCTTTCCTGCATAACAAATGATCTCAGGAAATATAAACTTGAATTTCCACGTTTGTATAACAGGATAGGGGTAAAAACAGATTCAGGTGATTTCGATTTCAGCGATCTTGAAACAGGAGAGCAGGAAAATCTTATTTTGCGGTTATTGGGATCGTCTCGTGAAAAGGAAATAATTTTGAGATCTAACCTATTTTTAAATTCTCTGTTTAATGATATTGAACCGGAATTGATCCGGAAAAACAAGCTAATAATTCGTAAACATTTTTCAGTAACAAATTATGGTAAAAGACTATTTGCCCTATATAAAAACTTTTCTAGGTGAATCGGTTACCTTAAAGCCTGTGCCTACTTTATTGAAACCTTTTGTAAAAAAAGATCCCGGGATAAAAGCCTTTGTATTTGATGTTTATGGAACCCTGCTTATTTCTGCTTCGGGTGATATTGATGAATCAGTTCTTTCAACGGCAAACCTGATGCAGGCGTTCAATGCCTCTGACATCAAATTTGCTGAAAATGGAGAGGCTTCCGGGGCATTACTCCAGGAAATCCTGGATGAATTCAAGCAATCTGTAAAAGAATTTCATGAACAGGAACGTACAGAAGACAAACCCTATCCTGAAATTGATATCTCACAGATCTGGGCGGATATTATCAAATCGCATCAAAATCGGGACCAGCTTATAGTTGAAGACCAGCTATGCGTAAAATGTTTTGTTTTTGTTTTTGAAGTACTCAGTAACCGCATTTACCCGATGCCCGGAATGAAGGAAGTGCTTAACCACCTGGCATCCCTAAAATATCCCCTGGGTATTATTTCAAATGCCCAGTTCTATACACCGGTCATTCTCAATTATTTCCTGCATGATTTTGTTTCGGAAAACGAAGAGGTAGCCCCGTTTGATCCTGATCTTAACCGTTTTTTCGTATCAGCATATGCGGTCAAAGCCGGACATGTTTCTTTTTCAGTTGCTGAAGGATCAATGTCAACGCAAGTACGGGCTCTTTGCCGATGAAATTCTGTTCATCGGCAATGATATGTTCAGGGATATTTATCCTGCATTTCTTGCCGGTTTTAAAACAGCGCTATTCGCAGGAGATACAAAATCACTAAGGCTCAGACAGGATAAACCGGAGCTGAAAAAAATAGTGCCCGATTTTATTATCACAGATCTGATGCAACTTTTAACAATCCTCAACTGATGGATATTTCGCATCTCAATTATGGTATTATCCATTCCCTCATCGGAAAAAATGACGGTGTATCCATTGTCATCGACCAGTCGGTTAATGCAATGGTTAAGGACCTGGGTATCGGTCTCGGCAATATTTTTTTCATGGCAGCCCATTCTTCGCCCCGTTTTAACGCCGAAACCCATGAAATTTTCTGGCATAAAAGTGAAATAAATAAAACCATTGTCAGACAGTTCACCGGCGAGGCGGACAGTTCCCTGGCAGAGCTGATCCATGAGAACGGAATTATTAGCCCGCGACATCATCGCTGATTTTGTAAAACGAAACAGTATTGATATCCTGATTGCCCATAATACTTCACATCCTTATAATTTTATTACTGCTGTGGGGCTGGGTTATTACATTGAGGATCTCAGGAAGCAAAATATAATCTGGCCCAAGGTATCTGGTGTGGTGGCATGATTCTTATTTTGAACGTGCACAATTTGCCAATCCCAATCCCATTATAAAGAAATTTTTGAAGTATCTGCCCGGAACCCTGATCGACGGGATTGTGTTCATCAATTCAACTCAAACTGGTCTGGCCCGGAAAATGTATTCAATGAATATGATGCCAATCCGAAGGGAATCATTTTTCACAGACCGGACAACGGTTATCCCCAATACACATGATATTTACTGGGACTGGAAAGCCTGCGTATGGACCGGCAATAAACTGAATTTTCCACCGCAGGATTCATACAATCAATCTTTCCTTAAGGATATCGGCCTGGAAGACATGGTTAAGGCCGGTGGTTATACTATAAAGGATACCCTGATTCTTTTGCAGCATACCCGTATAGTTCCCCGAAAGAAAATAGAAGTGGCCATTGATCTGGCTTTTAAGCTGGCTGAGCGATATTCGCGTGAAGGACGGCATAAATGTATTGCCTTGCTCATCAGCGGGCATTCGGGCGATGAACAGGTCAAATACAAGGAATACCTGGAGGAATATTTTCAGACCAAAAGCAAATCTGTTTCTAATCATCAGGTCTGTATGATTTTCGGTGAAAACCATATTCTTTCGCACCGGGATATTATTGTTGACAAAAAATACTATAACTTTTTTGAAATTCCGGGTATTGTTGCCTCTTTTGGGGGCATCGGCACCTACTTCAGCGAGACGGAAGGATTTGGCAATAATTTACTGGAAATGATAGCAGCCGGTTTGCCTGTGGTTATAAACAAATATGATATTTATAAAACTGATGTGGAACCGCTGGGTTTCAATATGCCTTTTATCGAAGA
Source organism: uncultured Bacteroidales bacterium (assembly GCA_963790105.1). Classification (GTDB taxonomy): domain Bacteria; phylum Bacteroidota; class Bacteroidia; order Bacteroidales; family UBA10428; genus UBA5072. The sequence continues at coordinate 124,766 of CAWBNI010000015.1, read as the reverse complement.
TGGTGTTTTGGATGAAGCATTGATTGAAAAAACCTTTAAACTCACAACAGACATGGCCTACAGAAACCAGATAGTCAGTCATAATCTGGCCATTTTATCGGAAAAGCTCGGACATAAAATCATATCCAAATTACTTTCCCCACTGATTACCAATATTTTTACAAAAAGTCTTTTTTAATTTCGGATGACTAACCATCAGGATATCAATGATTTTTCGGCGAGGGTGGCCAGGCGGTTGCAATCAATTTATGCATCCTCTTTCAGTGAAGGTCATGTGAACCGGATAACCAGCCTTATCAGTGCGGTGCCTTATACCGGTCCCTTATGGAATGAAAAGGATGTTATATTGATTTCCTATGGAAATACAATTATCAGGCAGGATGAAAAACCGTTGATCACCCTGCACCGGTTTCTCAGGGATAAAATAGGACAAAAGATAAGCTGCGTTCATATATTGCCTTTTTTTCCATCAACTTCAGACGACGGGTTTGCCGTAAGTGATTTCAATAAGGTGGATCCCGGTTTGGGAAACTGGGAGGATATTAAGGAGATTAGGCCGGGATTACAGCCTGATGTTCGACCTGGTGCTGAATCACGTTTCCGCAAGCCATCCATGGTTCCTTAATTTTTGTTCGGACAGGTCGCCCGGAAAGGACTACTTTATTGAAAAAATCCCGGGTACGGATTATCATCTCGTGGTGAGGCCCCGGAATACGGACCTCTTCACGGAATACAGCACAATTTCCGGAAAAAAAGAAGTGTGGACAACCTTCAGCGCTGACCAGGCGGATCTTAACTTTGCAAATCCTGATGTGCTGATTGAAATGATCCGCATCCTGTTGTATTATATAGGAAAAGGAGCGAGGATCATTCGTCTGGACGCCATTGCTTTTCTATGGAAGGAAATCGGAAGTTCCTGCCTGCATCATCATAAAACCCATGAGATCGTAAAGCTGTTAAGGGAAATTGCCACCTACGCAAATCCCCGGGTGATAATTCTAACAGAGACCAATGTTCCCAATCCCGACAACTGGAGTTATTTTGGCCAGGAGGATGAAGCCCATATGGTATATCAGTTTACCCTTCCTCCACTGATCCTGTATACATTATTCGCGGGCAATTCACACTATCTGACCAACTGGGCCGAAAGTATTCCGCCAACCGGCAAAAACAAAACCTTTCTTAATTTTACCGCATCTCATGATGGAATCGGGGTTCGGCCTCTTGAAGGCATACTTCCCGAGGACGAGATTCAACGGCTGATTGAGGGGATAAGGAGCTTCGGTGGTCTCCTGAGTGTTAAAACCAATCCCGACGGGTCAACGGGTCCCTATGAAATGAACATAACGTATTACAGCGCCATGGCTGGAACCATTCACGGAAAGGATGACCTGGGTGCAAAGCGGTTCCTTGCCTCACAATTTATTATGCTGGCCTTGCAGGGTATACCTGCGGTGTACATCCAAAGCCTTTTCGGCTGTGAGAATGATTATGACGGGGTAAAAAAAAGCGGGATGGCAAGAAGCATAAACCGTAAAAAATGGAATGAGGGAGAAATCCTAAATCTCCTGTCGGCGAATACGGTAGAAGCCAGGATATTTGAAGAGTATACCCGGGTAATCGCTATTCGTCAGAATAACGGGACTTTTCATCCTGATTGCCCCCAGCAGATGCTCCGTTTGGGTGATTTGTTTTTTGGATTTTACCGGGTTAACCCGGCCAGTGGAGAAAAAATTTACTGCATCACCAATATTACCTCTTCATCACAATATCTTAATATTGAAACCACTGCCATTCCGAATAAAGGATATGACCTGCTGGCAGAGCAACACTACGGTGAAGGGAATGAAATTTTTTTTGAATCTTACCAGACCAGGTGGCTGGTTTAGTTTTTATATGCCATATCCTCGAGTGATTTGCTTACTGTGAGGTTATATTTTACGGCATTTTCAGCGTTCATTACGAATTTCAGTTTATCCTCCACCAATATAAAATCGATTGCGGAACCTGAATTGATCATTCCTCTTTTTTCGGTAATCACCAGGCTATTGAAGCCCTGAATCCGGTTTATCACTTCAGGGAATTTGGAAATTTTCGAATCTCCCACAAATAGAATCTGGCAACGGGAAATACTTTGAGGATCTTCAAATTTCTTTACCACTATGGATTGTGCTCCTACTTTCTTATTTGCAACAAAGGACAGGAGGCTGCTATACACTTCATTATCTCCGATTACGCCAATTACAAATTCACCCGAACTACTGCCTGCCGGCCATTGTATGAGCCTTGAAAAATTGTAAATAAACATGGATTGGGCCTGGCTGACGCTGCTTACCTGTGATAATCCGGCAAAAAGAGGAATTGTAATAAGTGAAAAAACGAGTAACATTTTCTTCATTCGAATAGATTTAATGACACATCTATTTACGAAAAAAACGTCCGAGAGTTATTAAATGGGCAAAAAAAAGTGGTGAAAATATATTCACCACCCCTGTTATTACTTTTTACTGCCGCGTTTTTCCTTTTTAGCAGCACGTTTTTCCTTTAGGCTTAATTTTGCCTCTTTTTTTTCTTTTTCCTTGGATGGAGATTTTTCTTTGGACATATGCTTATTGTTTTTGCAAATTTAAAGAATGAAATTAAAAAATAAAATGGAATTGAAAAATCTTACCGTGTAAGTTTTAACAGTTGCTCGCCCAATCCGATCTTATAGCCCTCAGAGAATAAGTAAACCAAACCGTCCTGATCGCAGAGGACCACCAATGGCAAATTATCCGAAAGGCCCTGGCCATATAGCTTTTCCAGTGCTTTGCAGATGTTATTGTTCACATCAATTCCCTGCGCGTTTTCATTCGGCAGATTATAAGGCTTGAGCACACTTATCACCGTACTCTTATTTCGTGGCATGGCCAGCAGAAAACGGCCTTCCCATTTGTTGAAGTGATCTGTATAGGCTGCCAGTTCATCGAGTACATGACGTGAAGGTTCCTGATCAGGGTCGACGACCAGGATGACCAGTTTTTTGCCTCCGGCCAGTGCACTTAGTTTATGCGGATTTGCCTGCCCTGGGACAGAAAGCATCAGCGCATCCAGATTCAGTTTACCGGTAGGCGATTTCAAATCCGGGATCAGCCTGATATAAACAGGAACACGGACTTTCTTATCTTTTTCAATCTGAAAGAAAGTAAGGGAATTCAGCACACTTCCATCTTCAAGCCTGTTGCCGGTTACCAGCATATATTTTCCGGTATCCATCGGCATGGAAGCCGAAAAATCAGAAAGTTTACGGCCTTCTTCAAATTCCAGCGTTACAAAATGCCCATCCTGTAGCTTTGCCAGGGTAAAATGAATATAGTATTGCGGCATAAAAGGATTCACGGATTCAGTGAGCTGGAGAAATCCCTTCGACAGGCTGTGTAAACTCTGAATCAGATGTTTCATCCAGATTGGCCTCATACCATCTGCTCACCATTATAATATTCCGTCATATGGGTTACAGGGTTAATTCGCGCCGGAATGCCAAGAGAACGGCAACAGGCGACAAAGAAACACATCGCGTGATTTCCGGTCAGCAACCCTCAGGTTATACACACCGATAGGCGAAATGGCAGCCCTGGAATGAAGATTAGCTTCGTCATCAAGGGCAATATTTCTTTGTATCCATTCGGTTAATCGGAGCGGATCAATTCTATTAAAACCCGGGATAATTCATCTTTTCCCTGAGAAAACCCCGCCAGTCGGTAAGATTTTCATCGGCAATACGGGGTGAAAGCACATATTTTTCAAACACACTTCGATCCATACTATCCGGACGGAGAGTTTGGCGTAAATGACCTGTGAGAACGGATTCCCTGGCATCACTGAAATCTTTGTCCGACAGCTGCATTAACAAAGCAAGCACGGTGTTTTTATACCCTGTGACATTCTTTTCAAGAAAGGAGGTGATTTCGGGCCAGTTTCCGTATGCTTTGTCAAAAACAGCCTGCACAGTATCCCTGTTTAATCCTGTTTTTGCTGCCAGGGAATCGGCCCAGCGATGATCCTTAAAGGTACTCATATATAGCCTGCGAATGGAATCTTCCTGTCCAATCCGCCTTGCATTACCCGTTTTTTGTTCCTCTGAAAGCCGATTGTTTGTTTTCCGGGCATGAGGCGGGATCAGGTCATATAATTCGGTATGAGCCGGTAAATCCCTTTTATTGAGGATGAGTGCAACCGTGTCGGTTATGGCAACGGAAATCATCCGGTAATCGAATAAACCGTCCTTTGAAGCCCAGATCAACAGGTCACCCAGCCCGGTAGTGAGCTTTGCATTTCCTGATTTATCCGAATACTTTGTTGCGATGGGATAAAATTCCGCATAATTGTAAAGTCCAAATTCCACTCTGGCGCCTTGAACAGGCTTTCCGTCCATATCCTTTACAAGCACCTTAAGGAGTTTAACAGGAGCGTAACTACCGGTAAGGTTAATTTCTGAAAACCTGTCGGCATCAGTGATTACTTCATTATCAATAACATATCTTCCATACACACGGGTATGCACAAGCATGACCCTGCTGGAGGGTTCGGTAAACCATCCCTGGTTTAGCTCAGGTTCCGGTTCACAGGCTCCCATATAATTCCATTTGCCATCAATCCACACCTCCACCCAGGCATGGTTGTCATCTACATGGGCCCATCGGGGAGTGTAAACCTGCCTGGCCGGAATACCGGCCGTCCGCATAGCCGCCACAGTAAAGGTGGACTCCTCTCCGCACCGGCCGAATGATTTTTTTATTGTGCTAAGGGGCGCACTCGTGCGGATATCGGTAGCACGATAGGTAACCTTTTCATGACACCAATGATTAATTTCCAAGGGCAGCTTCTGTCATCGTCATTCCCTTAATCCGTGCTTTAATTTCATCATACATTTTCAGCCGAAAGGAATCCAGGTTTTCATTATTTACCCGAAGGGGAAGTACGAAATGCAAAAAGATTTCTTCCGGTTCGGTTTTACACCAGGAAAAGTCTTCCCTGGCTTTCAGGCTTTGTTTTATATTGGAAAGAAAAAATTCAGGAGTGTAATCGGCGAGATCACTGAGGGGCATGTAGGCATACAAAAACTCAAGGGCCTGCTTTTCATTTATTGACATGGGCTGGCTGAATATATCCCAAACCGTTACCTGACTATTACTGGTAAGTTTTTTCTGTACCTCCAGCATCCGGCTTATGTCCGCTTTTGTATCGATGGACATAATGAGCGGATCCTCTTTTTTACATGCCGTGATCAGGAGCAAAACCGAACAGAAAATAAGGAGAGGTCTTGTCATGAAAGTGGATTTATAATCAAATTTCGGATAAATTTCATTTGATGCTGAGGACTAAAATTAATTGAATATTTTAAGATAATAATATTTTAAGCCTTACTAGTTGCAAACTACCCTGTGAGAATATCATTGTAACAGGACCTCTTTTTGACACATACCTACAATTATAAATATTAAAATACTATAATTGAGATAAATGAATAAAATTATGGAAAATAACTTGTACGTATAAGTTATTTTTCATAATATTGAGGTAATTAATTGACCTATGGAATTGCTCTATCGCAAATTACAACAAAACATCAAATCCCAGATCCTTGCAGGGGTTTACCGGGAAGGGGATCTGTTGCCTTCGGAATACGAACTTCAGCAGTTGCATTCGGTTACCCGTTCAACTGTGAGGCATGCGCTGAATGAGCTGGTAAGGGAAGGGTATATACTGAAAAAGCAAGGAAAGGGAAGTATTGTTTCCAGGCAACAGCGACGCACATTGGGAGTGCTTTCGGTAAAGGGTTTTTCAGAAATTGTAAGCGAAAAAAAACTGGCAGTTAATACCTTGATTCTCGAGAAACCTGTTATTTCCCGCTGGAATGAACCATTTTTCTATCCTCTCGACGACCTGGAGCAAAAGGCAGGATGTATTTATCTGAAAAGGCTGAGGTGTGTTGAAAACGACCCGGTGATGCTTGAGTCGACCTATATTTCCAACGTGAATCTATCCCGGTTCTGCACAAAGCCCTTTGTAAAAGGATCCCTCTTTGAGACGCTCAATGTTAATTATGCGGTAGAAATCACCCGGGTGGACGAGGATCTACGGTCGGTGCTTTGTGATGAGGATACAGCCCGGTACCTTCATGTTTCAGCCGGAAGCCCCCTTTTGCATATTTATCTTAAGTTTTATACAAACCGGGAACATCTGAATATTTATAGTTCGCTGCTTTGCAATACAGATAAATATTCAATCGGAAACAGGCTTTAAAAGCTGGTGGAAAGGTGGAAAGGTAGAAAGGTGGAATGGTGAATGGTGAAATGGTAGAAAAGTATTAATCTATAAAAATAAAATTATGACTACAGTTACAGAATTGGCCAAAATGATCGATCATTCGATTCTTCAGCCCACGCACACGGACGAGGATCTGGTAAAGCAATGCGCGGTGGCGAAAAAATATAAGGTGGCATCGGTTTGCGTTAAACCCTATGCGGTGAAAATGGCAGTTGAGCAACTCAGGGGAACCGGTGTTGAAACAGGTTGTGTCATTGGTTTCCCACACGGCAACAGTTCTACCGCAGTTAAAGTATTTGAGGCAGAACAGGGATGCCTGGATGGCGCCACGGAAATAGATATGGTGGTCAATATCGGAAAAGCGCTTGGAGGCGACTGGGCTTATGTGGAAAATGAGATCAAAGCAGTAGCTGACACGTGTCACAAGCATTCCGCCATAGTAAAGGTGATATTTGAGACCGACTACATCACGAAAACGGAGGATAAGATTGCGCTATGCCGCATTTGCACACGTGCAGGCGCTGATTTTGTGAAAACATCCACGGGATATGGATTTGTGAAGCGTCCGGACGGGAATTTCAATTACAGGGGTGCCACTGTGGAAGATGTTGAACTCATGCGAAAATATTCAGGTCCGAAAGTTCAGGTTAAGTGTGCCGGTGGGGTAAGGACGCTTGATGATCTGCTGAAAATGAAGGCAGCCGGCGCCACCCGCTCCGGTGCTACTGCCACGGAGGCCATCCTCACCGAGGCAGCAATCCGTTTCGGGGATAAATAATGTAAATGTAAATGTACGGATGGGTTTCAAACCCATCTCTGCAAATCCATTAAATAATGATTTCTTCTCTGTAAAATATATTCTATCTTTAATCAACTATCAACTATCAACTATCAACTATCAACCATGTACATTATAAACTCTTACTCACTGGCTATTTTCTTCTGTGTGATCACCATGCTTTGCTGGGGGTCATGGGCAAATACATTAAAGCTTTCACCAAAGCACTGGCCTTTTCAACTGTTTTATTGGGATTACTCAATAGGGCTCGTATTAACATCCCTGTTCCTGGCATTAACAATGGGAAGCAACGGTGACCAGGGAAGGAGCTTTATGGCAGACCTGGCGCAGGCTGGAGCCCTTTCAATCGGGTCGGCTTTGCTTGGTGGAATAGTATTCAATCTCTCCAACCTGTTGATGGTTGCTGCCACCGATATTGCCGGAATGGCAGTAGCTTTTCCAATTGGTGTTGGCCTGGCCCTGGTGATTGGTGTGATAGTGAATTATCTTGCCCTCCCGGTAGGAGATCCCTATCTCCTGTTTTTTGGTCTTACCCTGGTTGTTATGGCCATCCTTGTGGATGCAGTGGCATATGGAAAATTGCCGGCTGCCAAGCGATCGGTCGGGAAGGGTATATTATTATCCATTTTCTCAGGAATCCTGATGGGATTCTTCTATCGCTTTGTGGCTGCTTCCATGGTTGAAAATGTGATTACTCCTGAAGCCGGAAAAATCACTTCCTATTCTGCGATGTTCATTTTTACGGTTGGTATTTTTCTTTCCAATTTTTTATGGAATACAATTTTTATGGTCAAACCTGTGAAGGGTGAGCCGGTTAAGTATTCCACCTACTTCAGGGATGGGACAACAAAGATCCACCTGGTGGGAATTGCCGGAGGGGTTATCTGGTGTGTAGGCATGTCCTTTAACCTGATTGCTTCTTCAGAGGCCGGTTTTGCCATATCATACGGGCTGGGGCAGGGGGCGACAATGATTGCTGCTGCATGGGGAGTATTCATCTGGAAGGAATTCGCCCAGGCTCCCCGGGGAACAAATAAGCTGATCACTTCCATGTTTGCCCTTTTCATCATCGGATTGGTTCTGATTATTCTGGCTAAGATTTAAATCAACTGCAAACCTATATGAGCCATAAGATATTGGTGATCGGAAGTACGAATGTTGACTTCCTGATCAAGTCGGATAAGCTTCCTTCCTTTGGAGAGACTGTTACCGGCGGGATTTTTATGCAGAATTTCGGAGGAAAGGGTGCAAACCAGGCGGTAGGCGCAGCCAGGGCCGGTGGCGATGTAACGTTTATTACCTGCCTTGGAGAGGATTTGTATGCTGATGAGCTTCTTCGTAGTTTTAAAAAGGATGGGATTAATACCAAATATGTTTTCAGGGACAGGGAGTCGGCGACAGGATCAGCCCTGATCCTGCTTGACAGGGAAGGCAATAATTGTATTTCGGTAGCCCCGGGCTCAAACTACAAGCTTACGCCCGCCCATATTGATCAGGCCCTGGACGCCTTTCTTGAGGCGGAGATGATTGTTATTCAGATGGAACTTGCTCCTGCAACAACCAATTATGTGTTTGAACTGGCGAAGAAATACAGAAAGAGGGTATTGTTTAATCTGGCCCCGGCCATGCCCTTTAACAAGGATGTACTCAGGCAGGTATATGCTTTTGTCGTGAATGAAGTGGAAGCCTCCATGGTTACGGGATTAAGGGTTGAATCAGATGACGAGATCCGCCTGGCCGCCAGTGCACTCCTTGCACTGGGACCTCAGGTGGTGGTGATCACGCTGGGATCAAATGGTTCTTTTATTGCAGCATCCAAACATCGTCAGTATGTGTCTGCTTACAAAGTTAAAGCTGTCGATACGACAGCGGCCGGGGATGTTTATTGCGGCAGCCTGGCTGTTGCCCTTGTTGAAGGAAAGGCCCTGACTGACGCCGTTCGTTTTGCCGGGGCAGCGGCTGCAATCTCCGTAACGCGACTGGGAGCCCAGCCTTCTGCTCCCCGGCGGGAGGAAATTGAGGACTTTATGAGCGGGAAAGCAATTTAACCACAGGGATCTCAGAGTTTTGCGCAGAGTCCACTGGGATTATAATATGCAATTTATTATTTCTTAGTGCCTTGGTGCGTAAAAAATTTTCGTGTCCTTTGTGATCAACCTTTGTGTCCTTCGGGGTTAATTTTTAAGCGCCGAAGGCGCTTTTTTTTGCCATCTGCTAGTACTGGTGAAAAGCCTGGGAAACAAAGAACAGCACTTCCGGAAGGGCGGCCCTCCAGTAAACCCAGCTATGAGATCCGTCACGCACACGGAATTCGTGGGGTATTTCCTGTTTCCGCATGGCAATGTGAACCAGGCAATTACCCTCATACAGAAAATCGTCATCACCGCAATCGATATACCAGCGGACGGTTTTATTCCGGGCAATTGACGCAGTATCCAATAAGGATAAAACATTATGTTTTTTAAAGTATGAATCGAGCTGGGCATCAGTAAAATCCTTATTACCCCTTTGCTCATAATAAGCCCTTGCTTCTTCTTTTGTGGCCGGACCGGTGGCGGCGCTCAAGGGACAGGACGAAGAAAACATTTCAGGATGATGAAGAGCGTACATAAAGGCTCCTCCTCCTCCCATGGATAATCCGGCTACAGCCCTGTACCTTTTATCAGCTTTTATTCGATACTGTTTTTCAATAAACGGAATAAATTCCTGGAAGAAAAAATCCTCATAATTCCATTGACCGTTGATGCTGTTGAAATAGCCGCGCTGTCCTGTATTGGCATCCGGCATTACTATAATCATGGGCGTAGAATTGCCCTGATTAATAGCTTCATCCGCAATATGCTGAACTTCGCCGAACTGCACCCAGCCGGTCTGATCGTCTCCGCCTCCATGAAGCAGATACAATACCGGGTAACTTCGCTGGGAAGTCTCATAATCCGGCGGCAGGTAAATGGCATATTTGCGTTCCATTTTCAGTATTTTACTTGGCATGGAAAGGTTATCCATCACTTTACCGGTTTGAGCCGGAAGGAATGATGGAAGCAACAGGAGTGCAAGGGCTATTTGTTTCATGGTAAAATAATTATTTATTGAAATTCCTGGTTTAAGTACAATAATAAAAACGCTTTTGCCTATTCAGATACCTTATATTCAAAAGGCAACAAATCCGCCATTCTTTGAGAGGCCATAAACCCTGACCATCTTATTCCATGCGGATCAAAATAACCCGATTTTTCGATAGCGACTGTTTGTTTATCAAATATCAGCAAACTCTTTTGAAATTTTCCCGGATATAAAACAATAATGTTTTTATCATGGCTGAGAAACTTTTCCTGAGCGGTGGAATCTATTACAAGATTGGTATACCCTATATTACATGAATCCACAATATTCATTTTAAATCCTTCTTCCTCCAGCCGATTCGCCCATAATGACCTGATGAAATGCATCCGCGAACCAAGATACGTATTCTTTCTCCGATCCGAAATTAACCGGGTATGTGAATAGGGAATTTCTCTGAAGTAATATGTTCCGCCCATAAAGGCCGAATCTTTTGAACTTATGAATTGATCGAGAAAATAGTAGATCCTGTATTTCAAGGCATTATTTTCAATAATAATTGGCTTATCACAAAAAGCACTCAATGAATGATTGCTGCTTTTGTAAATCAGGACTATATCTTCCATATTCTCAATCCGGCATCGGGATGCATTATAATCTTTTCCTAAAAATTCTTCCCTGAAAATTTTTTCCTTTCGAGACCTGGGCATTATATCGGTTTCTGGCACCGGCGTTTTATCCGGCCTGATTATAACAGCAGCTATATCATATACCTTGGGATCTAAAAACAGGTAAACCAGTGAATCGGTTTGATAATCATTCAGAGTCATTGAAAAATACCCAACGGATGTTGCTGAAATGGGGCGAGGATTACTCTCTTTCACTGGCAAAGTAAATTCTCCTGACTCATTGGCTGAGGTACCGATGTAAGTGCCATTGAAATATACATTGGCATAGGGTATTGCCTTTTTTGTGATATTATCCAGAACAACGCCGTGGATTGTCTGGGAGAAGCATTGAAATACGAAACATAACATGAAAACCAGGAATAATATCCTGGTGAAAAAGTTTCTCATGAAAATGGAAATTGAACAGAGAGTAAGTTACAAATATTTGGCTGATCGGCATGATCTTCGATATTCGAAATTCGATGTTCCTTGTTCGGTGTTATTTTATAAATTCGATTTTGGAGCCCAAACAACATCGAACAAGGAACACTGAATAATGAATAATGAAGTTTACAGAATTTCAGGATTAAGAATGGCATACCGCACCTCATCCCACAGGCCGCCTTCTTTGTAAATTGCTTTTTTAAATATGCCTTCCCTGGTGAATCCGCATTTTTCGAGCACCCGCTGCGAGGCTGGATTGTATTCGTAAACGCCCGTATGGATGCGCATCAACCCCATATCCTTAAAACCGAACTGTACGATTATTTTAACGGCAGCGGATGCAATGCCTTTGTTCCAGTAGGGTTCTGCAATAAAATATCCTATTTCTGCGGATTTACGGTATACATCCTGGCAGGGGCTGAGGCTGATATTCCCTACATGCTCTCCCTTATATTCAATCGCAAAAAAAGTATCACGCGGCATTTCCAGGCAATGCCGGATAAAAGTTACTGCATCTTCACGGGTATAAGGATGCGGAAATCCATCCCTCAGATTACGGCTTATTTTTTTGTTGTTGGCCATTTCAGCCAGTTTGTCAGCATCCGACAGGCGAAATGGCCTCAGCCTGATATCCCCCGAAACAAGTTCCATATTGGATCAGTGTAAGAGATTTAAAGCTGCTTCTGCATCATCTTCCGGCAGACTACATGTTTTATCCCTGCAAACATAAATTTTCGTGGCATTTGGTACCATCTTATCTTTAAGCAAGGGCAGATTTTCATCATTACCCCCTAAAAACAGGGAGGTGGGCAAATAATGTCTCTGCAAGATACGATTTTTTTCGTGTGCATTTTCTCCCACAATGGCAATTTCGTTCACCGGATAGGCAATCAACCCCATGGCCATTGCATAATTGGCATAATAGGGATTGCGGGTGGATTCGTCGTGTACTACCTGCTTCAAAAGTGCTATGGCCCGGGATAAATAAGCAGGATTATCATAAAAATGTGCGTGTTTTATCAATACATGCGCCATCATCGAATTGGAAGATGGAATAACCGTATCGGGGATTTCATGTTTACGGGCGATCAGGGTTTCGGAAAGATCACTTGTATAGTAGAAAAGAGAATTACCGGGATCAGAAAAATGGGCAATGGCAAATCGTGTAAGATCATGACTCAGATCAAGCCAGTGAATGTTAAACGTTGCTTCATACAACCGGATCAGGGCTTCGGCTAAAAGTGAATAATCATCCAGAAAGGCGGGGATCATAGCATTTCCATCCCTGTAACTGCGCAGGAGAATATCCTTCTGCTGTGAACATATGATCTTCAATGAAATGAGCCAGCCTGATAGCCGAATCAAGGAAACCGGCAGTTCCCAGGGCATGAAATGCATCAACATAGGCCGTTATCATTAACGCATTCCATGCGGTGATTATCTTTTCGTCCGTTGAGGGCCTGATCCTTTGAGCCCGTGTGGTCATCAATTGTTCATGGGCACTCCGGAGTATCTTCGCGAAGGCTTCCCCGCTCATGTCATTCTGCAAGGCAAATTCAGCGTATGTTCTTTTCCTCCACAGGATATTCCGGCCATGTTCCCAGTTCCCTTCCTCAGTCAACTGGTAGAAGCCAGCTACTAATTGGTATATCTCAGGATCCAGCGATTCTTTGAATTCTTTGGCGGTAAACGTATAAAATTTACCTTCAACCCCTTCACTATCCGCATCGAGGGATGAGAAAAACGCACCTTCACCGTTCCTCAATTCCCGTTCGCAAAAAGCGAGGCTTTCCCTTACAATACCGGCAAATTCCAGATTATTTGTTACCTGGTATGCCTGCGCATACAGACTGATCAACTGGGCATTGTCATACAGCATTTTTTCAAAGTGAGGTACCTTCCATGATTTGTCGGTAGAATATCTTGAGAAGCCCCCGGCAATCTGGTCATATATTCCGCCTTTGGCCATCGCTTCAAGCGTATTTTTCACATAGTTCAGTGCAGATAAATCTTCTGTTATATAATGATACTGTAAAAGAAATTTCCACACTACCGGCATAGGAAATTTCGGGGCTGAATTAAATCCACCCTCTTTTTTATCCATCAGGTTTTCCCATCCATCAATGAATGAATCATATTGCTCTTTGCTAAAATGGTTGTTTTCGTCAGAAGGCGGTGTGGTAAATAAATTTGTCTGAATAGCCGAGGTTAATGTATCTGCCTGAACCTGAAGATCGGCATAATGATTTTCATAAACTGAATGAATTCTTTTAAGCAGGTCGAGCCACTGATGCCGGGGAAAGTATGTTCCGCCATGAAACGGCCGCCCGTCGGAAAGCGTGAAAGCGTGCAACGGCCATCCGCCTCCGCCGGTGATATGCTGTACCGCCTCCATATATATCTGATCAATGTCAGGACGTTCTTCCCTGTCTATCTTAATACATACAAAATGTTCGTTCATGAAAGATGCGACATCTGCATCAAGAAACGATTCATGGGCCATTACATGGCACCAGTGGCAGGCTGAATAGCCAATGCTTATAATCAGTGGCTTGTTTTCTTTCCTGGCCTTTGCCAGGGCCTCATCTCCCCATGGAAACCAATCGACAGGGTTGTCAGCATGCTGACGCAGATACGGACTATTGGCACTTGCCAACCGGTTAGGATTGCTTTTCATGGATAGTTGATTGACAGGTAAAAACAACATGTATCTGAAATTGTTTCTTATTTAATCCCCGGCATTTTATACATTTCTTCCTCAAAGTCCCTTTGCATGGACAATCGGTTTTAAATTAACAGTGAAATTTAACTCAAAGTTAGTTTTGATTCAATTTTAAAACAATATGAACAATATTGATGTCTCAACATAACAGGCATTTCTATCTTTGTAACAAAACCAGACATTAATCGTCACATAATCAATATACCCGAAACCCATGCCTGTTCGATTGCTGATCATTCTATCTCTTTATGTTTTACTGCAATACAGGCAATTCACAGGGTATCCGGGGGAAGCTGACAGATGCTAAAAATGCCCCGGTTCCCTTTGCTGCCATTTATGATGAGACCACCTACGCCGGAACTACAAGCAATGCCGAAGGATATTATGACCTGAAACTTGAAGCCGGAAAACACTCCCTGGTATTCAAGGCCCTGGGATATTATGTGGTAAGGCGTAAACTAACCACCTCTGCGGACTATATAGACCTTAATATTCAGATGAATGAGCAGCCGGTTGAGATGAAAGAGGTGGTTATTACACCCGGGAAAGAGGATCCTGCCTATGCCATCATGCGGAAGGTAATTGCAAGGGCACCTTTCCATCTGAACCAGGTGAAGGAATACCAGGCAGATGTTTACCTCAGAGGAACCATTTACCTGATCAAAATACCCAAAATCATTGCCAAAAACACGGAGATTAACGGCAAAAAGAATGTGCTGAAAAGTGGGGATGTTTACCTTGAGGAATCTTTAAACCAATTACACTTTCAGGCTCCGGATAAATACGATCAAAAAGTCATATCATTTCACAGCACATTTCCCGGAAATGATAACAGTGTAAACCCGATGAATATTATCCGTTCCAGCCTGTATGAGCCTGAGATGGAAGATATTACCTCGCCGCTGGCTCCCAATGCCTTCAGCTTTTACACCTATCGGTATGAGGGTTTTTTTTATGAGGGGGATAATACTATTTTTAAAATAAAGGTTATTCCAAAACATAACAATCAGCAATTATTGTCGGGGACTTTGTACATTTTGGATAAGCTATGGTGTTTGCACTCGGCAGATGTCTCCCTGCATATGTTTTTTGGAACGCTGAGTTATAAGACCATTTATTCACCCGTAAAAAGCGATGCCTGGCTTCCTATCAGTTATCATTTTAATGTGGATGCTGACATTATGGGAATTAAGGCCAATTTTAAATATGCCAGCTCGGTAAAATTCAGCCAGGTGGTTTTGAATGATAAGAACCGGATAAAGGAATCCAAAGAAGCCGAAAACATTGTTAAAGAGAAATTACCTCCTCAGACAAAAACCGATATCAAAAAGCAGAAGAACCAGCAACAAATCGAAGAACTGCTGGCAAAAGAAAAGCTTACGAATCGTGAAATGGTAAAATTGTCAACCCTGATGTCCGCGGAAGCAAAAGAAGATACATTAAATAAAAAGTCGCTGGAGATTAAGGATCCGATTGAGAAAGTAGATATTCAAAAGGATGCTCTTAAAAAGGATACTGCCTACTGGAACGCCGTACGGCCAATTCCACTTACCACAATTGAATCGAAATTGCCTGGTATGAAGGATTCCAGGGCGACAACTGCAAAGGATACCCTTTCGGGGCGTGATTCAATCACGTGTTGGAAGTTCAAAAAAGCCAATGGGTAAGGTGATGAATGTTTTGTTTGGCAGGACCGGATTCTATGTATTTGATTCAACCCTGCACATTACATATAATGGACTTATTGGATTCAAAAAAATTGATTTCAATACGGTCGATGGATTTATATACAGGCAAACTTTTGGATTGGAACAGAGAATCGATTCAGCACACACGCTAAAAATTGATCCGGGAATTGCGTATGCGTTCAGCCGCAATCGCGTCATGTGGTGGACAGACATCAATTATGACTATGCTCCGATGAGAATCGGGAATGTGCATTTTCATGTTGGTAGTGAGTCGGCCGATTACAATGGTGAATCAGGGATCAATACAACCATTAATTCATTGGCCTCCCTGTTCTTCCGCCGGAATTACCTGAAACTTTATCAGCAAAACCAGGCATATATTACCAACAAAATAGATCTGGCCAATGGACTGAATCTGTCGGCTACAATAGGTTACCGGCTTGCAATACCTCTTGGTAACAATTCCGATTATTCCTTTTTTTACAGGGATGAGCGGGAATATACCCCCAATATTCCCGGAGACAATCCTGAAAATGAATTGAGGAATCTGGCAAATGAAGAGGCCTGGTGGGATATTCAGCTGGAATATACACCACAATATTATTACAAAGTGTGGGGAGGCCGGAAACACTATCAGCATTCAAAATATCCCACCCTGTTTATCCGCAACAGGATGGCCGTTCCCGGAATCGTCAATAGTACTGCTGATTATGACCTGTTGGAATTTGGCGCCCGCCAACGAAAAGAATGGGGCATGATGCATGCCTTTTCCTGGAATATTAAGGCCGGTTTCTTTTTAAATCAGAACCAGGTATTTCTGATGGATGATAAATATTTCAACAACCAGGATCTGCCATTTGTGCTGGGAAATTCAGATAATGCCTTCAGGCGGCTACCGGCATATCAGTATGCCACAATACGTAATTTTGCCGAGGCGCATATTCAATTCACAACACCTTACCTGCTGATCAAGTATCTGCCGTTTCTCAGCAGCAAGATCTGGTGCGAAAACCTGCATTTAAACTACCTGACCACGGATCTTGTAAAAAACTACTGGGAAATCGGGTATAGTGTCAGCCAGATATATATGATTGGCCGCGTTGGGGTTTATGCAGGATTTAAGGGAACCACCTATCAATCATTTGGTGTTCAGGTTTCCGTTGATTTATAGTGCTATTTTTTGGCAAGATCCTTAATATCTTTTACCTCAAGTATATTTTTTGAATATCCTTTCAGGCATGCATTGATCATGGCAGCCGCCAATTCTTTGAGTGTGATTACCATGTTGGGAGCAAGCAGCTTCATCACCGGAAATAGCCAGGCAACAAACTTATAGGTTTTATAAAATGTCTGATTTGGTTTAAGTGGCAGGAAGGGTTTGATGAAACCAGGTCTGAAATTATAAACTCCTTTAAAAGGCATTTTCATCAGGTCGTTTTCAGTTTTTCCTTTTACACGTGCCCACATAATCTTTCCCTTCTCAGTACTATCGGTTCCGGCCCCGGATATATAACAAAACGTCATGCCATGATTGACAGCGGCCAGGGTATTGGCAAAATTCGTGGTGAGGGTATAGGTCAGCTGGTAATACTCAGGTTCTTTTTTACCTATGGAAGTAACGCCAAGACAGAACAGGCATGCATTGTATCCTTTAAGCTGGGCTTTTAGCCTGGCGAAATTTGAAAAATCATCGTGTATAATTTCTTTTATTTTTGGATGGGCATAGCCTGTTGGTTTGCGGGTAATAACAAGGATGTTTTCAACATCAGGGTGTTGGATGCATTCATGCAGAACTCCTTCTCCTACCATACCGGTTGCACCGGTTATAATCACATTTAGTTTTTCCATTTATATATTTTTAAAAATATTCCTGTCAGTTATTGAATAATTAACACAAGTTTCGTAAAGTCGTTCATTTTGCACAGGAAACAAGTCGGATACCCTCTTTTTCGATCAGGATAATGCGTTGACTATATAGATCGCCAAGTATTTTTTTAAAGGTCTTCTTGCTTATTCCAAAAAGGGAATGTATGATTTCGGCTGCTGTTTTATCAGATATTTCAGCATAACCCCCCTGTTGTTCAAGATAGTTTATAATTGTATCCGAATACTGTTTAATGTTGGCATAGCCCGATGGGAACAATCCAACATCAATTTTTAAATCATCCCTGACTTTCTTAATGAATCCTTTCATTTTTTGTCCCACGGCCAGTTCCTGAAACACCTCATTTGCATAAAGGATTCCCTGGTGGGCGTGATTGATGATAACCTTATAACCCAGGTCAGTAGCTTTCCATATGAGTAAATCCACCTCCTCGCCAGCGGAATAATCGGGCGGGGTGAGATTCAGATGTTTTTCAACCTTTGCCGAGGCGGCTATGCGATTGCTTTTCTCATCATAAAATACATATACCACGCAGGATCTGCCTTTAGTCAGGGGGACTTTCTGTTCCCTGAAAGGGACCAGCAAATCCTTCATCAAGCCCCACTCGAGGAATGCACCAAATTCATCCACTGTTTTCACATGAAGGAAAGCAAATTCACCTACCTGGGCAAGGGGTATTTCGGTTGTTGAAATTATCCGGTCATTGGAGTCAAAGTAGATAAACACATCCACCTCATCTTCGATCTTACATCCTTCGGGCACATATCTTCTTGGCAATAGAATTTCACCCAGTTCGGCAGCGTCCAGATAAAGACCAAAATCGAATTCCTTTACTACTTTCAGTTTGTTGAATTTTCCGATCAATGGCATAATAAAAAAATATAAGCATCAAAGATAGGAAACAAAACCCGGTGAGTGTTACCTGTTCGTGGCTGGTTTTGAGAATCGTAAAATAAACAGTATTTTTATATTCATCATTGTCTGAAATTACTGAATCAATATTTACAATAATGAAACCTCTATACTGTGTTTTAGCCCTGCTGGGCTTAACATCAGGCATTTTTTCCCAGACAACAGATCCTTATTTTAACCGCATGAATCCCGCAGTACAGGGATATGATGGATATAACGAAAGAGCCAGGGCTTACTACAATCACGCTTCCGTAAACATGAAAAACCAGGAGTATGAAGAAGCCATTCTTTATTATTCCAAAGCACTGGATTACGATCCCAAATGGTCGGAGGCTTATAACAACCGGGGTGTTGCCCGGCGTAACCTCAAGGACAATAACGGGGCGATTGAAGATTTCAACAAGGCCATTCAACTTAATTCAAAATACGCGGAAGCATATAACAACCGTGGAAATGCACGGCTGGATATCGGGGACAACCAGGGAGCCATTTCTGACTATTCACTGGCTTTGCGGTATGATACAAAAATGCCCGATACCTATAATAACCGTGGACTTGCCAAAAGAAATTCAGGAGATTATGCCGGGGCGATCAAGGATTTTACCTCGGCCATTAAGAAAAGGCATTTATTTGCGGATGCATATAACAACAGGGGTTTGGCCAAAATCGAAATTAAGGACTACGAAGGAGCCATTGAAGATTTCACCCAGGCCATAGAAATTGCCCCGGAATTCGCCATGGCTTTTTCCAACCGTGGAGTGGTAAAAATCAAGATCGGCAATAAGGATGATGGCTGCGCGGATTTAAGAAATGCCATTTCATTGGGGAATTTACTGGCCAATGAACTGATCCTTAAATTTTGTCAATAGAGGACACCCCGTCGGGGTGGGATATTAAAAGAAACTATAGGTAAAACCGGCGCTGAAGTGTTGATTTAATGAGTTGGTTTTGAGGTAAGTATAATATTCAGGATCTTCATATCGATAGTTATTCTTTGTGTAATAATAATAAATATCATAATGAATGTTTAATCTGAATTGTGGTGAAATATAGTAATGAACGGCAAGATCGAATTCTGGCGCGACTAAAAAACTATTTGATTTTGCATTTGGCTGATCCTGATTCTTTAACCGATTCAACTGCTGAAAATCAAGTGAGACCTGACCAGTTATATCTGTCCTTGAATTCGGATAATACCCCATCCCATAATTTATACCGGCTTCCAGTTTAAGCTGATCAATATTTGATTTATACTCAGGTTCTTCAATATTTTGATCTGAATTTATATTCCTGGAATAGCCATATGACAATTTTACCGACAAGCTTCTTTGCCAGTGCAGGTTGACAGGCTTTTCTAATTCATATAAACCCTGCATTCTGATGCCCAGGGTGTTTCTTTTGATCTTTTGTCCGGTGGTGTCAGTTGGATCTGAATAGGTGGTTTCCAGATTTGAATAGAAGTAAGAATATTCAGGTATTAATCCGCCTGACAATCGTTTTCCGCTTTCCCGGATCGGACCCTGTGCGTAGTCCCAGTTATCATTCACAATGGTAAAGTAACGGGCATCCGGCGAGGTAATGAGGCCTTTTGACTGTAGAAAGGAATCCACCTTTTCAATTTCTTCCATTTTTTTAATGCGATAATCAAAATATCGTTCATTTTTCAATTTTGAAATCAGGCGCGAAAATTCAAGGATTTCCTCGTCACCCGGAATTTTAGAAATTCTTCCTGCTTTCAGAAGTTCTTCGAAAATATAAACAGCGAGCCGTGCATCCTGAATTTGTTCAATCCTTCCGTGTCCAATCAACAAAGGAATTTCAATCTCAGTTGAAATGTTATCCGATTTTGCCAACGTAAATTCTGATTTGTCGTCTTCTTTCCACCAATTGGCGGATCCATATATATGGATATCAGGTTCAAAAAAGAATTTATTTTGATAATAGATCCGGTTTATGCTGTTAAGTTCTATATAGGAATTAATATCTGAACTCTTAAACATAATGCCACTGTCAGATTTTACATTACTATAGCGGGGATTTATTCCGATCCTGAAAACCTGTTCGTTTTGAAGCCTTTCTGAATTTCTATAAGACCTGTAACCAATATTCAGATAATTATTTGACGATAATGTTGACTGCTTGTAAAGGGTTTCGTCGTTTTTCCTGTTTTGAAAGGAATTTGAACCATCCAGGTTAAAATTCAAATCGAGTTGTCTGAATTTAATATCCGGTAGTTTATACCGTGCGAGATCAAATGTATCAAGTTGTGCATGCAATACTGTACTTAAACAGCAAAGAAATACAATAAAAGGCATTATCTTTTTCATGAGAATTGAATTGGGTTGAGAAATTCGGATTGTAAGCGATAAAATACATGATACAACGGGTATGAATCATGAAAATCATTTGATTATGGAATAAACCTAATACAATATATTTACCCATGCAAATAACCTGCCAACTAATCCATTAATTCAAAAATAATTACAACATGAATATTCTCATTTGTCCGGATAAATTCAAGGACTGCCTGAATGCCCGAAAGGTGGCTCTCAGCATTCAAAAGGGGATTTTAAAGGTACTTCCAGATGCCCAATGTAAAATCTTTCCCATGGCTGACGGTGGAGAAGGTACCGTTGAGGCCCTGGTGGAAGCGACTAATGGTCGACTTGAAAAAGTGAAGGTGCATGACCCGCTGATGCGAAGGATAGATTCGTTTTTCGGTATTTCAGGGGATAACGAAACGGCGTTCATTGAAATGTCGGCCGCCTCCGGACTGGCTTTATTAAAACCGGAGGAAAGAAATCCGATGATCACCAGTACTTTTGGAACCGGGGAATTAATCCGGTTTGCACTCGACAGAGGGGCTAAGGAAATTATTCTGGGGATTGGCGGCAGTGCGACTATTGACGGGGGAATGGGCATGGCCCAGGCCCTGGGAATAAGCATAACCGATGATACCGGTTGGGAAACGGAACCCGGGGCAATCAGCATGGGAAGAATTTTCCAGATTAACCTGAAAAATCTGGATCCCCGCATTGCACAATGCAAAATTTATGCTGCCTGCGATGTGACGAATCCGCTGACGGGACCTTCCGGTGCCGCCAGTGTCTTTGGTCCTCAAAAAGGGGCAAATCCCTATATGGTAGTAAAGCTGGATGCCCATCTCAAACATTTATCCCAGATCATTCGCAAGCAGTTGAATGCAGATGTTGATCAAATGCCAGGCGCAGGAGCAGCCGGTGGCCTTGGTGCCGGTATAGTAGCCTTCCTTAAAGGTACCCTGAATCCGGGATTTGAACTGATCAGCCGTATCGCCAAACTGGATGAGTGGATCAGCTGGGCCGACCTGGTAATTACAGGGGAAGGAAAAATGGATTTTCAGACTGCATTCGGTAAGACACCCGCAGGGGTAGCCGGCATGGCAGGTAACTCGAAAAAGCCGGTGATTGCCTTTACCGGAGCAATCGGAGATATTCAAGGGTCATCTGCTTTCGATGCGGTAATACCGATATCCGATAAGCCGATGACCCTCGATCAATCTGTAGCTGATGCTGAAAGGCTCCTTG
Source organism: uncultured Bacteroidales bacterium (assembly GCA_963790105.1). GTDB lineage: Bacteria > Bacteroidota > Bacteroidia > Bacteroidales > UBA10428 > UBA5072. The sequence goes on along the minus strand of CAWBNI010000015.1, from coordinate 102,710 downwards.
AAAATGCGGCGGAAAGGGCCTTTAGTTTGATGGCACTCGGAAAGAGAATTTAATCCCTCCGACCCATAAAGAGAAAGATGTAATAAAGCAACATGGCCAGTGAAGACAATGCAGCAATCACATAAGTATAGGCAGCCCATTTCAATGCATCTTTGGCCTGGGGCAGACTGTTATAACCGGTTACACTGGAAGTGCTTAGCCAGGCAATGGCACGCTGGCTGGCATTTATTTCAACCGGCAGGGTTACAAGTGCAAAAAGCGTAAAAATAGCATAACAGGTAATGATGATCATCAGGGCCAGTTCAAAACTGAATATCCGCTGAAAGGCAAAGGCCCCGAAAATCATTGCAATGAATATGAAATTCATTACCTGGGCTGAGATATTCTGGATAGGCACAAGTGCTGAGCGAAGCTTTAAGGGCGAATATGCCTGGGCATGCTGAATGGCATGGCCACATTCGTGTGCAGCTACAGCGGCCGCAGAAATATTACTTCCGGAATAGACATCTTTGCTTAGATTGACTGTTTTTTCCAGCGGATTATAATTGTCGGTTAATTGTCCATCTGTGGCAATAACCCTTACATCCGTTATCCCGTTTTCACGAAGCATCCTTTCAGCCACATCTTTTCCGGTAAGGCCGAAATTTGTGGGAATCTGCGAATATTTGCGGAAACGCGACTTCAATTGTGCGCCTACAATCCAGCTTAGGAGCATGAATACTCCCAAAATAATTAATTGACCCATTCCTATCATTGTATTTCCTTTTTTAAATTCTTATTTTGTCAGATCAAATAGTCTGCCAATTTAATTTAAAACATACTGAATGTCAAATTGACACTTGTTAAATATTGATAAAATTAACTTTCAAACTAAATGCTATGAAAAAACTTGTGGTAATTTCGCTTGCAGCAATCCTGATTGCAGGTTGTAATTCCGGAACAAAAAAAATGGAAACAGAACTCAGAGCGCTCATCGACACCCTCGAAATAAAGGCCAAACCGGCTGAAATCGGCTCGGCACTTGCCTATTTCAACGCCGCTGTCACTGGCAAGGATGAGGAGTATAAGAAATCCAGTGAATTCAATATTCAGTTGTCCAGGATCTATGCAGATACTGTCGTATTTGCCAGACTCAAGGCCATAAAAGAATCGGGCAAGGTAAAGGATTCGTTGCTCCTCCGGCAGTTGAACATTCTGTATAATACTTTCCTGGGAAACCAGTGGAATCAAAAGAAGATGGAGGATCTTATCAACGCTCAAACCAGGCTTGAGCAGAGATATTCCACCTTCAGGGCAACTGTTGACGGAAAGAAAATTACCGATAATGAGATTGAATCATTACTGAAAAGTTCAGCCAACAGCAAGGAACTCGAGAAATACTGGCTGGCCAGCAAACAAATCGGTGACACTGTGGGTGCCGATGTGATAAAGCTGGTAAAGATGCGCAATGAAATGGCTCATTCACTGGGTTTCGCTAATTACCATGATATGTCACTCCGGCTTTCTGATCAGGATCCTGAAAAAATTGCGAAATTATTTGATGAACTTGATTCACTTACCAGAAATACATTTGCCACTCTTAAACTAGATGTGGATTCAGTTTTGGCAGCCAAATACAAGATCAAACCAGATCAGCTTATGCCCTGGCATTATCAGAACAGGTTTTTCCAGGAAGCACCTGCCATTTATAATATCAATCTGGACAGCTATTATGCCAATAAGGATGTAGTTCAACTGGCAAAGGATTTTTATGCCGGGATCGGCCTCGATGTAACGGCTATTTTAGCGAAAAGTGATTTATATGAAAAGGAAGGTAAATACCAGCATGCCTTCTGTACACATATAGACCGGTCCGGTGATGTTCGTGTTGTGTGCAACGTTAAAAACAATGAACAGTGGATGGGTACTACCCTGCATGAACTGGGACATGGTGTTTACGATAAGAACATTGATATGCAGCTTCCCTATTATTTGCGTACACCTGCACATACCTTTACCACGGAAGCTATTGCCATGATATTTGGCAGATTGTCGACCAATCCTTACTGGTTGCGTGACAATGCCGGCATATCGGCTGAGGAAGCCGACCGGATAAAACAGGATGTAAAAAATAACCTTCGTTTACAGCAACTGGTGTTCAGCCGTTGGAGCCAGGTAATGTTCCGTTTCGAAAAAAGCATGTATGCCAATCCTGACCAGGATCTGAATAAATTGTGGTGGGACCTGGTTGAAAAATACCAGCTGTTGAAAAAACCTGAAGGAAGAAACAATGCCGACTGGGCATCAAAAATTCATATTGCCAGTTATCCCTGTTACTATCATAATTATCAGCTTGGAGAATTGCTGGCCTCACAATTGCAGGCTTATATAAATACCCATATCCTCAAGGTGGGAGAATATGACATTGTCAGTCTGAGTAAAAATCCGGAAATCGGAAATTACCTGTTGAATAATGTTTTCAGACCGGGTGCAAAATACCAGTGGAACGATATGATCAAACGAGCCACAGGGGAAGAGCTGACGGCAAAATATTATGCAGGGGAGTTTTTGAAATAGCATGCTCGCGTTGCTCGCATGAGAATTTAACCACAGAGCGCACAGAGAAGTCACAGATCGGAGTCCACAGAGTATTTGTAATGACTGTGTACCCTTTACATTTGTGCTATTAGCGCGGCATTGCTTCGATCTCCGCATTGATTTCGCAGATAACTGCTCTTGCAGCTTCCTGAGTGCAGAGTTATAGAGGGTCACAGAGTATTGATATTCTGTGACCCAAAGCGGGAATTTTTCTCGTATTACTACCGAGTTCAGGAAGATCTTATTCCGGTAAAGGATATAAAGCACTGTCCACATGCATAAAACTGCTCCGGAGGCCAGGATAACCGTCTGCCCTGCTTCGGAAAACAGGGAAGCTAGTCCACCAAAGAAATATTTTCCCATATCTCCAAAATTGATAATCCCTGAATTCAGCATATAAATAGTGATTGAATTTAGTCCAATCACAACAAAGGGGAATGTCCATTTTTTAAATCCCCAGACATCAATAACCAGGTAAAATACGGAAAGCAGAATCAGACTCCATCCTCCGGCTGTCAGTACAAAGGAGCTTGACCACACGTTTTTGATCACAGGAAATGAATAGCTCCATAATTTAGCCACAATAAGAGAAGTGATGCCGGCTGCCAGGATTATAAGTGCCTTTTTCAGACCATTAAGCTTTGTGCTTTGCAGATTCAGAAAATACCCTGTTATGGCTCCCATCAGTGCAGTAGAGATGGCAGGAAAGGTAGACAGGATGACCTTCGTTGTCGCCATAGATATAGCAGCAAAAACGTCCGGGCAGAAGTTTCTGATCGACAAAGGCCGCCAGATTTCCCTCGGGAGTCAGTACTCCCGGACCAAAACCCGGAACAGGGATCAGTTTCATCATGGCCCAGTAGGTGAGCAATATGCCTGCAAACCAAATAATCTGTCCCCTTATACTTGTATTCAGTACAATGACCGCAGCAAAGAACCAGGCCAAGCCAATCCTGGCCAGCACACTTGCATAACGCTGTTTTTCAAAATCGAAGCGCAGCAGTCCATTGTATATCAATCCCAAAAGGATAAGAATGAAAAGACGCCGGAGCAGATGCAGATATATCTTTTGCATGCTTTCCCCGCGCTTTTTCCTCTTTACAATGGAAAAGGGCATTGATACTCCCGCAATAAACAGAAACAGCGGAAAGATCATATCATAAAAATGAAATCCCTGCCATTCCACATGTTGCATCTGGCTGGCGGCCCATTGAAGAAACGGCCATCCGGTAAGGGCGGCAAGGGAAACAATTATATATTCGCCCCCGGCAATCCACAACATATCGAATCCACGAAGTGCATCCAGGGAAAGCAGCCGGTCTTTTTTAGTATTTTCAGTACTGGTCATTTTCTTAAACTTATAGGTTACGAATCTTTACGTTTCTGAACCAGTTTTGTTTGCCATGATCCTGAAGGCCAATATGCCCCTTGTGTGCAGAACCATATAACGGATAATCCTTCCATTTTCCGGCCATTTTCAGGCTGTCCCATTGAGGCGTCCACATCTGGTATTCAACCACTTTTGCCCCATTCAGCCAATGTTCCACATGCCCGTTATTCACAATGATCTTTGAAACATTGAACTGTCCCACCGGCATTAACGTCTTGTTCGAATCTGCCAGGAACATGGCATAGCACGCGCCTGTCTTCTGCCATTCTGCCAGTTTTTCCGGAAATCCAAGGTCATCTACCAATTGATATTCAGGAGCGATTTCATAAATTGCTTTTGTCGCTGTATCCTCTTTGGCATTGAAAAATATACCGCTGTTGCCACCCGGGGATATTTTCCATTCAAGTGATAATTCGAAATTTTCAAACTCATCATTTGTAACAATATCATTTCCATGATCGCCGCCCTGTCCCAGGGCAACCATCATACCGCTGTCCACAGCCCAGCCTGTAAGACTGTCACGGCCGAAATTATGCCAGCCATTCAGGGTGGTTCCGTCAAACAATAATTTCCAGCCCTGGCTGATCTCCTCCGGGGTAAGCACATTGGCAGATGATTCAGTCGCTTTTGGTTTGCATTGCATACATAAGGATATTACGAGGATTAACGGAATAAAAAACAGTTTTTTCATCAGCAAATAGTTTAAGGTTAAAGAGTGGTTTGCAAGATTGTAATTTTCCTTTATAATAGGAGAATTATTTTGGAAAAATATTGGGTAATGAATGTACTAAAACAAAGATTGGAGACCAGGAACTGCTGAACACCGAACCGAAGATCATTTCTCCATACTCCCTACTCATCTACTCATCTCTCACCTCTCACCTCTCCCCTCTCACTTCTCACCTCTCCCTAAATACCGCATGGCTGCCTCAATAACCATCTCCGGGGTGATATCCTTCATACACCTGAAATGACCTTTCGGACAATAATTCAGACCCTTGGGAGTGCAAGGACGGCAGGACAGCCGGGTTTCAACCACTGTGCTGTTTTGTTCTATCGGAAAGAACCCGAGTTCCCGTGTTGTGGGGCCGTAAATACCTACAACCGGCCGTTTCTGCGATTGTGCCAGATGCAGCAGGCCACTGTCATTTGCAATGACCAGGGTACTTAATCCTAAACAGGGCGGCTGACTCCGGCAGGCTTAATGTGCCGGCCAGGCTGAAAGCGCCCGGACCAATTTCAGCGGCAATATTTTCACACTGATCTTTGTCATCACGGCCGCCATGGATAATAACGAAGGCGGATCTTTCAAACATCAGGTGCCGGGCTGTTTTGACAAATCCGTCGGCCAGCCATTTTTTATTGAAATAGGTGGCACCCGGGCACATCACTACCAGGGGTGTATCGAACTTATACCCCAGGGAAGATAGAATTCCGGTTACTTTTTCCTTTGCGGCAGTGGGAAAATGAATTTCTGATCCTTCGCCGTCATATTGTACGCCTAATTTACGGGCGGCTTCGAAATAGCGCAGGTAAACCGGCCTGATATGCTTGTAGAAATTAATCTTAAACCAAACAAGAAATGCGCGCCGGATTATGTATTTCGGATAGGTTGTAATTAATCTGGCTCCCAGTCCAAATCGCAAATACCGGGATCTCCAGTTTTTATGTATGTCAAGGTAAGCATCGAAATGCTGGCTTCTCAGCCTGCGTTTGATCTTTCTTAATCCTCGAAATCCTTCCGATTTATCGAAGGCAATCAGATCACTGATATAAGGGGAATCAGCCAGTAAGCCGGCATATTGTTTTTTTGTGATATAAGTTATCGAAGCATCCGGATAGGTCTTCCTGATCGAGCGGAGCAAAGGGGTAGTGAGAATAATATCACCAATTGAACTCAACCTGATGATCAATATTTTATGGAAATCCGGCATACCCAGAATTATTCCCTGATAACAAGCACTTCTCCGGCAGGACCCAGTTTGATGATCCCTGAAGGTTTTCCCCGTGTTTCTTCTTTTTGCCGGTAATTTACAACATAATCCACGAGCTTCAGAATACTCCTGTCTATTTTCTGAAAATTGGGTGGCCAGGGCATTCCACTTATATTGGCTGAGGTAGAAACGATGGGTTTGCGGAAACGGCTGATCAGTTTCCGGCAAAATTCATCCTTAACAATGCGAATGCCGATGGAACCGTCTTCCGCAATAAGGTTTTCGGCCAGATTTTGTGCACCGGGGTAAATAAGGGTAAGTGGCTTGTCAGTCACTTCAATCAGGTTCCAGGCTATATCGGGCACCTGCTTTACGTAATCATACAATTTTTCAGCATCATCCAGCAGAATGAGCATACTTTTCTCATCCTTGCGTTGCTTTATGCTATATATTTTTGACACTGCATCCTTGTTGGTGGCATCACATCCTATTCCCCAGATTGTATCTGTAGGATAAAGGATAATTCCGCCTTTTTGAAGCGTTTCCAATGCTGCTGAGATCTCTTTATCCATTCTTCATTACTTTAAGATACACATCCATAATATTTGCAACTACTTTGTCCTCATCAAATCCGCGGGCATGCTTATACCCTTCCAGTTTCATCCTTTCCTGAAGCTCCCTGTCAAATAATACTTTCTTAATGGCAGCTGACATTTCCTCCACATTGTTTGGATCAACATAGAGGGTGTATTTACCGCCAGCCTCAGCCAGACTGCTTCCTTTGGATGTGATGACGGGTACTTTGGAATACAGGGCTTCAAGAATGGGTATTCCGAATCCTTCAAATATGGAGGGGTAAACAAAAAGATCGGCCAGCTGGTATATACCGGGAAGATCCTGGTTCTGCACTATGTCGCAGAAAATTATATTGATCAGGCTGTGCCTTTCGATAAATTCAATGACCTTATTCAAATAGGGTGTGTTTTTACCGATCACAACAAGAGGCATATCAATTTTACCGTAATGAAGTGCCTTGATCAGTGTCAGCAGGTTTTTGCGCTCTTCAATGGTGCCCACATACAAAATAAATGACTTGGGAAGAAGATACTTCATCCGCAGAATTTCTTTCTCAATGAGCGACACTTCGTTATTGAACATGGGATTACAACCCTGGTAAACCACATCAATCTTGCCTGGCTCTATTTTAAAGAATTCAACCACATCGTTGGCTGTTTGCTGACTTACAGCAATAATTCGGTTTGAAACATGGCATGAATACCTGAATTTGCGCTCATAAATGGTGCGGTCAATTGTCCTGTACAAATGCGGTAAACGAAGAAAGATCAAATCATGGATGGTAACCACGGATTTAACCTGCTTTACCGGAAAGTTATAGGGCAGTTCATGGCTCAGGCCATGAAATATTTCAATTCTGTCGCGTGGCAGCTGTTTTGATACAAAAAAGCTTTTCCAGTATGACCGGAATATGCGATGATAAAAACGTTGAGGAACTTTAATATTAAAACATTCCTGGAAAGGTTCATACAGGTCGGGATTAGTTCCGGGTGTATATAATACATATTCATTTTCCGGATATTTTTTGGCCAGTCCCTGAATCAGATTCCGGCTATAACTCCCGAGTCCGCTTTTATTGAAAAAGGCGCGTTTTGCATCAAATCCTATTCGCATATTTTATTCGTATCAAACCGAAACATCATATTCACGCAAAGCATTGTTGAGGGAAGTTTTGAGATCGGTAGTTTCCTTTCGTTTTCCGATGATCAGGGCTACAGGTACCTGGTATTCCCCGGCAGGGAACTTCTTGGGGATCGTACCCGGGATCACCACAGATCGTGAGGGAATCACCCCTTTATATTCCACGGGTACAGGACCTGATACATCGATGATCTTTGTTGAACCGGTGAGTACCACATTCGCGCCCAGAACGGCTTCCCGTTCCACATGCACACCTTCCACCACAATGCATCGCGATCCAATAAAACAATTGTCCTCAATAATAACCGGAGCAGCCTGTACAGGTTCAAGCACACCGCCGATACCCACACCGCCGCTTAAGTGAACATTTTTTCCAACCTGTGCACAGGAGCCTACTGTGGCCCATGTATCCACCATTGTCCCGGAATCAACGTATGCGCCAATATTGATGAAAGAGGGCATCATGATGACTCCCGCAGCAATGTAGGAACCGTACCGGGCAATGGCATTGGGTACAACGCGCACTCCGAGTTCACGGTATCCGTGTTTCAGATCAATTTTATCGTGATATTCGAAGGGATCAGCCAGAATGGTTTTCATTGGCTGCATTGGAAAATAGAGTATGACAGCTTTTTTAATCCATTCATTGACTATCCATTTATCGCCTGATGGTTCGGCTACTCTTATTTTTCCCTTGTCGAGCCATTCAATGACCTGTCGGATGTGATTCCTTGTTTCTTCCTGATCAAGCAAGGAACGATCTTCCCAGGCTTTTTCAATTATGGATTTTGTTGCTGTCAGCATCTTTTTTGCAGGATTAATCGTCGCAAAAATAGTGCATTTTAACGATTTTCAATTTTTATATCCTTGATGTTTAACTGGATGGTGGTATTTCCCCTGAAACTATTCTCCACCAGTGTATAAGCAATGTCAAATGCTGCTCCGTTCTTAATTTTCGATAAATAGGAAGCCTGGTTAAAAGCAATTGCCCTGTAGTTGTTAAAGGGCGAATCTTCCTGGATCAATCCCAGCTGAAGATGCACATCCTCAGTACCCACCAGGCGGGCATATCCGTTGTCAGACACATTTTCAGCAAAAAAAACAGGATTGGAATTTTCAGGTCCAAAGGGTTCAAATTGCCTGATTATCCTGAATAGCTTGGGTGTTATATCTTTGAAATTCAGTTCAGCGTCAATCTCAATCTGGGGGATCATCATATCCGGGGTGATCGTGTTCTTGACGATCTCTTCAAAACGATCGGTGAGCTTTTGAACGTGCTCTATTTTTAGTGTAAGGCCTGCCGCATACATGTGTCCACCATAACTTTCGAGCAGGTCAACGCATTCGGTGATAGCCTGGTATAAATTGAATCCCGGAATGGAACGCGCCGAACCTGTCGCAAACCCGTTTGATTCTGTGAGGATAATTGTCGGCCTGTAATAACTTTCGATGAGACGGGATGCGACAATTCCGACAACTCCCTTATGCCAGGCAGGGTTATATAATACAGTTGAGTATTTGTATTTATCTGATCGTGCGCTTATTTCCTGGAGTGCCTCCTCAGTCATCAGTTTATCAATATTCCGCCTGGTTTGGTTATGAAGGTTGATTTTTTCACAATGGGTGAAAGCGCTTTCAGGGGTATCTGCAATGAGCAGTTCAACAGCCTGTTTTCCTGATTCGATCCGGCCGGCCGCATTAATACGCGGTCCGATCTTAAAAACGATGTCATCCACGGCAATATTCTTTCCATCCAATCCCGCAGTTGCAATGATGGCCTTGAGTCCCATGGAGGGATTCTCATTCAGCTTTTTGAGACCGTAATAAGCAAGGATGCGGTTTTCATCCACCAGGGGAACGATGTCTGAAGCAATACTTACGGCCAGCAAATCGAGGTATTCGGTGATATCGGAAAACGGTATATTGTTTTTCAGTGCATATGCCTGCAAAAATTTGAAACCTACTCCGCACCCGGAAAGATACCGGAAGGGATATCCTCCGTCTGGCCTTTCCGGATCCAGCACGGCAACAGCTGCAGGCAACACATCACCGGGAGTATGATGATCACAAATTATAAAGTCTACCTGGTTTTCACTGGCATAGGCTACTTTTTCAACGGATTTTATTCCGCAATCCAGTGCGATGATAAGTGATACACGATGCTGGATGGCATAATCCACCCCGGCAAGAGAAATGCCATATCCTTCCGAATACCGGTCCGGTATATAATAGTCCACATCTTCATGGTACCGGCGAATGAAGGAATACATCATGGCAACTGAAGTGGTGCCGTCCACATCATAATCGCCATACACGAGTATCTTCTCTTTGTTTTTGATAGCCCGTTGCAGTCTTTCTACGGCCTTTTCCATGTCTGTCATCAGAAAAGGGTCATATAACCTGCTCAAATCAGGGCGAAAAAATGCCTTGGCCTGGTCAAATGTGCGAATTCCTCTTTGGTAAAGAAGGGTAGAAATCACGGGACTTACCTCAAGTGCTTCGGTAAGTTCATGCATATCCGTATGATAACCCTCCTTTATTTTCCAGGCACGGTTCATAATTTTATTTAACGTAATGATTATTCCAGCTATCCAAGCCTAAATCCACTTCACCAGGTTAAAATCCTGGCGGTGTGGTAAATTCTCATTTTTTGGAAAGATGCGTATTCCGTAGTTAAAGGTACCTGGCTGTTTAATAATTATGTCGGCCCTGAACACCGCCTTATCCACACTCGAATTGTCGAGTGTAAATGCATGGGTGGCGATCATCCGTTCACCGTTTTCAGTAATCACCAGTTCAACGCCCACATCATTAGGTGAAATCTCATTCAGATCGAGCACAATCCTTCCCTGGTAAGCATGATCCATTTCAAAGGCTTCGCTGCCATTGCTGAAAACCGAATAATCCACCACACTGATATTGCTCCAGGCTCTCTTGATTCTTTTTTTCCAGGATGATATACGTTTTGCCATCTCAAAATCATCCTCTGCCATCGCCTTTGTGCGGCTGAACAATTTGCTGTAAAAGCGTTGATTATAGTCATGCAGCATGCGGCTTGTAACAAAATGAGGTGCAATGGAAGCAATGGAATTTTTCATATAGCGCACCCAGGTCTCAGGAACATCAGTCTTATTCCTGTCGTAAAAAGCAGGGATGATCTCCTGTTCGAGCAGGGAATAAATGATTTCCGAATCAAGGTCGTCCTGCAGGTTATTGTCCTCATAGGTAATTTCGTTTGTCAGGGCCCAGCCGGCTTCAGGCTGATAACCTTCCACCCACCATCCGTCGAGAACACTGAAATGAAGAGTACCGTTCAACACCGCCTTTTCACCACTTGTTCCGGATGCTTCCAGTGGCCGGGTAGGGGTGTTAAGCCATATGTCGGCTCCCTGCACCATGATCTTGGCAAGGGACATATCATAGTTTTGAAGGAAAACGATTTTCCCTAAAAACTCAGGCCTTTTGGAAATATCAACCACCATTTTGATCAGGTCCTGTCCGGCTCTGTCATTTGGATGCGCCTTACCGGCAAATATAAGTTGAACGGGCCTGCCCGGGATATTGAGAATCTGGGCAAGCCTTTCGGGATTCCGGAAAAGAAGGTGCGCACGCTTGTAAGTAGCGAAGCGCCGGGCAAAGCATATGGTAAGGGCCTTATCAGACAACTGATGATTAATGGCTACAATTCGTCTCGGATCCTCATGGCGTTTCACCCAGTTTTCCTTAAACCGGTCCTTGATTGTATTGATCAGACGCGACCTCAGTTTCTGTTTTATTTCCCATACCCTGTTATCAGGTACATTATATATTTTTTGCCAGTAATCCACATCCGAAAGGTTACTTTCGAAATTATCACCGAATGATTCCCTGTAAAGTTTTTTCCAGCTTTTGGCAGTCCAGGTATTATAGTGTACCCCATTGGTCACATAACCGATATGCAATTCTTCAGGAAGATAGCCGGGCCATAATTTTGAGAATAATTGCTGGGTTACCGTGCCATGAAGCATACTTACGCCGTTAATTTCCTGGGAAAGATGTGCGGCAAGAAAACTCATATTGAACTTTTCACCCCATGCGTTTACGTTTGAACGGCCAAGGCCCATCAGGTCATTCCAGTTGATCCTTAACCGTTCAGGGTAATGCCCGATATATTGCCTGAGCAATTCCTCTTCAAATTCATCATGACCTGCAGGAACAGGTGTGTGGGTGGTGAAAAGTGTGGAACTGCGAACAATTTCTTTTGCTTCATGAAAGGTGAGATTGGCCTGCTGCATATAATTCCGCATGCGCTCCAGTCCGATAAATGCACTATGTCCTTCATTGCTATGGTACAGGTCAGGCACGATACACAGTAACTCGAGTGCCCTGATCCCTCCAATTCCCAGCAGAAGTTCCTGCTTTAAACGGTTTTCGTTGTTCCCGCCGTAAAGTGTATGAGTTATTCCCCTGTCTTCTTCTATATTGGCATCAAAATCGGTGTCGAGCAAATAAAGTTTGATGCGACCCACACTGAGCTCCCAGATCCGGGCATGAAGCGGTCTGCCAGGAAACACAACGGTGAGCGTGATGAAATTTCCCATGTCATCGCGCACAGGCTTAACCGGCAGCTTGGAGAAATGCTGAAATTCATAGATTGCCTGCTGTTCTCCCCGGGTGGTGATCATCTGGCTGAAATATCCATAGCGGTATAAAAGTCCTACCCCTACAAGATTGGTGTTCTGGTCGCTGGCCTCTTTCAAATAATCGCCTGCCAGTATTCCCAGGCCGCCTGAATATATCTTCATTGATGAATGAAAACCGTATTCCATGCTAAAATAAGCTATCCGCGGAAAGTCAGGATTTTTTGGAAGATTTACATAATTTTCAAAACGTTCATACACCCGGTCGAGCTTGTCGGTATATTCTGCATTCTGGCTGATTTCAACAAGCTGTCCATATTTAACCTGTTCAAAAAGGATGGCCGGATTCTGATCGCATTTCTGCCAGATTTCCGGATCGATCACCTCGAATAATTCCTGGGCTTCATCATCCCAGGTCCACCATAAATTCTTAATGATTTCGGAAAGTTTATGCAGTTTTTCCGGTAGCTTGGATTTAATAATGATCCTCTTCCAGGACGGCTTGATGTCCACCGGGCCGATTAATTCCTGGATCACTTCAGTCTGTTTCTCCTCAATCTTAACAAAACGGTCTATTCGTTTGGCTACCTGCTGGAGAGCTATATCATAAGCGTTCCGGTAATATGAAATCAACGAGCTCCACAAGACCTGGCGTGGATACCTCATACGCCTTATCTCTTGCGTTATCCATCTCATCAGCGGTAAGCTCGCATTTTTTGCGTATTGATTTCACAACGTTATTTATCACATCAACATCATTGTCGTCATTGCGTTCAATAACATCAATGCAACTGAGTGAACCGGCATTGGTATTATTGATCCACAAACCAAATCCTGCAAGTGTTGTAGTGACTGTCGGGACCGAGAATGCAAGGCTTTCCAGAGGGGTATATCCCCATGGTTCATAATACGATGCGAAGACGGTAAGATCAAGTCCTATAAGCAAATCATAATAGGGCAGGTTAAAAATTCCATCATTGCCGTTCAGGTATGAAGGCACAAAAATGACTTTCACCTTATCGGAGGAGCCGTTAAAAAGACCTGCCTGTTTGATGCGGTTCAGGATAGGATCCCATTCTGCATCGTGAAGGTTATGGGTCAGGTATTTCGAGCCAAAAGCGCCGTCGGTATTGGGTAATTTATTTATAAGGTCTTTGCGTGGCCCATAATGGTTTGCCGGAATAAGAATGAAGGCCAGAATGGGCTTTGTGAGGGATGGTGATCTGTTTAATTCGCCCAGCGCATCGATAAAAAGGTCGATCCCCTTATTCCTGAATTCATATCGTCCGCTGGTAGCTACCACAAACACATCGTCTCCAAATTTCTCATTTAACATGGATTCAGCCACTTCAAGAAGTTTCTTCCGGCCTTCCTTCCGGCGCAGGGCAAATTTATTACCTGAAGGAACAAATGTGTCTTCAAAACCATTCGGTGTTACAATATCCACCTCCTTCTGAAGAAACTGGCTGCATTCCCTGGCAGTAATATCACTCACTGTAGTGAATGAATCTGCCATCTGGGCTGACAACTTTTCAGCAGATTGTTTGGAAATGAGATTGAATTCCTTGGCTACTTCATCTCCATTGTAAGAATGAAGATTCTTGTAGAGGGGCTGGTTATTTCCGGCCAATGATCGTGCCTACTGCCGTGGCATGCGTTGTAAACACTGTTCCTACCTGAGGCAGCCTGTCTTTCAGATACAGGATTCCTGTTCCTGTCATCCATTCATGAAAATGGGCAACGATCCTGTCGTATGTTGTAAGGTTGAATTTGATAAAGCTTTCAATCACCCGGCCGGCAGCATAACCGAATAAAGCGGGCTCAATATAGTCCCATTGTCCGGGCAGGGAGTCAAGTTTGTATTTTTCCCAGAATTCAAAGAAAATCTTGTCTTTATCAGGAATACAATTGGAAATATTAAGTGAAATGGCAATTGGATAACCGTTGATATTCCACCTGCCTATTTTGAGATTAAGTCCTTCTGATTCCACCTGCTTTTTCCAGGCACTAAAAAGTTGCGGGTCTTCTATAAATTCTGGATTTCCACCCGAATCTTCCTTTATCAGATCGGGTCCTATCAAAATAAGATTGTTGTGCAATTCGTTAACCAGGGTAAGTGCTTTGGTGGCAATTACAGTATGAATTCCACCTACCTTATTGCAAACTTCCCAGCTAACTTCAAACAGGTAATCAGGGAACAATAGATTTTTATTCATAAACATTTCGTTAGTTCAAAAGATATGACTCGATGTAACGTTCAGGTTAAAGGCTGCGAAAGTACGATATGTGTTTTTATTTTTTGCCTGCTTTGCCTGAAATAGTTTCCTTTTTTGTTACAGCGCGTTTGGATTTGCTTTTGGATGGCGGCTTTAAGGATTTTGTTGTGGATACGAATTTTTCTTTGGAGGATTTCAGCAATTTGATCTCTGCCTCATATTTTTTAACCAGGTCGTCTTTTTGAGCCAGGGTTTGAACAAGTTCTGCAATTTCTACATCCTTGCTTGTTTCAGGGACCAGTTTGAAAAGCCTGTTGCCAAAATCACTCAGAACATTCATATAATTTATGTAGGCTTCATACGGGGATTCATAGGGATTATAATAGGCATGATAGGCGCCATCCGTAAAAAACTTGGTAGCCATATAATACAGATGGTCACTTGCCTGAAGATATTTCCAGTCCTTTTTGATCTTTTCATCATTGCACCGGTTAACCTTGTCGGTAAACGAGTAAAGGCGGTTAAAAGCATCCACCTGCATTTCATTTCCAAGCCAGGCCGTTAGATCACGCTCTTCATCCGCCCATGAAATGGGGTAGGGTACACTGATTGTTGAA
The DNA here is from genome assembly GCA_963790105.1 of uncultured Bacteroidales bacterium. Taxonomy (GTDB): domain Bacteria; phylum Bacteroidota; class Bacteroidia; order Bacteroidales; family UBA10428; genus UBA5072. Next base: position 87,641 of record CAWBNI010000015.1, on the reverse strand, counting down.
ATGGGAAGAAGCTCCCGTGCAATTTCAGACGGACTGCTAAAAATGAAATTGGTATTTTTATACACCATTCCGGGTAAAGCCTTCAGAAAATCAAATATTCCCGATTCCATCCACTGATGCTCTCCGAAGGTTTCATAATCGATAAAAATGTTTACCGTTTCCTCCTTCTTGTCCATCTTTTTCAGCCACCCGGTAAATTTTTCAGCTGTCAGCGGAAATTCCGACCATGCGGAATTTGAAAAGCGGAAGGCAATGTCATCACTGATCCTGAAGTTGCGCAATAAAACCTTCAACCGTGGATTAATTGAATTGCAATAGAGGTAATTCGGACTCTTCCAACCCAGCACATGTTTGGCACCCTCGGTGAGCATGGCGTTAAATCCCATCTCTGCCACATCCGCACCAATCTGATCAGAATAAATCAGTTCTGTATTCCTGAAAACGGTGGGCTCCTGGTCAAAAAGCTGTTTAATTCTCAGCCTGTGCTCATTAACCTGACGCTTGAATTCCTCCTTGTTCTTCAGGGAAACCAGGGAATGGGAATAGGTTTCAGCCAGAAATTCAACTGAACCGGTTTTCGCCAGTTTCTGAAAACTTTCAATTACCTCGGGAGCATATAATTCAAGCTGATCAAGAGCTATACCGGAAATTGAAAAAGCTACTTTGAATTTGGTACCGTATTCCTTGATGATTTGTTTAATAGCCTTATTTGCAAGCAGATAACTTCTTTGGGCTACGCTCGATATGATTGATTCGTTCAGATAATCATCATAATAGTAATGATCGTTACCAATATTGAAAAAACGGTAGCGTTTCAACCGGAATGGCTGATGAATTTGGAAATACAGACAAATGGTTCTCATGCGGTTTACAATAAGGGTGTCATTATTTAAGTATGGACAGGTATACTTCTTTTACTTTGGCTGCAGCATGCTCCCATTTTAGATTATCAACCTCTTCACGGGCATGTTTTTTGAACATAAGCGGCAAACCTTCGTAATTCAGAAATCCATAAATTGCATCAGCCATGGCATGAATATCCCAGAAATCAATTTTAATGGCATGATTCAGAATTTCTGAAACACCTGATTGCCTTGAAATAATAACCGGAACATTCGATTGCATAGCTTCGAGTGGCGATATACCGAAAGGTTCGGATATGGAGGGCATAACGTAAACATCAGAAAGCGCAAACATATGATACACATCATCGCCTTTGAGAAATCCGGTGAAATGAAACCTGTCACCCATCTTAAGCCGGGCAACCTGTGTAATCATGCGGTTTAACATATCGCCACTGCCAGCCATGACAAATCTGACATTTCTCATTTTCTGCAACACAAGGCTTGCAGCCTCAATAAAATATTCGGGGCCTTTCTGAAGGGTAACACGTCCAAGGAAGGTTACGATCTTGTCGTCGATGCTTTTTGCAGCCAGCTTTTGAAGCTCCCGGTCGGCAATCGGCTCAACGGCATTGTGAACAGTAACCACCTTTTCAGGATCAATTCCATATTTTTCGATAATGATGTTCCTGGTGAGGTTGCTTACGGCAATCACTTTGTCGGCTGCTTCCATTCCGGATTTTTCAATTTCGTATACGCCGGGATTTACACTTCCTCCGCTCCGGTCGAAATCCGTTGCATGAACATGAACCACCAGGGGTTTCCCTGATACCAGTTTGGCGGCAATGCCTGCGGGATAGGCCAGCCAGTCGTGTGCATGAATAATATCGAATTCATTCTGTTGTGCAATAATGGAACCGATTACGGCATAATTGGCGATCTCCTGATAAAGGTTATTGCCATAACCACCGGAAAAACTTAGTTTTCCTGAAAAGGACGACTGCACAAGGTATTTTGCTTTCTCCTGGTTCTCTTCAGTAACTTTTTCATACTCTTCAGGTGTGGAGTAGGGTTTTAGGGAGGTACCCACCTCAATAAAGTGCATTTTCTGGAAGAAGGTGCTGTAATCTATAATCCGGTCACTGACTACGATCTCACCGGCATCAATTATGTTTACCTTGCTTGTGTCTTCATCACCATAGGCTTTGGGAACAACAAAAATAATATCGTTCACGCCAACGCTGTGCAATCCTTTGGTGAGCCCATAACATGCAGTTCCAAGCCCTCCGGATATATGGGGTGGAAATTCCCATCCAAACATCAATACACGCATAGATTTTAATTTGTTAAAGTGGTTTTACTGATGTCCTGAAATTTCTCTTTCAATTTCTCATATTTTTCAATGATACGGAGTAATGCAGCCACACTGGCTGCATGTGATATGGCGCCTCTTGCCCTGTGCGGGGGATCGCCGTCAAATATCTCGGGGATGGTTCCGATTCCCAGTTCCGTCATCACCGGTTCAAACCCATTGATAAGGCCTTCGAGAAAGCCCATTCCGCTTTCCTTATGCAGTGACATGTATCCTTCACAAAAATGCTCAAGCAACCAGGGCCATACTGTTCCCTGATGATAGGCCAGGTCTCTTTGTTCCTGAGTGCCCTTGTAAATTCCCTTGTAGTTCTGGTTGGTTGGTGAGAGAGTACGAAGTCCCCGGGGGGTAAGCAGATCTCTTTCGACAAGCGTTAAAACAGCTTTTTTGACTTCTATTTCAAGGGGGGAATAGTCCATTGAAACAGCAATGATCTGATTGGGCCGGATAGACCAGTCCTTGTTGCTGTCATTAACAACATCGGCCAGATATGCCTTTTTACTGTCCCAGAAGGTACTGGTAAAGGATTCCTTAATAATGGCAGGCCACTTTTCCCATTCCCTGACAAAATCTTCCTCTTTTGCCCTCTTTGCCATGTCGAGACAGTAACAAACCGCGTTATACCACAGGGCATTTATCTCTACCGCAAAACCTACCCGCGGTGTCACAGGTTTTCCATTTACCACCGCATCCATCCAGGTCAGTGCCTTTCCGGGTTGTCCGGCGAAAACAAGTCCATTCTCATGCATTGCAATGCCAAAGGATGTTCCTTCCCTGTATGCTTCCAGGATCGATCGTCATAGCCTTTCCATAACTGGCGCCAAATGGTAGCATATGACTTAACGGATTTGGTATATTGCTGTACCGCCCAAATAAACCATAAGGGTGCATCCACGGTTTTAAATGCCGGAATTTCGTTTCCTTCCATATTGGGGAACAGGCCATTTTTCATCTTATTAACCTGGGTATCGAGCACTTCCTTGCATGTAGTGACATCACCAATGGCCAGGGTGAGTCCGGGAAGTGCAATGAAGGTGTCTCTTCCGCGACTTCCGAACCATGGAAATCCTGCAATGATATCGGTCTTTTTGTCTTTCTTAACAATGAATTGCTGTGCCGAATTGATCAGGCAATTCTTAAAACTGTCGCGCGGTATTCTCTTTCCCTGTTCAACGGTGAATCTGCGTTTTAAGTTAGTCCGGATTGGTCTCGCTGGTAGAAGCTGAGAAAATAGATCACATCGCCTTTTTTTACTCCTATTTCAAAATATCCCGGAACAAACAGGTCTTCTTTATAATCATAGCCTCTTCTGAGTTCCTTGTTGTATTCAATTCCGTAATACCAGTCGGGGGCAGGTATGAATTCCGCCTTGTGTGAAAATTGCATGTGCAAAAACGGATAGCCTTCATAGAGCTTTGCTTTTACACCATTCGGAATAAACTTAACCCGTGGTATTTGCATACAGGTTTGCCTTGCTGAGCGTATGCACATTCCGGAAAGCTAAAAATGGCCTGAACCTGAGACGGATCGGGGTATCCGATTCGTTAATGGTGTATTTGATCAGCAACTGCTCTTCTTTTTCCACAAGCAGGCTTTCTTTGGTCATTACTACGCCGCCCACCCTGTAAACGATTGTGGGTGAAGGATCGGCCTGAAAATCCCGTACATATTTATGACCCCGGGGACTATATATATCACCCTGGTATTTATGTATTCCCAGGTTAAATTCGTCTTCCTTTTCAATAATAGTTTCATCAAAGGAAGAAAGTAAGACGTGACAGTCACCATCCAGGTTTTCCATGGGAGAAACCAGTAAACCATGGTATTTACGGGTGTTACAATAGATGAGCGTGGTGGAGGAATAAGAACCGGCACGGTTACTTCGAACAAACTCCTTGCTTAAGGAGTATTCAAGATTTATGAGCTGAGATTTGTCGAATTTTAGATAGGCCATTCCTTATAAGATTTAATAAACCAAGATATTAAAAAATATCGATACCCGCATATTTATGGTTAGGATTTTTCATTGCAAAGGTAACACTAAATTACCCATCAATGTTCTGAATATTATCCAGGAATAATTTAAATTTGAGACCTTCATATTTTTGTAATATGCGCATACTGAATATTGCCGCTTGTATCCTCTTCCTGATTTCTTCCTGTTCGGGGGATAAGCATAATTTTAAGATAAGGGTGACGGTTAATGGCGTCAAAAACGAAACCCTGCACCTGGCCAGGAGAACCCTTACCGGAACCATACAGGTAGATTCTGCGGTAGCGGATAAATCAGGAATATATCTCCTGGAAGGCTATACTGAACAGCCTGATTTTTATATTGTCTATATCCAGCCACAACATTATATAAACCTCATTATCAACCCGGGGGATGACTTCAGGGTCCGTGCCGAGGTGCCGGGTTTTGAAAATAATTACCTGGTTGAAGGTTCCAAGGATTCAAGGTTAATCCAGAAAATGGTTTCCATGCAGGCTAAAACCCTTGTTAAGATTACAGAGATCAGTACAGCTTATGAAAATGGGGTTGGACAACCCGGATTCGAAAAAATAAAGCTCCATATTGACAGTACGTACAAAAGTATTGTGTCAGGAGCATAGAAACTTTTCCATTAAGCTCATTGAAGAAAATCCGCACTCACTGGCAAGCCTGATGGCATTATACCAGCAATTGGGCAGGGATATTCCTGTATTTGATTATAAAACCGATTTCAGGTATTATCAGCAGGTGGATTCAAATCTCGCTGCCCTGTATCCCAAATCGGAAGCAGTTCGCGATCTCGACAGGAAGGTGAATGAACTGAAAAACCTGATCCACCTGGAAACAGGATCGGTTGCACCTGTCATTTCACTTCCGGATGTTCAGGGGAATACCAGATCCCTTCGTGAATTCAGGGGAAAACATGTGCTGCTGGTTTTTTGGGCTTCCTGGTCAAGTCAGAGTTGTGATGCAGTTAAAAAAATATTGCCCGTTTATAATGAGTTCAAGGATAAAGGATTGGAACTCTTTATGGTTTCGCTCGACCGGTCGGGAGATTCCTGGCAAAAGCGTATGACCGAGCTGCAGGTTGAAGGCATGCAGGTCTCGGACCTTAAATATTGGGATTCGCCGGTGGTGGATGCATATAAAATAAACCAGTTACCGGTTTTGTATTTGCTGGATAAGGAAGGCAGGATTTTGAACAAGGATTTTGTACCGGATGATTTGAAACGTATATTAGGGGAGATATTGTAGGGACCCGCCTTCGCTGAAGCTTCGGCTGGCAAGGCTTTCTGTAAAAGGTGTTTTAATTAGTAAATAAGTAGAATGAAAAAAGTAATTTTCCTATTTTGTATTCTTGGTTTAGTGGCCTGTAACCGCGACAGGGTGAAAATTTCGGGCCGGATCCTCAATGCGGATAAACAGGTACTTCATTTGGATGAGGTAAATGTATATGACAGCAAGGCCGCAGATTCAATCGTTCTTAAAGGTGACGGCAAGTTTTCTTTCACCTATGAATCGCATGAGCCGGGATTTTATCAGTTACGGCTGGCCAAGGATCAATTGATTGTTTTGTTTCCGGAACCGGGTGAACATATTAAAATCAAGGCAGATCTTAAAGATCTGAATTCTTCACTAAGCATTGAAGGATCGCCTAATTCAGAAGAGGTTACCATTCTGATCAGGAAGCTGAACAAGACCAGGGCATCCCTTGATTCTGTCAGCGCTTTGTTTGATAAGGCAAAGACGGATAGCATGCGACTAAAACTGAATGAAGTATACCGTGAAATCCTGGACAGTCACCGGAAATACTCAATATCCTATATCCTTACGCATTACAAATCGCTTTCAGTTTTATATGCTTTGTATCAACAGTATCAAGCCCGGCGGATATGTGTTTTATAAATCTTCAGATCTGCAGTTTTTCAGGATTGTAAGTGATTCTCTCGGAGAAATATTATCCGGGTTCAAAGCATGTTACTGCCCTCAAGGCTTATACCGACAACATGATTGGCAGGTATAAATCGCAGATACTGCTCCAGTCAGCCCAAAAGTCAACTTCCCTTCCTGAAATAAGACTGCCTGATATGGCCGGCGATACGGTAAATCTCACTGATTTCCAGGGCAAATACGTTCTCCTGTGTTTCTGGGTTGCTGGTGATCAAAATAGTGTAAGGCAAAACCTTGAACTGAAAAAAGTATATCCCGATTTCCGCAACCGGGGATTTGAAATTGTACAGGTTTCATTCGACAATTCTGTCGATGCATGGAGGAGGGCAGTACGATATGATGAACTTCCATGGGTAAGCCTGATTGATACACGTTATCCGAATTCAATTATTGCTGGTAATTACAACATCACATCAATTCCTACAAATTATCTGATCAGCAAGGATAATGTGACCATCCTGGCAAAAAACCTCACCCCGGCAGAGCTGAGAGATAAATTAAACGATTTGCTAAAATAACCGGATAAAGCATTGACTAACCCACGGAAGATTTATTTTATTTCGGATGTTCATCTGGGATTATATCCGCCTGAACAGAGTGCCCGTCGCGAAAAGCTTCTTGTTGACTGGCTCAATGTGATCAAGGAGGATGCATCCGAATTATACATGGTAGGTGACATTTTCGATTTCTGGCACGAATACAGGCATGTGATGCCCCGCGGACACACAAGGTTCCTTGGGAAGCTTGCTGAATTGTCGGACATGGGCATAAAGCTTCATTATTTTACAGGAAACCATGATATATGGGTATATGATTATCTTCCGTCTGAGATCGGGGCAACTATTTATCGTGAACCTGTGATCCGTGATCTGGATGGATCGCGGTTCTTTATCGGACATGGGGATGCCGTGGGTCCGGGGGATCGTGCCTATAAATTTTTAAAAGGAATTTTCACCAATAAAATATTACAGTGGCTGTTTGCCAGGATCCATCCAAACGCCGCACTTGCCTTTGGCCGGCGATGGTCGAAAAACAGCCGGTATGCAAAGGGAATCGTGGCTGATCCCTATATGGGGGATGACAAGGAGTTCCAGGTGCTTTTTGCCCGGGAAACGCTGAAAAAGGAGCATTTTGATTATTTTATCTTTGGTCACCGTCATATTCCCTATGTAGTGGGGGTAGGAAATAACAGCAAGGTTGTGAACCTGGGTGACTGGATCAATAATTTCACCTATGCCGTGTGGGATGGAAAGGAACTTGCCCTGAAATCTATTTTCCCTGAAATCGAGAAGAATATCTTAAGAAAGGGACCAGGGACGTAGGGACGAGGGACAAGTAGGGACGAGGGACAATGACAGGTAGAGAGATAGGATCCTGCAGGGATTCCTGCAGGGATTCATCTGGTAGAAAATCAGAGTATGGCCCAAATTCCACCCCCTGCCCCCGCCAGCGGGGGATATCTCCGGAGCTATCCTCCTTCAAATAAACAAAAAAACCTGCAGGGTATTGTAAACCTGCAGGTTTTTCTTTTCAGTGACTCCACCGGCGGCGTCAGCGTCACCAGTCACCAGTCACCAGTCACTCGTCACTATATCAAAGAGGTAGCAAGTGTAACTCCCACCACAACGATGGAAACCATGCTCATCAGTTTTATAAGGATATTGAGTGAGGGACCGGAGGTATCCTTGAATGGATCACCAACTGTATCGCCGGTTACAGCAGCCTTGTGAGCATCACTGCCCTTACCGCCGTAATTTCCTTCTTCAATGAATTTCTTTGCATTGTCCCATGCACCTCCTGCATTGGCCATGAAAATAGCCAGGATAAAGCCGGTGGCTGTACTGCCAATGAGAAGACCCATTACACCAGCAACACCGAAGATAATACCGGTTGCAACCGGGATAATAATGGCCAGCAGGGAGGGGAAAAGCATTTCCCTCTGAGCACCCTTTGTTGATATAGCCACGCAGGCTGCATAATCAGGTTCTCCTGTACCGTCGAGAATACCTTTTATCTCACGGAACTGGCGACGAACCTCATCAACCATGGCCTGGGCAGCACGGCCCACTGCATTCATAGTCAGACCGCAGAAAAGGAAGGCAGCCATCGAACCGAGGAAGGCACCTACCAGTACCCTGGGATTCATCAGGTCGATATGGAAGTAACTCATCACATCCTGGATGGAAGCATTGTGAATGGGTACACCTGTGGCAGCCAGAAAATCGGCGGCCTTTTCAGGAAGCCGGCCAAACCCACTTTGATTTCTTCAACATAGGAAGCCAACAAGGCAAGAGCAGTAAGGGCTGCAGAACCAATGGCAAAACCTTTACCGGTTGCAGCTGTAGTATTGCCAAGTGAATCGAGAGCATCGGTACGCTTGCGAACTTCAGGTCCCAGGTGGCTCATTTCGGCATTTCCGCCGGCATTGTCAGCGATGGGGCCGTAAGCATCCGTTGCCAGGGTAATTCCGAGCGTGGATAACATACCTACTGCAGCGATACCAATTCCATATAAGCCCATGCTGATATTCAGGAAATTAAAATTGGATGCAAACAGGAATGCCAGGATGATAGCAGTGGATACAATTAATACCGGAATAGCAGTAGAAATCATACCTGTTCCGATACCGCTGATAATTACGGTAGCCGGACCGGTCTTTGTAGCCGAAGCAATTGCCTGGGTGGGTTTATAAGCCGAAGAGGTATAATATTCGGTTGTTTTACCAATTCCAATACCAGCGGCAAGTCCGGCAATCATTGCAGCCCATACACCAACAAAGTTGGGAATTTTAAGAATCCAGAGAATAAGCAATGAAAATACGGCAATAAAGAATGAACTTACATTTACCCCAACACTAAGTGCGCTGAGCAACTGTTTCTGAGTTGCACCTTCTTTGGTACGTACCAGGAAAATACCCAGAATTGAAAGCAGTATGCCTATGGCTGCAATGAGCATAGGAGCAATGACTGCATTAAACTGGGTGGTGGCAGGATCATATCCGACATAACCGGAGGCCAGGATACCTGTAGCTGTAAAACCGGTAGCTCCAAGTGCGGCAGTGGAAAGAATAGCACCGCAATAAGATTCATACAGGTCAGCACCCATACCGGCAACATCACCTACATTATCACCTACATTATCTGCAATGGTGGCAGGATTGCGGGGATCATCCTCAGGAATTCCGGCTTCAACCTTGCCTACAAGGTCAGCACCCACGTCAGCTGCTTTGGTGAAAATACCACCGCCAACACGGGCAAACAATGCCTGGGTGGAAGCACCCATTCCAAAAGTAAGGGTGGTAGTGGTAATGATGATCAGTTTCATGGAAGGATCACTGGCAATGGCCAGGTTTGTGGTATTGTCAAGTGCCCCGATAATATAATTCAAAGCATAGAACCAAATTGAAATATCAAGCAGTCCCAAACCGACAACAACAAGTCCCATTACGGCACCTGACCTGAAAGCCAGGATCAGTCCGTGATTCAACGACTTCTGGGCGGCATTGGCGGCTCTGGCCGATGCATATGTGGCTGTCTTCATCCCAAAGAAACCGGAAAGGCCACTGAAAAAACCTCCTGTCAAGAAGGCAAAAGGTACCCACGGATTTTGAATCTTTAAAACATAGGCCAGAATAGCGAAAATCCCCGTCAGAATCAAGAAAACAATAGTAACAACCTTGTATTGCTGCCTGAGATAGGCCATTGCCCCTGTGCGCACGTGCAGTGCGATCTTTTTCATCGTATCGGTGCCTTCATCCGCCTTCATCATCTGCCTAAAGAAGAAATAAGCAAATCCCAAAGCCAGTGCTGATCCGATCGGAACTAACCAGAATAAATTATTCAACATAGGTAATAGTGCTTTTTGGTTAATAAATTAAGTAAGAGCTAATAGTTTAAATTACAAATAAATACATGACTTATTTCAAAATAAATCCATAAAGATAGTAATTTAACTAAAGTAATGACAGCCAGCCAAATTATTTTAATTGACAATTCGAAATTTAAGTTATGCTAAAACTGATAGTTAGAGGTTTATCAGAATATTATTCACAAAACCAGGATTTTTTGGCCTCAATTTGCTGGTGGAAATTTGAAGAATATTCACTATTTTGGTATTAATAATTATCAGCTAATTGACTTATTTTCACTATACTTTTTAAATAAAATTAGCATTATGAGTAAATACGTCTACCTTTCAATTACGCCGGAAGCATTGATCGGTTCAATGCTTCCTCCTGTTGAATTTGGCGCTTATATGGCTACCGGCACAAAAAAAAGCAATAAAGGACAGGCAATTTTTTTTGAAGTCGATCTTGACCAGATCAAAGATCTGATCGACATGGAATACCTGGAGCGTCGTTGTGTCCGGCAACCTGATGGTTCTCCCAAACATTCTGTTTATCTTTCAGTGTACAGAGTACTGGAGTCAATTCCCTTAAAGGCCCTGAAAAGCCTTTATCTGACAACTGATCACGGAGTTGTTCTTGAATTAAAGCCTTCCGAATACGATAATTCCAAAGAAGGAAAAAATACCTTGCATCTGTATCAGGAGTTATGTCCTGTTACCCCTCAGGTTGTAAGTGAATATTCACCGGCAAAATTCCTAAAGGTTTTGACCGATGGATCTCTCCAATTTCGACTTCCTAAACTGTTCTTTGTTGAGTTAAAGTTGGGTGATCTCGCTACCAATCCGCTTAGTGGTTCAGCCGAGTACCTGCCTTATTCACATATCGGGCATTTAAGAGACTGTCTTGAAACACTGAAGGATTATGAAAAACAGATGAAAACCGTAGTCAGGTTTTATAATGGAGTCTTGCTTTACAGATCAATTGAAACCGGATTCTATGTTGGTTCAATGGATGAAATGATTTATTATCCTTATCCGACCATGGCTGAACTGGAAGACATCAATTATGAATTTTTTAGAACATTATAGTATTAATCTTTAATCTTGAAGCTATGTTTAGTTTACCAGGAGCGAGTTCATTTGAAGTAGTCGCCATTTGGGGTGTATTGGTAATAGCATTTTTTGGACTGGCATATGCCCTGTTTCTTCGTAGACAGGTTATGGCATGTGATAAAGGAACTGCAAAGATGCAGGATGTTTGGGGTGGCATCAGTGAAGGTGCAAATGCCTATCTGAAACGGCAGTTGCGAACTATTGTTCCGCTCATTTTCGTTTTCACCGTCGTTTTATTCCTGTCTGTTTATGTTGTACCTCCTACCGAAGAGTCAAAACTTCGTTTTGTTGGTTATTCTGACCAGTCGCTTAAGCTGATAATCGGTATTGGTCGTGCAGTAGCCTTTATTATGGGTTCTGTTTTTTCTCTAATGGTCGGACAGTTCGGTATGCGAATGGCTGTTCAGGCCAATGTTCGCGTGGCTTCTGCTTCAAGACGAAGCTTTAGTGAAGCATTTAAAATTGCCTATCGCGCCGGTACTGTTACCGGAATGCTCACTGATGGTTTAGGATTACTTGGTGGTACGCTCATCTTTATAATTTTTGGTGTTGCCTCACCTGACACCTTGCTTGGTTTTGGTTTTGGGGGTACCCTGCTGGCTCTGTTTATGAGAGTCGGTGGTGGAATTTACACTAAAGCTGCTGATGTTGGCGCTGACCTGGTTGGAAAAGTTGAAGCCGGTCTGCCTGAAGATGATGAGCGAAATGCTGCTGTTATCGCTGACCTGGTTGGTGACAACGTGGGTGATTGTGCCGGTATGGCCGCTGATATTTTTGAATCTTACGAAGTAACCATTGTTTCAACTTTAATATCTTGGTGTAGTTCTTTATACTACGACGCATGAGCTGTCATGGATTATATTTCCCCTCCTGGTTCGAGGCATTGGAGTATTGTCTTCCATCGTTGGAACTTACCTGGTGAAAGGGAAAAAGGATGCCAAAACCAATAATGCGCTGAAATCCATCAATAAAGGATTCTATACTTCAGCTGCCATTAGTATTTTGCTGTTCGGAATAGTGTCATTTTTCTACCTTCATGAATGGCGATCATTTCTTTCAGTAGTCGTTGGAATCATCCTGGCCATTGTACTTGATGAGATTACAAAGCACTTTACCGACGGGCATTACCGCCCTGTAAAAGATATTGCCAGGAATTCAAAAACCGGTGCAGCCACTTTATTGCTGAAAGGACTAAGCTATGGATTTGAAGTTGCTGTATGGCAGACATTCGTAATCTGCAGTTACCATTTTTGCTGCTGTTTTTATTTACTGGGGACAACCCATCGTATATGTATTGTATGGTGTTGCAATGACCGGTATCGGAATGCTGACCTTAACCGGGAATAACGTGGCTATGGATGCTTTTGGCCCTATTGCTGACAATGCCAACGGAATTGGAGAATTATCCCATCTGGACAAAGATGCCCGCAAAATCATGGATTCACTGGATGCCACAGGAAATACAACCAAAGCCATTACCAAAGGTGTTGCCATTGGTTCCGCTGTAATTGCAGCAGTCGCATTGTTTGGTTCCTTCATTACTGATGTAAGCAAAGTTCAGATTCAGTGGGTTTTGAAAAAGCACAGCAACTTATTGAAACAGGTATCCGTATTTCAGTACCTATGGTTTTCATTGGGTTCCTTATAGGAGGAGTTATCCCCTGGTTGTTTTCTTCACTTAACCATCAATGCAGTGACCCGTGCTGCAGCACTGATTGTTGAAGAAGTTCGCCGCCAGTTCAGAATACCTGGAATTATTGAACGTACAGTAAAACCCGATTATCAGCGAGCTGTTGATATTTGTACTATTGCTGCTCAAAAAGAACTTATTCCACTGGCTCTGATTGCAGTGCTTTCACCGATACTGGTTGGTAGTTTGTTGGGTGTTGAAGCCTTAGGAGGATTTCTTGGCGGAGTAATTCTTTCGGGACAACTTTGCAGTCTTTATGGCAGGTGCAGGCGGTGCATGGGATAATGCCAAAAAAACAATTGAAGATGGCTTGTATGGCGGTAAAGGTTCAGATGCCCATCATGCTGCAGTTGTTGGCGATACTGTCGGTGATCCTTTGAAAGATACTGCAGGTCCTGCTCTTAATCCAATGATCAAGGTTATTAACCTTGTTTCATTATTGTGTGCTCCTGTCTTGATTGCCTTCCAGAAGCCGGGCCATTTCTCTTATGGTTTAATGACAACCGGTATAATTTGCCTGGCGATTATTACAGGTTCCGTCATGGTATCAAAAAGAGGAGGCTTTAAAAAACGAAGTGAAGAAATTTAGTATGACTTTCAGACTATTCAAAACCTGCCCTAATCCGGCAGGTTTTTTTTATTATTCTGATCGGAGTCTTTTTTTGTGTATATCAGTTTGTCGACATTAAAAGAATACCTGCTCACCTTTCGATGCTTTCATCCTTACGTGTATTAGCGTCTATTTGCCAGGTTTTCCGATTTTTATATCTTTAAATTTGGATATTAAATCGGTTGACCTGAATAACCGAACAATAGATAAAAACCTGATCCAATGAAAATGATCATGCCCCACAGCTATGGAATTTTCGTTTGCCTTGTTCTGTTTATTGCTGCCTGTTCAAAACATGAACCGGGAGATGAACCGGAAGACTTTGTGACCATGAAGAAGGCCATAACAATACCTTTGAACTACTTTGTTCTTGATGGTTTTAGTATGAAAGCGGATGATGGTTTCCTTATCGCCGGATATAATGACAATGAAATTAATATATCATATGATGCTGTTGTAATCAGTATGAAACCGCAGGGTGAAATTGTCTGGACATCTTTGTTTAAAATTGATACATTCAAATATGCCGCCGCAACATGTGCTATTGAAGAATCGAACGGATCTGTCCTCGTTGCCGGCGTTTGTGGAAATACGTTTACAAATCAGAGAAGGTATATTGTCACCCTGGATACTCAGGGTGAAGTCCTGAACCATATACTATTTCCGGTGCCAACCGGTTACCAGACATGGTTCATCCGTCTTATCCGCCGTTCCGATGGTAATATTTACCTGATAAGCAGTTATACACCCCCCGAAGGATCAGGTAATTATGCGCTGGGAATTGATTTGCTGGATGCAGCAGGGAATTTGATACGCAGCAAGATATACGAAGGGATGAATGTCAAAACGGACCAGGTAAGTATGGGCGAAGATGACGATCTGCTGGTAGCCGGGACTGCAGAACACGGAATATATGATTCTTCCCCTGACTTCCTGTTCATGCATGTTGACAGGGATGGAAATGAGATTCTACAAAGAACATTTGGTTCGCCCACTAATTTTGAATATGGCAATTATTGTATCAAAGAATCTTCTGACCGGTATGTGTTTTCAGGAACAAGCAATCCCTCCGGTGCCTGTGCCATTTATCGTATAAACGCAGCAGGTGATTTTATTGATACTGCTTTTATCAATACGTATTCAAATTATGCCTCCAAAAATTTTATCCTGAAAACTGAAGCACGGGGTTACCTTGTTATGAGCAATACCTATTCTCATTTCATTTTTATAAGGTTGAATGAAGATCTTAGGGTGAAATGGAGTACGTCAATCATCCGGCGCCTTCCTAATGATGCTTATTACAGGGAAGAAATTTGTCATTTTGTCCCTGCCCGGAACGGGTATGCTTTTGTCTACCAGAGTGACGATGAGATCAATCTGGTGAAGACCAGGGCTTACTGAGAATAGCAAAAACAATACCGAAAGAATTCCAAATTATAGCCGTTAAAATCCATTCTCAGTAAACTAGGTTTCAACAACCGGTTAGTCCCTATTATTGTTATATTTGAACAACAAAATAACTACTTATAGTATGAAAAAGATAAATCTGATTATTGTTGCGAATCTATTTGTTTTGTCTGCATTTGGACAAGTACAGAAAAATCCCGAAAGTACGGAACTCTGGAGCCCGGTTCCACCGGTTGTTACTCCGGGAGAGGGGACAAAACCTCCTTCAGATGCCATTGTTTTATTTGACGGTACAAATCTTAATGAATGGACCAATAGCAAAGGCGAGCCTGCCGGATGGACCGTGGCTGACGGATGTATGACTGTTAAAAACGGAACCGGTTCTATCAAAACAAAACGTGGATTTGGCGATTGCCAGCTGCATATCGAGTGGCGCACCCCTGCCGAGGTAAAGGGCGAGGGCCAGGGTCGCGGCAACAGTGGTATCTTTCTGCAGGACAGGTATGAATTGCAGGTGCTCGACAGCTATAATAATAGTACATATTCCAATGGCCAGGCCGGATCAATCTACAAACAAAGTATACCCCTTGTAAATGCCTGTAAAAAGCCGGGTGAATGGCAAGCATATGATATTATTTACCAGGCTCCCCGGTTCAGTGAAAATGGCCGAATTGCCGTTCCGGCCCACATAACGGTACTCCAGAATGGTGTTTTGATTCAGAATTACACCGAAATCCGGGGCACAACACCCTTTATCGGGCTTCCGGAGTATATTTCGCATAGCATGAAGGAGCCTCTTTCCCTGCAGGATCATAATAATCCGGTTTCGTACCGGAATATCTGGATCCGGGAACTATAACTGAAATTTACGATTTTAGATTTACGATTTACGATTGCTCGTTTTCAACAATCGTAAATCGTAAATCGTAGATCGTAAATCCTTAAGGTAAATACTTTTCTATTTCCGCATTCGGTGTATACGGCAGGTCCGGTTCAAAATAATTCCACAGAAGGGCCGAGATATTGCGGATAAGCCGGTACCCTTCGTTATTCTTCACCCAGCTTGTATCCTGCTGATTTTTAGTGATCACACAGAATATATAATCCCCATGCGGGGCATTTACAATTACCACCTCTGAACGCGATTCGTCCACCGCGCCCTGTTTAGAAGCTGCCTGAACTGTTGGCGGAATTTGTGAAAGGGCTTCCCCGTTCCAGTAGATGCGGGTGAGATGCCTGTATATTACTTCACTGATAGCAGGATTTACAATTTTACCCTGGCGTATCATTCCCATCAGGGTGGCCATTTCTTTCGGTGTGGTTTGTCCCCATCCATAAATTGCATAGGCCTTTTCTCTCCCGGGGGTACGCGAGTTTACCCTCGTTTGATGCAGACCCTGGTTTTCAAGCCAGGTGTTGATTTCAGTACCGCTTCCGGCCATAGCCTGCAGCCAGAGGCTGGCATGGTTATCACTGAAAGTAATCATATGGGTCATAAGTTGCCTAACCGAAATGTCTTCTCCCGGGGCAAAGCGGCCCAGGGCATCTTCTCCTTTCCATGGATAATGGAGCGAATCGGAATAAAAATGCACCACACTGTCAGGGTTTAATTTGCCGGATGCAATCTCATCCCAGAGGGTACATAATATCGGCACCTTGATCATGCTGGCAGTTGGAAAAATTGTATCTGCGTTGACACCCGCCACGAGGTTTTTGCCCGGACTGCAAACATAAATTCCGGCTACCCCGTGAAAGTCCTTTACAGATTTTTCAAGGATCTGCTGAAGATTATCGGGGCGAACAAATGAAGCAGTTGACAGCAGTGCAATAACACTGACTGTCCAGACCATGAAGTATCGCTTCATATTTTTTTCTTACATGGACGCAAGCAGTTCCTTAACCTTGTCCGCAATCATTTTGCCATCTGCCTTGCCGGCCAGTTCTTTTGAAGCGGTTCCCATCACCTTGCCCATATCTTTCGGGGAACTTGCACCTACCCGTTCAATGATACTGCGGAGTAGCGGAACAAGTTCGGCTTCCGACATTTGTTTGGGCAGATATTCCTCAATTATGGCTGCTTCATCAACCTCCTTCTGGCACAGATCCATCCGGTTTTGTGATTTGAAAATCTCGGCAGATTCCCTGCGCTGTTTTACCAGTTTCTGAAGGATTTTGAGTTCAAGCTCAGGAGTAAGGTCATGGGTAGCTGATTCAGTCTTAGCCAGGAGAAGGGCTGTTTTTATTGCGCGGAGTGATTCCAGCCGTTCTTTCTGGCGAGCCAGCATGGCGGATTTAAGGTCGTCGCTGATTTTATCAAAGAGTGTCATTGTAGTTGATAGTTGTTAGTTGTTAGTTGATAGGCTGTAGGCTATTAGGCTATTAGGCTTAGGCTTAGGCTTCTAGGCATCTAGGCATCCAGGCTTCCAGGCTTCTGGGAATTAGAACCGCTGAACCGCTGAACCGCAGAACTGCAGAACTGCAGAACTGTTTTGACTGCAAAACTGCAAAACTGCAAAACTGAATGACTTTTTCTACCGACAGTCAATCCCTAAAGGGATTTTTCCTTCTCATCTCTCATCTCTCATTTCTCATCTCTCATCTCTCATTTCTACCGATATTAAATTCCTACGGAATTATTCCTGCTTGTCCCTCGTCCCTTGTCCCTTGTCCCTTGTCCCTAGTCCACTGCACCGTGAAGATACGGATTTTCCTTGCTCAGCTTCACCTGGGAATTTTCATCATCCGTAAGCGAGTACTTTGAAACCTTCGTTTCTTCCGAAAACTTCTGAGGATCGAGCTGGATCTGCTTTCTCTTGAATGCCGGCGTATTTTCCAGTTCTTCAATGTCCCTGTCCGATTGCTGAACGCTTTGTTTGAGATCCCTCAGTTCCTCCTGGGCTTTTTTCATTGCGTTCACCCTGTCGTTTGCCTTTCGGGTATCGATAGGTTTTCTTACCCGGCTTACATCCCTTATAACATCATTTTCCACTGCCTGCATATCAAAAAGATCAAGGCTCCGTTGTGAAGCATGAGGATTCGATTTACCGGTCGGGGCATCCTTTAAAACCAGGATGCGTTCTTCTTCTCCCTCGGGCAAAGGACTTTCCTCGAGTGGAATAGTGTCGATCTGACGTTTGCGAATGTATAATTCAGGAATGTTCCCTGCACTGAAGCCGGTGGCAATAATAGTTACACTGATCTTGTCTCCCAGGGCCGGATCGGTGCCGTTTCCCCAGATCAGGTCGGTATGAATGCCCGAACAATCTTTTACATAATCAATGATCTGGCCAATTTCATCCATTGTCACCTCTTCTTCTCCTGAAATAACATTGAGCAGTATGTTTTTAGCCCCTTTAATATCCGTGTCATTCAAAAGCGGGGAGTTCAACGCTTCCTTCACGGCATTGATCGCACGGCCTTCACCTGATGACATACCTGTACCAAGAATGGATACACCGCTGTTTGTCATTACCGTTTTCACATCGGCAAAGTCAACGTTTATAAATCCATGCACCGTGATGATCTCGGCTATGCCCTTGGCTGCAACTGCCAGTACGTCATCAGCTTTGGCGAATGCTTCGGAAAGACGGAGATCCCCATAGATCTGCCTTATCTTTTCATTGTTGATTATAAGCAGGGAATCCACATGTTTTTCCAATTCGCCAATGCCCTCCAGCGCCTGGTTTACACGTCGCGGTCCCTCATTTTTGAAGGGTATTGTAACGATCCCGACAGTAAGGATACCCAGTTCTTTTGCCACCTTGGCAATCACAGGGGCAGCCCCGGTTCCTGTTCCGCCGCCCATTCCCGCAGTAATGAACAACATCCTGGTGTTCGCTGTGAGTATGTCAGCCATATTGTCCAGGCTTTCTATCGCTGCCTGGCGGCCTACCTCAGGCTTATTTCCTGCGCCACCGCCCTCTGTAAGCGAGGCACCCAACTGTATCTTGACCGGTACCGGGCTGTTTGCCAGTGCCTGGGCATCTGTATTGCAGACAATAAAATCCACATCCTTGATCCCCTGCCGGAACATGTGATTTACTGCATTGCTTCCGCCGCCGCCCACACCAAGTACCTTGATGATGGATGACCTGTTTACAGGAAGTTCAAAATACATTATTTCGTCCATAACCTTAGGTTTAGATTAATTACATTTTTCTGTCAGTTCCGTCATCAAAAAATCCGTCGAAGGTATTTTTGATCGATTCAATAAATCCTCCGATCTTTTTTTGCGTCTTTATTTCTTTGACCTCTTTTTCTTCTTTTTCTTCTATAAATTCAGGGATGAGCTCCCTGGCTACCGGTTCAGCAGCTGGTTCAGCCACCGGCTCAGTATTTGACATTTTCAAATCCCTTCAACAGCAATCCCACGCTGGTTGAATACATCGGATGATTTACCTCTTTCAGGTCATTTCCCACCAGTTGTACATCGGGTTTCCCAATGCGTACGTCCAATCCGGTGCGGTATTTTACAAGCTGCGGAAGATGCCTCATTAAAGATCCACCGCCCGTTAATACTATACCGGCTGTAAGCTTTTCCATGCAATCCGACTCCTCAAGCTGGTAGATCACTGCATCGATGATCTCTTCCATCCTCGACTGGATAATGTAGGCAAGGCTTTTTACAGAAACCTCCTTAGGCTCGCGTCCGCTGATACCAGGTACTGCAACTACTTTTCCTTCTTCAGCCAGATCGCCAAGCGCCGATCCGTACTGGATCTTTAATAGTTCCGCGTGTTTATTCAGGATCGAACATCCTTCCATTACATCCTTTGAAATGACATTGCCTCCAAACGGAATCACTGCCGTATGTTTGATGATGTCATCATAATATACTGCCACATCCGTTGTACCGCCTCCAATGTCAACCAGGGCCACCCCTGCTTCCACTTCCTCTTCGGTTAGAACAGCAGCCGAAGATGCCAGTGGTTCAAGGATCATTTGCTTTACCTGGATACCTACCCGGTTTACACACCGCTCAATTGTGCGGGCCGAGGTGGTTTGACCAATAACAATATGATAGTTTCCTTCAAGACGCTTACCAAACATGCCGATGGGATTTTTTACCCCGGACTCACTATCTACCAGATAATTCTGTGGCAACACATGAATTATTTCTTCCCCGGGTTGAATCGATATCTTATACATTTCAGCCAAAAGCCTGTCGGTATCACTTTTTGTGATCTCCTCCTCGTAGGAATCCCTGAGAATATATCCCCGGTTCCGCAAACTTTTAATATGCTGTCCCGCTATTCCCACATAGGCTTCCTTGATGGCAAAACCTACCTGTTTTTGCACCTCTTCCACCGTGTAGCGGATGGCGCCCACCGCCTCTTCGATGTTCAGGACAACTCCCCTTTTCACCCCTTTTGAGGGAGTTTTACACATCCCGATTATTTCGAGCTTTCCGCTTTCATTCAGCCTCCCGACAATGGTCACAATTTTGGTTGTGCCAATGTCAATAGCTGCTAATATGTTATTCCGTTGCCTCATGTTATTGGTTTTTAGTACAAACTACCTGGTTTTTATATTTTAGGCTAATACGCTGGTATTGATTCCAGCCGATTTTGTTGAAACCTTTCAGATACAATAGTTTGAGGTTATCAAACTTTTCCTGCAAATTGTCCACCCCGCCGAGTTCAATCACCTGGGAACCCACACGGGGGATCAGCTCAAATTCATAGCGTCCGTTCACATACACCTGTTCGATCTGGGAATTCCAGAATTTATCCTGGCGAATAAAAGTGACAAGCTGGTAAACATCGTAAATTGTCTTCTGTGCTGCCGGCAATGAATCATGCTTAACATTAAAAATATTCAATGTCTGGTTGACCCTGAAGGGCTCAGAAATGTTTCCGTTTACAACAAGAACATAGGGACTGAAATTGGATGACAGGGGAATTATATTTCCAATGTCGTCGAGATAATAGCCCTGGCCCATCCGATTGTAAACACGGACAAATGGAGATTTCTGCCTTACATCGATATGAAGTACCCCCGGCTCGGTAATATAAGCTTCTGCCTTGCTTATGATCTGGCGCGACATCAGGGATCTTTCTATTCCCTCCAGATCAATTGTATTTGAAGTTACGCCCGACAGGTGGAATTTCTGCCCGTCGAGATATCTGCGGATCTCGGCAACATGGATAAACTCGTTTTGTGTGCTGTCGGCGATCCGAATTTTAACCGTGCTGACATGCTGCAACTTTTCCTTGTCGGATATAAAGCCAATGACAATCACGAGATAAGCCGTGATCCCCACCAATAAACAATATGTTCTTTATCCGTCTCATGAATCCAGTCGCTGTGTCAGATAGTTTTTTAATTGGTTCCACCATTTTATCAATGTCTCCGGCCCCCAGGGTGATCAGGACCTCCAGTTTTGTTTTTTTCAGAAGATCCGGCAGGTTGTCGCGCTCACAGATCTGTTTGTCTGCCAGTTTTACCTTATCCAGTATTAACCGGGCCGTCACGCCTTCAATAGGAAGTTCCCGCGCGGGATATATTTCAAGCAGGATAAGTGAATCCAGCAAATTCAGGCTTTCTGCAAATTCATCCGCCAGATCTCTCGTACGGGTATATAAATGTGGCTGAAAAATACCGGTGAGTTTTTTATCCGGATACAGACTGCGGAGCGAACGGATCGTAGCTTCTATCTCCTGCGGATGATGTGCGTAATCATCGATATAGACCAGCTTTTCAGTTTTGATATGATATTCAAACCGCCGCTGTATGCCTGAAAAATTCTCCATTGCCTTCCGGATGCCTTCGTGCGGCAATCCCAATAAAACCGCCATTGAACAGGCAGCTACGGCATTTTCTACATTCACCATCCCGGGATGTATGAGTGTTATGTCAGATATCCTGATGCCGGGACCTTTCAGATCGAAATAATATTGCCTGTTCTTTAACCGGATGTTTTCGGCATGAAAATCACTTTTTCCCTGCAGGGAATACGTAAATACCTGTTTTGGTATGGACGCTGCCTGCACTGGCAATCCGTATTTCATGAGCAGGATGCCTTCCCTGTCGATTTGTGACACGAATTGATTAAAGGCCACATGCAACTCAGCCAGATCTCCATATATGTCCAGATGATCAGCATCCATTGCAGTAATAACAGCCGCGTACGGAAACAAACGGAGAAATGAACGGTCAAATTCATCGGCTTCAGCAATTACCCATTCGCTTTGCGGCTGCAAGACCAGGTTGCTGTTGAAGTTACGTGAAATACCTCCGAGGAATGCGCTGCAACCTGGTCCTGCATTGGCCATCAAATGGGCAATCATTGTAGAAACCGTTGTTTTTCCATGCGTACCGGCTACGGCGATTGTTTTCTTATTTCGGGTGATGAAACCAAGTATCTCTGACCTTTTAAATACGCCAAAATGCTGAGATTTGAACCAAACCAGTTCCGAATGATCTGACGGTACAGCAGGAGTTACAACAACCAGTGTATTTTGTGGAGACCGGAACAGGGCAGGGATGAGATGGATGTCATCCTCATAATGAATGGCAATTCCTTCTTTTTCAAGTAAAAGGGTTAATTCTGTCTCAGGTGCGGTCGTAACCAGCCACCTGCATTCCACTTGCTTTGAAATAGCGGGCAAGGGCACTCATGCCGATACCTCCTATTCCAAGGAAATAGACTTGTTTTATGTTATCCAGATTAATCACCTTGTGCTGTCAGTTTCATGATTTCGTCCACTATTTTAGAAGCCGAACCGGGAAGTGCCATTTTTTTGCAATTTTTCCCCAGGGAAATTTTCAGCTCTTCATTATTCATTAAA
Source organism: uncultured Bacteroidales bacterium (assembly GCA_963790105.1). GTDB lineage: Bacteria > Bacteroidota > Bacteroidia > Bacteroidales > UBA10428 > UBA5072. The sequence continues at coordinate 65,028 of CAWBNI010000015.1, read as the reverse complement.
GACAGGGCCTCACTCACCAGTTTCTGCGGTGCTTCCTTGTCCGTGATCATAAGGGCAGCCTGCTGCTGTACCAGGGCCATTGCATTTTTCGTCTGGTGGTCTTCTGCCACATTGGGCGATGGCACCAGGATCACCGGTTTTCCCACCAGGCACAATTCTGAAATGGTTCCTGCACCAGCCCTGGAAATGATGACGTCGGCAAGTGTATAGGCCAGGTCCATGCGATTAATAAAATCGAGGCACCGGATGTTTTTCAGTTGCATGGGTGCGATAGCTTCCTGGATGCGGTTGTAATACAACTTTCCCGTTTGCCACAATACTTCAATGCCGGCATTTTCCAGTTCCCTGATGCCGGCCAGGATGCTGTTATTAATCGTACGGGCACCCAGGCTTCCACCAAGAATTAGTAATACCGGTTTGTTGCCGGATAGCTGGAAGAAACCGGAAGCTTCCGAAAGTTTCACATCAGTGATGAATGACTTCCTCGCGCACCGGATTGCCGGTAAGCACAATCTTTTCAGCAGGAAAGTACTTTTCCATTCCGGCGTAGGCGACACAGATTTTAGCCGCCTTGCGGGCAAGCAACCTGTTCGTTACCCCGGCATAGGAATTCTGCTCCTGGATCACTGTCGGTATTTTTCTCAGGGCGGCCATTCTGAGCAGGGGACCGCTGGCATATCCACCCACGCCAATAACCACCTGGGGTTTGAATGATCTTTATTATGCGCCTTGCTTTCGCGAGACTTACCATCAATTTATAGAGTACCACGAAATTTCTGAATCCGGGCTTTCGCTGTATTCCTTCCACCGGCAAACCAATGATCGGATAACCCGCTGCCGGAACCTTTTCCATTTCCATTCTTCCCAGTGCGCCTACAAAAAGTATTTTGGCAGCGTGATCCCTTTTTCTGATCTCGTTTGCAATGGAAAGGGCCGGAAAAATATGCCCACCCGTGCCGCCGCCGCTAATTATATACTTCTTCTCCATTGGGTTGGGGTTGTTCGGTTATGATAGCTTCTGATACTTCCTGCTGTTGTTTGATACCGCGGCTGACACTCTGTATGATGCCCAGGGCAACACAGGTAAATAGCAGCGATGATCCGCCCATGCTGATCATTGGCAGGGGCTGACCTGTTACAGGAAGCAGGTTAACCACTACGGCCATGTTTATTATGGCCTGGAAGGTAATCATTACCGCCAGGCCAATGGCAAGAAAGGCAGGAAAGGTTCGTGAGCTCTTTTTTACCAGAACCGCCGATCTGAATAATAACCACAGATACAGCACGAGCACTACGACGCCTCCCGCCAGGCCATATTCCTCAATTATAATTGCGTAAATAAAATCCGAGTAAGGATGCGGAAGGAAATTGCGCTGAATGCTCTTTCCCGGCCTGAGTTTCACAAGTCCGCCGCTTACAATGGCAATCTTTGCCTGGCTAACCTGGTAACTGTCCCCTCCCTCTGAGCTTGTATAATTTTCAATACGATTCTTCCAGGTGCCGATCCGGCCCTGCCAGTCGTACGAAAGCGCCACGGCAATAAAGGATCCAAGCAACAGGATGATAACACCCACCATACCAAGCAGGTGTTTCAGGTTGATCCGGCCAATAAACATAAGAATAAAGGCCGTGGCAAAAATAAGCATCGAAGTAGACAAATTGGCCGGAAGAACAAGCACGCATACTAACATCAGCGGAATTACAATCGGTTTGAATGCGGTTTTGAAATCCTTTATATTTTCCTGTTTTTTTGCAAGGATACGGGCTATATACATAACAATGGCCAGTTTGGCGATATCCGATGTCTGAAAGGTAAGTCCTAATCCCGGTACACTGAGCCAGCGTGATGCCTGGTTGCGCGTAACACCGAAAACAAGCGTAACGATCAGCAGGGGTATGGCCAGAACCAGCAGGACCTGGGCTATCCGGGAGAAATATTTATAAGGTATCAGGTGGGTAACATAGGTAATCACAATGCCCATGGCCAGAATGGTAGCATGCTTGAGTATATAATAGCTGGTGTTGCCTCCCTGGAAACGGTAAGCCAGTGACCCTGTGGAACTGTACACCGCCAGCAGGGAAAAGATGGATAGCAGCAGGATCACTATCCAGATCACCGGGTCACCTTTGAAGTATTTTTTAAACATTCCAGTTTAGTTGACAGTTGCTACCCGCACTCCGTGGGTTGCACCCACGGTTATTGATATCAGACCCCTTCGGGGTCATTATGATGTTTTTATTTTTTTTCACTTAAATTTTTCAGTTCGTATCTATTTCATTACTCCTTACTCCCTACTCCCTACTCCTTACTGTTTTCATAGTTCCCTTACATAATTCTTAAACTGACGGCCCCGGTCCTCATAGTTCTCAAAAAGGTCAAAGCTTGCACAGGCGGGGGACAATAATACCGTATCATCCTTCTTTCCCAGCCTGTATGCAGCCTGAACCGCTTCCTTCATTGACCGGGTATCCACTATATCCGGGATTACCCCATCAAAGGCCTTATGCAGTTTTGAATTATCAACACCAAGGCATACAAGGGCTTTCACCTTGGTTTTTACAAGATCCAGCAGTTCATTATAATCATTTCCCTTATCGGTTCCACCGGCTATCCATATTACCGGTGTTGTCATACTTTCAAGGGCATACCAGGTTGAATTCACATTGGTGGCTTTTGAATCGTTTATAAAATCGATGCCATGCACTTTAATGAATCGTTCCAGGCGGTGTTCAACCCCTGTGAAGTCCATAAGGCTTTCACGAATAATGGGTTTTCTTATTTTCAAAACGCTGCCTGCTATGCCTGCTGCCATTGAATTATATACATTGTGTCTTCCTTTCAGAGCGAGTTCGGCCAATGACATTTCAAACGATTCATCGTCCACCTCGATCTTCATCATATCCCCTTCAATGTAGGCCCCGGGCTGACGTGCTTCTTTCAGTGTAAAACCGAGTTGCTTTGCCTTCATCACGATCTTCTCGAGTTCCCGGATCGTGATCTCATCATCGGAGCAATACACGAAGAAATCTTCCTCGCTCAGATTCTGGCTGATCCTCAGCTTTGAATCCACATAGTTTTGAATATTGTAATCATACCGATCAAGGTGATCGGGTGTAATATTCAGCAATATGGCAATGTCGGCCTTGAATTCGAACATGCCGTCGAGCTGGAAGCTGCTGAGTTCAATTACATAATAATCATAATTTTCCGTGGCAACCTGCAGGGCAAAGCTCTTGCCGATGTTCCCGGCCAGACCCGCATTCAGTCCTGCCTTTCGCATCATATGATGGATGAGGGAAGTGGTGGTGGTTTTTCCGTTTGAACCGGTGATGCAGATCTTTTTGGCCATGCGTATAACGGCCTGCAAATTCAATTTCAGAAATGATCTTGATCCCTTTTTTCCGGATCGCAATGATTATATCGGATTTCTCTGAAATTCCCGGACTCTTGATCACCTCGTCGGCATTCAGGATCAGCCGTTCGGTGTGTTTACCTTCTTCCCATTCAATTTCATAATTGAATAACAATTCCTTATAAGTATCCTTGATCCTTCCATAATCGGAGACAAAAACTTCAAAACCTTGTTTTTTTGCCAATACGGCTGCTCCGGCTCCGCTTTCTCCAGCCCCAAGGATGACAATTCGTTTTTCCATTTTTATCTGATTTTTAAGGTAACAATTGTAATAATAGCCAGTAAGATACCAACAACCCAGAATCGTGTAACGATCTTGGGTTCAGGATAATTGAGTTTCTGAAAATGATGGTGAAGAGGCGACATCAGGAAAATCCTTCTTCCCTGTCCGAATCGCATTCGTGTAAATTTGAACCAGCTCACCTGCAGAACCACGCTCAGGCTTTCAGCAACGAAGATGCCGCACAGCAGCGGGATTAGCAATTCCTTGCGGATGAGTATGGCAAATACTGCAATGATGCCTCCAATAGCCAGACTGCCGGTATCGCCCATGAAAACCTGGGCAGGATAGGAGTTGTACCACAGGAATCCGATAAGTGCACCAATGAATGCCGAAATATAGACAACCAGTTCTCCCGTGCTGGGGAGGTACATTATATTCAGGTAATCCGAAATAATGGCATTGCCTGATACATACGCCAGGATGCCCAGGGTAAGCCCGATGATCGCGGACGTCCCCGCCGCCAGTCCATCCAGCCCGTCGGTGAGATTGGTTCCGTTCGACACAAAGGTGATCAGGAATATCACTGCAAGAATCACAGCCACCCATGCCCATTTGGCCGCTTTATCGCCCAGGAACCAAACCAGCTTCGCATAGTCAAATTCATTGTTTTTGAAAAAAGGTACATTCACCTTGGTTGATTTTACTTCGCGGGTTACATAGGATATCGTGGCTTTTTCTCCCTTTTCTCCTTTTATGGTGCGGGTAATCGGAATGCCATGCATATTAAGCACCTTTTCCCTGGCCACGATGTTGTCATTAAAATGAAGCGTGAGCCCGACAACCACGCCGGCAATTATCTGGGCGAAGACCTTGAATTTGCCACGCAATCCTTCCTTATTCTTTTTAAATACCTTGATATAGTCATCGATAAATCCGATGGAACCCAGCCATACGGTTATAAAGATCATCAGAAGCATATAGATGTTCTTCAGGTTCCCAAAAAGCACAACCGGGATGATGATGGAAGCATGGATGATCAATCCGCCCATGGTAGGGGTGCCTTTCTTCTGCATCTGTCCTTCGAGGCCCAGGTCACGGATAGTTTCCCCGATCTGTGCCTTTTGCAGTTTGCGGATAATCACCTTTCCATACAACGTGGAAATAAGCAATGAGGTGATGATCGCCATTGCTGACCGGAAGGAAATATAATTAAACAGGCGGGCGCCAGGGAAATCGAATTGATCCAGATAATGGGCTAAAAAATACAGCATACTACGGCGGATTAAGGATTAGTTGATTTTAAACCGAACAATTCCGAGACCACTTCCCGGTCACTGAAGTGGTGTTTGACACCCCTGATCTCCTGGTAAGTTTCATGTCCTTTGCCGGCGATCAGAATGATATCTCCCTTGTTTGCCATCATACAAGCTGTTCTGTATAGCTTCCCGCCGGTCGGTCTGTATAATCGTATTCCGGAGCATCTGCTCATTTAAGCCTGATTTCATATCATTGATGATATCTTCAGGTTCCTCGTCGCGTGGATTATCGGATGTGAGAATAAGTTTATCGCTCAGGCTGGCTGCCACTTTAGCCATTTCAGGCCGCTTGGTCTTGTCACGGTTACCGCCTGCCCCGATCACTGAAATCACCTTTTCATTTCCTTTTTTGATCTGGCCAATGGTTTTCAGTACATTTAATATTGCATCCGGGGTATGTGCATAGTCAATTACGGCAGTAACACCTTCATCCGACCGCAAATATTGAAACCGTCCTTCCACTGTATCCAGAGAGCTCAGCACCCGTAAAGTTTCTGCCTTATCCTGGCCAAGCAGAATGGCAGTTGAATATACCGCCAGCAGATTGTATGCATTGAATTCACCGATAAACCGGGTCCATAGCTCGTGATCGTCGATGGTGAGCAGTGTTCCGTTTATATGGCTTTCCATGATACGTGCCTTAAATTCAGCCATGGAACGTATCCCATAATAGTGGACCGAGGCCCGGGTATTTTGCACCATGACCCTTCCATTCCGGTCATCCGCGTTAATACAGGCAAAGCTGCCTGCAGGCAGGTTATCAAAAAACAGCTTTTTGGCTTTCAGGTATTCATCAAAAGTTTTATGATAATCGAGATGATCGTGGGTGATATTTGAAAAGATGCCACCGGCAAAAGTCAATCCGGCCACCCTTTTCTGAGCCAGGGCATGGGAACTGACTTCCATAAAGACATATTCGCATCCGGCATCAGCCATTTCTTTCATGATCCTGTTCAGCTGAACAGGATCGGGTGTTGTATGTGTTGCTTCAACTGTTGAATTGCCAATATAATTTCGGATGGTGGTGAAACATCCCGATTGGTATCCCAATCCCATGAAAAGCCTGTGAAGCAGGGTTATTGTGGTAGTTTTTCCGTTTGTACCTGTAATTCCAACCAGCTTAAACCGTCGGGAAGGATTGTCATAAAAAGCGGAGGCCAGATAGCCCAGTGCATAGGCAGAATCCGTAACGCGAACCAGGCATGATCCTTCCGGAACATTATCGGGCATTTGTTCGCATACAACTGCTGCAGATCCCGAAGCAAGAGCAGGGGAAATAAAATCATGGCCATCGGTCTTTGTCCCCTTCACAGCAACAAAGAGCACACCGGGAGCTGCTTTACGGGAATCAAAAGTAATATCCGAAAGGGAAACATTTGTGTTGCCTCTGATCTCCTGAATATTTAGTCCCTTTAATATGTCGGTCAGTTTTATCATCCGCTAAATAAAACTCATTTCAAGAATTATCTGATCTCCTTTTCGGGCAGGTGATCCGGGGTCAATCGACTGACTCCGTACACTTCCCCTGCCAATCAGCCGTACCCTCAAACCTGCATTCTCAAGGAGGTATATTGCATCCTTTGCACCCATGGAAACTACATTCGGAACAAGGCCATTAATAATTTTGCGACCGTTCAGGGCAACTGCATCATTCTGTTTTTCAGTAGTCACCCATTCCGCATCAATCCGTTTATTTTCGATGGGTACATCGAGCTGTCGTAAAACCTGCTTTAGTTCATCACGATTTCCTGTTTTGGAAAACGGGAGATCCGGCGGGGCATCTTCGGTTTCAGCCACCACAGGATGCATATCGGTGGCAGTGGCATATACCTTTTTGGCAATTTCGAGAAATACCGGTCCGGCCACCTGCGTTGCCGATAATAAACATTGCGTGAAGGGGAATTTACAACCACAATGCAGGAATACTGCGGATCATCTGCCGGAAAATATCCTGCAAATGAGGCCTGGTAACTGACTACTCCCCTTGTCCTGTAACCTCCGAATTTGTTGTTGAATATCTGATTAGTACCCGTTTTTCCGGCAATTTTTATTTGCGGGTTGTTGAGGTTTCTTGCAGTGCCAATTTCCACAACACCTTCCAGTACCTTTTTAGCCTTGCGGAGGGTTGACCGCGAACAGATGGATGACTGCAGAACTTCGGGTCCAAAACGTTTAACCAGACTGCCATGATAGCGAATCTCCTTTACGAAGCGGGGTTTTACCATTTTTCCATTATTGGCAATGGCATTATAAAATGTCAATGTCTGAAGCGGAGTGATTTTTACCTCATAACCATGAGCGATCATGGCAAGGGAAATACCCGACCAGTGCTTATCACCGGGATAGCCTATTTCAGGTTTTCCTTCTCCTTTCAGATCGATTCCAAGCTTTTCATTGAGGCGCATGGCATACAGACGGTCGATAAACTGCGATGGTTTGTCCTTGTATGCACTGGTAATGATCTTGGCCATGCCCACATTGGAGGAAAATTCAAAGATCTTCTCCACTGAGGTCCTGCCCAGCCCGCCATGATCATGCGAGTCATCACGGATAGTATGGTCATAATATTTAAATGTACCGTCACCTGTATCAATTGTATCATCAAGTTCCACTACACCGTCTTCCATGGCGGCCATCAGGGTGGCCAGTTTAAAAGTTGATCCGGGTTCGCTGCTTTCACTGATTGCATAATTCTGTATTTCGCGGTAATAACCGTGGGCATCTTTTCCCAGGTTAACCATTGCTTTTACTTCGCCGGTTTTCACCTCCATCACCACCACTGTTCCATGATCAGCATCCTGGGAGATCAGCTGGCGCATCAGGGCATTCTGCGCAACATCCTGCAAATTGACATCGATTGTAGTAATGATATCTTCACCGTCCCTCGGTTCAATCTCATTGCGCTCATTCATCGGCATCCAGACATCGCCGTTCAGGCGCTGCATAAGCCTGACACCCTGGGTTCCGGCAAGGTAATCGTTATATGCTCCTTCAATGCCCACCAGGTTTCCGTTTTCATCTTTTGAGGTATAGCCGATCAGCCTGGCTGCCAGGTCCTGGTGAGGCCTTACCCGGCGGTTCTCCTGCATATAGATCAGTCCGCCCTTGAAACGGCCAAGACGGAAAATGGGAAATGTCTTAAGTTTCTTCAGTTGAATATAGTTTACCCCGCTTTTGACCATATAATATCGATTTCCCTGCCGGCGGGCGTTTACCAGTCCCTGCCTGTAGGCAGAGGCAGATTTGTCACCAAAAAGCCGGGAAAGGCACAGCGCCAGGGAATCCACTTTTTGCCTGAACATCCTGTCAGACAGATTCTCACACCGGGAGTCAAAATGAATTTCATAGTAGGGTACTGAACTGGCCAGCAGCCGCCCGTCGGAGGCATAAATGCTGCCCCTGTCGGCCTCAATATTCATTGTCTTCAGTGAAAAGGAATTGGCCTGGTCCATCCATTTCTGCTTTTCAAAAACCTGCAGGTAGAATATCCGGCCGACAATGACCAGTCCGATCAGAAGAAATACCAGATATACTACTGTTACCCTGCGTAATATTTCTTTCTTTACTGACATCTGTTTTTTCTATCGTCTGATTTTTTTGGGAGGTACCATCGACTCTTTCAGGCCCATATTTTTTGATGCCACCAGAGCAGCCACTTCCGAAGGCCTGCTTATATTCATCAGTTCAGAGGTGATTGTGATTTCTTCTGAACGCAGATTACCCACCTCTGTTTTCATTTCGCTGATCTTCCTTACCATGCGTTCCGCATGAAAGCGGTTTCCGATATAGATGATTCCCAGCAGAGTGAGAAAAAGAACAAAGGGCAGTTGTTTCAGTACATTTTCACGCACCAGGATCGTTCCATCCAGCAGTTCCCTGATTCTGAATTTAGGCGTGTCCTCTTCGTGAGGTGAACCGGCATGTTCACTTTTAGGCGTCGTTTCCAGTTGAGGAGGCTGCTCCATATCTTCTGTAGGAAGATCAGTAAATTCTATATTTCGGTTTTGCATGCTCATGTCTTTATTTTTTCTCAGCAATTCTCAAATGGGCACTTCGGGCCCTTGGATTGTTCTGCACTTCATCCTCGCTGGCTGTTACAGGCTTCCTTGTAATCAGTTCAAATGGTTCCGGACCATGTCCATATATATCAGTGGCAGGCTGTTCACTTGTATTTCCCCAACGCATAAAATTCTTTACCATCCTGTCCTCCAGCGAATGATAACTGATCACAACCAACCTTCCTCCCGGCCTGAGCATTTCCAAAGAGCCCTTCAGCATATCCTCCAGATTTTCAAGTTCACGATTCACTTCAATTCGAATTGCCTGGAATACCTTTGAAAAAAACTGGTTTTCAGCCTGATGGGGAGCGATTTTCTCAATACATCCGATCAATTGCGAGGTGGATACTATGCGCTGAGATGCGCGTGTTCTTTCTATAGAAGCCGCCAGCCTGGACGCTTCCCGAAGCTCCCCGTAATCACGGAAAAGCCGGATAAGCTTCGGTGTTTCATATTCGTTGATAATGGTTTCCGCGGTCAGACTTCCATGCCTGTTCATCCGCATATCAAGTCCGGCCTCGGAACGATAGGTAAATCCCCGTTCAGGCACATTAAAATGATGCGAAGAAACTCCCAGGTCGGCCAGGATACCATCTACCTGTGAAACTCCTTCGTATTTCAGATAATTTTTCAGAAACCTGAAGTTGCCCTGGATGAAAAAGAACCTTTTGTCGTCGGGCAGATTTCTGAGGGCATCCTCGTCCTGATCGAAAGCATAGAGTTTTCCTTTTCCCAATGATTTCAGTATTTCAGTCGAATGTCCCCCGCCACCAAAAGTGACATCTACATAAATTCCTTTTGGATTTATGTTGAGTCCTTCAACACTCTCCTTCAGGAGAACCGGTATATGATAGGCACTCATTCACCCTTGTCATTATTGAGGTTTCCCATGATCTTTTCAGCCAGTGAAGCAAAACTTTCGTCACTGCCATCGATCTTATCATAGGCATCTTTTGTCCAGATCTCAATCTTTCCCAGCTGTCCCGTCATCACAATTTCCCTTTCCGCACCTATTTCATCAAGCAGGCGTTTCGGGATAAGCAAACGGTTGCTGGCATCAAGCACCACTTCAGCAACACCTTTGAAAAATCCACGAAGGAACTTGTTGTGTTCCCTGTTATAAGGATTTGTATTTTTGCGAAGTATCTGATTTTGTCTTTCCCATTCTATCATGGGATATAAAACAAGACAAGAATCGAAAATGTCTTTTTTAATGACAAACCGGTCCTGCATGGCGCCTGCCATCTGCCTGAGAAAGCCCGACGGCAGAAGCACGCGGCCTTTATCATCTATTTTGCAGGTATAATCACCTATAAAGTCGGTCATTTCGGGTTTTTCTATTTGGAAGGTAAAAATATACTATTTATTCCCACTTTACTCCACTTCTTCCCATTTTTTCCCACATTGTTAATAACTTTTTCTTCAGGGTATTTATTGTGGGCTCCATTGACAATGTTTTTACGCCTTCGGGAGGTTATTCAATGAATTTTATAATTTTGACAGGAATTGCTTTTAACCGATCATGGAGGAAAATGTGACCCTAAACCGGATAAAGCCGGTAAACATCCGCAATATATTCTATAGCAAAAATCCTTCTTTGGCCAGGCTTTTGCCTGGATTTGTATTTCGATACCTCGAAAGGATTGCTCATCAAAAGGACATCAATGAATTTCTTGAAAAGCATGGCGAGAAAATGGGACTGGATTTTGCACGGGCGGCTATCCATGATTTCAATGTAAAAGTGATCATTAAGGGAGATGAAAACCTCCCGGCGGAAGGACGGTTTATATTTGCCTCCAACCACCCGTTGGGTGGATTTGACGGAATATTACTGATGGATGTGCTGAGCCATTATTATGCAGATTTTAAGTTCCTTTCGAACGACCTGCTCATGAACATCATTAACCTTCATCCGATATTTATACCTATTAACAAGCATGGCAAACAGGCCATAGAGGCTGCAACCAAACTTGATGAAGCATTTTCGTCAAACACCCATATTGTGACTTTTCCCGCCGGACTTGTATCAAGACGGATAAAAGGCCAGATCATGGATCTTGTGTGGCATAAGAATTTTATAACAAAGGCGGTGCATTATCACAGGGATATTATCCCGGTGCATTTTACAGGCCGCAATTCGAATTTCTTTTACGGGTTATATAAGATTAGAAAATTCCTTGGCATCAAGGCCAATCTTGAAATGTTCTACCTGGTTGATGAAACCTACAGACACAAAAATGATACGTTGACCGTAACCTTTGGAAAACCCATATCCTATGAAACGTTTGACAAATCCAGAACACATTTGCAGTGGGCAAAATGGGTGAAGGAACAGGTATACGCCCTGGGTGGCGTTACCCACGTGCCTTTTTAATGCACTAAGCATGAAAAGGTGTGAATAATATAACATAATCCTAAAGTTATATAATACTTTCCCTTTCGTATAGTCGGAACTTTGATCATAATATTTAATAATGTTATGAAAAATTCCATTGTACACCAGTCAATCTTTAGTTTGTTAATTCTCGGGTTATTAGCAGGCTGTTCCTCCATGAATAAAACCCAAAAGGGTGCAATAATCGGAACAGGCGGTGGCGCTGCTGCCGGGGCAGTTATTGGCAGAGCGGCCGGTAATACTGCACTGGGGGCGATCATCGGGGCCACAGTTGGTGGTGTAACCGGTGCTGTAATTGGCAACCAGATGGATAAACAGGCCAAGGAAATCGAAAATGAATTGCCAGACGCTAAAGTAGAAAGGGTAGGAGAAGGCATTGTAGTTGAGCTCAGTGAAAAGATACTTTTCGACTTCGATAAATCTTTTCTCACCAGTTGATGCCCAGGGCAACCTGGATAAGATCATCACCGTGCTGCACAAATATCCTGATACAAATATTGAAATCCAGGGCCACACGGATAATGTGGGGAGTGAAAGTTACAACCAGGATTTGTCTGTAAAAAGAGCCAAATCAGTATACAAATATCTTAAATCAAAAGATATTGCTGGTTCACGTCTCACTACCCGCGGATTCGGTGAGGATGTTCCAAAATATTCCAATGAAACGGAAGAAGGCAGGGCTCAAAACCGCCGTGTTGAATTTCTCATTACCGCAAATGAAAAGATGAAAGCTGAGGCCAAGAAAGCCGCAGAAGGAAAATAATCTGTTAAACCATCAAAAAATATACTATGAAGAAAACAGTATTCTTAATTGCAATTGCCATAATTTGCCTGATCCCCGCATTACATGCCCAGGATAACAACCGGATAACATTTGGTATAAGGGCAGGTGTGAACTTTCAGAATTTTAATGGCAAGGATTCTCAGGGTGACAAATTAAAAAACGATATGATCGTTGGATTTAATACGGGAGTTAACGTTGAATTGCCAATAGCACCCGATTTTGTATTGCAGCCCGGGCTTCTGTTTAGTGTTAAAGGAACCAAAAATACCGAGGGATCGACTACCGGAAAACTAACCGCAGACTATCTTGAATTACCCGTTAATTTCATTTTTAAACCTGTTCTGGGAAGCGGCCGGTTATTATTGGGCTTTGGACCCTATATCGCCTATGCTGTAGCAGGCAAGGTGAAATTATCTGATTCAGGAACGGATGTCGAAAAGAAAATAAAATTCGAAAATAATCTGAGCGCATCTCAGTTGGTGGATGGTGAGTATTATATGAAGCCTTTTGATGCAGGCGCCAATTTACTGGCTGGATATGAATTTGGTTCTGGAATTTCCTTCCAGTTAAATGTCCAGCTCGGTTTGCTGAAAACCAACCCTGGTTATGAGGGTGATTCCGAAGATAAGAGATCTGTAAAAAACACCGGTTTCGGTATCTCTGCCGGATACCGGTTCTAATAAAGCATTTCTCAGTTAATAAGGTGTGATGCCCGTAACTAAGCGCCTTGAAGCCCGGAATTATTATCCGGGCTTTTTTTACAATTCATTGAACCAAATGCAACCCATAGGTGTACAGTGTGAAAAAATCATAAAAAATGGCCAAAAACAGCGGTTTCATTTTCACGCGCAAAAACTATTCTTTAATTTTAATTTCGATTGGACTGCTCGTTACCGGTTTTTTACTGATGACTGGTAAAGGGAATTCCGGAGCAGGGGAATTTAACAGGGATATTTACAGCTTCAGAAGAATTACGTTGTCTCCTCTGATTTTGCTTGCAGGTTACACAATGATGATATACGCCATTATGGCTGATAAAAGAAAATCGAAACATACCGGGAATGGCCGTTACATAAATCAGGAAAATACAGTCATATAAAGGATGAGGACCTGATGATTGCCATTCACCGGGGTGAATCCTCTGCTTTTGATGAGCTCTATGCCCGCTATCAGAAGCGGTTGCTGTATTATTTCTACCGGATGCTGGGAAATTCTAATGAAAAGGCAGGAGACTTTCTTCAGGATATATTCATGAAGATCATTGAACGGCCTGATCAATTTGATTCTTCGCGAAGATTCTGTACCTGGTTATTTTCAGTTGCCCATAACATGTGCAAGAATGAATACCGCCGGCTTATCTGTCAGAAAAAACATGGTTTGGGAAGGTGGTTTGGATAATCACACGGCAACGGATAGCCAGGATGAGGAGAACCGGCAGCTTGCCGAGGAGATATTTAATGAGATCAATGAATTGGGAGAAACTGAAAAGACGGCTTTTCTATTATATTACAGGGAGGATTTTTCTGTTCGTGATATAGGCCAGGTACTTAATTTGCCTGAAGGAACGGTAAAATCAAAGTTATTTTATACCCGGAAAAAAATATCTGAAAGGCTTCAATTAAAGATAAAGGAATAAGGATATGAAAAAAATAAAGCAGCTGATCAACACTGTTTACAGGATTTGCCTTGTAAATCCCGTCGGCAGGAAGCGCTATGTTAATTATAGAGAGGAATCCGGTATGGAAACGGGTTTGATTTCTGATTCCCTCCTCCGTCAGATTATTTCGGACGATCAATTGCAACTTGAGGCTGATCCGCAAATCCAGGAGATCCTTCACCAAAGAGTCAAAACTATTGATCATCCTCCCGGTCCCGCCAGGAATTCCATGCTGGATATTTTCCTTCCCGCTGTTTTCTTCTCAGCACATTGAAATAAAAATGGCATTGTCAGCCTGGCTTTATTTGTATTAATTGGCCTTGGTCCCAAAAGCAGCCAGGCCCCGGACAGAAAAATCCATTTATTTTTCCTGGCCGACACTCTTGGCGATTCCTCCTCCTTTCATCATCCCGCCGCACAGGATACTGCGTTTAGAGTGCAGTATAAATAATAATCCAATATTTTCCTGAAAGATAATGATGTAGTGATGGGTTTTAAACCCATCTCTACTTTTACTTTCTCCAGCGATGTATTTTCCGCGATTTTCATTGTCCATTTTCGAACACAAATTGTACACCCCTGCTTCAATTTTACGAAATATAATAACTAATAGTTAAATATATATAATTGTAAATCAATATTATATAAGCTTTGGCATGGTTAATGATATTTTGTTATTAAACAATGAAAACCAAAAAACAATAAAATATAACCAGCCATGAAAACAACAACTTACATCGACCGGAAAGATATAATCGCCTTTATTGCCGTGATTATCCTCTTTGCCTTAATGATGCCTTTGAATGCAGCAGACGGCAAAAATGAAAGTGCAGAATTAAGCGAAATTCAGACAGCCTCCGTTCAACTTGCCCTGTTCAATAATGAAGTAGAAAAATCGGTTGAATTTACTGCACCGGCTTTGTCGGAGAATTTTGAAATGATGGATGCTGAATTCCAATTGAAAGATCTGTTTGGTTCCGTTGAAAAGGAGGCTGCTTATAGTTCTCCGGTAGTAAATGATGATTACGAAACAGTCTCCGCAATTGAATACCTGGATAACCTGAATTCTGAAATTGAACAGAATATCAGATATACCGCTTCCAAATAAATGACACCCCGACGGGATCCCCCCCTACCCACCCCGTCGGGGTGGGTAGGGGGGGACCCCGTCGGGGTGGTATATGTTCGATTCCGTACAGGCAGTGCCCATATCCTTACAATTCCAGGCAGGTCAAAAAAATACGAATAGCTACGTAAAAAACAATAAATGAGTAATATACGATCTTTGGCACGGTTCGTGTTAATGTAATTAACATCAAACACGAAACAAAAACAAAGAAAATATAACCAGCCATGAAAACAACAAAAAACTTAAACCAGATCGCAGCAGTTACCTTTGCTTCCGTAACCATTCTTTTTGCTTCCTTATTGCCGATGCAGGCAGCTTCCGTAAAGAACAGCAATTCTGAAATGAATGAAATTAAGACAGCTTCCTGTCAACTTGCCATGCCTTCAATAATGAAATTGAAAAGGCCGTTGAATTTAACGCCCCTGTATTGTCAGAAAATTTCGAAACTGTGACTGCTGAATCCAGACTGGAAGATCTTTTCGGTTCCATGGCAAGCCTGGTTAAATATACATCACCAGCCATAAATGAGAATTTCGAGGTAGCCGATGCATTGCAGAACCTTGACAATCTGAATTCACAAATTGAAGAGTCGGTTCGATTTACCGCTTCGATAAACTAAAAAGAGAGCATTAGTTTTTTCAACATATATTTCAGTCAAAACCGGTGATGGCATTCACCGGTTTTTTTTTTCCGTCTTACAATATCGAAGAGAATCACTGCAAACGATTTAGTTCCTGCATTATATATTCAGTATACCTCTTCTCATATTCCACTCCTTTCTTCCAATGATCATTCAGAGAATTGTAATAATTCAATTCCTTTTCCAGAATCGCCTTGTATTCGTCTGAAATCTGTTTTGCCTTTACTAGTATCTCCGGCATTATAATATGCCTGGATAACAGGCAGCATAAATATATCATAGGGTACTGAATGATTCGGCATCAGTTCCATGCATCGGTCCAATACCCGGATCGCCTTTTCGCGGTTGCCTTGTTTTGCAAGCTCATTTGCCAGCCGGGAAAAACAGCTTCGGATGCCAAGAATATTGGTCGTTCTCACCGTATTATAATCCATGAATATGTTCGGATCATTCATATTTCCCCATCTGAACCGGTTCATCAGTTTATCATAAAGAGAATCAGCATCCACACGTCCCACTTCTGAAAACTCATCAGTTGGCTGAGTCTTACAGGGAACCAGGCGATAGGCAAATCCATCCAGTTGCAGGTAGTTTTCTAATCCCAATGATCTGGGTACCTGGGTTGACAGAAAATAAACCGGTCGTTCCCAGTTATTGGTCGCCAGGATGTCCAAAACGACCAGTTCATTTTTAAGAAGATAGCTTTTTTTTACTTCAAATTCTACTGACTGTGCGCTTCCCGCCTTAATTTCAGCATCCCCATTAACCGGTATTCTGAAACAAACTGGTAGGGTAATAATTGATTCCCGAGTCATCAGAAGCCCTGATCATGGTTCGCGGATCATCACTTTTAATGAATTCTAAAACATCTTTCAGGTTTGCATATTGATCCGTCCTTTTATAATAGGGTACAGAATTGATTTTTCCGGAAGCGTATTTATTAATTCCGATGGTTGTAGGGACGGGTGAGGCCAGTTCATGCCAATCCGACATTTGAGCGATGTACCAGTCGGCACTTAAAAAGGGAGCAAGGATGACCCTTACGTCGGTCCTGATTCCTTCCACTTCCTGGGCATACCAGAGCGGATAAGTATCATTGTCGGCATTGGTAAACAGGATGGCATTGGGAGCGCAGGAATTCAGGTAGTCATAGGCAAAATCCCTGGCTACATAACGGCCTGACCGATTATGATCATCAAAATTCTCCTTTGCCATCAGGCCAGGAATTAAAATAACACAGAGGCAAATTATAAGTCCCAGGCTGATAAGGACAGGGATCCTCTTTTTTAAAAATCCGGTCAAAGCCGCCACCCCCATGCCAATCCAAATGCAATAAACATAAAAAGAACCTCCCATCGCATAATCCCTTTCACGAGGTGTTACCGGAATTTCATTCAGGTAAACCACAATAGCCATACCTGTCATTATGAAAAATGTCAGAACCACGCTGAAATCTCTTTTACTTCGGTTGAACTGATAAATTAATCCGCATAATCCAAGCAAAAGGGGCAACAGATAATATACATTTCTGCCCTTGTTTGCGCGAAGCGTATCAGGATAGTTTTCCTGCGGACCCAGCCTCATTTCATCAATCCATGGATATACCACTGATCCAGTTTCCGTTTAGAATATTTCCATTTCCCTGGTTTTCGGTTTGCCGTCCGGCGAAATTCCACATGAAATATCGCCAGTACATATACCCCACCTGGTATTTGAAAAAATAGCGAAGATTTTCGCTGAACAAGGGTTTCATTATGATTTCCCGTTTGCCTTCCCGGTTCACGACGGGCAAAGGTTTGCCTTTTATATTTGCCCACTTTTTATAGGCTGCAATATCCTGGGGATCGTCGCTTGACATCCTGGGGAAAAAGGTCATAAATCTTTTGTCATATTCATACCTGCCATTATTCTCTGTTCTTTTATATTTCCCTTCCCAGGGGATATAGGTATGCCCTGGTTTATATCCGGTAACCGGGGCATTATAATAAGGTCCATATACAAGGGGCCTGGATACATATTGTTCACGCGTGATATAGCCCAGCAGGCTGAACGGATCTCTTACCCTGCTCAGGTTGATGGGAGGATTGGCATCAGCCCTGATCGCCAGCATGATATAGGATGAGTAACCAATGCAAAAGACCATAAATCCAAGGATGATCTTATTCAGAACTATTTTTTTTCGTTTATGAGAATATCTCAGCAGGAGAACAAAAGCAGAAGCAAGCAGCAAAATATAGAACAGACTGCCGGAATTATACGGAAGTCCGAAACCATTTACAAACAGCAGGTCAAACCAGGCATGCAAACCTTATGAGAAGCGGGATCAATATGAATACAAGGGAATATAACAGGGCAAAAGAAAAAACAATTGCTGCCAAAAATCCTTTGGTGCTGACCGGGTATTTCTTAAAATAGTAAACAAGTCCGATGGCAGGAATGTGTAAGCACATTCAGCAAATGTACACCGATGGAAAGTCCCATGAGAAACAGGATTAAAAGTATCCACCGGTCACTTGTATCGCTTTCCTCCGCTTCTTCCCATTTCAGGATGGCCCAGAATGCAACCGACGTAAACAGGGCTGATGTGGCATATACCTCACCTTCCACCGCCGAAAACCAGAATGTATCGGAAAAAGTGCATACCAGGGCCCCGGTCATGCCCGAAGCAATTATTATAACCGAACGGATAATGCCGGGAATCCTGGTCCCCCGTCATCAGTTTATCCGTCAGGCGGGTAATTGTCCAGTAAAGGAACATTATCGTGAAACCAGAGGCTAATGCCGAGAGGCTATTGATCATTTTCGCCACCATTTCAGGGTGGTTACCTGCAAAAATGGAAAACAACCTGCCCAGGAGCAGGAAAAAGGGTGCACCCGGCTGGTGGCCAATCTCTAATTTGAAGGCACAGGAGATAAATTCACCACAGTCCCAGAAACTGACCGATGGTTCAAGGGTTTTAAGATAGACTATTGAGGCAGTAAAAAATACAAGCCAACCGCAAAAGGTGTTGATTTTTTTGAAATGCATATCTTTTTTTGATATATGCACTTCAGTACACCAGACATACGGTTATGGTTCAATCAACCTAAAATATTGGTCAGCTAAATAATTTAACCGACTCATCCTGCATAAGTGCCCAGATGGAATAAACTCCCACCAGAGTACCCAGCGGAATGTTCAGGCAATCAACGGCGGATATGATGAGTACCAGGATACGTGCCCATTTTTTGTAACCCATCAGTCCGATTCCACCAGCTAAACCAATTATTGAAACCACTAAGATTACAAAGGGTAGAAAAATACCTACAAAATGGAGTACGGTATTTGCCACATCCACATCTTCTACAAATGAACCGGCAAATCTTAGAATGAAAAACAGCGCAAATGCACCAAAAATGCCAATAATGCTAAATCCAATGTGCAAGGCAGCCACAAAGGTAACGTGCTTTTTCATGGTTGATTCTTCCATAGGAATAAGATTTAGGTGAAAGGGTTAAGGTACTTATTTTGGGCGATATACGGAAATTTTTCGTAAATTTATGAACAACAATGTCTTTTCTGCGTCTATCCATATAAAACCTGAAGCCATGAAAAATATACCTTCCCTGCTGCTTACCCTAATTTTTGTTCCGGGCGTTTTCGCTCAGCAACCAATCCGTGTTTATGAAGATAGCGTAACCTTCGGAAAGAATAAATATCCCGGGGTTGTTGTAACTGTTCCTGAAGCCAATTACGAGAAACTACAGAAGGACTGGAAGAAGGAACTTGAGGCAAAAACAAAATCCAAGGTGGTCATAGAAAATGGGGAATGGTCCATTTTTGGCGCAAATGTTGAAAAACCTGTCCCCCACACCAGTAAATATATACAGTAAGCTGAACAACCTGGATTCGCTGGTAGAACTGCGTGCGGTTGTGGAACTGAAAAAGGACGTATATGTCGAAAAGCAGTCTACTGAGATGTTAGGAGCTGCAAAACTATCTGAAAGAGTTTGCCAAAAACCAGTATATTGAAACAGCCAAGTTCGCAGCTGAAGGTTGAGGAAGATACGCTTCGTCAGCTGAAGAAAATGCTTTCGGAGTATGAAAAAAGTGAATCAAATCTTAAGGAGGACATCAAGTCATCAGAAAAGTCAATAAAAGAGGAGAAAGACAATATAAGTGCCTTCAATGCTGAACTTGAAACCCTGGCTTCAGAAATCGACAATCAGAATACGCAACTTGCTTCTCTCACCGATGGCAACTTAAAAGATGAAAAGACAAAATACCTAAAGGATCTCGACAAGAGGAAAAGGAAACTGGGGAACGATATCGAATCATCAGAGAAGAAGATCAAAAAGGCCGATAAGACAATTGAAGATGCAGAAAAGGAAATTCCTGAAAAGCAAAAACTGCAGGAGGAAGTGAAGACAAAAATTGCAGCACAGGAACTGGTAGTTCAAAAATATGAACAAAAGCTGGCTGCCATTAAGCTGTATTGATTAATTGTTGTGTGAGAAAATCATCCCAGCATCACCCTGAAAAGAAGGAATAACAGGCCTGCCATCAGAACAGTGGCAGGAATGGTGATGATCCAGGCAATGGCAATTGATGTAATTGTTTTAGTCTGAAGGTTTTTCATTCCGTTTCCTGACACCATGCTGCCAGCGATACCTGAAGACAGAACATGCGTAGTACTCACCGGCAGGCCAAATCCGCTGGATGCTGAAATTGTTCCTGCGGCAATCAGATTGGCGATAGTGCCCTGTGCGTAGTTCAGGTGTGTTTTTCCTATTTTTTCACCAATAGTTACCACAATCCTCTTCCATCCAATCATGGTTCCCAGTCCCAGGGCAATCGAAATCATGAAAATCACCCACCAGGGGGAATATTCCGTATATATTCTGATCTCTTTAGTCTGTTTTGAAAAATCATTGATCCAATTTTTTGTTACCACGTTCCTGCTGCTTTCAGCCAGGTGATTTTTCAGTAAAGCCGATTGTTTTGAAAAAACAAGGATGTCTTTTCGGGTGTTCATCAAGCCTGAAGTGCTAATCTGTTTGAATGTACTCACACCCACCATCCTTTGATTCAGAGAATCGAGATTAATTCTGATCCTGTCCCAGGCATCCCTTTCAGCAGGGGTCAGTTTTGCAGCCTCTATTTCGGAGGTTAACCGCATCAGATTATCCACATTATGCCTGAGCTGCGCAGGATCCTTTGTCATATTAAGGGAAAACTTCACTGGCACAATGGCAATAAGAATAATCATCATCAGCCCAACCCCTTTCTGCCCATCATTTGATCCATGGGAGAAGCTGACAAAAGTACTTGAAAGGATCAGTATTGACCGGATCCAGAGTGGGGGTGCTTTTTTCGCGGGCGCCTCCTTAAAGATTGCCTTATTGGTTACCGTTTTGTTAAAGACCTGCATAAAGAACATCGCTGCACAAATCCGATAATGGGAGATATGATCAGAGACAGTCCGGCTTCTGCCACCTTATGCCAGCTTAATGTAATATCATGATTTCCGGGAAGCATTATATAAGCCAGGCTCACTCCGGTGATAGAACCGATCAATGCATGGGAGCTGGAACAGGGAATTCCGAGGTACCAGGTTCCGATGTTCCATATAATTGCAGTGATCAAAAGGGCCATTACCATGGCCAGGTTATGCTGAATGTTTGTATCCGTGAGTGCTTCAACCGGCAGAAGGTTAACTATTCCAATTGCCACGGCAATACCACCGATATTCACCCCTATGAAATTCCAGATCCCCGACCATATAACAGCTGTACCGGGTTTCAGTGCATGGGTATAAATAACAGTAGCAACAGCGTTGGCCGTATCATGGAATCCATTTATAAATTCAAAAGTCAGGGCTAAAAGGACACAGAAGAGCAGAAGAAAGGAGAGGGAAACGCTGATACCAAACATATAAATAAACTACATCTCACAACAAATTTAAAATTGTTAATTTAATTTTGACATTATTACTGTAAAATAGTTTAATTTTCCCGCTTTGAAGTGAATTTCATTCAGGTCAATCAATAAAATCAGCAGCATGATATATTCCGATTTCGAAAAGAAAATCTACGGCAAGTCAAAGCTCAGAACAAAAATGAGGGGGATTAGGAATTTTCTGATTGCCTTGTTGGGTTTATTTTTTATGATTGTTGCCTTTACGATAGTAATTGATGTGAACAATGCAATTGGCGATGGGATGAAAAATATCCGCTATGGATATATTTTCATTGGGACTCATTGTCAGCGGCACAGCTATTATCCTCGCCCTGTTATTTAAAAGCAAGAAATAACACCCTGGCAACATTATTCTCCTGTGTATAATGTTTTGAGCAGCTCACAGGCGGCCGTTACAGAGTGGATGGGCTCGCAGGCCAGCGTGAGTTTATTGTTCTGTTCCTTCATCCTGAAAAGACGCGGTTGTTTTTGAACAAAACTCAGAATCCGGGTAAATACCTTTGATTTATACAGGGGAGAATCCTGGTTTGAAACAAAATACCCGATCATCTTTCCGTTTTTCAATACAATCTTTTCAAAGCCCAGCCGGTTTGCCAGCTGGCGCAAATTAACCACCTGCAAGAAGATCCTGACTTGGACCCGGCAACGGGCCGAAGCGGTCGATCAATCCTTTTTCAAACAGATGCAGGTCTTCCTGACGCTGAATCTGGTCAAGTTCCCTGTACAGGTTCATCCTTTCGGAAATATTTGAAATATATTCTTCAGGGAAAAGAAGTTCAAGGTCCGTATCAATCTGGCAATCTTCCACAAATACATTCTCACCTTCCCCGTCAACAGTCTCTTTGGCAGGAAACAAATCAGGATATTCGGTATCTTTCAGTTCCTGCATGGCTTCATTCAGGATGCGGTTGTAGGTTTCAAAGCCAATGTCAGCAATGAATCCGCTCTGTTCTCCACCCAGCATATTACCGGCACCCCTGATGTCAAGGTCCTGCAATGCGATATTGAAACCGCTTCCAAGGTCAGATAATTCCTCAACTGCTTTCAGCCTTCGCCGGGCTTCCGGTGTTAACAGGGTAGGTGCAGGTGACAGCAGGTAGCAGAATGCTTTTTTATTTGACCGGCCAACTCTGCCCCGTAACTGGTGCAGATCGCTCAGTCCGAAATGATGGGCGTTGTTAATGAAAATAGTATTTGCATTGGGGATGTCCAGTCCGGATTCAATAATGGCCGTGGCGACCAGCACATCATAATCACCACGTATAAAGTCGGTCATTGCTTTTTCAAGTTCAGGACCTTCCATCTGGCCATGCGCCACGCAGGTCTTAACACCCGGGCATAACTTCCGGATGAGCATTTCCACCTCGTTAATATTCTGTACCCTGTTATTTATAAAGAATACCTGTCCCCCGCGTGAGATTTCATAATCAATACCCTCGCGTACAATATCATCATTGAAGGTATGCAGTTCGGTGACAATCGGATGCCGGTTGGGCGGGGGTGTATTAATGACGGAAAGGTCGCGTGCGCCCATAAGTGAAAATTGCAGTGTTCTTGGAATGGGGGTAGCTGTCAGCGTCAGTGTGTCAACGTTCAGTTTTAAGTTTTTCAGCTTTTCTTTGGCCGACACACCAAACTTTTGCTCTTCATCCACCACCAGCAATCCAAGATCTTTGAATTTTAAATCAGATCCCAGCAAACGATGGGTGCCAATAATGATATCGATTTTTCCGTCAGCCAGCCTTTTGATAATATCGGTTTGCTGGCTTCCTTTTTTAAACCGGTTAATATATTCCACATTACATGGAAAATCCTTTAACCGGTCGCGAAATGTATGATAATGCTGAAGGGCCAGGATGGTGGTTGGAACAAGGATGGCCACCTGCTTATTGTCGGCAACCGCCTTAAAGGCAGCGCGCACCGCAACCTCCGTTTTACCAAATCCCACATCGCCGCACACCAGCCGGTCCATCGGATTTTCAGATTCCATATCCTCCTTGATGACCTTTGTAGCTTTTACCTGGTCAGGCGTATCTTCATAGATAAAAGAGGCTTCCAGCTCCGTTTGCATATAGGTATCCGGTGCAAAGGCAAATCCTTTCTGCATTTTTCGCCTGGCATACAGATCGATCAGTTCACGGGCAATATCCTTTATCTTTTTCCGGGTATTTTGTTTCAGCTTCTGCCAGGCGCCGGTTCCCAGTTTGTATAACCTGGGGGGTTCGTTTTCCTTCCCCTTGTATTTTGAAATGCGGTGTAACGCGTGAATGCTTACATACAGAATGTCATTATCCTGGTATACAAGACGAGCCGATTCCTGCATCTTTCCATTGATATCAATTTTCTCCAGGCCGCCAAATTTGGCGATCCCATGGTCGATATGCACTACATAATCTCCGGGCTGCAGTCCCTTTAATTCTTTGAGCGTGATGGCACCCCGGTTGGAGAAATAATTCTGCAGGGTATATTTATGATATCGTTCGAAAATCTGGTGATCGGTATAACAGCTGATCAGCAGATCCCGGTCAATGAATCCTTCATGCAGGGTTTTCAGGAGGGGAGTAAACCGGATATTGTGGTTAATATCGTGAAATATGGAGGTGAGCCGCTCAATCTGCTTTTCATTATCGCTGATTATATAATTTTTATATCCACCGGCTGTAAGAGCCACCAAATCCTCTGCCAGAAGGTTGAAGTTTTTGTTAAATGCAGGTTGCGGCGTTGTGTTAAACGTAAGGATTTTGCTGTCAGGATAAAAGCTTTTGGCCCCGAACTCGATCAGCCTGAAATCCGGAATTTTTCCAAGCAGGTACCGGCCTGTAGTCAGCTGACTGCCCGAAAGAGGAACGATTTCTTCACTCTTTTCAGCCCGATGGGAAATGGCTTCAAAAATATCATTCAGTTTATCGGTCGAATACCGGATGTCCTGGATCCAAAGGATCGCGGATGGATCAAGATAATCTGTAAGGGGTTCGCTTACATCTTCGAGTGTAAGTTCCTGGATGTTGGGAAGGATATTTATTTTTTCGAG
The DNA here is from genome assembly GCA_963790105.1 of uncultured Bacteroidales bacterium. GTDB lineage: Bacteria > Bacteroidota > Bacteroidia > Bacteroidales > UBA10428 > UBA5072. The sequence continues at coordinate 40,423 of CAWBNI010000015.1, read as the reverse complement.
AAAACCCTTTGACAGCTGGGTTTCCACATCAAATGTACGGATGGTTTCTACCTCATCCCCAAAAAAATCGATCCGGTAAGGATCCGGACTTGAGAATGAAAATATATCAAAAATGCTGCCCCTGACCGAATACTGACCTGGTTCATAAACAAAGTCGACCTGGGTGAACCGGTATTCCTCCATGACCTCTGCCACAAAAGACACCGGGATCTTTTCTCCCTTGATCAGCTGCAGTGTGTTTTTCTTCAGCTTCTTATGGGTGATCACCTTTTCAGAAAGTCCTTCCGGATAGGTGACCAGGACCAGATAATCCTCCTTTGCACCGTTAAATGTTCCCAGCCGGTTTATAACATTTGTACGAAGAATTATATTTCCGTTATCAAGCTGGTTATAATGAACAGAACGCTTGAATGAAGACGGAAAGAAAAGAACGTGGTCACTGTCCAGCAAATTAACCAGATCATTATAAAAATAAGCTGAATCTTCTTTATCCGGCATCATGATAAGGTGAATTCCGGCAAGCCGGGGTATAATGGCAGCTGTCAGCAGGCTTTTGGATGAACCTGTCAGCCCGGAACAAAGAATTTTCCGGTTGTTATTGGAAATTAAAAGCGAGGCCAGATCGCTGCATGAGGGATGTTGCCTGTAATGTTGAATGAGTTCAGCTAAAGCCACAGATGTGTAGGATAATTGAAGGCACAAAATTAGGGATTAATATATTTTGAAAAGATTATTTTTGAACTAAAATGTAAATCGATGAAAGTCTTCAAATTTGGAGGTGCCTCCGTGAAAGATGCTGAATCTGTGAGGAACATCGCTTCTATCCTTAAAAAATATTCCGACAACCTGGTAGTGGTGATCTCTGCCATGGGCAAAACCACGAATGCCCTGGAGCGTGTATTGCATGCCTATATTGGAGCCGACAGGGAATTAGCTTTAAATGAACTACGGGCCATACGCGAGTATCATCTGAAAATTGCCGGCGATCTGATGCAGGATAAACAACATGCCCTTTTCGGTGAGCTGGCACATATTTTCGACGGACTCGAAAAAAAAATGGAGGAGTCCCCTAAAGGATCCTATAATGAGGAATATGATCAGCTGGTTTCCTGGGGAGAAATAATTTCCACCATCATTGTCAGCAATTACCTGAACAGCGCAGGAATACAAAATGAATGGACGGATGCACGACAATACCTGAAAACTGACGGAACTTTTCGCGAAGCCAGGGTTGACTGGGATATGACCTCCCGGCAGATCAGCGCGCGGTTTAATTTCCGGCATACCCGGTTGTATATTACCCAGGGATTTATCGGATCCACCGTAAATAATCTTACCACCACCCTGGGAAGAGAAGGATCGGATTATACTGCGGCCATTGTGGCCTATGTTTTAGCTGCCGACTCTGTTACCGTATGGAAGGATGTGCCCGGTGTGCTGAATGCAGATCCAAAATGGTTTGACGAAACAATCAGGCTGGAAAAAATTTCCTATGTGGATGCCATTGAATTAGCCTACTATGGCGCAAGTGTAATCCATCCTAAAACAATTCAGCCCCTGAAGAACAAGGGGATAAAATTGTATGTAAAATCTTTCCTTCATCCGGCAGATCCGGGTACGGTGATCGGCGAAAATGATTATGAAAAACTGATCCCTTCTTTTATTTTCAAAATCGACCAGGTTTTGATCCATGTGCATCCGATGGATTTTTCCTTTGTTGCTGAAGATAACCTGGAAAAAATATTTCGCTGTTTTGCAATGTATGGTCTTAAGGTAAACCTCATGCAAAATTCCGCCGTAAGCTTTGATGTTTGCGTGAACAATGATAAAAGCAGGATACCGGGGGTAATTGCCGAGTTGGAGAAAGAATTCAGGGTTAGCTTTACAACCGGGCTGGAACTTATAACAATCCGTTATTTTGATGATGCCACCATTGCGCGTGTCCTCGTAAACAAGGACCTGCTTCTGTCACAGCGCACCAGGACAACGATTCAGATGGTGGTAAAGGATCTTGGCAATGAACAATGAACAATCAACTAACAACTAAATGAGAACCATAGGAATCCTCCTTACCCTGCTTGCCATGTCGGTTGCAGCTAATGCCCAGTCGCTGCCGCACCTGGTAAAAAAAGGAAATGCAACCCAGCTCATTGTCCATGATCGGCCGTTCCTGATTTTAGGAGGCGAACTGGGTAATTCAAGCGCTTCGGATTTAAAATATATGGCAGATACCTGGCCAAAAATCAGCCAGTTGAACCTGAATACCCTGCTTACACCGGTTTATTGGGAACTGCTGGAGCCAAAAGAGGGTACGTTTGATTTTTCACTGGTTGACAGTCTGATTACCCAGGCCAGGAAAAACAATATCAAACTGGTTCTTTTATGGTTTGGGAGCTGGAAAAACAGCATGAGTTGTTACGCACCTGCATGGGTAAAGACAAACCAGTCCAGATTTCCGAGGGTAAAACTGAAAAGCGGGGTTTCAGCAGAAATTATGAGCCCGTTTTATGCCGGGAACCTGCAGGCAGATATAAAGGCCTATCGGGCGCTGATGCATCATCTGGCTGTTTTCGATAAGAAAGACAATACGGTTATCATGATGCAGGTTGAAAATGAGATCGGGATGATCCCCGATGCCCGTGATTACAGCGACAGGGCATCCGAAGAATTTAAAAAGCCGGTTCCCGGAGAGCTGATGAATTACCTGACTAAGAATAAAGAGCAACTCAATCCTGAATTTTATGCTTATTGGAAAACAAACGGTTTCAAAACATCCGGAAGCTGGGAAGAGGTTTTTGGGAAAAGTCTGGCGACCGATGAGGTATTTATGGCATGGCATTATGCCAGGTATGTGGAACAGGTAACTGCGGCAGGCAAATCAGAATATGACATTCCGGCGTATGTAAACGGGGCACTGATTCGTAAAGGGTATCAACCCGGACAATATCCAAGTGCCGGCCCTCTCCCGCATATCATGGATATGTGGCGTGCCGGTGCGCCTTCGATCGATTTTTTATCACCTGATATTTATTTCCCCTATTTTGAAGAATGGTGCGAAAAGTATCACCAGTCAGGCAATCCCCTGTTTATTCCTGAGGCAAAACGTGAGCCCGAAGCAGCTATGAAGGCTTTCTATGCAATAGGTGCACATGACGGGATGGGATTCAGTCCTTTTTCAATCGAACAAACGGATGGAAAAAATGATCCTATTATAAAGGTATATGATATCCTTTCGCAATTAACCCCCGTGATTCTTGAAAACCAGGGACAGGGAAAAATAGCAGGCTTTATTTTCGATCATAACAAAAAGGAAACAGAGCCTTGAACTGGGTGGATATATTCTGCATGTCAAACATGTTTTTACGCTGAATTACTCTCCCAAGGCGCAGGACAGCATCTGGCAAATGACCGGGGGTATGATTATCTGCACCGGTGAAGGAAAATATATCGTTGCCGGAAGCGGCATTGTTGTTACGTTTGAACCATTGCAGAAAGATGGCTCCATTGCAGGGATATTATCAGTTGATGAGGGCACGTACGAAAATGGCATTTGGAAACAGGGCAGAAGATTGAATGGCGATGAGGATCACCAGGGAAGGCATGTGAGGATTTTTGAGAATAACTTTGAGATACAGAAGGTGGAGTTGTACAGGTATAAGTAGGGACGAAAGGGACAAGGGACGAGGGACAAGCAGGAAAAATCCCTTTAGGGATTATCTACAGGTAGAAAGAAGAAATACGCAAATCTGATGTGATGGCGAGGTACCGGAAATATTTTAAGGCTGTAATCAGGATAAAATATCCCTTGGATTCAGAATATATAATTGGGGAGATTGAAAATCATTACAAAATAATTTCACTTGATACCCGGTTTGCTGCAACATCCGGAAATCCTATCGATAAAAGGCTGGATTTTTGTGCATACTTCCTGGCCCTAATAAAGACCCTGGATTCACGGAATGAATCCTATGAAACGATCCGCAAAATCTGCCTTGAAATAGTTATAGATTATGTTAAACCTAAGAATGGAATTCACCGGTTATTAAAAAGACTTCCTGCTAAACTGGTAAATACCTGGCTGGCCAATGTCCTCCTTAAATCTTTAAATGAAAAAGTGAGCAAGAATTCCCATCCTGATGGATTTATTGCCAACATTATTACTGACAAAGAACAAACCTATGGACTGGGTTATGGAATTGACATACTGGAATGTGGAATCTGCAAGCTTTTCTCGAAACACAATTTTCAGAAATATTCATCTATTTTGTGCGAGGTGGATGAGGTTACTTCAGGGTTGGCCGGACTAAAGCTCATAAGGACCGGTACAATTGCCCTGGGTGCAACAAAATGTGACTTCAGATTTAAGAAAGCCTGACAGGCTTCTTTAAAATGGTTGATACCTGATAATCAAATTCGGGTTGACATTGCTATCTCTGGAAATATCTTTACATTTAACAAGGTGCATCTTAACAAATTATCCTTCCTGTTTTGCGCAACAATTATTCTTAACATTTAAAATCAACTAAATGAAGACTCCATTATTTCTGATAATGTGTTTTCTGTTCGTTTACAATCTTCATTCCCAGGATTTGCCAAAAGGGCATGAAACCATTACTCAAGAGCAATACATTCAATCCTTTCCGATTGAAACCCAAATGTCGCAGTTTATCCCAACAACAGATTACGTTTGTATTTTGCCCTCAAATGAAGGCGATACTGTGTTACAAAAAGTGATCAATACGTTTTACAGGAACTCGTTTATTAATTATCTCCCCACGGTGCCAAACCAAACTTCCAGGGTGATCACAGATAAACAGGCCCTAACCGAAGATTTATCCAATATTAACATTTACGCCTTTGGAACCGTAAAGGGAAATTTGTGGACAACAAGGTTCATGGAAAAATCCGTGGATTTTCCAATTAAAATCACCGATGACAGCATTGTTGCTGAAAAAGTATACCGGGGCAGGAACCTTATTTTAACCTCCTTATGGTACAATCCTAATAATTTTAAACACTCCCTTTTTCTTTTTATTCCTCAGAACCTTGAATGTGCCAGGGATTTTAAAAAGGAAAACTTGTTTCAATACTCGGTTTGGCAAAATGGTAAACAACTTCCCGGATTTCATCATTTTACTTTAAGAAATAATCAATGGAATTTTTCGGATAAGCACGATTCCCTTCTTACGTTCAGAGATGTTAATCATGCTTATATAAATCCTTTTACTGAAATTGATCGGTTTCATTTCCGTTATCCTTGTTCGGAACAATTGAATACGTGCAAAATAAATGCGGAAGATATTGCTGTTGATACAGTCGCCTTAACTGATATTAATGATGTTTTCAGTAATATTTCCGATATGGAATGGTTGCGGTCTATTGCACAAAATAATAAAATTATCGAAGTAGGAGAGAGCCACCATCTTAAATTTAATAATTTACTTTTCAGACGTATTTTATTTGCCATTAATTCATATGATTATTATCCGGTCCTGGTCCTGGAATTGCCGTATTCATACGCCGGTTACATAAATTACTATCTGAAAATTGAGGATGATAATCACGCAAAAATATTCTGCGATTCTGTTCTTGCTAAAATTTCTAAAGCGGGAATTCCCACGTTCAGCGCAATACGAACTTGGAATAAAATCCATAAAGAAAAATCCATTTCTGTTGGTTGTTCCGATCTGGAACAGGATTTAGCCTTTTCAATAAATTATATTCTAAATCCGTATTTTAAAAAAGCTGTTCCGGATGCTAATCTGACTGTAACTAAAGAAAATATCTATACCTATCTGGATTCGTGTAAAGGGTATATAAAAAGGGCAAAAACGCTTAATATGATCGGAGAATATCCTTTTCAAACACCAGAATTTATGGAAAGCGTTTTTGAAAATCTAAAATCATCCGTTCCTATAAAATTAGATCCGAAAAAATTTACTGATCATAGCGACCGGTATCAGGTTATGATTCGCAATATTACTGATATTCGTTTTCTCGGAAAGCTGGTTACTGACAATAAATGTGTATTTTTTGGCGGGTCAGAACATTTTAAAACACTTAATAAGGGGGATGATAAAAATGCAATTAAAACAGAAGGCTATTATCTTGCCCATGCATTTAATCCTACTATGGGTAAAGTTTATTCAATATGCCTGGATACCAAAGCAGTTTCAATTGAGGATAGTATTCAAAAGATAGACCCAAACCTGGTATTTACTCCGGAAACCGAATTGATAAGACTTTATAAGGAAGGAAAAATCAAGTTAAATGAACCAGTTTTAGGATTCAATTTTTCTGAATTTGACAAATTTATATACAAACTTTCATACAGGTATCCTGGCTATGCCTTTAAAATACAGGAAGTTGATCTTGATGCTATATTAAAAAAGGAGGAGGGTTTTGAGAGATTCATGGAATATATCTATTTCAAAAGGCTTCAGGATTACAATGCAAATATCATAATACCTTATTCGCCAGTGGGAGACTGACTGTTTTTAGTGATTAAAAAGACAATTCATGAAAAGAAGGAATTTTATTTCAAACCTGACTGTTGGGGCGGCTTCACTCTCAGGTTTTCCAATCCTCATCAATACGGCAGCAAAAAGAAAATCCGGAATCAATTACGATGTGCGTGATGTTTTAGACTACATCAAAGCCAACTGGGAAAAATCCATATCCAAGGATGAGCCAGGGAAGGGCTTTGGCGGTGTGAGCCTTCCCTATCCTTATACTACTCCAAGTATTAAGGGAGAGGGAGAATTCACAATCTTTTTTTACTGGGACACCTATTTTACTAACCTGGGATTGCTTAAGAGATGGTAAGGAAGAGCAAGCGAAAAATAATATAAGGAATATCTTATGGCTTATCCAGGAACAAGGTTATATGCCCAATTTTGTGGGAATTCACAACAGGTCTCAGTCACCTTATCTGCAGCTTATGATCAGGGATTATTTTGATAAGGTGGGAGACGAAAGTGATGATTTTTCCAGGGCATGTGCCGAAGGACTGAGAAAAGAATACCAATTCTGGATGACTGCCAGGTACAGTAAGTCGGGACTTAATCATTTCGGACATCATGATGACGACAAAGGATGTATTGATTTCTATAACCAGGTGCTAATCGACAGGTTGAAATTTGACCCGAACATTCCAGATCCGGAAAAAAGTGTAAAGGGCGGACATTATATGGCTGAAGCGGAAAACTGGGATTTTAGCCAGCGTTATAGCGGCCGGTGTCTCGATCACGCTGCTGTTGACCTGAACTCCCTTCTGTTTGGATATGAAGAATTTCTTTATGAGGCTGCCGGAAAATATAATTGGAATTTCAAAGATCTGTATTTAGAAAGGTCAAACAAGCGAAAAGAATTAATCAATAAATTTCTGTGGAACGAAGAGCGTGGATGGTTTTTTGATTATGATTTTGTCAATGGCAAACAATCGGATGTCTATTCCCTATCAGGAATGCAGCCCATGTTTTTTGGGATTGCAACTGCGGAACAAGCCGAAAAAATAGTAAAAAACTTACCCTTGCTGGAGAGGGATTTTGGCATTGCAACAACCAATGAACGCCCGGGTTGCAGGGAGTTCCAATGGGCTTACCCGGTAGTTTGGCCCCCCTTGTCTATATCACTGTAATGAGTTTAGATCGGTATGGTTATAAAAAAGATGCCCGGAGAATTGCACAGAAATTTATTGACATAAATACCGCATTGTTCAAAAAAACCGGAAGGCTTTTTGAAAAAACTGATGCCGAAACCGGTGAGCTTTCAAATGCTGAATATAATTCAGCACCCATGATGGGATGGACAGCCGGAGTATATTCAGCATTGGCCGAGTATTTGGGATTGTCCTAAATAACCTGCAACCGGGTCTTATATTCCTTTTGCGAGGAGCCTTCAAAAAGTATTAGTTTCACAATACAAGAGCCTTTCATATTCCCCGGATTCCAGTCAATATTTTGATCACCGGCGTTCAGCCGATGATTTACCAGGGTTTCAATTAGTTTTCCATCAATCGAATAAATATCGAGTCTTACCTGGCTGTTCTGATCCAGATGAAAGCGTATGGTGGCTTTAGTAGTTACCGGATTGGGGAATGCTTCCAGGGTTAAACCGGTTAAATTTTCCTTAATGCCGGTAGGAATCTGAAATAGCTTTACCAGTTCAATGCCATCGCCGGTACCCAGGTTCTTTGTGTATTCCATATCGGTTGTGTTATTCCAGTGTTCATGTACACCGAGGCTTCCAATGGGTGTACCTGAACTGTCCGGATCATAGGTTATGCCTTCAGGCCACCAATCGCTGCTCGCAGCCTGATGGAGATAATCGTCAACACCGTCCCATTGTACATAGGTATAACGATCAGGTGTATCCCGGTTATTGTCAATTTCTTCTTTTGTAAATTCTTTTTGCAGAATATCGAGACCTACAGATTCAATGGCAACGGGATCCAATGAAAACAACAGGGAAGAACACCAGTCATTATTAAAAGGGGCTGTCCTGAATTTCTGTGGTTTCTGATGTTCATAGGAGGTGGACCAGAGGGCATCCATATAATAAAGTAAGGTTTTACCACCAAGATATTTGCTTGCCATTAAATCTACAAATACCCGGTACAGATTATACCCGGTCCGTAATGGATCACTGTCGGGTTTCATCAATCCCTTGTGAAGCTGCCATGAGCCATCCGTGGTATTCGAACCGAAATGATTTTTTGCGAACATGGTAACCCCTCCCCAGCGGTGACCTTTCATCGTCGGCACATTGAGGATGTAATCAGCATCCATCATTTCCTTAAAGAAAGTATGGCTTGCACCTGACAATTCGGTCATTACCGTACCTTTATCGGAATAATAAATTCCGGGTTTTGTGGCGGGAGTTAGTTTGTATCTTCCCGTAATCGTTCTTTTTGATACATAATTAATATCCGGGAATTCAGCATAAAACTTGTCGTATAATGTGTTCCAGATATCTGCCATGGGATCGCCGATGAAAATATTCTGCTTGTGGAACCCCGGCTTCATTCACCAGTTGTCTCAACAAAGCCAGGATAGCCTGCGGGGATGTGTCGTCTTCAATACCTAAATTCGCAGGCATTTCACCGTCCGGCTCAGCTCCACTCCATGCGGTTACAGCATTTATTTTGATAAAAATAGTCTCATCTGCTAAGTAACCTGTAGCTCCCTTGCCATGGTTATTGTTGAAATATCTGAATATAAGCATCCCATGCTTCGGCGTTGGTTTCTTTTCCGGTTAACTCTTTAATGCCATCGGAAAACATCTTGTCCACTACGGCCTGATCACAGTTCTTTTCCAGCCAGTAGGCGTCACTATGACTACTGTTTGTACAATTTTCATTTGTTGCATCAGGATTATAGGCCCATACAACCCGACCGGGAAATAAACCTTTTGGAGTACCTATCGGGGAGTTGGGTCCGAGAGGATCCGCAAACAGGCCGGCATGACTGCTCACATCAGCGGCATTGGATTCAAGGGACTGGTAAATCATTGTGCCTGTGCCGGCAACAATTGCAGTAACCAGGGAAATCAGGGCATATTTATATTTATGCGCCTTGAAACTGGCTATTGCTTTTCGGAACAGCAAAACAGTAGCACCCAGGGATGCCAGCCAGGCAAGAAAGGAAAATGCCAGCGGCATGGCAACCTTCATACACGGATAGGTCAACCGGCTTGGCTTTGGAAGCACGCGAATCAACAACCAGATTAAGGAAGCCAGTCCGATTAATATAAAAGGTATAATCGTAAAAAGTTCCGGGCTTCCGGAATGAGATTATCTTTCCGGTTTCGGGGATGGCGGATAAACATCCGGTCAGTAAGCTGATTCAATACGTTTTTCATAATATACAACTTTAATACGTGACTCGCTCTGAATTGTTATTTGTAATTAAGCCAATGTCCTGAACTGTAATGTGAAACTCCCTTATCTGTTCCAAACCAGACGGAACCATCCAGGTCAAAAGCAATGGCATAAACCGTGTTGCCTGCAAGTCCGTCCGTTTCAGTATACGTAGTCCACGATGAATTGCCGAATTTGACACCCCGCCTTTGGTTCCAAACCAGATGTTGCCTTCAGCATCTCCGGCTATAGACAGTATTTCATTATTCACAAGTCCATCATTCACGGTATAAACAGTCCAGTTTTTCTTGGTTTCAGTTCCCACATGGTAAGCTGCCCCGTCAGGAGTTCCAAACCATTGGTTCCCTGTGAGACGGATCTATATATAAGGTATTCACTATGTCGGAGGGTAATCCCGCCCATGGCATTTCATACGTTGAGGCCGAGCTGACGCCATCTACAGCGGTTTTGTTTCTGGCCAACGCCGCCTCCGAGGGTTGCAAAATAATTCCATCCGTCCTCAGAAGATCCAATGCGGCTGATGGGTAGGGAAAATACCTGTTTTGCCGGCAGAATCCATTCCGTATCATCTTTTAAGACCGTTCAGGCCCCTGTTTGTACCCATCCATAAGATATCCGGCCTTGTCAAGGGCAATGGCCAGTACCGTATCGCTCAGAAGTTCCGAATTTCCGGAAGTATAGCTTGGTTCAACTGTCAGTATATTTGATTCCCAATGGCCCATCATTGCTCCCCCTTTGGAGGCAAGCCATAAATTTGTGCCATTCGCTGAGGCTGCATTCGACATATCGTTAAAGCCTGCTCCCGGCAGGCCATCATTTTCATCATAATTGGTCCAGGTTTTTCCATCAAAGGAGGATATCCCTTTATCAGTTGCAAACCACTTTGTGCCATTCGGTTCAATATAAATTGATCTTACAGTTTTTCCCCCGATTGAGTTGCCGGAGTTATCGTCCGGCTCTGCACGAAGTCAGCAATAGCATAACAAGGCGAGATTGCCAGAGTGAGGCCGTTCAGTTTCGTATCATAATTGTTTCTTTACCTGCATTTTTAAAGTTTTCAGGAACTCGTCCCTGTTGATCAGAGATCTCGAAATAACCCATATAATATCCCGGCGCAACATTTTCAGCATTCCACCGAATGTGCTTTTCACCGGCAGTCTCATATCCATTGGAAGGCATCGGATTAACCTGCCATTCATATCATAAACAGAGATTTTAACCTGCGAGGAATTCCTGAGCGTATACCTGATCTCTGTGCTGCCGGTAAAAGGATTGGGAAAACTGCTGATTTGGAACCCGGCTTGCGGACTTTTGATCTGGAATTCCCGTGGGTATCTGGGTACCGACGGCGGGAACCCGGTACAATTCAATGCCTTTGCCGAATTGCAGATTCCTGCTATAGGCCTTGGTTGAGGCATTCTGCCAGTGTTCATGTGTGCCAAGGCTTGGCAATTCAATGTCATCCTGTTCAGGATCATAGGTAATTCCATCCGGCCAGTTCTAGCTTGTCGGCAGCCTGGTGAAGGTAATCATCCACCCCGCTCCAGTTTGGATTTGTTTCGGGCTGATTTACACCATCGTATTCTGTGCGGATGAAATCGAAGCATACCGATTCCAGGGCCACCTGGTCGAGCGACATAAAAACAGAAGATGTCCAGTCATTGTTGAATGGCGGCATATTCCATTTCCTCGGGGCCTTTGTTTCTTCGGGACCTCCGCCCCACAATCCGTCAACGACAAACAGCATGGTGTTCCTTCCCAGGAATTTATTTCCCATTAAATCCACCTGAACCCTGTATTTTTTATATCCTGCATTGGCGGGTTCTCCGTTGGCCTCGGGACAAATCAGGGAAGGATGAAGGTGTGCGGCACTGCTTCGGGTGTGAGAACCAAAATGGTTCTTTGCGCAAAGTGTAACCCCGGCACGAAGATGAGGCTTCAGATTGGCTATATTGATCATATAGGCTGCTTCCGCCATCTCTTTGTAAAGTTTATCCGATAATGCATCCGGCATGGTTGTACCCAGATCGGAATAACGGATTGATGCCGTATCACCCGGATGGATAATCGTTCTTCCAAAATCCCCGGACTGGTCAATAAATTTAATATCCGGAAATTCTTCATGCCAGGCATCATAATTGTGCTTGTAAATATGGGATATCGGATCGCCAATGAGAATATCCTGTTGTTCAATACCGTAATCATTGACCAGTTGCCTGAGAATGGCCAGTACAACCGGAGGAGATGCCTCACAGGCACCGGCATAGGCATTCTTCCAGTCTCCCTGGGGAAGTATATCGGGTGCCTCATATGCTGTTCCGTTCATATAAAGCCAGCTGGCATGTACCCTGGTTAATTTTGATAAAGATCGTTTCTCCCGGGACTATAACTTATTCTTTGGTTTGATTTCCTGATATTGTGGTAAGTAAAAATACTATCCCAGGCATCCGCTTAAGTTTGAAGCCCCGGTAAGACTCAATACTGATTTTCTGATCATACTGTCAATGACCGGCTGATCATAATTTCCAGGCATAAAGTAGCGATCGCCGGGGCCATTTGTGCAAAGTGAATCGGTGGAAGCCCTGTCATAGGCCCAGGTGACCCTGCCCGGCATAATGCCCTGTGCTACGCCCATAGGCTGGTTGGGGCCATCGGGCGGATCCGTGATCAATACCGGGGAAGCCAGTGACGGTTTTATATCTCCCGTGGTAGTGATTACAAGAAACACCGTGAGCAAGATGAGGAAACTGAATCCATGAAAATACCTGTTCAAAGCAATACTTTTCCTCAGATGTTTCAACGCAAATGCGGAACCCCAGAGTCCGACCAGGTATATCACAAATCCGGACATAATGGGCGCTGCCGCACGCATGCAAGGGTATGATGCGCGTGAGGGTTTTGGAAGTACGCGGACAAGGAACCATATTGCAGAGGTAATTCCGGCCGCGTAAAAAGCAATATGGGGCTTTCGGAGGAGATTAATAAATCGCCTGCCTGCTGATTTAAAGTTACGAGTAATCATATACCGGGTATAATTATTGGCTTATGAGTGAAGTAAAACCGGCAGGTGCAAGTTTGAATCCGGCACTTCCATTGATTACCTGCACTTCACCTGCCTTTTCCATGCCCCTGAAACCTGTCTGTAACATAGATTGTAAAATATTTTACCTCAGGAGGAATGCCTTTCACCATAACCTCTCTTTCCGCACCGTTGTTGACCATATGGACAGCGTATTTTCCACGGGATATGTTTCCGAATGCCGCGCAGTTTATATCCTCCTTATTACAAGCAGCCGGTATGGCGAATGAGCCCTCCGGGGTAGATGCAAGTTGTTTCAGGTTCCAAAACCGTTGTGTAGGCAGCAAGGGACCAACTGTTCCAAAAATGCCATTTCCTGTCAACAATGAATAGTCAGCTGTCAGTTGCCATTGCAAAATGGAAACAGGCTGACAAATTGCACAAAGCCTCATATAGAGGTTAATTTCATACAAGGCAAAAGATCGCTTCGGAAAATATTTCAGGGTAATTCCACGCAGCCGCATCCGTGCTGCCTTCAGCTACTATCAGTGGCAGGTTCATCTGCTTTGCCGCACCTGCCCATTTTTGGAGAATTTCATCGGTACAGCCCCGCCATGAATGAAAAGAAATGGCAGCTATATACTTATGTGTTTCCGGGTCATTCATGGCCGGTACAATAAAGTCAAAAGTTGTAGCATCGGAATTATCACCTAACAGCAACTTTGTTGACAGGCCCCTTGAAGCAAGATGTGCACCAAGCCCTTTGATAAAATCAGCATGTTCCTTGCCGGTATGCCTTATGTTGATGCCAAGGTCCGATTCATTGAAAGAAAAGGCTTTCACCTCAACGCCATAATGTTGTTTTAGGAAAACAAGATAATCACCGATGGACTGGTAGATCCTTTCCATTTTTGCCGGATTCAGCGGATAGCCGTAAATACCTTTCGACCGGTAACGATATGCATCCCGGGGATCGCCAAGAATTGCCCAGTTGGGAGCGGACCAATCACTTACTATGATGGGCATACCTATGCTGTCCAATCTTCTGGCCATTTCCATGGCGGAACGAACACGCGGATCCAGGTGTCCTGAAAGGGCCGCTTCAATCGGACTGTTGTTTTCAACGGGATGCCAGAAATTCCAGGGCATTTCAACCCTTCCCCAGGCAACGCGTAAATTGTCAAGGCAATAGCTGATTACCGGCGGATCGGTTTTTGGATTCTGAAGCCTGAAATTTCCGCCCAGACCTTCAAATTTTCTCCCGGGTTGCAAAGGATCCAGGACAATTTCGGCCTGGCGACCTGTCAATTTCTCCCTGTGGCCTTTATTGTAATCGATCTTTGTACTTCCTGTCCTTTTTTGATTTCAGGACCCATCAAACCTAAATAAATGATCACTCCCGGAATTGCCGGCCTCTTTTCTTACAAAGACAGTCATGTCAGCGTCAAAATGAAGTCTCAAGCTGTCTTTGCACAGAAGTAATAATCATTCCATCCGCTTTCACCTTGAAAGGTTTCAACTGTATTTTCTGCAGAAATTTCCGATATATTTACCCTTGACCTGCCTGCAGGAGATCCCTTGATAAACTTTATTTTTGAATCGGAATAATATTTTCCGGGCAATTCAATGCAAAAGAAAACGCCCTCGACAATTGTATCTGCTCCCGATGTTACTTTTAAGGTCACCGATGCAAGCCCCGTTTCCGGTTTCCTCCACTACTTCTGAGAACCGTATTCCATTCATGCCGGTTGATAACCATCTGTTTCAATCCGTCACGGTCGTATTTCGGCTGCTGTTTTTCTTTGCCTGTAGCGGAATAATTCATGCCAGCCTTTTTCCACCACCCTCAGGCTTGATTCAAATTCCATTAGCTGCCCGTCTATCCTGATGCCGGTAATATTCCCCCAGGCCATCACTTCCGGCTGGGCGAAAATTGCTGATGGAATAAGGATACTAAAAATAATCAATCCAAGCCTCAAAAAAGTTTTTAAATAGATCGTGACTAAAATTTTTAGTTAGGATGAATTAAATACAGGATAGTCGCCGGTTTATATAGTTTGCTTTAAGGGTATTATCACAGCATGAAATTTAATCATATAATTCGAAATATATACTGAATTGCTTATAAAGCTATTCTTCAGTCCTCATTTGACAAAAAAATAAATTACATTTAGATTTAAAGCATCCTTAGATTGTTTCCTTTGGCCAATCTTATTATAATCCTAAATTCTAATAAACTGAGACAATTCATGGTCAGAAGTTTTTATTTTATTTCTTGCAGCTATCCTTTTACTGGCTGTACCCAGAAAAAACAAATCCGGTAAGGTTGAAATCTTTGGCGGTGCACAATGGATTGCATTCGAACAATTGGCAGACACCCTGAAGGTGGTGCCTGCAATTCATGGTGCCAGGCGATGGTCTGGGTGACAAATGTGTAAAGCGTTCAGTGGTACCCCTGTTTCGCAAAGAGTTCAATGCAAAGGGAGATATTGACAGCGCTTCAATCAATATTTGCGGGCTGGGGCAATATGAACTGTATATAAACGGCGAAAAAATCAGCGATCGTTTTTTGTCACCGGGCTGGACCTATTATCAGAAACGCTGCTTTTATAATACATACGATATAACCCGGTTTGTTAAAAAAGGTGATAATGTGATTGGTGTTATTGTTGGCAATGGCTTTTTTAATATTAACAGGGAACGTTATCGAAAGATGGTGGTAGCCTATGGCTATCCAAGGCTGATATTTAATATTGTCCTTAAAATGAAAGATGGTTCTTTAAAGACCATTCAATCGGATGAAAATTGTAAAACAAGTGCTTCGCCCATTACATTCAGCAGTATATACGGGGGTGAAGACTATGATGCCAGGCTGGAGCAAAATGGATGGGCCAGCTCCGGGATTTGACGATTCAAAATGGAAGGCCCCGGTTATTATTCATGATTCCATCGGCAAACTTGCACCTGAGGAGGATTTTCCGGTTAAAGTGATGCAGAAATTCCCTGTAAAGAATATCTCTCATTCGCGGACCGGAAGGATAATTTATGATTTCGGGCAGAACACTTCCGGAATAATTGCATTAAAAGTAAAAGGAAACAGGGGTGCTCAAATCAGAATAAGGCCGGATGAACTGATCAATGACCAGGGAAACATAACCCAGGTGAGTGGCGGTGGTCCTTACGAATTTAATTATATCCTTAAGGGAGGTGACGAGGAGGAATGGAAGCCGGCATTCAGCTATTACGGATTTCGATATGCCGATGTTGAAATTATTGAACCTGAGGGAGCGACAAAAAAAACAGAGATCCTGGACGTTACAATGCTTCACACCCGAAATTCTTCTCCCACAGTGGGATCCTTCAGCTGCTCCGATACACTTTTCAACCGGATTTTTGAACTGATCAACTGGGGTATCAAAAGCAATATGGCCAGTGTAGCAACCGATTGCCCGCATCGGGAAAAGCTGGGCTGGCTTGAGCAGACCTATCTTATCGGGTCATCCATGCATTACAATTTTGATATCCATTCTTTATATAATAAGATTCTGGATGATATGATGGATTCTCAGCTCGATAACGGGTTAATACCGGACATTGCCCCTGAATATGTTCATTTTGAAGGTGGTTTTCGCGATTCTCCCGAGTGGGGAAGTGCCGCGGTCATAATTCCCTGGCTTTTATATAAATGGTATGGGGATATGGATGCAATAAAGCGCGCCTACCCCATGATGAAGCGATATGTGGATTATCTGCAGGGCAAATCAATTGATCATATAATTGACTATGGACTGGGTGACTGGTATGACCTGGGTCCAAAATATCCCGGGGAAGCCCAATTGACTCCAAAAGCAGTTACTGCCACAGCCATTTATTTTTATGATTTAAAGCTCATCTCAGAAATGTCTAAAATACTCGGATTTGACAACGATTATAAAAATTATAATGATCAATCCGAAATGGTAAAGCAAGCATATCTTACTGAATTTTACGATGAAAACACCGGGATTTGTTCTACCGGAAGCCAGACCGCTTATGCCATGTCGCTTTATACCGGATTAATTCCGGACAAGGATAAAAAGAAAGTTTTTGACAACCTGGTAAACTCAATTATAAAGAACAATTATGCACTGACTTCAGGTGACATTGGCTATCACTTTCTTGTAAGGGTATTAAGTGAAAACGGAAGATCGGATATACTCTACAAAATGAACAACAGAAGCGATGTGCCTGGTTACGGATACCAGTTAAAAAAGGGTGCTACCGCTTTAACCGAAAGTTGGGCTGCACTTCCTACCTCATCGAACGATCATATGATGCTGGGCCATCTTATGGAATGGTTCTATAGCGGTCTGGGAGGAATTTACCAGGCTGAAAATTCAGTTGCATATGACCATATTATTATAGCGCCAAAACCTGTGGGCAACATAAAGTGGGTTAAATGTTCCTATAACTCTATAAAAGGAACGATTTCATCAGAATGGGGAATAAAAGGGAAATCTTTTGCCCTTAATTTTACAATTCCTGAAAATGCCCGGGCAAAAATAATTATCCCTGAGGCGTATCAAAAAGCAAAATGTGTTGTATTGGACCTTGCAAAAAACAAAATAATTGAGGTAAACATTGTCCGGGGCGAATTTGAAATGGCTGCCGGGAAATATGTTGTTATAGCAAACTGATAATCATTAACCGGCTAACTGCCTTTATGGAGCAGTAATGCAATACTATTTACCAGTTGGGTTTAACAAAAAATTAACTTCATTGTTAAGGTAATGTGTCTGTTACAATAAGGCAGATTATCAGGTTGTTTTACCTTCAATACTTAGCGCTCCATGAAGAAGATTATTTATTCTCTTTTTAGTATTGGCTAAACTCTTACGGCCTGTCCGCTCAGAAGCATTATGTAGTAATCATGAAAGAGGGGTTTGAAGCTCCGGTAATTCGAAACCGGGTGGATAATGCTGACAGAGAGCAGCAAAATAATGGAAACAAGCCAGAACGAGACAGGAAATTATCCAGAAGGTTGATGGTTTTGCCAAAATCAAAACGAATTTCTCCGATCCTATAAATTTGCCGACGCCAAGGTTGGATTTGAGGCCGATCTCACCGAGGATCAGGTAGGTGAACTGGCCAAGATCCGAATGTGGAAGGTGTTTACGAGGATTTCGAAATGCAGGGAATTCCAATCCAGCAAGGAATACCCATCCAGCAGGGAAGTCCCATCCAGCAATCATGGAATTATAACGAAACAACCAAATCAAGCTGTGCTGTCAACCTGGTTGGCGGATCCGTAAACAGTGACAACCGTAAAGAAGTCGATCTGGATCATGGATTCCGGCATCGATAAAAATCATCCCGATCTAAAAGTAAACTCCAGGGGCAATATTCCCGTTTCATTTATACCCGGTGAAAGTCGCAACCGATGATTACGCAGGTCATGGAACGCATTGTGCCGGAATTGCCGCCGGAAAGGGAGTCGGCAAAATTGGCATGTAACGGTGTTTCTTCCGGGGCGGAGGTAATTCCGGTTAAAGTGCTTGACAGGAATGGCGTTGGTTCCTGGTCAAATATTCTCAAGGGACTTGATCATATTGCAAAATACGGGCAGGCCAGGCGATGTGGTCATGATGAGCCTGGGTGGGTATGATGTTTCTTCGTGTGAGAGATCAAATCCTTCCTTGTTTTCAGCCATCCAGGAACTTGCAAACAGCGGAATGTTTATTGTTATGTCGGCCGGGAATGACCAGGGAGACGCCAATCTCAATCTGCCCGGATGCATCAACGGCCCTAATGTTTTTACTGTAGCAGCCCTGGATTTTGATTGTTCGACCGGTATTACCGGATGTGCATCCTATTCCAATTACGGAAAACCTGCAGTTGACTGGGCCGCCCCTGGTTCTGCAATAATTTCCACCTGGCCTGGCCGTCAATACCAGGTTATGTCGGGAACGTCCATGGCCTGTGCACTCGTTGCCGGAATTATCCATGCGAGAAGAGGCAGCACCTGCAAGCAATGGCACAGTCGATTGCAATGGAACGGTTTATCAGATTCCATCGCGGTAATCCGAGAACAAAAACATTTACAGAATGTTAATGATCCATATTATTCGGGTAAACTGATATTTTCACTATGGCAAGCCTGATACCGGCTTATGAATACGACATTTTCATCAGCTACCGCCACAATGATAATCTTGATGGCTGGGTTTCCGATTTTGTAAAAAACCTTGAGAAGGAGTTGAGGGGTACCATCAAGGAAACCGTTTCGGTTTATTTCGATCAGCAATCCTCAGGATGGCCTGCTTGAGACCCACAATGTAAATAAGAGCCTGGAAGGGAAACTGAAGTGCCTCATCTTCATACCCATCATTTCCCAGACCTATTGTGATGTAAAAAGTTTTGCATGGCAGCATGAATTCCTCGCATTTCGTGATTTTGCCAGGGGCGATGACTTTGGCATCGATGTACGGCTTGCCGACCGGAATGTGACCAGCCGGATATTGCCCATACAGATCCATGAGCTCAGCCAGGGCGATCTTCGTCTTTTTGAAAAGGAAAATGGCGGGCCGCTAGGGCAATCCCGTTTATTTTTAAATCGCCGGGTGTAAACCGGCCGCTCGCTCCTTCTGACAGTCCGGTCTGAAAATATAAATAAAACCGTGTACCGTGATCAGATCAATAAAACCGCCAATGCGATTGATCAGATCCTGGATGCGTTGCAGAACAGAAATGAAGTACTTACTGACCCTGATCGTCAGTGCTGAACCTGCCCTGCGTTCGAGATTCAGGGATCAGGCAGGATCTGGTCTGAACTGAAGCGCCGGAACGTGTTCAGGGCCGGATTTGCATACCTCGTTGTTGCACTTGTCCTTGCGCCAGATGGCCATCATCCTGTCAAACCGCGTTGGTCTTTCTGAATAAAATATCCGGTTTCCTGGATTGGTTCCTGCTATGCGGTTTTCCGTCGCCCTAGTACTCGCCTGGTTTTTCGAAGCCAGTCCGAAGGGTTTCATCCTTACCACTTCGTCCCAATCCACTAAAAATCCATACAGGCCGGGGCGCAAAAAACCGTTTACCGGAAACATGACAATCTTTTTGCTCTGCCTTCTGGTTGTTTCACAATTCGTCTATTTTTATTTTTCACGAAATAATTCTTCCGGCGGTTCAAATCTCAAAAGAATCTATTGCTGTTCTTCCTTTTGATAATCGCAGCGAGGACCAGAGCGATGAATACTTTGCAGATGGATTAACGGATGAGATCATTGAACATTTGTCCATTCTCGGCGACCTGCATGTGATCAACCGCCAGTCGATCCAGGAATATCGCGGAGACGACCTGTCCTATAAAAAGATTGCCAGCGAGCTGAATGTTGCCAATATTCTCACCGGAAGTGTCCGACGTTCCGGTGATATTATCAAGATCTCGGCCAGGCTGATCGAATGTTCTACCAATAAATTCCTTTGGGGTGAGACGTTTCAGCGAAACAGCCGCGACCTTATGTCTGTGCAAAGTGAAATTGCACGAAGCATTGCCTGCAGTTTTGAATATCCGGATCAACCAGCTTGAAAAGGAAAAACTTGACCGGTTGCCTACAAAGAATCCTACCTCCTATGATTATTACCTCAAAGGGCGAACGCTGTATTATCTTTACCAAAGCAAAAGCAATGACCAGGCAATCGAGCAATTCAAAATGGCCATTGCCCTTGACCCCGGATATGCTCTGGCATGGGCGGGACTGGGAGACGCATACAGCCAGATGCATAACCGGTTTGGCAGGGAGATATCCTGGATTGATTCCAGCATCATGGCTTCGAAAAAGGCCATCCAGCTCGATTCAACAATATCGGAGGGTTATAAGGCGCTCGCAAATGCATATAACTATGCAGGCAGATATGACACTGCCTTTATCCTGCTGAAAAAAGCAGTTAAACTCAATCCAAACAATGCCCAGGCAATCGGTAACCTGGGAACTTCCTATTTTCTTGCTTGGCGATCTACCGGAGGCTTTGAGATGGGAAAAAAAGGCGGCCGGTTTAAATCCGAAGAATGCGATTCCTTTTCAGATTGTCGGATGGACCTATCAGCTGCTTGGTGATTTACCGAATGCTGTAAGCTGGCTTGAAAAATCGCTTGAGCTCAATAGCACTTCATACTGGGATACCTATGAATTGCTTGCATATTGTTATGTTAGCCAGGGAAGGAAACAGGATGCACTGAAACTGGTGAATACCCTGTTGCAGAAAATCCATCCGGATTCACGGGCCTATGAAATTGCAGGTCTCATCTCCCATTTTGCCGGCGATAAAATGCGTGCACAATCCTATTTTCAACAATCGATTGAACAAAACCAGGGATATATCGATGATCCTAATACAGTAAGCCCGATTGGTCTGGGACAGATCCTGCTCGAAGAAGGCAAGCAGGTAGAGGCAGATGTATATCTGTCCCATGCGCTTGAAATCAACCTCAATGAAATCAAAAATGGTTCGCAGGATAAAAATCCTCCGTTCCATATTGCCGCAATCTATGCAATTAGAGGCCAGCGTGACGAGGCCCTCAAATGGCTAAAGAAAGCAATTGACGCAAACTGGATTGATTATGCACAATTGCAGCATGGACCATGGTTTGTGAAATACCGTGATGATCCGGAAGTCGTGGCACAAATTAAAATGCTGACCAGGAAAACAGAAGAAATGAGAAAAAGAGCAGAAAAATTATGACAAATGTTGATTCAGTTTTGACTGAGCAAATTGAGGAAAATAAGACACCTTCAGTTCAATACCTGTTTTTCGACAAAGATCAAATAATTCATCAATTCCGGGATGGATTTGCCGATATCAAGGGTGGAATAAAAACTTCGGAAAAAACGGCTTATCATGCTTTTTCCGTAACAAAAACCTTCACGGTCACTGGCCATCCTGCAGTTGGCCGGTCAGCAATACGCTAGATATAAGCCTGCCCATCATTAGCTACCTGCCTCAATTTCCTTATCCGCCTGAAATTACAGTTGAACAGGTAATGTCACATTCTGCCGGTATTCCCAATCCAATTCCCCTGCGATGGATACACCTGGCAGAAGAACATTTCGTCATTTGACCGGAACGAATACTTCAGCAGCTATTTATAAAAGATAATAATAAGGTAAGCTCCGTGACCCAATGAAAAATTTGCTTATTCCAACCTGGGGTATGTATTACTGGGACAAATGATTGAAGGCATTACCGGAGTGAGTTATGAAAATTACATTGCTTGAAAATGTGATTAAGACCCATAATCTCCGGAAAAATGAACTGGATTTTGAAATTGTACTTTGTCAGCATCGCCAAAGGATATCACAAATATTTCAGCCTTTCAAATGCGGTGCTGGGTATGCTTATTGATAAATCAAAATTTATGGATGCCCCGGAAGGTAAGTGGAAACCATTCAGGGATAATTATGTTAATGGTCCTTCATACGGAGGTTTAATTGGCACAGCCGGTGCTCTTGCAAAATACATCCAGGAACTTCTGCGGCCTGGAAGCATGACTGATATCCGATGAGCATAAAAAGAGGATGTTCACTGAAAACATCACCAACAGAAATAAGCCGACAGGGATGTGTTTATCCTGGTTCACCGGGAAACTGAATGGTATACAATATTATACTCACGCGGGTGGAGGCGGTGGTTTTTACTGTGAAATCAGGATTTATCCCGATCCCGGGGTTGGAAGTGTAGTGATGTTCAACCGGACTGGTATGAGGGATGAACGGTTTCTGGATAAACTGGATATTCACTTTCTATAAAGTTTGTTAGCCCGGGATGAGCTTTAAAATTTAACGACAAAGCCCGAAGGTTTTCGCAAAGTACGCTAAGGGAGGATCGCAGAGGAACCTCATTTCATTCGGTTAACCGTTCAGCAATCAAATCCTCCATTCTGCGAAATCTGCGAGATCCGAGAGAAAAAAGCCCCCTTAAAACAGCTTAACGAAATAGCTTACCCCCAAATTAAGGGTTTGAGATTTGGATTGCTCATAATAAAAGACATCCGAATTCAAGGGAAAAATAATCTGTGAACATATAGCAGTAGGATGCCCGCATGGCAAAGGTGCCAATTTTGGAATACCACTCAATGGATGCACCGCCTGTTAAACCAAACGACCATGTCTGGGGCATGGGCTTGCCATAATAACCCAGGTAATAAGGATTGCCATATTCAGGATATACCTTACCGTTGTGTATAAACCGGTAATAGTCCGGAACATAAACGGCGTCTACGATGGAGTTCTTTTCTTTGTCATGAAGGAGGTAGGTAACATCAGGTCCCAGGTTGAACGCAAATCGGAGGTTTTTACTTCCGATTATAAATACAGCTGTGAAAGGAATATCCAAAACCGTGAGGTTTCTCGTATAAGTTCCCAGGGAGTCGCGGTTTTCAGTCCAGCCACGTCCGGCATAATTCAATTCAATCTGAACGCCAATATGGGGTTCAGATACATGCCTGAACATTATGCCAAAGGAATTGGCAGCAAGCATATTCTGGTTAACCTTGGGAGTAAAGCCTACCCGGTTGAAAGCACCACCTGCAGTGATCCCTAAATAAGTTGAAGCATATAAATGTCTTTTGGGCCGTGAGGTTCAGAACACATAACAGGGACAAGAACGCTAACAGGGGCTTTTTCAGCATATATGCGGTAGATATTTTAAGTTGCAGCCGGAAGAAATCCAAAAGATCAGGCCAGGCTTTCTTCCAGGGCATTGACTACTTCAACGGATATCTTTCTGGGCTTTTTCTTGCGTATTTCCTTCATTATCTCCATTGCCTTAAAACCGAATTCGACCAAACCTGCCGGATTTTTATCAAAATTATAACTTCCGATGCAAAATTCGAGTTTGGAAATAATATCGTCAAATTCCGGCTGCTTTAATTTTTGAAAGGTCTGGACGGCAAGTTCGCAAGCATCCCTGAGTCTTTCACTTTTGGTATCCATTTAAAATAGGGTTTAATGATTAACGGTTAAAGTTAATATTTTAATCTTTCAATTTATTTTCGAGACGCTGGTAAACCAGATTTTTCAAAGACTCATACGTATGATCTTCAGGATACACCGGTTTCAGAAATTCAATAGAAACTCTTCGGAACAATCTCGGAAAGCGGGATCCGGAGGGAAGTATGTCATATGAACCCTTGATTGCCACCGGGATGACCGGCACCTTCAATTCCTGGCTGAGTATGGCAAACGTCTGTTTAAAATCTCCCAGTTTACCGGTAAGTGTTCTTGTTCCCTCAGGAAAGATCATCAGGTTCTTTCCTTTTTTCAATACTTCGGCCAGTTTCTGGATGGATAATTTAAGGTCTTTATTTACGTCAACAAGGATGATGTTGTTCCGGTTTGCCATAAAGCGAAGGAATGCGTCCCCTGAAATGTTTTTCCTTGGCATATACATAGGTCTTCTTCATGAACCGGCGTTTCAGAAGAGATGCCACGAGAAAGCCATCCAATACGCTCTGATGATTGGGAGCAATAATGCAGGGTTCATCCGGA
This sequence comes from uncultured Bacteroidales bacterium, assembly GCA_963790105.1. Lineage (GTDB taxonomy): Bacteria > Bacteroidota > Bacteroidia > Bacteroidales > UBA10428 > UBA5072. The sequence continues at coordinate 16,002 of CAWBNI010000015.1, read as the reverse complement.
AGATTTTCCAATCCATGTGCCTTTATTCGCATGGACAAGCGGAAGATCACCTGGAACATATTTTTAATAAGGTTATGTGTAAGACCCGATTCAGGAAGTTTAATGTGTACTTTTTCTTTCAGAATCTGTGACCAGCTGATCCCATCAAAATTAAGCCTTGTCTTTTTATGATGAAGATGTTCTGCCAGTTTTGCTATGGATTGAAAATCTGCCAGGCTGTTTTCAGGAACCTCCACGCCGAAGGCTGTTTCAATAAAAGCGGTAAGACTCACCCGTCCCAGTGAATCCAGGGCCAGGTCGAGCTCAATATGATCAGAAGGATGAACAGGTTGCTGGGTTTCATCTTCAAGGAATTTCTTGATCGCCTGGTATTCCCTGGTTTTGGGCTCATCCTGTATTGTTTCTTTTTTAACGCCTGCCAGTTCGGGTAGACAGATATCGCCTGATTTTTCCAAGGCGGGTCTTGGGTAATTCGGCTGAAGTAATATGGAATCTCAGGATTTTCTTATAAGGAGAAACGGTGCGGTTTACCTTATCGATCACCTGCCATCTGAAATAATCATCCAGATCAGTAATACCGGCTTCATTTAGTTTTCTGAAATCGGGAAGAATAATGGCCTGTAATATTCCTTCTTTCAGAAAAACGCCCAACCTCCTTCACAAATCCTGTATTCTTCAATACAACCCGTTCAACTTCTTCGGGATTAATATTTTTACCGTTGGGCAGTACGATAATCTCCTTTTTGCGCCCTGTGATGTGCAGGTATCCCTTCTCATCGAGATATCCCAGGTCCCCGGTGGACAGCCAGCCATCCTTCAGCACCTGTGCGGTATCTTCGGGTTTATTGTAATATCCCTGCATCACGTTGTCTCCCGGAAACTACAATCTCTCCTTCCACAAATTTAATTTTGATTCCCGGCAACAAATGACCCGGTACACCGGGCAATACGGTTCCGGGCCGGGTAAAGGTGATCATCGGGGCGGTTTCTGTCATGCCAAAGCCTTCGAGTATTTCAAAACCGAGGGTTTTAAATAGCCTGACAACTTCCGGATCAATGGGTGCGCCACCGCAAACCAGATATTTCAGGTTGCCTCCGAATTTTTTCTGTACAGAGCCGAATATCTTTCTTGAAAAGGAAAGGGAATCCACTTTTTCAGCAAGCTTCACCAGTGAACGTGCCACCAGGCTGCCATTGATCTTTTCCCTGAGACCTTTATATATAAGCTGGTATAACCTGGGAACACCGATCATAATGGTCACCTTATACTGTTTGAGTGTTGCCATCAGATCTTCGGCAGCAAGCGAAGTGTTCAGAACCATGGTTCCGCCTGAATACATCGGTGCAACAATGGAGCCAACCAGCGGCAAAATATGATGGAACGGCAGGAGGATCATTACCCGGTCACCTTCATGATAAATGGGCACATCCCGGCATACCGCATTCAGATTTGCAAGAAGGTTTTTAAATGAAAGCATAACGCCTTTCGGGATTGCCAGTCGTACCGGATGTATATAATATAAGGGCAGTGCTTAGTTCATCTTCAATGACAAATTCCTCCGCCGCAGTCAACTACATCCGGTTCCTGTATGTCTTCGAAAACAAGAACTTCCGGTTCCTTATCCGCATCCTTCAGGGCCAGTCTTATAAATTCGGATTTTTCACGCGAACAAAAGACCACATGGGGAGAACAATCATGAAGAATGTAAGCAACATCTTCACGCGAGGAAAGTACATCGATGGGCACAATTGTGGAGCCTTGCTTCCATGCGGCATACAATGCATAAATCCACTCCGGCCTGTTTTCCGAAAATATTACAATGCGCTGACTGTGAATTTTTTTCAATAAGGAGGAAAAGTGTTGAATGCGGGAAAGCAGTCTGATCATAAGAAATGCTTAAATTCTTACCAACCAGGGCTGGTTGTCCCGACCGTGCGATAAATTTGATCATTTGATAATGGAATTAAGCAGCAAAGTTACGATAATTTGCTTAAAACCTGCATATTTAGCTATTCCTTACGCAAAGTGCGTCATTCAGCGCGACAATTGCTTTTTTGTAATCTTCCCTTCCAATCACAAACTGCATATTAACCTGCTTCAGTGATTGAGAAATTGCATCAACATTGATATGATTGACGCCAGGGCCATGGTAGCTTTGGCAATAATGCCGGGCTGGGCAATGTTGGTGCCCAGCGTGCATACCAGGGCAACCGGTTTTACCGTAACTTCGTAATACCTTGACTTTAGTTCCGCAATCATGTCCATTGACAAGTCCTCTTCCCATATCACCTGCGTGATGCTATTGGCGTTGGTTGCTTTCAGAATGTAACTGATGTTATATTGTTCAAAGGTCTGCATGATGGCCCTGTCATATCCAACCTGTCCTACCATCAGCGGATCGTGGATCTCGATAGCAATTACCTTGTCGGTTCCCGAGATAATCTCCACCCGCGATTTTTCTCCTACATAATCTTTGGATATCAGGGTTCCGGGATGTTCAGGCTCAAACGTATTTTTGATCCGTATATTGATGCCATGTCATCTCCAGCGGTTTGGATGCCTTGGGATGGATCGCTTCCATGCCGATGTCAGCCAACTGATCGGCTACATTGAAATTGGTAAATCCGACAGGAATGGATTTTGTAACCCCCACAATATTGGGATCAGCGGAGGAAAGATGATATTCCTTGTGTATAATGGCCTCCACCGCTTTCACCTCAACCGCCACCTTGCTGAATGTAACTTCACTGTAACCCCTGTCGAATTCACGCATGATGCCTTCGGTACCCTTTGTATAGCCTGTCACAATGGGCAGGGTAGTGGTATAGTCAATATTGAGGAAAGCCCTGTGAATGCGTTCGTCAATAGACAGGTATTCTGCATCATTGAAGCCGCAGAGGTCTATTAAGGTTGCGTTTACGCCGTTATTTAAAAGGATATTTACCGAGTTGAACGCCGAATGCGCTTCACCAATGGATGATAATATCTCACGGGCTGCCAGCAGGATGTTCTGCCTGTTGACATATCCTGTGGCCAGAACATCTGCCAGGCTCTTCAGGTAATTTTTTGCCTGAACGATACGGTCAGTTATAAATTCATCAGCCTTTTGCTGATCGAGCCTGATGGATTCGAAAGTACGGTTGATGGCAATCAGCCTGTCAAGCAATTCGAGCATGGCCCGACTGTAATCATCGCCATTTACAAACTTCTGGTAAATGCCGGGTTGTTTTGTTTTTTTATGCTCGAGCAGCCAGTTGGTAACATCGTTATATGCCGATACTACGAATATCCGGTTATAATAGTCGCAACCCTCGCATGTCCGCAGGATGATATTATTCAATACATCCTGGAATTTTGACATGGATGATCCGCCAATTTTTTCTACCGTAAGAATTTTCTGCATAAAAATAAAATCTGTTTGAATGGATTTCCGTCGCAAAAATAATGAAAAAGTGACAAGGGACAAGGGACGAGGGACAAGGAAGAAGAAGTTTTGCAGTTTTGCAGTTTCAGTGCAGTCCGGGACCTGCAGTCGATTGCAGTCATGCAGTCTGAGTGTGCCTATGCATCATCCTGTCTCCTGTACACCTTTCCCTACTGTCCCTAGTCCACTAGTCCCTCGTCCCTACTTCATTTCCACCCGGAACAAGGATTTATACGCTATCAAATCCCCTTCACTGGAATAGTAATCATACCCCAGGTCCATTGCCAGTACTTTTTTTGTCATGGCCCTGGTGGCCGGATCGAGATACCAGGCCTCAGTGAACTGGATCATGCCAATTTTATCACGGCTGAATCCATCGGCTTTTTCCATGTCCTTCAATTGTTTCATGGTTAATTTTTCATGTGTCTCGCGGTCATATGCAATGAGCCTCCCGGTATAAACCATATTGAAAATGCTGTCAATAAGTGCATTTCTTTTGAGACTGCTCAGGCACCTGGTGGTCCATGTATCCTCGGGATTGGGATTGCTTATGATAACCTGGTAAATGATTGTATCGGCTACTTCAATACCTGAAGGCATTCCTGATTTTGTCCGCAGATTCCGGGGCCGGGGTTTCTGTGGAATGTTTCCGGCAGGCTGTGAAAAGGATCATCAGACAAACTGGCATCAAAATTATGAGACGCATTTTCATGGTTTTAAGATATATATTAAAGATAAACATTGTGTAAGAAATTTAGTGAATATACAATTATCTTTATCTTTCATTGATCATATGCAGGAATGGTAAAGACAGATTTCGATTGCCGTATCAAGACTTTCACCCAATTATGAAGCCTGGCTGCAAAAGCTTTATCCCGGATTGGAAATTGTGAATTTTGAAGGCCGGGATCCTGGTGAATTCAGAAGCAGGGTTCAGGAGTATTCCGGACTGGTGCTGACGGGCGGAGGGGATATACATCCATCCTTATATGGAAATCCGGATACAGGGCATCATTGCCAGAATATTGATGTTAAAAGGGATGAACTTGAATTTAACCTGCTTGAAGCTGCCCTTACATATGAGCTTCCTGTATTGGCCATCTGCAGAGGGCTGCAGGTATTAAATGTATTTCTGGGCGGAACTCTTATCCCGCATATCCCGGCCCTGTCCGACAAACTGACGCATAAAGATCAGCAGGACGTATATCACAGTGTTTCGATTAACCCGGATTCGCAATTGTTCAGGTTTACAGGTGCCAGTCATGAAATGGTGAACAGTTCACATCATCAGGCTATTGAAAAGCCGGGATCCGGCCTGCAAATTACCGCATTCAGTGCGGATGGAATAATAGAGGCGGCAGAGTTGAGTGATCATGACCGTCGGTTTTGTGTAGCTGTACAATGGCATCCGGAAAGAATGGATTTTGAGAATCCGCTGTGCGGTAGACTGGGCTGGCCTTTTTAAAGAAAGTGACGAGGGTAGACGAGTGACGAGATGAGGATTAGTTTACCTGCAGGACGACGCATGGCAGTCTCGTCTATGTGCAACGGGAATGGTAAAGGAAAAGGTGCTTCCTTTTTCAGGTTCACTGGTTACGGTGATTTCTCCATGATGCAGTTGAACGAATTCACGGCATAACCTGAGGCCAAGGCCGGTCCCGTCCTCCGCGGCTGTACCCTTTTTTGACAGGACGTCATCCGGACCAAAAAGAAGTCCCTGTTCTTCGGGTGTCATCCCTGTTCCGTTGTCGATGATTGAAATGGTTACCGTATCAGGCTTCATTGTTTCGATAATTCTTATGTTACCTCCCGGATAAGAATATTTGATGGCATTTGAAATCAGATTCCGTAAGGTTGTTTTTATCATTTCCCTGTCAGCCATGGCAATTGCTGGTTTTTCAGTTATATGCGACACGGTCAGTTCTTTTTGCTCATACAGGGTTTTGAGGCCCTGGACTTCCTCATTTACCAGTGCAGTTATATTTTGACTTGTTTTATTGACCTGCATCCCCTTCTGTTGCAGAAGTGCCCATTCAAGCAGGTTCTGAAGGAGGTGATAGGTACTGACTGAAGTATCATAAATAATGTTTGCCTTTTTAAGTGCTCCTTCCTTATTATCTGTTTCAATATTCGAGATCAGCATATCCGATAAATTGATCATAAGGTGGAAGGAATTGCGAAGATCGTGACCAATCATGGCCAGGAATTTATCCTTGTTGGCATTCAATCCTTTCAGCACCTTCTCCTTCTGCACAAGCCGGTTTTCCTTTAACCGTCTTTCAGTCACGTTGGTAAAAATCACAGTCCATCCCCTGGATCTCTTGCGGTCATTTTTTAATGCCACTACCCGGATATGGAAAAATGCCGGAGAGTTGTTTTCCGGTATTTCAATTTCATTTTCATATCCATCTTTAAGCTCTGACAGGGGAGGAAGACCCTTGAGCAGGATATCCAGGGGTTCTCCTTTTATCCGATGAATCAACTGGGGATACAGTCTGGTTGCCGACTGGTTGTAGCTCACAAGGTTTCCGTGATTATCGATAATAACGACCCCGTCCGTCATGCTGTTAAACACATGTTCCAGAGTTACAGGCAGATGTTCGAGTAATTGAAATCTAAAAACTCCTATAGCAAACAGGAAACCGACCAATGTAAAGGAAAATGGGTTCAGATCGAGGTTATGCGGGCGGTAACCACTGATGTAAACAAGATAGATTACATATGGAATAATACAGGAGATCAACATGATGGATGCCCTTATCCGGTTTGTTCCGGTAGTTCGTAAAACATGGATCAGGTATAAAATCGTGCTGATCAGCAGCATCAGATTCATCATGGTTTGATGCACCCAATACCAGGGGCCGTGGCCAAAATCAGAAAAAACAAGATTATCGCTGTAAATCAGATTGAAATTCAGATAGTAAAGGTTTTTGAAATTGGTGAACTGCATAAACAGGGTAACAAAGCCATATAACAGGAGAATGGAAATCATCCCCGGTTTAAGAAGTTTTGTTCTTCCGGTATAATGCAAGGACAGCATGAATAAGCAGGGAAGGAATGAATGAAATACCAATATATTGTACCCGAAGCCAGAATAATATGGAATCAGGGTCAACTGATTGTAATTCAAATGCATATCCGAACGAATAAAAGCAAAAAGCCAGGAGAAGAAGACAATAGATAATGATTCCGGGAGATTTACGGTAACGGAGAGAATAGACAGCCAACATGAAATTTGCAGCGGCCGTGATGAGCAGGATATAAATTACTATATTCAATGAGTTGAGTAAAAAGTAAGCACAGGGACAAAGATAATTCCAAAACAATGCCATATATATTTGCCTGGTGAAAAGAAGGTCACTATACCGAAAAAGTCAGCCGTTGGCCTTTCTTTTCTTCAAAAAATGAACCTTCACAGTAGGCGAGATGGCCATTGACAAAGGTATGGGTTACCTGGTTTGAAAAATGCATTCCCACAAGCGGTGACCACTGGCATTTATAATGCAGATTGTTTGTTGAAACAGTCCAGGGCTTATTCGGGTTCACCAAAACCAGGTCGGCGAAGTAGCCTTCCCGGATAAATCCTCTTTCCGACACTTTAAAAATAATTGCGGGTGCATGGCACATTTTCTCAACGATCATTTCGAGTGACAATTTGCCCTTTTTGTAAAACTCGAGCATGGCTGTAAGCGAGTGCTGTACGAGCGGGCCGCCGGAAGGAGCCTTAAAATAGGTATTTTGTTTTTCCTCCAGGGTATGCGGAGCATGATCGGTGGCTACAACATCGATTTTTCCTTCGATCAATGCCTGCATGAGTGCATTTTTATCCGCTGGCTGATTTTATTGCCGGGTTCCACTTGATGAGGTTACCGCGGGTGAAGTAATCCTTGTCGTCAAACAAGCAGGTGATGTACACATACTTCGGCCGTGATGCGTTTTTCGGCAAGGGGAATGCCGGATTTAAACAATGACATTTCCGCGGCCGTTGACAAATGGAGGATATGCAGCCGGGTATTATATTGTTCAGCCAGTGAAACCGCCATGTTGAGATGAGCGAAAGCATGCATCGGCGCTGCGGATCACGGGGTGCAGGTAAACCGGAACATCTTCTCCGAAGCGTTCCCTGGCATGCATGATATTATTCAGGATGATTGTCTCATCTTCGCAGTGAACGGCAATCAGCATAGGGGAGCGTGAAAAAATGGATTTCAGGGTATCGGGATTGTCCACCAGCATATTGCCCGTGGAGGAACCCATAAAAATTTTGATGCCGCAGACTTTGGCCGGATCGGTTTTCAGCAATTCGTCCAGGTTATCATTTGTGGCACCCATATAAAAGGAATAATTTGCCAGGGATACTTTGGATGCCAGGTCATATTTATCCTCAAGCAATTGCTGGGTAGTGGTCTGCGGAAAGGTATTCGGCATTTCCATGTAGGAAGTAACACCTCCTGCAACGGCTGCGCGGGATTCGTGATACAGGTCGCCCTTTATGGGTCAGTCCGGGTTCCCTGAAATGTACCTGGTCATCAATTACACCGGGCAGAAGGTAACTTCCGTTGGCGTCAATTGTATTGTCGGGTGTAAAAGGAAGTTTAAAACCGGCCGGAAGGATCTTTTCAATACGTTCATCCCGGATGAGCAGGTTTGCCCGCAATTGTTTTCCTTCATTGATGATCGTAGCCTGAGTGATCAGCGTTGTGCTCATACACTGTTTTTTGGTTTATATGCCCTGAAGTATGCTGTTCAATTTCATGCGAAGTACACCCCACAGGGCCTCATTGAATATTCCGCCCGACATTTTGGAAGTGCCTTCCCGGCGATCAGTGAATACAATAGGGACTTCCTCGATGCGAAATCCCAGTTTCCAGGCAGTAAATTTCATTTCGATCTGGAAAGCATAGCCCTTGAATTTAATCTTATCCAGATCAATTGCCTCCAAGCACATGCCGGCGGTAGCATTTAAAGCCTGCGGTTGTATCATATATATTCATGCCGGTAATAAACCTTACGTACATGGATGCGCAATATGACATCAGTACGCGGCCCATAGGCCAGTTGACTACATTTACACCGGATTTATAGCGTGAACCGATGGCCATGTCAGCCCCATCGATACAGGCCTGGTGAAGGAGCATGCAGGTCCTGTGGATTATGGGAAAAGTCGGCGTCCATCTCAAAGATGAAGTCGTATTTATTTTCAATGGCCCATTTAAAGCCCAGGATATAGGCTGTTCCCAATCCCTGTTTGCCCTTTCTTTCGAGCAGGAACAGGCGTTCCGGAGCAGAAGGCTGCAGGGAACGGACAATATCGGCCGTGCCATCCGGGGAGCCATCATCAATTATAAGTATGTCATAGGGAACAGGAAGTAATAAGATGGTTTGCACCATCTTTTGAATGTTTTCTTTCTCGTTGTAAGTGGGTATAATTACAATGGCCTTGTTCACACACGATTAAATTAGTGAATACGAAGGTAGGATAATATTTTAAAATGAGAATCATCCGGGGGAAAAGTTCTGCAGTTCTGCATGTTCTGCTGGTATCTCGCGGATCACGCGAGCAAACTATTTAACGGGGCTTTGTTGCTCGCAGATTCTCGCTGATTTCGCAGATTTATTTCTCGCAAAGCCGCAAAGCAGCAATAGGTGCCGATCAATCGAGACACGCAGATCTTAATATCTGATCCCGGTCAAAGCCGAATGTCAATGAGATTTGCTCTCGCGGCCCTCATAAACCCAGTATATAGTATAATGAATACTTTAGCGCTCTTAGACTCGCGAAAAAACTTTGCAGAACTCGCGTTAGAATCTCGAAGCATTCTACTTTATATAGAGTATGTTTCTCTGACTATCTAATGCAGTAACTTAAATTCTCGCACTAAAACCTGATCAATTTTTTTTAATCGGTTTTTAGTATTCATTATCAGGCTGCTATTGCTTTTGTGGAGGAGAAATCAACAAAAAAATAACAGGGTGTGATGTTGGAATGAAAAATATTATTTTACCTTTGTGCCCGCTTTGGTTCTTTGAGTGTCTGACAATAGGGAAAAACAAAAAAATAAAAAAAGTTCTTGCAGATTAAAAAAATGTTTTTACCTTTGCAGCCTCTTAAAAAAACAGAGATCGTTCTTTAAACGTTTGGAATTTGAAAGTCGGATCAAAAAAAATAAATTTCGATTTATTTTTGCAAATGAAAAAAGAAGTTTTATCTTTGCACTCCGCTTCAAAATTCGGAAGTCAAATTTCGAATGAAGAATCCAAAAAAAAAGTTCTAAAAAGATTTTGTTAAAAAGGTGACGCGATTAAGAAAGTTTATTAATTTTGTCGTCCCATTTTATAGATAAGTTCTTTGAAAAGATTGAAGAGACAAAGAAGGTAAGGAAAAGGAAAAGCCTTATAGTAATATAAGGTCCTTACAGCAATGTAAGGAATTTTGAGTGAATCTTGAGCAATATTTAAATTTTTAATTACAACGAAGAGTTTGATCCTGGCTCAGGATGAACGCTAGCGGCAGGCCTAACACATGCAAGTCGAGGGGTAACAGGGTAGCAATATCGCTGACGACCGGCGCACGGGTGAGTAACGCGTATGCAACCTTCCTTTAACTGGGGGATAGCCCGGAGAAATTCGGATTAATACCCCATAACATTATAGAAAGGCATCTTTTAGTGATTAAAGCTCCGGCGGTTAAAGATGGGCATGCGTGCCATTAGCTAGTTGGTGAGGTAACGGCTCACCAAGGCTACGATGGCTAGGGGGTCTGAGAGGATGATCCCCCACACTGGTACTGAGACACGGACCAGACTCCTACGGGAGGCAGCAGTGAGGAATATTGGGCAATGGGCGCAAGCCTGACCCAGCCATGCCGCGTGAAGGATGAATGCCCTATGGGTTGTAAACTTCTTTTGTACGGGACGAAACTCCTGGTCGTGACCGGGATTGACGGTACCGTACGAATAAGCATCGGCTAACTCCGTGCCAGCAGCCGCGGTAATACGGAGGATGCAAGCGTTATCCGGATTTATTGGGTTTAAAGGGTGCGTAGGCGGAATAATAAGTCAGTGGTGAAAGCCTGCGGCTTAACCGTAGAATTGCCATTGATACTGTTATTCTTGAGTATAGTTGAGGTGGGCGGAATGTGTAATGTAGCGGTGAAATGCTTAGATATTACACAGAACACCAATTGCGAAGGCAGCTCACTAAGCTGTTACTGACGCTGAGGCACGAAAGCGTGGGGAGCAAACAGGATTAGATACCCTGGTAGTCCACGCCGTAAACGATGATCACTCGTTGTTGGCGATACACCGTCAGCGACTGAGCGAAAGCAATAAGTGATCCACCTGGGGAGTACGGCGGCAACGCTGAAACTCAAAGGAATTGACGGGGGCCCGCACAAGCGGAGGAACATGTGGTTTAATTCGATGATACGCGAGGAACCTTACCTGGGCTTGAAAGGGGATTGACCTCCCGGGAAACCGGGATTCTCTTCGGAGCAATCTCCTAGGTGCTGCATGGTTGTCGTCAGCTCGTGCCGTGAGGTGTCGGGTTAAGTCCCATAACGAGCGCAACCCCTATTGTTAGTTGCCAGCGGGTAATGCCGGGAACTCTAACGAAACTGCCGGTGTAAACCGAGAGGAAGGTGGGGATGACGTCAAATCAGCACGGCCCTTATGTCCAGGGCTACACACGTGTTACAATGGCCGGTACAAAGGGCAGCTACTTGGTGACAAGATGCTAATCTCGAAAACCGGTCTCAGTTCGGATCGAAGTCTGCAACTCGACTTCGTGAAGCTGGATTCGCTAGTAATCGCGCATCAGCAACGGCGCGGTGAATACGTTCCCGGGCCTTGTACACACCGCCCGTCAAGCCATGGAAGCTGGGAGTACCTGAAGTCTGTAACCGCAAGGAGCGGCCTAGGGTAAAACCAGTGACTGGGGCTAAGTCGTAACAAGGTAGCCGTACCGGAAGGTGTGGCTGGAACACCTCCTTTCTAGAGAGAGATTTACTCTTAATCCTCTCCTTTCCTTCGAGTCTCTTCTTTTTTTTATAAAATATTAATTCCCTGAAAAGTGTTCCCGGCACTTTGAATCGCAGATGAATTTAAGCTCAGTAGCCTGTTTGCTGAAGAAGCCGGGACAGGCAGAGCTGAGTATACCGGATTAACACAGTCCCGTAGCTCAGTTGGTTAGAGCACTACACTGATAATGTAGGGGTCAGCAGTTCAAGTCTGCTCGGGACTACGTAAATTTGGTGATTTGATGATTTAATGATTTGATGATTTAAAATCAACAAATCAGCAAATCAATCAAATCAACAGATGAATTCCTCGGGGAATTAGCTCAGCTGGCTAGAGCACCTGCCTTGCACGCAGGGGGTCAAGGGTTCGAATCCCTTATTCTCCACAATTTTATTGTGGTGTATTAGAAATTCGAAATTTAGTTCTTTAAAATAGGTAATGTGGTTTAGGAAACGGAAACATTCGGTTGTTTCATTACTACTTGTTTGATTATGGATGAATTTTAAATTCATCATTTATAATTCATAATTCATAATTAGATTAAGTTCTTTGACATGCTGGAATAATTTGTATATTAAGTTGTAAGTACAACAAAGAAAGTAATTAAGAGCGTATGGTGAATGCCTTGGCTCTCAGAGGCGATGAAGGACGTGATAAGCTGCGATAAGCTGCGGGGAGGAGCAAATATCCTTTCGATCCGCAGATTTCCGAATGGGGAAACCCTTCCGGTTGAAGACCGGAAATCCCGACAAGGGAAGCGAACCCGGAGAACTGAAACATCTAAGTACCCGGAGGAATAGAAAACAATAGTGATTCCCTAAGTAGTGGCGAGCGAACGGGGAATAGCCCAAATCCATATAGTTTCGGCTATATGGAGGTTGTAGGACTGTAATATGGAGATTAACTTCAAGTGGAACTTTTCTGGAAAGTTTGGCCATAGCAGGTGATAGCCCTGTACACGTAAAAAGTTAAAATCCTAACAGTATCCTGAGTAAGGCGGGACACGTGAAATCCTGTCTGAATCTGCGAGGACCATCTCGCAAGGCTAAATACTCCTGAGAGACCGATAGTGAACTAGTACCGTGAGGGAAAGGTGAAAAGAACCCTAAACAAGGGAGTGAAATAGTACCTGAAACCATGCGCTTACAACCTGTTGGAGCCCCGATTCGTCGGGGTGACAGCGTGCCTTTTGCATAATGAGCCTACGAGTTACTCCTCACTAGCAAGGTTAAGTCTTTAAGAGACGGAGCCGAAGCGAAAGCAAGTCTGAATAGGGCGTCAAGTTAGTGGGGGTAGACGCGAAACTTTGTGATCTACCCATGACCAGGTTGAAGTCCCGTTAACACGGGATGGAGGACCGAACTGTTTAACGTTGAAAAGTTATCGGATGAGTTGTGGGTAGGGGTGAAAGGCTAATCAAACTGAGAAATAGCTCGTACTCCCCGAAATGCCTTTAGGGGCAGCCTTGGAGTGAGTGTTACAGAGGTAGAGCTACTGATTAGGCTAGAGGGCTTCACCGCCTATCAAACCTAGACAAACTCCGAATGCTGTAACATATATCCAGGAGTGAGCCATTGGGTGCTAAGGTCCGGTGGCGAGAGGGAAACAACCCAGACCATCAGCTAAGGTCCCTAAATTTATACTAAGTTGTTCTAACGAGGTCCGACTGCTTTGACAGCTAGGATGTTGGCTTGGAAGCAGCCATTCATTTAAAGAGTGCGTAACAGCTCACTAGTCGAGCGGTTGGGCGTGGATAATAACCGGGCATCAAGCATAATACCGAAGCTATGGATTTATAATGAAAATTATAACTGGTAGGGGAGCATTCCAGTCTGCGCTGAAGATGTATCGTAAGGTATGTTGGAGCGGCTGGAAAAGCAAATGTAGGCATAAGTAACGATAAGGCGGGTGAGAAACCCGCCCACCGATAGACTAAGGATTCCTGATCAACGCTAATCGGATCAGGGTTAGTCGGGTCCTAAGGTGTAGCCGACAGGCGAAGCCGATGGATAACTGGTTAATATTCCAGTACCACCATATATTGCCATGGGGTGACGAAGGAGTGAAAAGTCCGCGTACGGACGGATGTGTACGTTAAAGGGTGTAGTTTTAGGGATGGGTTAAGAGCTGGTCCCTGGCGAACCTGATAGTACCGTGAGTCTTCGGACAAGCGGATAGTGACTGTAATCATACTTCCAAGAAAAACCTCTAAGCTTCAGATATGTGGTGCCCGTACCGCAAACCGACACAGGTAGTCAAGGAGAATATCCTGAGGTGCTCGAGTGATCCGTGGCTAAGGAACTAGGCAAATTAACCCTGTAACTTCGGAATAAAGGGTCCCCTCAGCAATGGGGGGCGCAGAGAAATGGCCCAAGCGACTGTTTAGCAAAAACACATGGCTTTGCAAAATCGAAAGATGAGGTATAAGGCCTGACACCTGCCCGGTGCCGGAAGGTTAAGGGGGGGGGTTATCCTTCAGTAATGTGGGAGAAGCCCTGAACCGAAGCCCTGGTAAACGGCGGCCGTAACTATAACGGTCCTAAGGTAGCGAAATTCCTTGTCGGGTAAGTTCCGACCTGCACGAATGGTGTAACGATTTGGGCTCTGTCTCAGCCACGAGCTCGGTGAAATTGTAGTCCCGGTGAAGATGCCGGGTACCCGCAACGGGACGGAAAGACCCCGTGAACCTTTACTATAGCTTAGCATTGATTTTGGATAAACGATGTGTAGGATAGGTGGGAGACTGTGAAGCGGCGTCGCTAGGCGTCGTGGAGTCAACGTTGAAATACCACCCTTTGTTTATCTGGGATCTAATCCCGCACAATCGGGAGACAGTGCTTGGTGGGTAGTTTGACTGGGGTGGTCGCCTCCAAAAGCGTAACGGAGGCTTTCAAAGGTGCCCTCAGCACGAATGGTAACCGTGCGTAGAGTGTATTGGCATAAGGGCGCTTGACTGTGAGACCTACAAGTCGACCAGGTACGAAAGTAGGACAAAGTGATCCGGTGGTTCCGTATGGAAGGGCCATCGCTCAAAGGATAAAAGGTACTCCGGGGATAACAGGCTGATCACTCCCAAGAGCTCATATCGACGGAGTGGTTTGGCACCTCGATGTCGGCTCGTCACATCCTGGGGCTGGAGAAGGTCCCAAGGGTTCGGCTGTTCGCCGATTAAAGTGGCACGTGAGCTGGGTTCAGAACGTCGTGAGACAGTTCGGTCCCTATCTGTTGTGGGCGTTGGAGATTTGAGAGGACCTGACACTAGTACGAGAGGACCGTGTTGGACAGACCTCTAGTGTACCTGTTGTGGCGCCAGCTGCATCGCAGGGTAGCTATGTCTGGTCGAGATAAGCGCTGAAAGCATCTAAGCGCGAAGCTCACCTCAAGATGAGATCTCCTTTAAGGGTCGTCGTAGACTACGACGTTGATAGGCTGTAGGTGTAAAGGCAGTAATGTCAAAGCCGAGCAGTACTAATTACCCGTAAGCTTTTTTGTTGACAGCTTAATATACAATGTTTCCGGCGTGTTAAAATATAATCCCGATAGCGTAAGCTGTCGGGATGAAAATTTTAGGTGACTATAGCATTGGGGTTCCACCTCTTCCCATTCCGAACAGAGAAGTTAAGCCCATTAGCGCCAATGGTACTGCATTTGTGGGAGAGTAGGTCGTCGCCGATCTTCAATCCCGGTCTCATGCGAATGATGCCGGGATTTTTTTTTGTTGCCTGCCCCTTACCGGAAAGCTTTTATTTATGGCATGTTTACACTAACTTGCCGAAAATTATTACAAAAATCACCTGCATGAATAAACTGGTGCTGGCCATAGCGGTTCTTCTCAGCATTCCGGCTTTGATCAAGGCACAGATCGACACCAATACGGTGGTATATTCATGGAAACTCGACGAATCCTTCTCTAACCATATCCGGATACCCGTAGATACACTCCTCGACAATGTTCAAAACCAAAATCCCATTTACAGGGATTATACTTCTGCTACTACCCTGGGCAATTATTCCCAGCCTGCAGAAAGCAATGTGTTTATGGAACGCGACCGCAACCAGGAATTTACCCTCATCAACGCCTTCTACCCTTATATGAAACTATTCACCAATACCCGCTATGTAAATACCCGCAAACCTTTTACACAGGTCGGCTATTTCAAGGGCGGCAACAGCCAGACCAAGGATGAACGACTGGATGCCTTCCATTCACAGAACCTTACCAAAACACTCAATGTCGGCCTGCATTATACCACCATCAATGCCCTTGGCCAATACCGCTTCCAGAAAGTGAAAAATAACTCGTTCAACTTCTTTAGCAGCCTTACAAATCCCGTCTATTCCTATCACCTTAGCTTTAACATGAATAAGATCATTGCCGATGAAAACGGGGGTATAGTCAATGATACCATGCTCGCCAGCACACAATATGATTTTACATAAGGACATACCCACACTTTTCGGCGGAGTGGAAAATTCATCCCACCATGAACCGGATGTCTATACCCAGGTGAAAAATCTGAACCTGTTTACCATGCAGGAAATCGCCTTCAGAAAAAAAC
>CAWBNI010000014.1:0-33350 GCA_963790105.1 uncultured Bacteroidales bacterium | reverse complement strand
GTACGCGCTGTGCAGGTAAACTTTACCGATTATAAATCCGGGATCTATGACAGCGATTCCACCGTATATACCCAGTTTAAACTTTATCAATCGGCACGACGGATTGCATTGGGAATTGCTTGCGGATCTCACCGGGGAAAAGCGCGACCGGCCAAACGCTTACATTGAGCTGCCAAAACCTGTGAAAACAAGATATATCAAATATGAACATGTATATGTAGCTGCCCATAACCTTGCCATCAGTGATATCAGGGTATTTGGGAGGGAGATGGAAAAGCACCGGAAACCCCGAAGCATTTCAAAGCAGAACGCGATTCCGACCCACGCAATGTATTTATCTCCTGGGATCCGATAGCCGGTGCTACCGGCTATAACATCAGATGGGGTATCAAAGCCGACAAGCTGTATCAGACCTATCAGCGGTTTGCCGACGAGGGGAACAAGCTGGAGATCCGTGCCCTGAATAAGGGCCAGGATTACTATTTTGCGATCGAAGCTTTTAACGAAAACGGGGTATCCTCCTGCAGCGCCCCGGCTTATTGCAAATAATCATGCGGTCAGGTTCACTGATAATTGCCGGACTGCTGGCAGCATTTATTCTGAACGGATGCCGTCAGCAGCAAAATATAGTCATGACGGTGAAGGGTCCCCTTGACCCCTCTGAATTGGGTATTACACTGCCTCACGAACATTTCCTTGTGGATTTCATCGGGGCTGACAGCACCGGATTTCACAGGTGGAATAAAGACACAGTCATGGCCGTTGTCCTGCCCTTTTTGCTCGAAGCAAAGAAATTGGGTGTTGAATCCATCATTGAATGTACACCCGCTTATCTTGGAAGGGATCCTGAACTGCTGGAAAGGCTTTCAAAGGCAAGCGGCCTGAACATTTTAACCAATACAGGCTATTATGGTGCAATCAACAATAAAGCGTTGCCCCGATCCGCATTTGATGAAACGGCGGATCAGATCGCCGAAAAATGGGTTAACGAATGGAAACAGGGTATTGGGACCACCGGTATCCGTCCGGGTTTTATAAAAATAGCAGTACCCCCGGATTCTGTTTTATCACCGATTCATGAGAAGATCGTGGTGGCAGCGGCAAGGGCCCATCTGAAAACCGGCCTTACAATAAATGCCCATACCGGCCCTCTCAAAACTGCCCTGGCTGAATTGAATATCCTTAAAAGAGAAGGTGTTGATCCGTCTGCTTTTATCTGGACACATGCCCAGGCAGACAGTATAAACACGCACCTTATTGTTGCCCGGTTGGGTGCATGGGTATCCCTGGATAATGTAACCGGCGACAATATTCCCTATTATGTGGCTGCGCTGACGAATCTAAAAAAACACGGTCTGTTGAACCATGCCCTGGTTTCCCATGATGCAGGCTGGTATGATGTAATTAATCCTTCATCTGTCAGATTCAGGGGTTATTCGGCAATCTTCACACAATTAAAACCTGCCCTCTTCAGGGAGGGTTTTACAGAAAGTGACTGGCAGCAACTGGTGAAGGAAAATCCAAAAGAGGCATATACAATCCGGATAAGGAGGTTGCGACAACCAAAATAGAAAATAATTGTTAAACAATTACTATTTTTGTTAAAACGGGTGAGGTATAAATTCAATTTCATTAATTAAATATCCCAAACTATATGAAGATTACAGTAGTCGGAGCCGGAAACGTAGGGGCAACCTGTGCGGATGTACTTGCACACAGAGACGCGGCCCATGAGATCGTTCTGGTTGATATCAAACCCGGAATCGCAGAAGGGAAGGCACTCGATATCTGGCAAAGTGCACCGATCGACCGGTTTAATTCACGCCCCATCGGAGTCACCAATAATTATCTCCCTACTGCCAACTCAACGGTTGTTGTGATTACTTCGGGCTTGCCCCGCAAGCCGGGGATGAGCAGGGATGATCTCATTGAAACAAATTCCGTTATTGTAAAAAGTGTTACCGAACAGGTTATTCAATATTCTCCCTGTGCCATCATCATCGTGGTTTCAAACCCGCTGGATGTGATGACATACCAGTCCTATATCACCTCACGTTTCCCGCGCACCCGTGTAATGGGTATGGCCGGTGTTCTTGACACAGGCCGGTATAAGGCCTTTATTGCCGATGAACTGAACGTTTCCCCGAAAGATATCAGTGCCCTTTTGCTGGGCGGACATGGGGATACCATGGTACCCCTGCCCCGGTATACCACCGTATCCGGAATACCCGTGACGGAATTGCTGCCAAAAGACAGGATCAATGCAATTGTGGAAAGGACAAGACAGGGAGGCGGTGAACTCGTTAAATTGATGGGCACATCGGCCTGGTATGCTCCCGGTTCTGCAGCAGCCCGCATGGCAGAAGCCATAACCCGGAATCATAAACGTGTATTTCCCTGCTGCATAAAGCTCGAAGGAGAATATGGACTGGAAAACGTTTTCGTCGGTGTACCGGTTGTGCTGGGCAAAAATGGCATTGAGCGGATCATCGAATTACAACTCACCGACCAGGAAAAAGAACAGCTGAAAGAAAGCGCAAAGGCGGTAAAGGAAACCATGGACGTACTGGACAAGCTGGAAGAAAAAAACCGTTAGATTTTCATCTAACGGCTTTTTAACAGTTCAATTTTTGATTCAGTAGGCCACATTCTCCTTTGCAGGATTCTTCCGGGTGTAATTTCTCGAGAAGTCAACGATCCGTTTGATCACTTCATCATTTACATCGCTCTGAAGGCCTTTCAGGTATGACCCTATTACCTCCAATTCTTCGCTTTCGAGGAATCCTGCAAGTTTAATTAACTCATTTTCATTATCATCGGAGAATTTGGTTGAACCATTCATAGTAAAGGTTCTGTCCATATGTAGATTATTAGGTTAATAATAAAAGTACACGATAAGAACGCACCAAATTTTGACAAATTGTGTTAAAGATAATAATTTTTTTGAAGTGACGGTAACGAGTGACGAGTAATGAGAGATGAGATAAAAGAAATCCCTTTAGGGATATTACGTAGAAAGGAGATGAGAGAATGAGTGATTGCATAACTGCAGAGATTGCATGGTGCAAAAATGAAAACTGCATAAAGCCATTGCAATAATCCCTTTAGGGATCTCCAGAACTGCATGACTGCAAAAGCTTCCTCGTCTCTACCCACAGTCAATCCCTATGGGATCCCTCGTCCCTGGTCCCTTACGAAGCCGTAAGCGTCAGATTCCGTTCCTTGACCATTCTCCGGAGATTGATCAGCGCGTAACGCATACGTCCGAGCGCCGTATTAATACTCACATTGGTATGCTCGGCAATTTCTTTGAAACTTAATTCGCAATATTGCCTCAGGATGAGCACCTCTTTTTGCTCAATGGGCAGGCTATCAACAAGCTCCCGGATATCTTTCCGGATCTGCCTGTCGATCATACTGTCTTCTGCCGGTCGAACAGCATACTTCTGTGAATTCAGGATATCCATGCCGAAATCCTCCCGTGAGGTAGAGTTCAGCTGTTTTTCCTTTCTGTAGTGATCAATAACCAGATTATGGGCAATTCGAAGAACCCATGCCAGGAATTTACCGTTGTCACGATATTTTCCATCATCCAGAGATTTGATTACTTTAATAAAGGTATCCTGAAATATGTCCTCGGCCAGATGTTGATTCTTTACAAGCAGGAAGATGTAGGTGTAGACCTGTTTCCGATACCGGTTTATGAGCAATTCAAGGCTATTTCCATCGCCACTGACGAACTTGTCTACAAGTTCATTGTCAGTTAAATAAATGTTATTCAACACTACCTCCTTTTTGAGTTTAAAAGCAAAGTAGAATTGTGGCGATAGGCTTCCTCCGGTTATTAGTTTAGTTTACGAATTACCGCAATATTATTAAATAAAGCAATATTTTTGCCGAAAGTAATTCAAATTATTAAAAAAAGCTAAATAATCTCTGAACTTTTTTATGTCGTCTGAACAATCATTATACGAAAATAACTCCATCATAGTTTCAGGTGCAAGGGTACATAATCTGAAAAACATAAGCGTTTCCATTCCGCGTGATAAACTGGTAGTGATCACCGGATTGTCGGGATCCGGAAAATCTTCCCTGGCTTTTGACACCATTTATGCGGAGGGACAACGGCGTTATGTGGAAAGTCTATCGTCCTATGCACGTCAGTTCCTGGGAAGGATGAACAAACCGGAAGTGGATTTTATCAAAGGTCTTCCCCCGGCCATCGCCATTGAGCAAAGGGTGAATACCCGCAATCCAAGGTCCACCGTGGGCACATCCACGGAAATATACGATTACCTGAAACTCCTGTATGCACGGATTGGCAAAACTTATTCTCCGGTTTCCGGAAAGCTGGTGAAAAAGGAAACGCCCACCGATGTAGTGGATTATATTGTTTCCCGTCCGGAAGATGAGCGGATGATGATCCTCTGTCCCATGAAACAAAATTCAGGACTGAGCTTTGCCCAGAAACTGGAAGATCTGAAACAGCAGGGCATTACCCGGATCGAGATCAACAATGAGGTGCTCAAACTGGAAGAGGCCATAATCCGCTATTCTCCTGATAGCGGCGATGCCGTGAATATTGTAATTGACAGGATTACGGTGGTTACTGATGAAGATTCCAAAAGCCGGTTTGCCGATTCGGCCCAGATGGCATTCAGGCTGGGGGATGGTATCTGTATCATTAAAACAGTGGGAGAAAATCCGCAAATCCGCATATTCAGTGATGCCTTTGAAGAAGATGGCATCCGGTTTGAAGAGCCCACCGTTCATATGTTCAGCTTCAATAATCCCATCGGGGCCTGTCCGCTTTGTGAAGGATACGGAAAGGTGATCGGCATCGACGAGGACCTTGTCATTCCCGATAAGAGCCTGTCGGTTTACGATGAAGCCATTGTCTGCTGGAAGGGCGAAAAAATGAGCAAATGGAAGGACAAGCTCATTTACAATGCGGATAAATTCAATTTTCCGATCCATCGTCCCTATTTTGAACTCACCGATGAACAAAAGACAGGTATTGTGGAATGGAAACCGCTATTTTAAAGGTATCTACAGCTTTTTTGATTATGTGGAAACCAAGAAATACAAGATTCAATACCGTGTGATGCTGGCGCGGTACAGGGGAAAGACCACCTGTCCCGAATGCCGTGGAACCCGTTTAAAGAAGGAAGCATCCTATGTGAAGGTTAGTGGAACACCCTTGCAGGACCTGGTTCTCATGCCGGCTGAAAAGCTGAGTGAATTTTTCAATTCAATCAACCTCGATGCACATGAGCAAAAAATTGCCGGCAGGATCCTGGTTGAAATTCAAACCCGGTTGCAGTTTTTGAACGAAGTGGGACTTGGATACCTCACGCTTAACCGGCTTTCTTCCACCCTGTCGGGAGGCGAATCGCAGCGCATAAACCTCGCCACCACACTGGGCAGCAGCCTGGTCGGATCGCTATATATTCTGGATGAACCCAGCATCGGATTGCATCCGCGGGATACAGGGCTGCTTGTAAAAGTGCTGAAGGACCTTCGCGACATCGGCAATACGGTGGTAGTGGTTGAACATGAAGAAGAGATCATTCGTGCCGCAGATGACATCATTGACATCGGCCCCCTGGCCGGACGACTGGGTGGTGAAGTCATTTATCACGGAAGCTATACCGATCTGATCAAACAGGATAAGGGACTTACCGCAAATTACCTGCGGGGTGAGAAAAAAATTGATGTGCCGGATTTCAGGCGCAAGTGGAACAATTTCATTGAAATTGCCGGTGCACGTGAAAACAACCTGAAAAATCTGACAATCCGCATTCCGCTGAATGTGATGACCGTGATAACCGGGGTAAGCGGATCAGGAAAATCATCCCTTATAAGAGGAATTCTTTTCCCTGCGCTGAACAAACTGATCAATGGTGCCGGAGATAAGGGCGGACAGTTTAACAGCATCAACGGGGATCTGCACCTGCTCAAGGGTATCGAATTTGTGGATCAGAATCCGATCGGCAAGTCATCACGGTCCAACCCGGTTACTTACATCAAAGCATTCGATGAGATCAGAAAACTGTTTGCCAACCAGCAGCTTTCGAAATACAACGGTTTTACCCCGTCGCATTTTTCTTTCAATATAGAAGGCGGCAGATGCGAAGAATGCCAGGGCGAAGGAGAAATTAAGGTAGAAATGCAGTTTATGGCCGATGTTCACCTGGTATGTGACAGCTGCCATGGAAAACGGTTCAAGGACGAGGTACTGGAAGTTCATTTTGACGGAAAAAGTATTTTCGATGTGCTGGACCTCACCGTGGATGAGGCGATTGCCTTTTTCGGAGCCCATAAAGGAAGTTCTGAAAAAGCAATTATCAAAAAACTGATGCCCCTGGCCGATGTTGGACTGGGGTACGTGAAACTGGGGCAATCCTCTTCAACGCTGAGCGGGGGGAAAGCCAGAGGGTAAAACTGGCGTCCTTCCTGGGACAGGAAAAAAGCGACGCCCAGATGATGTTTATCTTTGATGAACCTACAACGGGATTGCATTTTCACGACATCAAAAAATTGCTTGATGCATTCATGGCGCTGATTGCCAAAGGACATACCATTGTGATCATTGAACACAATCCGGAAGTAATTAAAACAGCCGACTGGGTAATCGATCTTGGACCTGAAGGTGGTGATGCCGGCGGGTACCTGGTATTTGAGGGCACCCCCGAAGACCTGGTAAAATGTGAGAAATCGTATACGGGGAAATTTTTAAAGGCAAAATTAAGAAGTGACGGTGACGGGTGACGGTGACGGTGACTGGTGACGATGTCCCCCGCTGGCGGGGGCAGGGGGTGGAATTTGGGCCATCAACAGCAAAACCTCCAGGATTTCCACAACCCCGGAGGTTTTCCTCCTAAAAGCCTTCAGTCTACAGCCTCAGATCAGCCTAATGCCTAGAAGCCTAAGCCTACAGCCTATTTCTTAATCTCCTGGAAACCGAACATAATCGATACGCATCCGCTTTCAGGAATTTCTGATTTTTTGTCGGATACCGGTACCTTGACAATCACCTTCAATTGCTGACTCGATTCAAGGGTAAAATCCCAGACCGTTGAATTATTATGCTGGCGGTTGTCATAAAGCACATTTTTATAGGCATCAACCACCTGATATTCTATGGCAGGCAATATTTCTGACCCGCAAACTGCGAGACGGTATTTCTGACCCGAATAAAATGTTTTGTACAATTCAGCCTCTTCACCTTCAGTTAGAATGGCAGCATGATAGTTACCATCATGGGTATAACCTGTAAGTTCAGACTTGCAGAGATTTTTGGCAAATCCTTTACACTGGGCCTGCACCGGCAGGGCAAGTACTGTTAAAACAATCAGTGTTATTATATACGGCAAATACTTTTTCATACGTCTCTGTTTTATTGAACGAAGTTATTCCTTAATGACTGAACAGCTGCCTGAAGTTCTTTGAAGGCCTCAGGTGTAACCTTTATTTTTGTCTGTGATTTTAACATGCTTCCACTGGCAGTATCACCTTCTTCTACCTTAACGGAAGAAGTTTTAACCTCAATTTTATCAAATGCCATTTTAAGCGCGTGCAATTCATTGATCATCTCAATGATATCGCGGTTATCATCACCTTTCTGATTTTTCCGGTTGTCCTGCAACATCCTTTCAACAATGCTAAAGGAAAGTTTTTGTTCCGCAATACGGTCCACCAGTTTATTCCCTTCAATGGAACTGTTGCCGATCATCTGGGTACCTATATATAAACCTTCGATCCATCCACCCACCAAAACCATGGCTGCCACAGCCTGCTGATCATTTTCCTTCAGGTAGGCACTTGTATTCAGAAAAGTTTCTGAAATCACATCCATCACAATATCACGGTTGTTTAAATTTTGTTTCAGGCGATTCATGGTTTCCTCATCAACAGCATCACTGATTCCCATTTCATTGGCGAGCTTCTTGGTGGCATCCATATACTTGAGCGATGTCTGCGGCTGATCGAACAGGCTGGCAAAACTCAGGTCGGTGGTATAGATACCGAGGTTTATGGCCTTGCTTTTATTCGTTGAATATTTATCCACACTGGCCAGATCATTTAATACCTGCTCATTGTAGCTAATGCCCGCGGACTTCAGCAGCATGGCAGTTTCAAGCGGAGAAGGAAGCGAATAAAATATTTTCTTGGCCTTGTCAATATCGTCAAAAATGTCCTCTTCGGTGAGAAAACTTTCCAGACCGGGTTCTTTATCCTGCTTTGCCTTTCCGGATTTGCACGAATTATTCACCAACGACAATCCCAGGAGGAAAATAACACTGGCCAGCCGTAGATTTGAGTAAATGAGTCGCATGAGTTAATTATGTTAGTTAGTGGGTCAATCCTGCTTTTGATACTGTTTTGAATCGTAATTCAGGTATTTTTAACGTCGAAATTTCATTAAAGTTACTCTTTTATAGGCTTTTTTGGATTTCATTAGTAAACAGGATATGAACAATTATGATATTTTTTATTCTATAGATTGATTTACTGGATGTTATGGTGTTTTAGGTTATGAAGTTGAATGTATGGAGTATGATGAATGTATGAATTGATGTTAATATGCTGCGAAGATGCTTCAGATTCAACATTTCCTCGAATTCAAACTCAGACTGCAAACTGCAAACCGCATAACTGCAGAACTGCAAACCGCAAAACTTCCTTATTCCAGCTTTCATAATACCTGCAAAACGGTTTCAATCCGCACACCGGACATTGAGGTTTCCGTGCAGTGCAAACATAACGTCCGTGCAGGATAAGCCAGTGATGGGCGATAGGCAGCAATTTACGCGGCAAATGACTCACCAGCTGATTTTCGGTTTCGAGTGGTGTCTTTGCACCTGTTGTCAGTCCCAGCCGGGCTGAAACCCTGAATACATGTGTATCTACAGGCATAGCAGGATTGCCGTAAGCAACCAGGGTAATTACATTGGCGGTTTTACGGCCCACACCCGGCAATGTCATCAGTTCTTCAACGGTTTCAGGGATACGGCCTCCAAAATCACTGACCACCTTGCGGGCCATGGCCGCCAGGTGTTTTGCCTTGTTGTTGGGATAGGAACAACTTTTTATATATGTAAATATTTCCTCCGGAGTGGCCTGCGACATGGCTTCCGGCGTCGGATAACGCTCCATCAGGGCGGGAACGATCATATTTACCCGTTTGTCGGTGCATTGTGCAGAAAGGATCACCGCTACTACCAGTTCAAATGCATTGGTGTAGTGCAATTCGGTTTCTGCCACCGGCATGTTCTTCTGAAAATATTCAATAACGCCGGCGTATCTTTCCTTTAAAGTCATGAATACAGTGAAAAATTAAAAGATAAAAAGTAAAAGTGAAACAAGTGAAGAAAATGTAAAAATACGGGTTTTCGGGAAATTTTCTTCGTATATCTGAACCGATATTCGCGAATAGTCTTTTAAATTAACATGCGAATTCTACGGATAACTGACATTTATATGGTTCATAATTATACTGATATTAACACACTCTAATTGCAGTTCGGGAATAAATATTGTATATTGTCATGAAACATGTCCGTTAATTAATTGGTAAAAACAACCTAAAATTTTTATTAAATAAATTTTAACGCCTTATACCTAAAGCTGATTAAAATTAAAATTATGGGAAAACTTAACTTGCTCTTAATCGCTTCACTATTTCTCGCGACATTCAGTTGCAAAAAGGATGATAGTGCACCTATCAAAAAAGGAATTACTGACGGGCAAAAACTGGATTCTTACCGCCGAGACTGTTTCTCCTGCTATTAATTTCAACGGAGTATTGATCACTGATCTTTATGCCCAGATGGAAAGCTGTACAAAAGATGATGTCAGCAAATTTAACTCCGAACGGAACCTACACCTTTGAAGAGGGCGCTTCCAAATGCGATCCCAGTGATCCGCAGGTATGGGATTCAGGAACCTGGGTATTCAACTCGGATCAGACCATTATTGTTATGACCAGCTCTACTTACGGTTCTATTAATGCTGAAATTGTTGAACTTACATCCAGTAAGTTGCTTGTCAGCCATGACGAAACAGTTGATAATATAAAATATACAATCACAGATACATACCAGAAAAAATAATATCTGGCATTAGTCCCTGAGATTTGGAAAGCCCGATGAATAGCATAAATTATGACATTTATCACTTTTAGTTTTACGTTTTTCACTTTTATCTGATTTTTTGCATATATTTGCAATTCAAATATGACACAACCATGAACAATCTGTCAAATAAAGTTTACTTCTTCTTTTACTTTTATTTTTGGAAAACCTGAAGGGACTTTATTTGTATAATAATTTGATATTATATCAAAAGGGTCCCCTGAAAAGCGGGACCCTTTTTTTTTGAACATAATGGACAACTAATTTATCTCAAAATGGAACAAAATCGGAAAGCTGCCGGAGAAACAAAGCGCATTGCCATTCAGGGCGGATATGGTGCCTTCCATGAAATTGCCGCCAATCATTATTTCGAAAATGAAAACATCGAGATCGTTCCCAGGAATACCTTCAAGGATCTTTTCAAGGCCCTGAAACAGGGCCAGGTCGACTTCGGGATCACTGCCATTGAAAACTCAATTGCCGGCAGCATCCTGCCGAACTATACGCTCCTGCTTGAATCAAAACTGAGCATTGTGGGTGAGATCTACCTGCGCATCAAGCAGAACCTGGTGGCCCTGCCGGGACAAACGATCAAGGATATTAAAGAGGTACGCTCCCACCCCATGGCCATTCTGCAATGCCAGCGGTTTTTCGATGACCATCCGCGGATCATCCTCATCGACAGCATGGATACTGCCCTGTCAGCCAAAGAAATTGCGGATAACAAAACCATGGGAGCCGGTGCCATTTCATCTTCCCAGGCGGCATCAAAATATAACCTTGAAATTATTGCCGAAGGGATTGAAACCCATAAGATGAATTATACCCGGTTCCTGATCCTGAAAGGCAAAAACGGTGTGACCGCGGTGACTCCGGATATCAACAAGGCTTCCATGACTTTTGCACTGGCCCATAAAATCGGGGGACTGTCAAAGGTGCTGTCCATTCTTTCCTTTTATGACATCAACCTGGCAAAGGTTCAATCCATGCCCATCGTTGGCAAGGATTGGGAATACCAGTTCTTCATCGACATTGAAATCGACAATTATACTCACTATAAACAAGCCATTGAAGCGGTCAAACCTTTCACGCGCGATCTGCAGATAATGGGTGAATATGCAAAAGGTAAATCAATATTGGAATAATTATGAAAATAGAATTAAAGTTAGATAAGTTCGAATTCAAAGGTGTGCCCAATACAAAGCCTTTGATGATGGCCGGTCCCTGCAGTGCCGAAACCGAAGAACAGGTAATGGACACAGCCCGCCAGCTGAAGGGCTACGGTGTTCATATTTACAGGGCCGGACTCTGGAAACCGCGTACCCGTCCCGATGCTTTCGAAGGAGTGGGTAAAGAAGGCCTTCCCTGGCTGCAGAAGGTAAAGCAGGAACTCGGAATGTACACTGCCACCGAGGTAGCCAATGTCAAGCATGTGTATGATTCGCTTAAGGCCGGGATCGACATCATCTGGCTCGGTGCCAGGACCACAGCCAATCCTTTTGCAGTGCAGGAAATTGCAGATTCCCTGCAGCGGTGTGGATGTTCCGGTATTGATCAAAAATCCGATCAATCCCGATCTGGATTTGTGGATCGGCGCCTTTGAACGGCTGAACAGGGCAGGCATCACAAAACTTGCAGCCATACACAGGGGATTCTCAACCTACAGCAAAACAATGTACCGCAATAACCCGCAGTGGGAAATTCCCATTGAACTGAAACGGCTGATCCCGAGTCTGCCCATCATTACTGACCCCAGCCATATCTGCGGAAGCCGGGAATTGCTTTTTGAGATATCACAGCGGGCGATGGACCTTGACTTCGACGGACTGATCGTTGAAACCCACTGCAATCCCGACAAGGCGCTGAGTGATGCCCAGCAACAGCTGACACCCGAAAACCTGAACAAGCTGATCAAGCGGCTCATCCTCCGTCATCCCGACATCGGCACCAACAATGTGCTGGTGTCAACCCTGGAGGATCTGCGGCATGAAATCGATAAATACGATGACAAGATCATGGAGATCTTTGATTACCGTATGGCTGTGGCCCGGAAGATCGGAGAATACAAAAAGCAGAACAACATCACCATCCTGCAGACAAGCCGGTGGGATGAGCTGCTTCGTAACCGGATTGACCAGGCTGCCAAAAAAGGACTGAGCGAGGAATTTATAATCAAGGTTTTCCGTGCCATTCATGAAGAATCCATCAACCACCAGACGAAGGTGATGAATTAGGCTGTCAGGCTGCAGGCTGTCAGACGCTGATCGGAGTCCGTCAGGGATGGCTGTCGGTAGAAACAGTCTGCAGTCATGCAGTCCGTGCTATCGTCAGCGGTGCATCTGAACGATGCGAGTTACGATGCGCATGCGTATACCGTATTGTAGGACATTATTCAATATGATTGAATATTAATAAGAAAGTACATACTTTTAACAATACAATGCAAACAATAACAATCCATACAGACTCAAAAACCTCACAGATACTCATCGGTGAGAAGCTGGCGAGTCTGGGCCGTTACATTCCCCCGGGCAAAACCATCCTCATCACGGATGACAACATCCTGAAATTATATGGTGCTTCTTTTCCCGATTACCCTGTTATTTCAATCGGCCTCGGAGAAAAACACAAAACCCTCGAAACCCTGCAGCTGATCTTCGACAAGCTGGTTGAATTCGAGGCCGACCGGTCGACATTCATCGTGGGAATTGGCGGAGGCATTGTATGTGATGTTTGCGGATTTGCTGCTTCGATATACATGCGCGGACTCCGGTTCGGCTTTGTCTCCACCACCCTTCTTTCACAGGTGGATGCCAGCGTCGGTGGCAAAAACGGGGTCAATTTCAGGGGATATAAAAACATGCTCGGTGTTTTTAACCAGCCTGAATTTGTGATTTGCGATACTTCCATGCTCCGAACACTGGATGACCGGGAATTCAGGGCGGGATTTTCTGAAATCATCAAGGCAGCTGCCATCAAGGATGCCGATTTGTTTGCCTATCTTGAAGATCATTATGCAGATGCCCTGAAACAAAAACCCGGTGTACTTGAAAAACTGATCTATGATTCGGTTTCCATTAAGGCAAATGTGGTTGAAGCCGACGAACGGGAAAAAGGAGAACGCAAAAAACTGAATTTTGGTCATACATTTGCCCATGCTTTGGAACACATGACGGGCATGCTTCACGGAGAAGCCGTTTCAATCGGAATGATCCTGGCTACAGCACTTTCGGTAAAGCTGGGCTTTCTTTCCCAGCCTGAATCATTGACGGATTTCAGGACTGATCAGCCATTTTGGACTGCCCGACTCTTCAAATGCTGATCTGCGGCTGGTTTTGAAGGCAATGAAAAAAGACAAAAAGAAGGAAGGTGATTTTATGCATCTGATCCTGCTCAATAAGATCGGCAATGCGCTGATCCATAAAATATCATTTGAACAACTTGAAAACCTGGTATATGATTTGCGTTAGTCTGGCCGAAAAAGATCCGAATGTTTGTCTTGAAATCCTTGAAAAGGTTGAAATGGCAGAAATCCGTATCGATCTTGCAGAATTGTCCGATGAGGATATTATGAAAGTATTTTCAGCACGGAAAAAGCTGATTGCCACCTGCAGGCCCGGTAAATATACCTCATCAGAAAGAATGCACAAACTGAAGCTTGCCATCGAATCAGGTGCTACATTTGTGGACATTGAATATGAAGCGGAAGATGATTTCAGGAATGCAATGATTGAATATGCGCATGTCCGGCAGTGTGATGTGATCATCTCCTATCATAATTATGAAATGACACCGGAACTCGATGAACTCGAAAAGATCATGCACAAATGCTTTGAACTCGGAGCCGACATCGCCAAAATTGCCACCCTGGTAAAAGTGAACAGGGATAATTCCAAAATACTGTCGTTATATAAGGCTCCCGGACGCCTCATTGCCATTGGCATGGGTGAACTGGGCAAGATCAGCCGCATTGTGGCACCCTTCCTGGGTGCCGAATTTACCTATGCCGCTTTAACAGATGACAGCATCACTGCACCCGGACAGATCAGTTATGACCGGTTGAATAAATACATCCTGGAGATAATGCAAATCTAATCCTATGAATTCTTTTGGTAAAATATTCCGCATCAGCGTTTTCGGTGAATCGCACGGCACAAGTGTGGGCGTGATCATTGACGGTTGTCCTGCAGGATTGCCCCTTGTATTTTCCGATTTTGAGGCGGATTTCAACCGGCGCCGGAGCGGGGCAAAAGGAACCACACCAAGGAAAGAAGCCGATATTCCCCGCATCATGAGCGGTGTTTTCAATGATCATACTACAGGCGCACCCCTGACCATCTTTTTTGAAAACACAAATACCCGTTCACGCGACTATGCTGCCCTGCATGATACACCCCGTCCGGGACATGCAGATTTTGTCGCCACCAAAAAGTTCGGAGGCTATGAAGATTACCGGGGCGGTGGCCACTTCTCGGGAAGGCTCACGCTGGCACTTGTAGCTGCCGGGGTGATTGCCAAAAAACTGATCGGACCGGTGGAAGTCGGTGCCCGGATACTTGGAAGTAGGCGGAAATCCCAATATTGAAGAAGCCATTGACCAGGCCGTGGAGAAACAGGACAGCCTGGGTGGAATTGTAGAATGCAGAGCCACCCATATGCCGGTAGGATTGGGAGAACCTTTTTTTGATTCGGTGGAATCGGTTCTCAGCCACATGCTGTTTTCAATTCCTGCCATAAAAGGTGTGGAATTCGGATCGGGTTTCGCGGCCGCAAAAATGTGGGGAAGTGAACACAACGATAAATTCATTTCGGTTGAAGGAAAGACTTCTACCAATTATGCCGGTGGGATCAACGGGGGCATCAGCAACGGAAATGACCTGGTGGTAAGAGTTGCCGTGAAACCAACGTCCAGCACCCATCAGAAACAAAGAACAATAAATACAAAAACCGGGGAGATGATCGACCTTGAAATTGAAGGCCGTCATGATACCTGCATCGCACTGCGGGTTCCGGTAGTTGTGGAAGCTGCCACCGCCATTGTGCTGGCGGATTTTATGATACAGGAGGGGATTATTGGCAGGAGATTGTGATATGGATGGTATCGCACGCTAGCGATGGTGCAGTGGATCGGTAATTCTGGTCATGAAGTCATGCAGTACATGCAGTACACTGTAGAACTGCATCACCAGTCACCAGTCACCTTGTCTCTACAACTATACAACATAAATAAAACGTACTAATCATTTAACAAAATCTTTCAACAATGAAAATTCTCGTAGTAGGCGCAGGGAAAATGGGATCATGGCTAATTGAATCATTATGCCTCGATTATGAAGTGGCAGCCTATGACAATGATCTTACCCGCCTCAAATATTTTTTCAATACGGTCAAACTGGTTTCTCCTGAAGAGATCAGGGAGTTTGATCCCGATATGGTGATCAATGCGGTAAACCTGGAAATCACGGTGCAGGTATTCAGTGAGATCCTGCCCTATTTGCGAAAAGACTGTATCCTGGCCGACATCACTTCCGTGAAAAACGGGTTGCAGAAGTTTTACCCGGAATCGGGATTCCGCTTTGTCTCCACCCACCCGATGTTTGGACCCACCTTTGCAAACATCAAGGATCTGACCGGACAAAGTGCAATCATCATCCGGGAATCGGATGAAGAAGGAAAGGCCTTTTTCAGGAAGTTTTACAGTTCCTTCCATCTCAACATATTCGAATATTCCTTTACAGAACATGACCAGACCATTGCCTATTCGCTGGCCATACCGTTTGCCTCCACGATGGTGTTTGCCGCCTGCATGAAAAAACAGGAAGCGCCGGGAACCACCTTCAAAAAACACCAGGAAATTGCAAAAGGACTTTTTTCAGAGGATGATTTCCTGCTGTCTGAAATTATGTTCAGTCCGTTTACCCTCGAACAAATCGAAAAAATCGGCAGCGAGCTCGAACACCTTCGGGATATCATCAAGGAAAAGGATACCTATAAGATGAGGCAGTTTTTGAACGGGCTTCGGAAAAATATACATTAAAGCCGGTGTCCCCCGCTGGCCTTGCTTCGCACGATGCTGCGAAGCTTCAGCGAGGCGCCCGAAGCGGTACGTGAAGGCTAGCGGGGGTTAGGGGGTGGATTTTGGAATTTTATCCTAATTTCTTTAATATCTAGCTTGGGAGATTAGCTTAACCGAACTAATCAATTGTTTCCTTTTTCGTGGTTTATCCTGTATGTGAGTATGTTTCGTAATAACCTTCGAACAGTTTTATTTTTCGTGAAGCTTCACATGCAGGGTTTAAGTAATTGACTAATCAGTTTCCACTTCGTCTGCGAAGCTTCTGATTTCTCTAATGTCCAGTCTCTGCAAGATAATCTAGTACCTTAAAATAGGTTATTCTGGCCGTTGGTGTCCAACTAATTTTCATTAGTCAAGTTTATACCTGGCCTTAAGTTCTTTCATTACTTGCTCATGAGGTATTAACTCACCCCTGTCAGCTTCGGCCAAGCCTTTTTCTATGGATTTGCGTTCATCTTCGCTAATCTCATCCCACCAATCTGCTTTCTTTTTAAAGACATCTTCAACCTTCTTAAGGATTGATGGCTTTTCCGTATTTATAATAAGTTGAACCAGCTCTAGTTTTTTTGCCTGTAAATTCATAATACTGTGGATTTGCTTACAAATTTAACGATTATTCTCTCCTTTCTCCCTACTGCCTACTCCCGATCCTTACTCCCTAATTCTTCCATTGTTCCTTGTCCTACTTTTCTACCAACAGGCAATCCCTAAAGCGGATTATTGCTCATCGCTCATATCTCACCTCTCATCGCTTTTTCTACCGATAGGTAATCCCTAGCGGGATTCACAGTTATCAATAATATACTTAAGCACTTCAGTATTCCCCAACTGTTGAGCTTTACGGAGATCGGAACAACCGTTGGTTTTATCCCCGCTCTGGATCTTGGCCAGGCCCAGGTACATCCAGGTTTCGGCATCATCGGGATTGAGATCAAGCGACATGGAAAGATCACTCAATCGCATACTTGTATGTGGCGGTTTTTAAATAGGTCTTCCCCCTGGCCTTGAAGTACATGCCATTTACAGGATCTTCCTTCAGATTGATATTGAAGTATTTCAGGGCATTCATGTAATCACCCCCGTCGTAATAATATTCGCCGCACTGGAAAACGGCCTTCTGGTCGTCTTTAAAATAATTCAGGTAAAACAGCACATCCTTCCTGGCAGCCTCATAATTTTCCATACCGGCATAGGCCTCAGCCCGTTTCAGGTAGCCATCGAAATTTTCGGGGAATTCCTTCATTGCCTTGTTAAAATCAGACAGTGCGTCCTTGAACCGGCCCGCCCCTAAAAATGCCAGTGCCCGGTTATAATAGTGACTTTCTTCGGGATTCAGGTGGAATAATCTGCTGGCT
The DNA here is from genome assembly GCA_963790105.1 of uncultured Bacteroidales bacterium. Lineage (GTDB taxonomy): Bacteria > Bacteroidota > Bacteroidia > Bacteroidales > UBA10428 > UBA5072. The sequence continues at coordinate 15,783 of CAWBNI010000014.1, read as the reverse complement.
CTGTCCTCGCCTTTTTTTCCAGGTTCAACGCAGTGGTATAATCTGCAATAGCGGAGGCATAATTACCCTGTTTCAGGTATACCTTACCCCGGAGGGCAAACAAACCCGGACTGGCCTGGGGTTTTGCAATCTGCATCATCAAGATAGGATATGGCCTTATCAGGCTGACTCTTTCTCACATAATACGCGACCTCTTTGGCGGCTTTCTCCTGGTCATTGTACCAATCCTGTTCCCATAGTGCATACCAACCCTGCGAGGCATGAAGATCTTCAAATGCACGGTCTTTTTTGATGCTGTCCTCAGGCAAGCGAAAATCGGAAGAAAGGTGGCTTTTCAGGAAGGCCAGCGCCTTGTCAGCGTTTCCGGCCAGCGCATTCGCCTTTGCCAGCCAGATATCGCCAATGCCCGGAATGATTTCATTTGCTTCGGAAAAATCCTTTATGGCATTTTCATAATCCTTGAGTTCGAGCAACACGCGGCCCCTGTAAAGGAATAACCTTTCATCGGCATTATTACGGCTGATCGCCACCGTAAAACTTTCCAGGGCCTTCGTGTAATTTCCGCTTCTGTAAAAAGCACACCCTGCCAGTAAACCGGCATCCGGTGTCTGGGCTTTCAGTCCCCTGTGAAAAAACAAGGGCCAAAGCAAGTAAAATAAAAATGACCCTATTTGGTGATTTCGCCTGCATGTCCTTCTTTATAAAGATGAATAAAGCCAACAAGTGCTCTGACTTCTGTTCCGCTGATCCGCGGTTCAAACACATCGCATATATAGTAATAAACCCCGGTTGGCACCTTGGTACTTGTTTTCTTGTAACTTCCGTCCCAGTTTATGGCCGGATCATCGGTTTCATATACCAGCTGCCCCCACCGGTTAAAAATTTTCATATCCACTTTCTGGATCACATCATTCAGGTTGTGGACACGAACAAATCATTTATCCCATCGCCATTCGGTGAAAACACATTGGGCAATTCATACATGATGCAATCATCCACGCACATCTGGTTCGACCTGGGACTCTTGTTCTCAAATGAATCCACGGCTTCCACCGTATAACAGCCTGCCAGCAGGGTTCCTTCCGTCATCCTGTGATAGTAAAATGTATCAGCAGCCGAGAATGTACTGGTAAGAGAATCGGGCGGTGTATTGATATCCCTCGAGAAATAAATATTGTATCTGACCACATCATTGGAACAGGTCCTGTTGGGATTGGTCCATGTCAAGAACATTCATGAAACTGTCGCACTGCGAGGTCACATTCAAGTATAGGTGCGCAGGGAGGAGTCACGTCCACCGGAGTGCCGCAATTGATATGCGACATATTGCTGTTATTGAATACCACGTTATCGATGGGTCGCCAGCCAATACTTTTCACCTGGTAGCAATAGGTCACCCCGTTTTTCAAACCCGTATCCACAAACGTATTTACATCCGAAGTGGCTATGGAATCATAACCCAGCGATGAATTCTGCCGGTAAATTATATACTGACTGTTGATCCAGGGGGCCTTTTTGCGAATGTCGAGTGAAAGCTGAATTATCACCGGGGGTAATATCAATATACAGTGAAGAAGCAATCTCGCTTTCGCCCGGTCTCATCTCAAAACGTCTTCCCGGTGTATTGTTGTACATTTTTATCATGTAATAATACGGATAGACGAGCGTATTAAGCGGCTGGTCAACGTAAGTGGTATCATTCAGATCCGCAGTGGATACGGAATCGATCACAACGAAATCAGCGGGTTGCTGCGTGGTTGATCTGAAAATCCTGAAAACATAAGGGCCCGGGGCTGCCAGTGTATCAAAATTCCGGGGTTTGGCCCACGACACGAAAATGCTTCCATCGGTTTCCCCGATCTTCGTTACGCTTACATTCAATATGGCCGGAAATCCCGGGAACAAGTGAATTGCAGGTTTTGTTGGAAGCAAAACTCTCACTTCCGTCAGGATAGATGGCCGTGATCAGGTAACAATACTGCACCCCCTGAATCAGTCCTTCGCCATTATTGTCATCCGAAAAGGTAGTATCTGAAGCGCCGTTCACCGTGGCTATTTTCTGATAACCGGTAGAAGACGGCACGCCATTCTCACAGCTGTCGGGAACAAAATCATAGTCCCCTTCCCGCCTGTAAATAATGTATCCCGAAACAGGTCCACAATCAGCCTTTTTCCAGGTAAGATCTATTTCAGTGCTTGTAGCGATCGGACCTCAGGTTTTCGGGTGCAGGAGGCAGTACCCGGATCAGGAAATTGTCGATATCCACCAGACTGATATCCTTGCTGTTATCTTCACTTTTCAGGGTAAGCTGGTAAGGTTGTTTCCGGATATGGGCACAGGTTGTCTGCCATGTAAATGTGGAAGTGGAGAATCCCCTTCCCGCCGCAAGCCGGGTAAAGGTAGCCGGGCTTACTTTTACAACAAACGGACCACCTGTCATCGTTTGCTTTACTGAATCCAGGTCGGCATCCGTACTGGTAATCTGAAATTCAACCAGGTCACCTGCCGTGACGCAGAGATCAGGAAGCGGCGGATTAACAGGCGGCATTGTTGGTTGTATTGAACACATCAATCTGCATGTCGCGCACAATGTTTCCGATCTTTACTCCATGCCGCCATTCCTCGATGTTCATGGCCACATTGTATTTTCCGGTATCGACGGGCGTGTTCCAAACGAGGTCGCCTTTCACGGGATCAACATAAAAAGTGTCGCTGAAAGTAGGAAGAACATAATTCGGAATGGGCTTTCCGTCCTGTCCCGTACAAACGGTCAGTTTATAGGAAAGGCTGTCGCCATCCGGATCATAGGCGGACGGATTATGGATGAAAATATGGTGAAGAGCGGCCTTGTCAATGGGAAAATTGAGCAGCACCGGTGTATTGTTGGCGCCGATTTCCGGGCTGATGATCATGGTGGTTTCGATTGAAAAAACCACGTTCACCGAATTCGGAATATTCTGGATCCCGAAATTCCGGTTGGGGTCCTGCATCAGGATCTGGTAAATACCGGGTCCCGGAAAAGTATGCCGTGTGGTATAGATGTTATGATAATAGTAATTGGGCAATACGGTGCGGCTGACGAGGGGGGCAATGGAGGACGTGTTGTCGCCCCACTGCACCGAAAGCTGTGAACGGTTGGCAGCACTCTGGGTAAAGGTGAAGGTGGTAACTGTAACCTCGTAAGTGTATCCTGAAATAAGCTTAAAAGTAATCTCTCCGGCACGGTTGTGGGTGGCAAAGGTGGATGATGAAATCAGGATGAATGCACTTAGTATGGAGAGAATTCTTTTCATTACGACAAAGTTAATAATTCTTTGTTAAAGCCCCGATATGCGGACTAATTATTGATTTTTAAGCCTGATCTCCGATTTCCATTTATCATAATTAAAGGTATACCCGGTATCCGCCCCCTTGTAAGTAACAATAACCAGGTTCGTTTGATCTTCAAATAACTGCAGCAGCAACGAATTGGTTAACATCAGTGAATTGATATTGTTTGATGGCAGGGGACAGGTATAATAGAGCCAGATAGATTCCTCATCCTGGTCCTTCCTGACAAAACTCAATGGCAGTTTGGTGCTTCCGGATTCCACAACAAAGGCGTCCTTCATATATCCGTTAATCAAAGCGAGTTCAGCCTGTGAGAAGTCCTTACCCGGGCACAGGTTTGATATTCTTTTCATACAGGTGATAAAACAGCAGGTCAAAATCATCCGTGATACATCTTCTGCGAAATGAATATGGAATCCTTTTCGGTATTGATATCCAGACTCGTTACCGAAACATGAACCGGATGGGCAGCAAGAAGCCATGAAAATAAAATTGTCAGCAGCAATGTTACTCGTTTAAGGTCGAAAAGATAGCAAATATTCAGTACAAAAAATGTACCTATTTTTATAGATATGAGATCCCTAAAATACCGGATTGAATATGCGGATGCTTGTTCGCCAGGATCATATAACTTAAACATCCGAAAATGTCAATTGATCAAAATTTTTCCTTTTTAATTGTCATGATTCAGGAATACCATTCCATTTTTATAATATATTTGAATAATATCCATTGAAATACCTGACAACGAGCCCTGATTCATGAAAATACTTGTTACCGGCACAGCCGGATTTATCGGATTTCACCTGGCCAAGAGATTGATAAGCGAAGGTCATACTGTTATTGGCCTGGACAGCATCAATGATTACTATGATGTAAACCTGAAATATGGCAGATTATCTGTTTCCGGCATTGAAAAGGATAAGATTGAATATAACAAACTGGTTCAGGCAACAGGTGATATTCCCTACCGTTTTATCAAACTTAACCTGGAAGACAGGGAAAATCTGAACCGCTTATTCACAGAAGAGAAATTCGACAGGGTTTGCAATCTCGCAGCACAGGCCGGGGTGCGTTACAGCCTGACCAATCCCTATGCCTATATTGACAGCAACATTGTAGGATTTATCAACATCCTGGAAGCCTGCCGGCATCATGGTGTAAAGCATCTTGCCTATGCCAGCAGCTCGAGTGTTTATGGACTGAATGAAACCATTCCCTTTTCAGAAAAGGACAATGTGGATCATCCCATCAGCCTGTATGCCGCCACAAAGAAAGCCAATGAACTGATGGCCCATACCTACAGTCATTTATATGGACTGCCCACCACCGGTCTTCGTTTTTTTACGGTATACGGTCCCTGGGGCCGTCCCGACATGGCCCTGTTCATTTTCACAAAGGCCATCCTGGAAGGAAAACCGATACAGGTATTCAACAACGGGGAAATGGAACGGGATTTCACTTATGTGGATGATATTGTGGAAGGTATCTTTCGGGTGTTAATGAAAGAACCCACCGGAAACAAGGAATGGAAAGGGACAAAACCCGATCCCTCCTCCTCTCCTGCCCCGTTCCAGATATACAACATCGGGAACAGCAAACCGGTAAAACTGATGGATTTTATCAAGGCCATTGAAACCGCCCTGGGCAAAAAAGCGATAATCGAATTTCAGCCCATGCAGGCCGGGGATGTAGGTAAAACATGGGCGAATGTTGAAAAATTGAAGAAACAAGCCGGATATACTCCTTCTTTTTCAATAGAAAAAGGCATATCATATTTCATTTCATGGTATAAACAATATTATCAGGTATAAACCCTATTCTAATTATGTCAGCACTCACCGGTTTCAGCAAGATCAAGCTATTTATCCCCATAGTAGCCGTGGTATTTTCCCTTTTTTCCTGTATTTCACAGAAAAAAATAGAATACATGCAAACACCCACTCCGGATGAAAACGTTTATCAGTTGCATAAGAAAGAAATAACCCGGATCAAGCCGAATGACGAGCTATATATCCGGGTATCAAGTTTTGACGATGTTTCCTATAATTTTTTTAGTTCACAAACCGCTGCCAACAGCATGAGTTTTGGTACGGACGCATCCATATCCCTTATCAGTTATTCTGTTGATGATTCCGGCTATATTTATTTTCCGATTGTTGGTAAAATAATGGTAAAGGAACTCAGCGTTGATGAACTGACGTCAAAACTGAGCACATTATTAAGTGAATATTTTAATCAGCCGGCCGTATTGGTAAAAATTGTAAATAAAAAAATATCAGTTCTCGGTGAGGTCCGCTTGCCGGGCTCTTATGCCTACACCAAAGATTATATCAATATACTTGAGGCTCTAAGTCTGGCAGGCGATATTACTGTTAATGGCGACCGGAAGGACGTATATGTAATCAGAACCGTCAATGATTCGGTTGTAAAATCAAAAATCGACCTGACAAAGGATGATTTACTGTTTAATAAGAACTACTATCTTCAAACAAATGATGTAGTATACGTCCAGGCAAGACCATCAGTTAAGTGGAGTGTTATTTCAGTGCCGATAACCTTGATACTTACTTCAATAACTACTTTCATTCTGGTGTATTCTTATATACAGTTATGAAGATATTTTAAACCGGTGATAATATTTAGCAGTACTATAATAATTTACCTATTATATAAAACATCGTGGATATAAAAGATAAAAACTCGGTAAACGCCTTTGATATTAAATACCTGTTATCGGTTTTTAATACTTCATGGTTGATTGTTGCAATTTGTATCGTTTTAGGCGTTGGTTTGGCTTTTGCATATAACAAAATTAAACCGCCGGTATACGAGGTTCGTGCTTCCATCTTAATCAAGCCGGATAATGCGCAGGCAACCCAGGCAGCCTCACAGATCTTTCAGAGTATGGGAATTTTTACAGAAGAAAATAATTTTCAGAATAAAATCCAGGTTCTCAAGTCAAGTCCGCTCATCAGGGAGGCCATTAAAAATTTAGACTTTCAGATTTCTTACTTTGTAAGGACAGGATTGGTGAGCAGGGAGCTGTATAAAACATCTCCCTTCATTGTTGTCCTGAATCAAAACCATCCTCAGCCGATTGGTGTCAATTTCAAGATTGAGATTACCGATGAAAATTCTTTCCGGATTAGTGCCAGAGGAGAAGATGTAAGTATTTATAATTTTTCATCACAAAATGAGATCCAAAATCTGAACAAATTTAAAATAAAACGAAAGGGTACTTTTGGGGCAGATATTCAATCGGATGATTATGATTTTAAACTTGTACTGAATGAAAATTATAAATCGGGTGGATTCAGTTCAAAAAAATATTCTTTTACAATTTATGATTTAACCAGCCTGGTAAAGATATACCAGGCGAATCTTAAGGTTGAACCCATCGATATTCAAACCTCTGTTGCGAACATCCGAATGAAGTCAGCCGCTCCGGATAAAGCAATCGATTTTATGACAAGTCTGACCAACGCTTACCTTGCCATGGATGTGGAAGAAAAGATCCATGCCTCCATTAAAACAATTGAATATATTGATAATCAGCTCGGTGCTATTACAGATTCCTTACGCCAGGCAGAAACAAATTTACAGCGATTCAGAACATCAAATCAGGTTATGGACATTTCTGTGAAAACCGGGAGGATCTACGATGAATTGCAGGAATTGCAGCGTGAAAAGGCGAATACGATGATCAAATACAAATACTATCAATATATTAATGAATATTTCGAACAAAGCAAGGAATTGTCTGATATCATAGCTCCTTCCGCAATGGGTATAGAGGATCCTCTGTTAAATAATCTCATCGGGGAATTGACCCGGTTGAATACGGAAAGATCAGGTCTTATTGAAAACAACCAGGCCAAAAGCCCTTATTTAAAACAGCTGAATATTAAAATTGACAATTTAAAAAACACCATTGGAGAGAATATAAAATACATCATCAATACAACCGAGATCGCCTTACAGGATCTGGATACAAGATTAAACGGCCTTAACGGTGAAATCAACAAGCTTCCCACCACTGAAAGAAGACTGCTAGGTTATGAAAGAAATTTCAACCTGAATGATGCAATCTATACCTTCCTCCTGCAAAGAAGGGCCGAAGCGCAAATTGCTAAGGCATCCTATATGCCGGGGGCATCGGTTATTGAACCACCTGACATCTCGGGGAGTGGTCCTGTTGAACCAAAAAAGAATTTTATTTACATGATTGGCCTCTTATTGGGCTTGATCGTGCCTGTATTAATAATCAGGATAAAAGACATTTTCCAGAACAGGATTACCGAAAACACCGATTTAAACGAGATGACCGATTTGCCCATACTTGGAAAAATTTATACAAACAATAAAAAAATTGACCTGGTTGTTCAAAGCTTTCCCAAATCACATATGGCTGAATCCTTCAGGATGGTCAGATCCGGCCTCAACTACTTTTTGCAAAATAACCACAGCTCGGTTCTTGTGATAACATCCTCTTATGGCCAGGAAGGTAAGTCATTCATTGCCAATAACCTTGCTGCTTCTTTGGCGCTGACTTCAAAGAAAATAGTATTACTGGGTTTTGATTTACGCAGGCCAAAAGTTTACGAGAAATTAAGCCTGAATAATGAAACCGGATTAAGTTCATACCTGAGCAACCAGGCCACATTTAAGGATATTGTGCAGCCATCAAATATCCCCAATCTGGATGTGATCACCTCAGGGCCTATTCCCCCGAATCCGGCTGAATTGACGGCTTCTTCAAAAACCAGCGAACTTTTCAGTATTTTAAGGGAAAAATACGAGTATATTATTGTAGACACTCCTCCGGTTGGAATTGTATCCGATACTTACATTTTAATGGACAAAGCGGATCTGAATATCTATGTTGTCCGGCAGAATAATACTCCCAGAAATGAATTTCAAAACATTATCAATGATTTGAAGAAGAAGAATTTTAAAAATCTTTGTTTGATAGTCAATGATATTCCTCTGATCAAGAAATCCAAATATGGATATGAATACTATGAAAAATAGGAATTCATCGCTCCGACCGTGATTTAAAAAGAAAGATTTCAGGAAATTGTAAAATGAAGGTACTGGAAATACATATGTATCATTACCTGAGAAGGGTTGGGATCATTTTATTGATCATTGCAACATTTTCTCCTTTTCTTGCCTATTTTACAAAGACCCTGGGTGATGTGTCCTTCCCTTATCTTTTAAATATTTTTCTCTATCTGTCTGCTCTGCTGATTTTTGTTTTTTATTACGGTAAGGTAAGCTTTCCAACCTATTTAATATACTACTCTCTTTTTGTCTTATATACCATTATTTCCGATTTCGGCATAGTAAATAAGCCGTTTGATTTCAAGTATTTATATACAAATCAATTGATTGGATCAATATTTATGCTTTTCTTTATAGAAAATGGTCACTATGAGGAATCTACAATAAATAAATACCTCAAATATAACTTGTATATAGTTTTCATAGCTTTCGTGGTAATTCTTATACAACAGGCTGTCAATAACAGGTTCCTTGTTTATGAACAATGGATTGAAGGATATACATACTCTGCAGCCGAATCGGAAATAAGGCTCCCTTCAATTTATTCTTATATGGATAGCAGTTTAAATTCCGGATTTTCATTTGTTTGTATACTCGCCATTATCCTGGCTGATAAAATTAAAGAGAATAAATCCATTTTGCTGCTGTTATTCTTATTTTCAGTGGGAGCTATTTACTGCTTTCTGACAAAATACCGGTGGATCATGTTGAATTTTTTAATTCTTTTCTTTCTGTTTTACATTTATAAAAATTTCAGGACAAAAAAATTTCTTATCCTTCACTTTCAGCGTAATATTTTCATTAGTAATGCTCTATTATGTTGCTTTAAGTGTTAATATTCCGGTGGACAAATTCATTAATGAGCGAATACTTGAAAAAACCTCGGGTGGCCTGGAACATTCCGCGGCAGGCACCCGGATCCTTGCTGCCAATGTTTTCGTGAAGCTGTTTCCTGATAATCCTGTTTTCGGGGTGGGTCAAAGGCTATGGGATTATGGTTCAACGGGGGATCAAACCCTGGCAACCGCCCTGCAAGGCAGATCATCGCAGATGCATGTAGGGTATCTTACTTTATTGTATGATTATGGTATAGCAGGTGCCATTCCCTTTATTTTATTCCTGATTGCGATTACAAAAAAGCTTTATAAAGACTCAAAATTGCATAATAACTGGGGCGTTTTTCTTGGCTTTCTCGGTTTTATTGTTTCCAATCTTACGCTAGTGAATTTCAGTTTGCTATTCTCCGGGATTATCATTCTTCTTGTTTATAATAACCATCTTCTGGAAAAGACTTCCTATGAAAATAAGTAAGCATTTTAGTATAATTTCTGATCTTAAAAGAGTTTTCATTTCCGAAGATAGCAGAACAGTTACCTTAAAAAAAAACATTATAGGCTCTATCCTGGTCAAAGGAGTCAGTGTAGGAGCGAGCTTTCTCACTGTTCCGATCTGCCTCAATTATCTCGATAAATACCAGTACGGAATATGGCTCACTATAGCCTCCTTCCTTGCCTGGTTTGTATTGTTTGAAATCGGACTGGGTGCAGGTCTGCAAAACAAACTTACCGAAGCATTAACTACCAACAAGTTAAAATTGGCGAGAATATATGTGAGCACTTCCTATGCTGCTATTACATCGATCATCCTGGTTGTATCAGCCATTTTTTATATAGTGCAGCCCCATGTCAACTGGGCTTCCGTATTTAATGTGCCTGAATCGATGAATCCACAATTGCGGATAATCGTCCTGATTGCATTTAGTTTTTTCTTCTTTCAGTTTGTATTCCGGCTAATCGATTACGTATTGATCGCCGACCAGAAAGTCGCATTTGCAAATGCGCTCGGGCCTTTATCAAGTGTAATTTCATTAATTGCTGTATTTATAATTTCCAAAACCTGTAAGCCCTCTTTAATTTATCTCAGTCTTGCGTTCTGTGGTAGCCAGCTTATTGTAATTGTCGGGGCCAGCCTGTTTTTTTTCAGCACAAGGTATAGAAACATAAGACCTTCGCTGTTTTATTTCAGAAAGAATTATTTATCCGATCTGATGAAGCTGGGTATCAATTTCTTTTTTATAAAGATCTCAGGAATTTTTATTTTTCAGGCCACCATGATCATTATAGCGCAATATTTCAGTCCAAGTGCCGTAACACAATATAACGTGGCAGATAAACTCTTTTCACTGGTATTTGTGGGTTTCAGCTATATTACACAACCCCTGTGGCCTGCCTATACACAGGCATGGACAATAAAAGATATATCGTGGATTAAGAAAACAACAAACAAATTACTAAAACTGTGGTTATTAATAATATTGGGCACAATAATCCTATTATTGGCCTCAAAACAAATCTATTCCATCTGGGTTGGTCAAAAGCTTACAATACCCTTTATATTATCCTTTGCAATTGCATTACATTATATATTGTTTTTATATGGAGGAATTTTCAACGTATTCATAAATGGTGTTGGAAAGCTCAAAATTCAACTGATATCTCTGGTTATGGGAGCTTTATTATATATTCCTTTTGTTTACCTGTTTACAAGAATACTCCATATGGGTCCTGAAGGAATTGTTTTTGCCATGATAATCGCAAATTTCTATTCATTTATAATTTGCCCTATCCAGTTCAGAAAGATTGTAACCGGCACTGCTTCCGGTATTTGGAATAAGTAGTTTAAAAAGAAAACAGAACGGAATATGAAATTCATAAAAATAGTTTTATCACCGAATAATTTCTTAAGCTGGATCAAACAGCAAAAATACAATTACAAATACAGGCAGGAGAAACTGCGTATTGGAATGAATTGTGAAATCGTTTCATCAAAAATAGGCCTTTATAATTTCATTGGGGATTCTGTATTATTGGAGAATTCAGATCTTTCTGATTACTCCTACATAAACAGCAGGTGCCTTGTAAGCAATGCAACAATTGGTAAATTTACTTCCATTGCACATGATGTGCAAATTGGATGGGTGCACACCCTATTAATATAGAGTTTTCAACCCATGGTGCATTCTATTCACGAGATAAAGGATTCAAAACTTTTGCTGAAAGGGAATATTTTCAATGAATTTTCACCGATCCACATAGGTAATGATGTTTGGGTGGGAGCACAGTCAATTATCCTGAACGGCATTATCTGGACATGGGGCCGTGAATAGCAGCCGGAGCTATCAGTTACAAGGGGTGTGGAACCTTATGCAGTGGTTGGCGGAGTATCCGCCCGGCTAATCAAATACCGGTTTGATAAAGAGATAATTGAAAAGCTTTTGAACCATAAAATGGTGGGATCTTAACGCTGAATGGCTGAACAATAACCATTTGCTTATTTCAGATGTAAATCAATTTATAAAACATTTCGAAAATACGTAATCCACTGAATGATATATATTTTACATCTGAACCTTTTCGCGTCAAGGAATGGATCCACTAACCGGATCATATCCTTTGCGCATGGTTTTCAATATCACAGGGAAGAAGTGAAGGTTGTGTGCATGAGAAGAACGGATACCAGAATAACCATTTAACCATCAAGTCAAAAGGAATCTACAAGAATATCCCCTTTCAATATTTGTCTATTCTACAAAAAATCAGATAATTACTGCGTAAGACGCCTGGAAGTGGCCTCGATGAATTTCAGACCTGCTCGTTTACAGCCTTTTTTATGTAGAAAGCCAGTCTCTCATTAATATACTACGCTGCCGTGAATACACCGGCTCTGATTTTAAGGGTTACAAGCTGGCTAAAAAAGTACAAGTTAATTAAGGAAGAGAGCGAACATCCCTCGGTTTATGAAGAAAGCAAATAACGACCTTTCCGACCGTGGTTTTTTTCCCTGATACATTATGATTTATTTGATGGATTGCTGCTAATGACCAAATCCGTCGATCCAGCTACTTTCAATGATGAGGAGGCATTAATGGAAAACCGATCCTCACGTACCATGTCAGTAGATTTGGAAGGTTTCAACTGGAAAATGTTCCCAGGAAAAAGCACATCGCGTATTGTGGTGAACTGAATGATGAAAAAGACGGCGTGGGGTGCTGATTGAGGCTTTGCCAAAGGATAACTCCCCGACTATCCGGAATACATGCTTTTGCTGATTGGCTCAGCTCAAAGCAACGAAAAACTGGAAAGTATCATCAAAAGGTGAAAGATCTCGGACATCGCAGACAGGGTATTGTTCCTGGGAAGAGAGTCCAATGATGAAATGCCCTTTTATTTGCTTCGAGCATCCGTACTGGTAATGCCCCGGCCAAACAGTATCCAGGCCCAACATCGATTTCCCACCAAGCTTGGTGAATAACCGGCTAACAGGCAATCCGGTTATAGTGACCTCGGTAGGTGAAATACCAAAATACCTTAAAGATGGGGTAAATGCCTATGTTGCTGAACCCGGCAGTATTGAAAGTCTGGTTGAGAAATTTAAAGAATTGCTTGAAAACCAAACTTCTGCCAATCAAATTGGTATAAACGGAAAAGAAACTGCCTTAAATATTTTAATAACAGAAATCAAACCCTGGAAATACTTAATTTCCATAAAATGTTAACGTCATGTGCGGAATAGCGGGAAAAATATATTTTTGATAACAACCGGATCATTAACCAGGCGGAATTGAAAGAAATGACCGATGTTATTACTCACAGGGACCAGACGACGAGGGGTTCTTTATAAAGGATAATGTCGGCCTTGGATTCAGACGACTGAGCATAATTAAGGACCTGAACACCGGACATCAGCCCTTATCGAACGAAGATGACAGCATCTGGATCGTCTTTAACGGGGAAATCTACAATTTTCCTGAATTGCGTGACATGCTTGTTAAGCAAGGACACAATTCAAAACAAAGACGGATACAGAAGTAATTATTCATCTCTATGAACATATGGCAACGGATGCCTGGAATACCTGAGAGGAATGTTCGCTTTTGCCATTTACGATAACAAAGAAAAGGGTACTGTTTTGTGCCCGCGACCTGTTTGGGAAAAAACCATTTTACTACTTCCTCGATCAGAAAAGTTCATTTTTGGCTCAGAAATGAAGGTGATCCTGAAAAATGAAAAAGTTGATCCTCCCTCAATTATACCGCCCTGGACGATTATTTTGCCTATGGCTATATTATGGGTGATAAGTCAATTTATCAAAGTGTTAAAAAGCTTCCGCCTGCCCATTTTCTTGAAATAGATCTGAATAAAAAGGAAAAGGTTAAAATTCAACGCTACTGGGATTTTTCTTTTCAGCCGGATTTTTCCAAATCAGAAGCCCAATGGGAAGAAGAAATAACTCTCCATTGTCTGAATCTGTGAAAATGCGTATGATAAGTGATGTGCCCCTGGGTGCATTCTTAAGCGGTGGAATTGATTCAAGTTCGATAGTAGCCTTAATGGCGCGAAATTCACCAAACCGGATAAAAACTTTCTCCAATCGGATTTAAGGAAAATGAATATAATGAGTTACCCTATGCACGTGAAATAGCGGCAAAAATACAATACCGAACACTACGAGCAGATCGTGGAACCCGAGTCGATTGATTTGCTCCCAAAACTGGTGAAAGCATATGATGAACCTTTTGCCGATTCCTCTGCGGTTCCCACCTATTATGTATCCAAATTTGCACGTGAACATGTAACAGTAGTTCTTTCAGGAGATGGCGGAGATGAACTGTTTGCCGGTTACGATACTTACAGCAGGCTGACTACACTGAATAAATTGCAGGTATTGCCCGATAATCTCAACAGGATTATATTTGAACCGTTATACCGGCTGGCTCCCTTTTCCATGAGGGGCAAGAAGGCGTTTTTCTATTATTCCCGGGCAAATCACAAGATGGGTGCCAATTATACAATCTGGAACCATTTCGAACGAAAGGCATTGTACCGTCCGGAATTGTGGAATGAGGTCAAAAATATCCTGGCAGAAGAGTCCAAGGTGAAAATGTGGAAGGATTCATCCTCAAATGATTTCATTTCAAAGCTCCAGGAGCTGGATTTAAGGACCTACCTGGTCGATGATATACTAACCAAAGTTGATCGTGCGAGCATGATGAACTCCCTCGAAGTGCGCGTTCCCATGCTCGATCACAAGTTCGCCGAAATGACTTTCAGGATCCCCCATAAATACAAATATCACATGGGAAACAGGAAACATATTTTTAAGAATGCAATGAAGCCATTCCTTACCGATAATGTGTTCAGTCATAAAAAGCAGGGTTTTGCCATTCCATTAATGCCCTGGTTCCGGAATGACTTAAATGACTACATCAATGATAAATTGCTGAATAACAACAGCCACCTTTCAAAATACCTGGATCCCAAAATGATGAGCATGGTCCTTAAATCCAATGAGAATGGGAAAAGAAACCTGGGCTATCATTTATGGTCCCTGCTGTTCCTGGAGTGCTGGCTTGAGCAATCCGCCGAACAACTGAAATAATGCTCAAAAACTCACGATGAAAGTACTGATGATCATTGACGGATTGCGCGTAGGAGGTGCTGAAAGACGAATGTTAAGTCTTGTTCAGAAGTTGAATGAAATCGGTGATTCCCAGGCAGAGATCATTGTTTTATCAGAGACAATTCATTTTAAAAAAGAAATAGAAAATAACCATATTAAACTGCATATAATTAAACGCAAACCGAAGAAAGATCCCCGCGTTTTTTTCAAGGTTTTAAAGATATGCAGATCTTATAAGCCGGATATTATCCATGCATGGGGCTCAATGTCTGCCATATATGCCATCCCCGCCAGGATATTCCTGGGGATCCGGTTTATCAACGGAATGATAGTAAATGCGCCGACCAGGCCGTCATCAGAAGATTACCTCCGGGCCAAAATTTCTTTTCCATTTTCTGATTATGTCGTTTCAAATTCAGAAGCCGGCATACAGGTTTATAATCCTCCGGCCCCTAAGGCCAGGTGCATTCCCAACGGATTTAATTTTGAGCGCCTTAGGAACCTTACGGACGCGCACCTGATGAGAGAAAAACTGGATATACAAACTGAATATATTGTGGGTATGGTAGGCAGGCTGGATAATGACAAGGATTTTGATGCCTTTATCAAAGCAGCCCTTGAGATTTTGAAATCCAGGAGAGATGTTACCTTTCTTGCCGTTGGGGATGGAAACCTACGCGACCAGATAATGGCTTCCATCCCGGATGAATATAAAGACAATATTCGTCTTACCGGCCAGAGAGAGGATGTGGAGTCCATCATTAACATACTTGATATCGGGGTATTATTATCGAACACATACCTCCGCGAAGGAATCTCCAATGTTATCATGGAATACATGGCATTGGGAAAGCCTGTTATTGCGACCCTGGGTGGAGGAAATAATGAAATAATTGCAGATCCGCTTTCGGGATTTCTGATTCCGG
>CAWBNI010000013.1:0-9198 GCA_963790105.1 uncultured Bacteroidales bacterium | reverse complement strand
TTCTGATTGTTGCCATAATTTTTACATATTACTGTTAACGAAATAATTCCATAATCTAACTATATAACCGCAGAACCGCAGAACTGCAGAACCGCAGAACAATTCTACCGGGAGCGCGCCACCGGATGAAACGCCTCCTTCACGTGTTCCAGAGTAACGTGCCCGAGACGATCGATAATGATGGAAACGATATCAAACCGGACTTCCAGATCAAGATCATGGGAATAGATATATCGTTCGGCTGCGAAGATGAGGTAGCGCTGTTTGCGGAAATCAACCGCGGTGTAAGGTTCTCCGTATGAATTTCCCGACCGGGTTTTCACTTCCACGACCACCAGGGTATCGTGGTCCTTGGCAAGAATATCCACTTCATTGTGTCTGAAATACCAGTTTCGTTCCAGTATTTCATAGCCTTCCTTTAAAAGGAATTCCACGGCAAGGTCCTCGCCCTGCCGGCCAAAAGCTGTTTTGTTTTCCATGTTTCAGAAAGTGAGCGTACATTGTTTGCTGCTAACGGTAATTTCCACTTCCCTTCCCAGGATCAGGCTCATGTTGGGATGCGCATGACCCGCCGGGAAACCGAACATAACCGGAAAATCATAAGGCGACACGGCTTCGCGGATGACCGAATAGGCCGGCTTGCGATATCCCGAGCCGGAGATCATCATGTTATTCATGGTACCCACCACCAGGCCTTTCAGATCTTTCAGCCTGTCCCTTATTGCCAGGTTCATCATCATCCGGTCAATATGATATAAATATTCGCCTATATCTTCGATAAACAGAATGCGACCGGCCATCTCCGGTTCCAGGTCACTGCCTGCCAGACTGTATAAAACCGACAGGTTGCCCCCCGTAAGGATGCCCCTTGATTTTCCCGGCCTGTTGTCGGCATGGGGCTGAATGCTGTATTGCCTGGTTTCTCCAAAAAGGGCAGCACGAAGCGAATCCATCGATGCCAGGTCGGGTTCGGCCGGGGGCACAAAGCGGGGCATCTCGCTGTGAAGGCTTTCCACACCCAGGTTCTGCAGGAAGCCGTGGAGCACGGTAATGTCACTGCAGCCGGCAATCCATTTCGGATGCTGAAGGAACTTCTCGAAATTCAGCTTGCCTGATGATCCGCACCGTTCCATATCCCCCGCGTGCACAAATGATCGCCCTGATCGTCGGATCATCAAGCATTTCCTGAAAATCCGCTGCCCGCTGATCATCCGTTCCTGCAAAGGAGTTCTGACGCCTGAAAACATGTTTTCCGATAATCACCTTCAAGCCCCATGAACGGATGAGCTCAACGCCCGGTTCCAGTTCTGCTTTCAACAGGTAGCTGGACGGCGCTGCAATCCCGACAGTATCTCCCTTCCTCAGCAATGGCGGACGGATCATGTGCTTTATTTGTTTGAATTAGCGGTGATTTGAATATATTTGCAAGGTAGGAAAAATTAGCTAATTAGGGATTTAGGAGTTTAGGGAATTAGCAGATGAGGGTTAAGAAATGGATTAGGGAACTAATAGTTAATAAATTCTGGCGGAATACGAATCTGAATTACTATGGAAGATACTTATAGCCTAAGCCCCTAAGCCTAAGCCTAGCAGCCTAAGCCTAAGCCTAACATAACATATAATAAAGCACACACATAATAATACATGGAAACAACTTACAAGAGACACCTCATCACCGCCGCACTGCCTTATGCCAACGGGCCGGTACATATCGGCCACCTGGCCGGCGTATATGTTCCGGCGGATATTTATGTACGTTACCTGAGACTCAGGGGAGAAGATGTGCTGTTTATCTGCGGATCGGATGAACATGGTGTTCCCATTACCATCAAGGCCAGGCAGGAAAATGTCAGTCCGCAGGATATTGTGGATAAGTTTCACGGGATGATCCGGATGCTTTTTCCGAATTTGGCATTTCTTTCAGTATATATTCCAGCACCACTTCAAAAACCCATTATAAAACAGCTTCTGATTTTTTCCGGAAACTGTATGATAAGGGTGACTTTATCGAAAAAACAACCAGCCAGTATTACGATGAAGAGGCCCAGCAGTTCCTGGCCGACCGGTATATTACCGGCACCTGCCCGGTTTGCGGCAATGAATCGGCCTATGGCGATCAGTGCGAAAAATGCGGTTCCTCGCTGAATGCCACCGATCTGATCAATCCGAAATCGACGATCAGCGGCAGCACGCCTGTTTTGAAGGATACGCTTCACTGGTTTTTGCCGCTCGACCGGTATGAGGAATTCCTGAGAAAATGGATCCTTGAGGAAAACAAGGACTGGAAGCAGAATGTTATCGGGCAATGCAAATCATGGCTCGATGCCGGCCTTCAGCCCCGTGCCGTGAGCCGCGATCTCGACTGGGGTATTCCGGTTCCTGTGGAAGGAGCCACCGGTAAAGTACTGTATGTATGGTTTGATGCTCCCATCGGCTATATTTCGGCTACAAGGGACCTGACTCCCGATTGGGAAAAATACTGGAAAGATCCGGAAACCCACCTTGTGCATTTTATCGGCAAGGACAATATCGTTTTTCACTGCATCATTTTTCCGGCCATGCTGAAGGCAGAAGGCAGTTATATCCTGCCTGACAATGTGCCGGCCAATGAATTTCTGAACCTGGAAGGAGAAAAAATTTCCACTTCCCGCAACTGGGCCGTCTGGCTGCATGAATACCTGCAGGATTTCCCCGGAAAGCAGGATGTGCTGCGGTATGTGCTTTGCTCCACCATGCCGGAGACAAAGGACAATGATTTTACCTGGAAGGACTTCCAGGCCCGCAACAACAATGAACTGGTGGCTGTTCTTGGCAATTTTGTAAACCGTGCCCTGGTGCTTACCCATAAATATTTTGAAGGCAAGGTGCCCGCAGGTGGCAGAACTGACCGAGGGTGACCGTGCCGCTTTGTCCGAACTCCCGCGTCTGAAGGAAGCCGTTGAATACAACCTGGATAATTTCCGTTTCCGGGAAGCGCTGAAGGCGATGATGGACATTGCCCGGCTGGGAAATAAATACCTGGCCGATAATGAACCCTGGAAAGTGATCAAAACCGATCCTGCCCGGGTAGGGACCGTTCTGAACATTTCCCTGCAGATCACCGCAAACCTGGCCATTGTTGCGCAGCCATTCCTTCCTTTTTCAGCCATCAAAATAGCGGAATTCATCAACCTGGGCAAATCATTGTGGAAGGATGCCGGCCGTGGTGATATTCTTGAAGCCGGGCATCTTTTGGGCGAGGTGAGCCTGCTGTTCGAAAAAATCGAAGATGAGGCGATTGATCTTCAATTGCTCAAGCTGCAGCAGACAAAGGAAAAGAACCAGCAGGGAAAACCGGCTGCCAAACCCCAGAAAGAGGACATCAGTTATGATGATTTCAGCCGCATGGATATCCGCATCGGAACCATCCTTGAAGCGGTAAAAGTGCCCAAGACAAAGAAACTCATGCAGCTGAAGATCGATACCGGAATTGATGTCAGGACAGTGGTTTCAGGGCATTGCCGAATATTTCGAACCCGAAGAGATCATCGGCAAACAGATATGCCTGCTCGCCAACCTGGCGCCCCGTGAAATCAAGGGAATCCAGTCACAGGGCATGATCCTTCTCGCTGAAGATGCCTCCGGAAAACTCATATTCGTCACGCCCGAGGAAGGGATGAAGCCGGGGGCGGAGGTGAAGTAGGACGAGGGACGAGGGACGAGTGACAGAGAGGAATAGCTTTGGAATTAGCTATCAGTAGAAGAAGAATGCATATCCACTGCTTCCGCCAGCGGGGGATAAGTCCTAAATGCATGACTTATACAGGATACTTCGTACTGCCAAGGCATGCCTTGACTCTGCAGAACTGCAAAACCGCAGAACTGCAGAACTTTTTTATATCTTTGTCCCAAATCGATCAACATAATGGCGGAAAATACCACTGAAAAAAAGTCCTTTTGGGAAAAGTTCAGGCATAAGTACAGATTATCGATATACAGGGATGAGACATTTGAGGAAGTACTGAATCTTCGGCTCACCAAGCTTAATGTGATGGCCATTATTGGAGCCGGTATATTTTTATTTCTTGTACTTGTAATTTCCATTATTGCCTACACACCTGCCCGCGAGCTGATACCCGGATATCCTGATGAAAATACGATCCGTGATATCCATCTCAACAATTACAGGCTGGATTCCCTTGAACAGGAAATCAATAAACGGGATGTTTATTTCGATAACCTGAGGCGGATCATTGCCGGTGAAAAGCCCGAAAGCTTTGGCAATTCAGCTGATTCAACCGTTCCGGCCGGCAAGACTGTATTCCGTAAATCAAAAGAAGATTCCGTATTGCGAAGAATGGTGGAACCTGCGGATATATTCAGCCTGTCCACCATTGAAAGAAAGAAAATCAACACGGCACTCTCCAGTACCCTTTTCTTTCCTCCTGTAAAAGGACTGGTAACCAATAGCTATAACAATTCAAAAGATCATTATGGAACCGACATTGTAGCGGCATCCGATGAGGTAGTTAAGGCTACGCTTCCGGGAACGGTGACCATGGCGGGATGGACCCTCGAAACCGGCTACGTGATCGAGGTTCAGCATGAAAACAATATCATCTCGGTATACAAGCACAATGCAGAATTGCTTAAGCATATAGGTGACCGGGTAATCGCAGGGGAACCCATTGCCATCATCGGCAATTCAGGAGAACTTACCACCGGTCCGCATCTGCATTTTGAACTCTGGTACAACGGAACATCACTCAATCCGCAGGATTATATAACTTTCTGACAACATTGCAGATTTCAGAAAACATGAAAAAGCGGGTCGCCATTCTTGGATCCACAGGATCCATTGGCACACAGGCACTGGATGTGATCCGGAAGCACCGCGACCTTTTTGATGTGGAAGTGCTTACGGCCGGCCAGAATGCCGGTTTGCTGATAGAACAGGCATTGCAGTTCGTCCCTTCCTATGTTGTCATTGCCGATGAATCGCAATATGAAGACGTGAGGGATGCTTTGTCGCTTCTTCCCGTAAAAGTTCTTGCCGGTATGCAGGCCTTGTCGGATGTGGTTACTCTGCTCATCAGTTGACATTGTGCTTACTGCCATGGTAGGATTTGCAGGATTGGCACCCACCGTGGAAGCCCTGAAGAGCGGGAAGAATATTGCCCTGGCCAACAAGGAAACACTGGTGGTGGCAGGGTCCCTGATCATGCAGCTGGCACATGGATCATGGATCAGAAATATATCCTGTGGATTCCGAACATTCAGCCATATTTCAATGCCTGGCCGGCGAAAAGCCGGAGACTATTGAAAAACTTATTCTTACCGCTTCGGGGGGCCCTTCAGGGGAATGAACCTCGCGGCAGCTACAAAACGTTACCTGCAAGGAGGCGCTGAATCATCCCAAATGGTGCATGGGAAATAAGGTAACCATCGATTCGGCATCGCTCATGAACAAAGGCCTGGAGGTGATTGAAGCGAGCTGGCTGTTTGGTATAAAGCCCGACAAGATTGAAGTGGTCATTCATCCCCAGTCGATCATTCATTCCTTTGTACAGTTTATCGATGGTTCCATAAAGGCACAGCTTGGCCTGCCTGACATGAAACTTCCAATCCAGTATGCCCTGGGATATCCTTCACGAATCAATTCTGATTTTCCAAGGCTTGATTTTTCAGATTGCGGAAATTTTACCTTTGAAAAGCCGGATCATGACCTGTTCAGGAATCTCAGGCTTGCCTATGAGGCGATCCGCACGGGCGGGAATATGCCCTGTATTATGAATGCTGCCAATGAAGTTGTTGTAGAGGCCTTTTTGCAGGAAAAGATCAGGTTTCTCGATATGCCGGGCATTATCGAGGAAACCATGTCGCGGGTGACTTTCCTTTCAGATCCTTCCCTGGAAGATTTTGCCGAAACTGATTCGGAAGCGAGGGTTGTGGCGAGGAGATTGATTAAGGAACGGTAATCGGTGATCGGTATGAAGAAAGTCATGGAGTCATGCAGTCGTGCAGTATGGTCTTGAAGATTAACTGGAATATCGATTCGAAATGAATTGAATATTAAATAATTGAACATCAGATAGAGTAATGCTAATTCTACTGAAGGAATGTTTTACATATTGAAGTTAGCAAATTATTCCAGTACTTCGACTCAGAACTGCATGACTGCATGACTGCATGACTGCAAGATTTGAATCGCAGAACTGCGAACTGCAAACTTCCTTACCGAACTGATCCAATACCGAATACTGACTACCGAATCTCTCTCTGGAAAATTATCTCTATCTTTGCACCCTGTATTTTTAATTATAATATCACACACATGGGCGTTGTTATTCAGATCAGTCAGCTGTTGCTGAGTTTATCCATTCTTATCATCCTGCACGAAATGGGGCATTTTCTGTTTGCCCGGCTGTTCCATACCCGCGTGGAGAAGTTCTACCTGTTCTTTGATCCCTGGTTTTCGCTTTTTAAGATAAAGCGGGGTGATACAGAATATGGCATAGGATGGCTTCCCCTGGGAGGTTATGTGAAGATTTCCGGCATGCTCGATGAGTCGATGGATAAGGAACAACTCAAACAACCCGAACAACCCTGGGAATTCAGGTCGAAAACCACCGGCCAGCGGCTGCTGATCATGCTGGGTGGAGTGATTGTGAACCTGATTCTTGGATTCCTCATTTATTCGGCTGTTTTGTATACCTGGGGAGAAAAATTCCTTCCCAATAAAAACCTGACGGATGGTGTATGGTGCGTTGATTCAATGGCACAGCGCATCGGATTCCGCAACGGAGATAAGATATTATCAATCAACAATGTAGAACCTGTACGGTTCGAAGATATTTACAGGAGGTCATTTTCGGTGGAACCGTAAAAGTATATGCGCGATAACCGGGTTGATTCGTTCGTATTACCCCAGGATTTTGTCGGCAAACTGGTTAAACAAAGGAACATGATGCTGTTTTACCCGCGCGTTCCTTTCATCATCCGCGAAATACCGGATACTTCGCTCAATGCGAAATCCGGACTAAAGGCCCGGGATGAGGTGATCAGCATCAACGGAGTACCGATAAAATATTATGATCAATACCTTAGCATTGTGGATACGCTCAAACCAGGCCGGGTTGACCTGGTTGTTATGCGCAAGGGCACTGCATTTCCCATTGTCGCCACCCTTTCGGATAAAAAGAAACTGGAGATCATTTCCGTAATTCCCGATTTTGATGATCTGGAAAAACTTAATTTATATAAACTTGAGACAAACAAGTTCAGCCTGCTAAGTGCAATTCCAGCCGGATTTAAACTGGCCGGAAGCAAGCTGGGCTTCTATGTGAGGCAGTTCAAGCTGATCTTTAACTTTAAGACGGGTGCCTATAAAGGACTTGGAGGGTTTGGTACGATCGGCGGACTTTTTCCAAGGGAATGGGAATGGCAGTCATTTTGGGAAATAACCGGTTTTCTTTCGCTTATCCTTGCCTTTATGAATATACTGCCTATACCGGCACTCGATGGCGGCCATGTGGCCTTCCTGCTGTATGAGGTGGTAACACGCCGCAAGCCAAGTGAAAAGTTCCTGGAATATGCACAGATTGTGGGAATGGTAATCATTTTCTCCCTGCTTATTTTTGCCAATACCAATGATATCCTTCGGTGGTTAAGGAACATGTTTGGAAAATAGGACTGCCGGCGGGAAGTAATTCATGCAAAAAGGGCTTAATCTGAAAAATAATAGTAATTTTGGTGATTAATTCAGACCCTACCGGATGGGAATGAATGTGTTGGCAATTTTACACCGGGAAGGACTTTGATGAGGGATATCCTGAAAACCAGAATTGAATAAGAAAAATCAACTATAACGTACATTTAAATTCAAATTATTATGTCATTAGGACCAACTGAAATTATTCTGATAATAGCCGTATTGCTGTTATTATTTGGAGGAAGAAAAATTCCCGAACTGATGCGTGGACTGGGTCAAGGAATGAAGGAATTCAAGAAAGCATCCCGTGGAGAAGACGACGTAGTAGAAAAAACTGCTGATACCAAGAACAAGGAATAGCTTTCAATTGAAAAAAAATTGCCGTCAGTTTAAACTGACGGCAATTTTTTTTTAACAACAACCTAAAACCAGGCAATCCGTATACTTCCACATGACCAGACGATTACTCTGTTTAATATCCCTGCTGTCCCTGGCCGGATCAGTATTTCCCCGGACTTCACCCGATGATCCGGACATGCTGTATGAATACCGTATTGCCGGGTTAAACAGGCTGTCGCCGGTGGAATTGGTTTATAATGCCGACGTGCGAAGATATATTGACCTTTATACAGGCCCCCGCAGAGAAGAAATGGCCAGGATCATCGGTTTGTCGGAACTATATTTTCCCATTTTTGATGAAATCCTTGATCGCCACGGTCTGCCCCTTGAATTAAAATATCTTACCGTCATTGAATCCGGATTAAATCCCCTGGCGACATCCAAATCCGGTGCTGTGGGATTATGGCAGTTTTTGCTGAATACCGGGCGGCTGTTTGATCTTGAGGTCACCTCGATGGTAGATGAGCGCTGTGATCCCTATAAATCAACCGAGGCAGCCAGCCGGTACCTGGCGTATCTGTATACAACCTTTCATGACTGGCAGCTTGTGCTTTCGTCATACAATGGCGGGCCGGGAGAAGTGAGAAAAGCCATTGAACGGTGCCATGGAGAGACCGATTACTGGAAACTGCGGCCTTACCTGTCCAACCAGGCAAAAAACTATGTGCCGGCCTTTGTCGCTGCCATTTATATGCTGAATTTTTATAAGGAACATGGCATTGTACCCATTAAACCTGATTTTGACTATTTTCATACGGATACATTGCACATCCGGTATGCGGTTTCGTTCAGCCAGGTATCTTCTGAAATAGGACTGGACATTGACCATATCCGGATGCTTAACCCGGTTTATAAGCGGGATTACATCCCCGCCACGCAATGCCTATTCGATCCTCGTGCTTCCGGCAGATAAGACAGGCAGTTATTTAAAAAACGAGGTCAATATTCTGGGTTTTACACCTCCCCCCAGTGATTACAATCAACTGGTGGCCCAGGCCGGAAATACAGAGGGCAAAACGAAGATCATCCATGTGGTGCAGGCCGGTGAATTCACCCATAAAATCGCCATGATGTATAATGTAACGCTTGAAAACATTCGGGCGTGGAAT
>CAWBNI010000012.1:0-5637 GCA_963790105.1 uncultured Bacteroidales bacterium | reverse complement strand
ATTTGTTTGAGTTTCCAACACTCTGCGGTTGTTTTCTTCATATTTGGATGGCTGCAGAATTGAATGTAGTACATCAAATTTATCTATCTTGCTTACTATCTGCAAACAATAATGCTAATTTTACAGAAAGGCGACCAACAATTCAATACGCATCCCTATAAGAACAAGCCAGTTCAGCCAGCGTCAATCGGCCGCTCATACCACACTTCCATTTTCACATTATCAAAAAAGCCAGCCTCCGGGTGTAGCTCTTAATTCAGCTTGTAAACCATAATGCCTTTATCCATTAGTTTGGCGATGGTCTTATTTTCGGCCCGTGGAACATAACCCAGCTTCGCCTCCCCTGACAGGATCTCTATGGCAGTACCTGTCGTACCGGTTATGCGGCTCGCGGTTAAGCTGCAGCGGCATGCCTGCTTCAAGGAGGCTTTCTGCTTCCGGGCCGTCGTAATGGCTGAAACCTGCGATAAAGACGGTTGCCAGCCAGATTTTTTGCATGTCCACCGCGTGGTTGCTTTTGCGGGGCCATGTATAAGGAAAATGCCTGTGCCGCCCATCAAAAGGCTTTTGAAGAAATCTTTTCTTCGCATGGTTTCAAAGCTTAAGAAAGATGTAATATACGGAAAATGAATGAGCAATTAAGAATTAATAAAATTGATTGAATTGATTCTTGATTATCGAACAAAAGCAGGAGTTCTTGAGGCTTGCCATTCCGGTTTATCAAAATTTGCTTGACACAGGCTTAATTATATCCTAACTTTCATCATAAAATTGACCCTCTGGTAATTAATTCCCGCTTTCTTACCAAAACCTTTCAAATGAAAACATTTTGGTTAATAATAAGTGCTGGTGTTGTCTTGTTAACCAACTCTCCTGCAATTCGGGCCCAAACCATACCAAATGTACTCGACAGTGTTATTTATGAATCCTGTGACAATGCAACCGGCGTGTGTGTGCCTGATTCCAAACAGGAATTTAAATATGATGCCAACGGCAAGTCGACTCTGGAAGGTTTTTACCTGTGGGATGGCATCACGAACCAATGGATTGGTCTTAACAAAATTGAATATGCATACGATGCCAATGGGAACAAAACGTTGATTGTGTATAATCTGTGGGATGAAACAATGGACAATTGGATACCCGCATCTAAAACAGAAAATACTTTCGATGCTGACGGGAACGGTATTCTGAACATTGATTACAACTGGGATACAACCACCAGTCAGCTGGATCCCTTCTTCCCAAATGGAAAACACATACGACGGGGATGGAAAACAGAACTTTTTTTATCAATTATACCTGGGATGAAACCACCGGAAAAGTGGCTTGCTTTTTACAAGGGTAGGATATGCATACGACACCAGCGGCAACACACTCTTGCAAATACAGTACGGATGGAATGAAACCACCAGCCAGTGGATTATTTATTCTAAAATGGAATATGCGTATGATGCCAGCCAGAACCTAATTTTGGAAGTGTTTTACAACTGGAATGAAACCACCAGCCAGGTAAGTGCTTTTTATAAAATTGAATACACTTACAATGACAACAGCAAATTGACTTTGCGTATCTATTACAAGTGGGATGAAACCACCGGCGAGTGGATTGCTTTATCTAAAATGATATACACATATGATGACAACGGGAATATGACTCTTTATAATCTGTCCATCTTGAATGAAACCACTGGCCAGTGGATTGATAATGAAAAAGAAGAGTATACATACAATGCCGATGGTAACATAACCTTGTACAGTAATTATACCTGGGATACGACCACCAGCCAGTGGATTGGTTTTAGAAGAATGGAAATGATCTATGATGCAAAAGGGAGAAGAACTTCTCAAATAAATTATAGTTGGGATGAAGCCACCAGTGGGTGGATTGGGGACAGCAAAACCGAGTATCTATATGATGACAACGGGTATATAACCTTGTATAGTTATTACAACTGGGATGAAATAACCGGAGGGTGGGTTGCGGATTCAAAAGAAGAATACGCTCGCGATGCCAGCGGAACACAGCCCTGCATATGAGATTTAAGTGGGATAAAACCACCAGCCAGTGGGTTGATGATAGTAGGGAAACTTATTATTATTCTGAACAGAACATCACCCTTATCCCAAAAACGAATGGAAAAGAAATAAATGTTTATCCAAATCCTGCCAAAGAATTTGTTGTATTTGATGTAACCAATAGTTCAGAATCTGCAATAACCGAAATATTTGACAACCAAGGCAGAAAGGTATTGGAACAGGATCTATCTGAAAACAGGAAAATAGATATATGTAAACTTGCCAGCGGATTATATTTGTTCAGGTTAAATAATAGTGGAAAAATCTTTACAGGGAAAATTGTTGTTGAATAGTACCCGATTTGTAAATACACAGATATTTACACATATTTTAGTGCAATTCTGCTGGCTTCATGCTGTTACAGTACCTGCGGGCATGGTTTATACAATCAGGGCCTGGTTTTAATTTTTCATTTTTTCCCATTATCTTTCTGCATACTAATTTCATTCCCTTTAAAAACCTTCTCCCATGAAAAAAACAGTTCCTTATGTGAGCCTGGTTTTGTTCCTGTCATTCTGTATGTTTTCATGCGGAAGAAAGGATGCAAACAAAAAGTCCGTTTCAATGCAAACCCTCGAAGAAAGATACCCCGGCTGGACAAACCTCACCTGGATTTCCACCGACGACAATTCAAGAGGATTTCCCAGGATGGAAATTTCGATTCATGAAAATGTGGTAACGATCAGGCAACATACATCAGATACCGTTTTTGTATCACAGGAATATACCACGATGTATTTACTTGGAAATACCCTGACCCTGAAGGATAAAAATAAGGGCAGCCTGACCGGATTTTTCTGGCAAACCGATTCAACCATCATTATAAAGACAAAGGGGTTGGCGGACCAGTATCTGGAGAATCCGCATACCCTATGCGTAAAGAAGAATTAGTCCGTATGGCATATCACTTCCTGATAAATATTGTCCAATGAAGAACTCATTTTTGCTGTTCGTTTTTTTGTGCCTGGACATTGTAAGGATTTCAGGCCAGTCTCCGGGAATCCGGTTTTGAAGGTTGGGTACGCCATCCGGAGGCAGTCGTGTTTGCAAGGAATACTGGATATATCCCACGTACTCGGCACCCTATGAAAAGCAGGTATTTATGGATGCTTTTTCATCCTCTGACCTGGTAACCTGGACGAAGCACGGACGGATCATTGATACCGCTTCCGTTAATGGGCAAAATATGCGCCGCGGGCTCCGGCCATCGTGAAAAAAGACAACCGGTATTTTTTATTTTTTGCTGCCAATGATATCCAGCGTGACAGCGCTACCGGCGGCATAGGAGTGGGTGTCTCCGACAGGCCGGAATGGCCGTTCAGGGATTATTTGGGGAAACCCCTGCTGGACAAGTTTCACAATGGGGCCCAGCCAATTGATCAGTTTGTATTCAGGGACAAGGATTCACAGTATTATATGATTTACGGCGGGTGGAAGCATTGCAACATCGTAAAGCTGAAGGACGACTTTACCGGATTTGTACCCTTTGATGACGGCACCCTGTTTAAGGAAATAACGCCGGAGGGTTATGTGGAAGGGCCTTTCCTGTTTATCCGCAACGGTAAATATTACTTCATGTGGTCGGAAGGTTCCTGGGGAAGATCGGATTACCGGGTTGCCTATGCAATTGCCGATTCGCCATTAGGACCCTTCAGGCGCCTGAACACAGTGCTGGAACAGGACCCGAAGATCGGCAAAGGAGCGGGGCATCATTCGGTCATCCAAATTCCGGGCACAGACGAGTGGTACATCGTTTATCACCGCCGTCCTCTTGACCGCACGGGTGCTAATGACCGGGTCACCTGCATCGACAGGATGTATTTTGATGAGAACGGACATATCAAACCCGTGAAAATAACATTTGAAGGGGTTCAGCCCAGAAAGCTGCCTTAACCGGATAGTTAACCGGGAAAATGCCTGTTTCGCCAGCCTTTGGATTGATCGGGGCAATCATTCCCTGTATCAATAAAAAACCCCTGTCACAGGGGACGGGGCTTTTCATTTTCATTATTCAGACATTACTTTTTTGGCTTTTCAGGTTCTTTTTTAGCGGGGGCAGCAGTTGCAGGTGCCTTCTTTGCTTCTGACTTCAGAAACTTGCCGTCTTTGTCATAAACAAGGATCTTTTCTGTTTTTGCATCCTTTACAACTACTTCATAGGACATTACACCTTTGGTATCTACCTTAAAAGCTTCCTGTGCAGCATAGCCTTTATGTGCTGTGGCAATGTTATCAGTAATAGCTTTCGGAAGGTCAGCTACTTTAACAGCAGTGCGGGTCTGGGCATTTATGGCAGTTACGCCCAATGCAATTACGAATAAAAGCATTAATTTTTTCATACAATATTTTTATTAGTTTATGAGATCAAGGTAAGACCTGATTCTGTAGACACTCTGTAGTTTCAGATAAGGTTAAAAATAATTTGACAAAGTGAAAAGGAAAAGGGAGCGATGATCGTGAGAACACGCGCCGTCAGCCACGGGAACATAACGGAAAGGGGGAGATTGACGGCTCAGCCGGCGTCAATCAGGCTTTCATCAAAAGTTCAGTTTTTAACAAATTTTCCCTGGGTAACGCCTTCCCTGCTTTTTATTTTTACAAGGTAAAACCCTTTCGCAAGCTCCTCTGTGCTGATGGCTGTTTTAGAGGGCCCGACAGGAGTAATTTGAAGCAGTTGCCCGTTTGTATTATATATTTCTGCTATTGCATTATTGTAATCTGATAGTTCAATATAAAGCGATCCGTTATTGGGATTGGGATATAGGATATCGTTGGATTTCTTATTGTTCGAGAAGGATGTTACCGGATTTTCTTTCCAGCAATCGGATATAATAGTATGAGTTGCTGAATCGCCCAGGTATGGCAATCCATACATATTTTCAATCGTATTCAGCACTGAATAATGGTCAATCCGGGATGAATACCGGCCGGCCTGCACCCTTTGTCCGGTAAAAACAGTGAGGATCTGATTGCCGGATTTCCACCCCTGATCATCCTCGTCAAAGGTGAGGATAAAAAGGCTGTTGTTTGCTTTGGCCCACCGGATATACCCTCCCAGGTTGTTTGAGATCCAGTCATCACCGGCAGTGATCCGGGCCGGGTCGGAACCATTATGCATATCGTTGATCAGATTGGGCACCACAAACGACCGGTGGGCAGTAAGGAGAAATCGCCTGACGGAAATTCCGAAAAGGGTTGATTGGTGGGGCAACCGGAACCGGGTTTGTTCCGGTGCCCATCCAGTTGGCCACAGGATTATGCTTGCGTGCATAATATCCAGATGTTGCCCCGTTAAAGCCGGCTTCCGGCAGGTCTTCGGAATATGTGATAAAGGTTTTACCGGCATCCATCAACTGCCTTCCAAGGTTGGGCGCAGTGAGACGATTGCCGGTCGGCACCCTGCTCATTTGTCACACCCTGCGCACTGCCGGAGTATAGAATAAGATAATTTGGCTGGCTGGGATAGGTAATTCCATGCGAATCGGTAAACAAGGCAGATAACGTATCATTTGCCAGTGAATTGATAAGGGCGCTGCCGCCGAACCGATGATTTGCGAA
>CAWBNI010000011.1:0-21866 GCA_963790105.1 uncultured Bacteroidales bacterium | reverse complement strand
AGAAGACGGGAGAGACGGGTTTGAAACCCGTCTCTACATGATTCGTGTATATGACAGACAACGTAGAGATCGGGTTTAAAACCCATCTCTTACGTATTCCATATAAAGAAAAAACAAAACCCAAAACTGCACCCACATGAAAACCATCGGTATTCCTGACCACACTGGTGGCATTTTTATTTCTTGGTTCCTGCAAACAAAATACGCCGGTAACACCGGTCAACCCGTTGTCCGGCCTGGATTCCATACATCAACGCCTCGCAAACGGCGTCATGTATGAAGTAAATATCCGCCAGATCACACCGGAGGGTACTTTAAAGGCTTTTACCGAACAACATATCAATCGGTTGAAAAACCTGGGAGTGGATGTGATATGGCTGATGCCGGTCTACCCCATTTCTGTTAAAAACCGCAAAGATGCCGCTTGGCAGTTATTATTCTGTAGCGGATTATACCGGAATTAATCCTGAATTCGGATCACTTGACGACATGAAAGATCTGGTGAAAAAAGCACATGCCGCCGGAATGCTTGTCATTTTCGACTGGGTGGCAAATCATTCCGGTTGGGATAACCAATGGATCACAGAGCATCCTGACTGGTATACCCATAATAAAAAGGGACAGATTATTTCTCCGGTTCCCGATTGGTCCGATGTGGCCGACCTGAACTATGATAACCCGGAATTGAGAAAGGCAATGACAGATGCCATGGAATACTGGGTTAAGGAGGTTGGTATTGATGGCTATCGTTGCGATGCTGCAGCCATGGCACCAACTGATTTCTGGAAAAGTGCACTGCAGAAGTCTCGATAGCATCCGCCCTTTAATCAAACTTGCCGAAGCCTGGGAGCCGGAACTGATGGCCAACGGATTTGATGCTGCCTACGGATGGGAACTATATCACCTGATGAACGATATCGCCAAAGGAACAAAAAAGGTGGATGCATTGCATAAATACTTCGATCGGATTGATACACTATATGCGCCTGATGACATATTGCTGAATTTCATAACCAATCATGATGAGAATTCATGGTCGGGAACCGAATATGAAAGAATGGGGAAAGGGGTAAACTGCTTTGCTGCTTTCACCTATATCGTTCCGGGAATGCCGCTGATATATACCGGACAGGAAGCGGCCTTGAAAAAAAGACTCCGTTTCTTTGAAAAAGATACAGTGAACTGGAACGATACCACGCTTTATTCTTTTTACCGCAGGCTGAATGAACTGAAGCATACAAATTACGCGCTGATCGCAGGCTATAAGGACAATGTTTTTAAATATGCAATGGACACAATTGCCAATACAGCGGTAATTTTCAGGCAAACCGGTAATGATAGGGTACTTGGTGCTCTTTAATTTTTCGGACAGTATTGTCAAAGTACGTGTCACCCTTGAAGATGCACTTGGTAAATACCGTGAGGTTTTTAATGATGACAGGATATTTGTGAAAAAGGACACTTATTTTACACTGAATCCGTGGGCATTTTCGATTCTTGAAAAGAAGGGACAAGGGACGAGGGACCAGGACCGCTGACATACAGGAAAATCCCGTAGGGATTATCTATCGGTAGAAATTATACGGATTTATTTACATTTGTGAATAGCGATTCTCCTTCAATTATTCTTTGATTATATAACCGTATCCAAAATGAAATCATCTAAAATTTTTTTCTGTCTTCTTATTGCCTGCTCTTTTCTGATCCAGTTAATCTGAATGCCCAGGTAATTGGCACTGAACTGGAAGATCCAACCATAACCGGGGTAAACACATTAAAACCCCACGCGTGGTTTATCCCCTTTCCTGACAGCAAATCAATCGAAGGCAGGAAGAACCTTGAATCACCCTATTGCCAGGTTCTTAATGGAAACTGGAAATTCTTCTGGTCAAAAAATCCCGCTGAACGACCGGCCGATTTCTATAAAGAAAATTTTGATATTTCTTCCTGGAAAGAAATTCCGGTTCCGTCGGACTGGCAGATGCAGGGATACGATTACCCGATTTACGTAAACATTCAATATCCATTTAAGGCAGATCCCCCGTTCATTCCCAAAGATTATAATCCGGTAGGTTCCTATAAACACAATTTTACGGTTCCTGCTGCCTGGAAAGACAAACGCATCGTACTGCATTTCGGTGGTGTGAATTCGGCAGCCTATTACTGGCTCAACGGAGAAAAACTCGGATACAGCGAAGATTCCAAAACGCCGGTTGAATTTGATATTACAAACCGTTTGCGCGAAGGTGAAAACACCCTTGCTCTTGAAGTATATCGCTGGTGCGATGGATCTTACCTCGAAGACCAGGATTTTTTCAGATTAAGCGGAATTGAACGTGATGTGTTTATATATGCTACTCCCAGGGTTCATATTTACGACTACTTCGTAAAAACTGACCTGACGAATAATTATAAGGATGCGCAGCTTTCTGTTACAGTAGATCTTAGAAATGCCTTTGCAGGTCTGAAATCGGGCGATTACTCGGTTGAATTTGGTCTGTTTGACAAAAACAATGTTGCGGTTGCCAAAGGAAAGCAGAAGGTTCAGATCAACATGAAAGATTCCGCACAGGTTATTATTCACAAGCGATGTGCAAAATCCCCTGAAATGGACAGCTGAGACACCCAACTTATACAAGCTTTTACTTACTGTAACGGATAAGAGCGGGAAGGAAACAGAAGCAATTGCCTCCAAAATTGGTTTCAGAAAGGTAGAAATCATTAACGGACAATTGTGCATCAATGGAAAACCCATCTATCTGAAAGGCGTTAATCGTCACGAACATGATGAGATCACCGGACATGTTATAAGCGAGGAAGGCATGCGCAAAGACATTGAATTGCTTCAGCAGTTTAACCTTAACGCGGTTCGCACCTGTCATTATCCGGATGATCCAAGGTGGTACCAATTGTGCGATGAATATGGTATTTACCTGGTAGATGAGGCCAATATCGAATCGCATGGCATGGGATATGATAAAGACAAAACCCTTGGAAATAAGCCCGTCTGGCTCAATGCCCATATGGATCGCACAAGGAGGATGGTAGAAAGGGATAAGAACCATCCTTCCATCATAATCTGGTCATTGGGGAATGAAGCCGGCAATGGCAGTAATTTTTATGCAACGTATGACTGGATCAAAAAACGCGACAATACGCGGCCTGTGCAATATGAGCGTGCCGAATATGAAAGGAATACCGACATTTTTTGTCCCATGTACATGCCGGCTGCCCAAATGGAAGCGTATGCCAAAAAACACACCGACAAGCCCCTGATTCAATGTGAATATGCTCATTCCATGGGAAATAGTACGGGGGATTTCCAGGATTACTGGGATATTATTGAAAAATATCCAATGCTTCAGGGAGGTTTTATCTGGGATTGGGTAGACCAGGGTATCGCTCAGAAAGATGAGCAAGGGTCAGAAATACTGGGCCTACGGTGGCGATTTTGGTCCTGCCAATGTTCCCAGCGACAACAATTTTTGCGATAACGGGCTGATTTCAGCTGACAGGCGTCCTCATCCAACGTTGTACGAAGTAAAAAAAGTTTATCAGAATATAAAATTCCGGGTTCTTGATATGTCGTCCGGACAGTTTGAAATCAGGAACGGGTTCATTTTTACGGATCTCAATAAGTTCAGTTTTGAATATACGGTGGAAGAAAATGGCAAGCCCGTTCTAAAGAAGGACCTTTCGGTTTTGAATGTCGCCCCCGGTCAATCTGCTGTTGCATCCGTTGACCTGTCCGCTCTCGTCATCAAGCCAAACTCAGAGTACTTTCTGATATTCAGGGCGCATCAGCGTAATGACGAAAGGATGATCCCGGCCGGACATATTGTGGCTTATGAACAATTCAAACTTCCCTATGAGACAATTTTACCGGAAGCAGCCAAAGTATCACCCGATCTCGGGTTTACTGAAAAGCCGGGGTTGGTGATCACGGGACAATCGTTTTCGGTTTCATTTGACAGCCTGGGCTGGTTATCATCCTACAAATCGAATGGCCGTGAAATATTGAAAGCACCTCTTATGCCCAGTTTCTGGAGAGCTCCGATTGATAATGACTATGGGAACAACATGCCCTCAAGGTTGAAAATCTGGAAAGATGTGAACCGGAAATTTAAGCTGACGTCGTTGAAAACAAGGCAGGTATCCGGCAACATGGTTGAAGTGTCATGCTTATATGATATCCCTGATGTGAAAGGATCCTGGTCTTCGGATTACATTATTCATGGTGATGGCCGTATTGAGGTATCCAATAAATTTTCGACATTCGATAAATCACTTCCCGAAATACCCAGGATAGGCATGCAGTGCAGACTGGGTGCTGAGTTCTCCAATATGGACTATTTTGGCCGGGGACCCTGGGAAAACTACCAGGACAGAAAAACATCCGCGATGGTATCGCGTTACACTGAAAAGGTGGCCGACCAGGTATTTATATATGTACGTCCGCAGGAAAATAATTACAGGACTGATGTAAGGTGGTTCTCCCTGACAGATGATAAGGGTTTTGGCCTGAAGGTAACCGGGAAGCCTGTTATATCCACTTCTGCACACAATTACGGAATGGAAGATATTGATGATGGTGCAAAGAAGGACCAGCGGCATATCATTGACATTGTTCCGCGTGATTTTATAGAATGGAATATTGATTTCAAACAGATGGGTGTTGGCGGTGATAACAGCTGGGGTGCAAAGCCACTCGACAAGTACATGCTTTATCCGGGTGAATATTCTTACGAATTTACGATATGGCCGGTGTTGGGGAATAGGCATCTAGGCTTGGCTCTAGGTTTTAGGCTGTTAGGCTGTCGGCTGCAGGCAGAAAAATCCCGTCAGGGATTCTATGAACCGCAGAACTGCCTAACTGCATAACCAATCTTTTAATCATGACTTTTCGGGAGTTTGTCGATTACCTTTCGTACATCCTGAATTTTATGGTAATTTTTGTGCAAATCAATAAACCTCGTAGCAAATGAAAAAATTTACCGTTTTAATTATGGCCTTTCTGATGGTTGTAATGGGATATACAGATGTAACCGCCCAGAACGATACAAAACCCCCTGCCCGACCCATGTTTCGGATGGGAATGGTAATTGTTTCGCCCGAACTTAAAACTGACAACACAGTAACCTTCAGACTTTTCGCACCAAAGGCAACCGACGTAACGTTGAGTGGTGAATGGATGTCCGGGTTTGGAGCCAGTGTGCCCCTTGTAAAAAATGATACCGGCCTTTGGACAGTAACGGTAGGACCCCTTAATCCCGAATTATATGGTTATACATTCTCGGTCGACGGCGTGAGAATGATAGATCCCAATAATGTACAGGTTCGCAGGGATGGAAGCCGGTATGAAAGTTTCATGATTGTTCCCGGAAAGGAAAGCGAATTGTATATTTCAGGCGATGTGGCACACGGAAACCTCACAAAAACCTGGTATAAATCTACTGTTCTGGGACTTACCCGGCGTTTGTATGTATATACTCCGGCCGGTTATGAAACAGGGAAAGACAAGTATCCGGTATTTTATCTTTTACATGGGGCAGGTGGAGACGAGGATGCTTGGACTACCATGGGTCGTGCGGTACAGATTTTGGACAACCTTATTGCTGCCGGAAAAGCCAGGCCGATGATCGTGGTAATGACAAACGGCAATGCAAACCAGAGTGCTGCACAGAATGATGTTCCCTTACCTGTGGTGGCCGGACAGCCGACCATGGCTGATTATATGAAATATGCCGGCAAATTCGAAGAAAACCTTGTAACTGACGTCATTCCATTCATTGAAAAGAACTATCGCACATTTACCGATAAGGATCACCGCGCCATTGCCGGTCTTTCTATGGGCGGTGCACATACACAGACTATTACAAATAACAATCCAAAACTGTTTAGCTATATTGGAGTTTTTAGTATGGGTATCATGAATTTTGGGATACCTCCCCAGGATGCTGCTAAAATAGATCAGGAAAGGGAAGCCAAAATTGAAGTGCTTAAAAACAGTGGATATAAGGTTTATTGGATTGGCTGTGGCAAGGATGACTTTCTCTATGGAAGTGTTACAAATCTGCGCAGTACACTGGATAAACACAATTTCAAATATACTTACCGCGAAAGCACAGGTGGCCACACCTGGGCAAACTGGAGGATTTACCTTTCAGAATTTGCACCGTTGCTATTCAAGTAGTGAGACCTGTTTAAGTTGATGCTGAGCGTAGTCT
This sequence comes from uncultured Bacteroidales bacterium, assembly GCA_963790105.1. Lineage (GTDB taxonomy): Bacteria > Bacteroidota > Bacteroidia > Bacteroidales > UBA10428 > UBA5072. Next base: position 15,639 of record CAWBNI010000011.1, on the reverse strand, counting down.
GGAGACTACGCTCAGCTTTTTCTCCACCTTTATATTTGGCATCATTTTACTTTCATCCCTCCATCTTTTTATATCTTTACTATGCATTAAAAATTTCCAATATGAAAAGATATAAACTCATTTCCTTATTGATTATGTTTATAGTATCGGGTCTTTATGTCGATGCCCAGGATTCAAATTCAGCCAAAGAAGATCCCATGCTCACAGACTGGGCAAACCTGGCGCGTTTCCGGGAAGATAACCAGAAAATCGGTTTGCCTGCAAAAGGTGAAAACCGGATAGTATTCATGGGAAATTCAATCACAGAAGGATGGAGCAGTGCCATGCCTGATTTTTTTACCGGCAAACCTTATATAAACAGGGGCATCAGCGGCCAGACCACGCCACAGATGCTGATCAGGTTTCGTCCGGATGTAGTTGATCTTAAACCTGCTGTGGTTGTAATTCTGGCAGGAATTAATGATATTGCCGGCAATACCGGACCCTCCACACAGAAAATGATACAGGATAATCTGGCTTCCATGGTGGAGATGGCAAAAGCCAATGGTATACGGGTTGTTATGTCTTCGGTACTTCCGGCCTATGATTTTCCCTGGAAACCAGGAATGCAGCCTGCTGAGAAGGTAATAGCTCTCAACACATGGATTAAAACATATGCCCAGGAAAACGGATGTGTTTACCTGGATTACTTTTCCCCCATGGTTGATGAACGGCATGGTTTGAAAGCAGAATATACCTTTGATGGAGTTCATCCCAACCTGGCCGGTTATCAGGTTATGGCACCCCTTGCAGAAAAGGCAATACAACAGGCATTAAAGAAATGAGAAACAACCTTAACGGAAGCACTCCAGTTATGATGATGGTGCTTTTTCTGTTTTTAACCTCATTCAATCCATTCATGACAGAACCTCCGGAACCCGTTTATCCAATTCCGTCCGCAACACAGCTTGCCTGGCATGAAATGGAAATGAATGCTTTCATACATTTTACGATTAATACCTTCACAGACCTGGAATGGGGCATGGGAAGCGAGTCTCCTTCGATGTTCAATCCTTCACAGGCTGACCCGGCACAATGGACTGACATCCTTTCAAAAGCCGGCTTCAGGGGAGTCATCCTCACCTGCAAGCACCATGATGGTTTTTGTCTATGGCCAAGCAAGTATACTGACCATACGATTCAAAACAGTCCTTATAAGGGAGGAAAAGGCGATCTGGTAAAAGAACTCTCAGAAGCCTGTAAGCTAACCGGGTTGAAATTTGGAGTTTATCTTTCACCCTGGGACAGGAATAATGCTGATTATGGAAAACCTGCATACATTGATTACTACAGAAATCAATTGCAGGAACTATTCACATTATACGGTCCTGTATTCGAAATGTGGTTTGACGGGGCAAATGGGGGTACAGGATATTACGGTGGAGCAAATGAAAAACGGTCAATTGATGGCCGAACTTATTATGACTGGCCGGGAACGCTTGACAGGGTCCGCAAACTGCAGCCCGATGTGATATTTTTTAGTGATGCCGGACCGGGTGTGCGCTGGGTAGGAAATGAAAAGGGTATTGCCGGCCTTACCAACTGGGCTATGATCAATCCAGACACACTGTATGCCGGGAAACCGGGAATTGAAAATTTACTAAACGAGGGATCCGAAAACGGAACAAGCTGGATTCCTGCTGAAACGGACGTATCAATTCGTCCGGGATGGTTCTTTCATGAAAAGGAAAATGATAAGGTAAAAACACCGGAACAATTGTTTGATATTTACCTCACCTCGGTGGGGCGAGGGTCTGTGCTCCTGCTGAACGTTCCCCCTGACAGGCGGGGGCTGATCCATGAAAATGACCGTCGTGCCTTGCAGGGTTTTCATGACTTGCTAAAGCAAGAGTTTAAAACCAATCTTACAGGCGGAGCAAAGGTTTCAGTAAGCAGTTACAGGGGCAATGAAAAAGCATTTAATGCCGCTAACCTGACTGATGGTAATAAAGAAACATATTGGGCCACTGACGATAAAATAAAGTCAGGCTGGGTTGAAGTGGATCTGGCAGGTACTAAAACAGTCAGATATGTGGTTATCCAGGAATATATTAAACTCGGACAACGCGTAAAATCCTTTTCAATAGAAATTTGGAATGACGGGCAATGGAAAAAGGTCGCTTCGGGAACCACCATTGGATATAAGCGAATTCTTAAAATCGACCCGGCTGAAACCGGTAAAGTCCGGGTGAACATTCTGGATTCAAGGGCCTGTCCGGTGATATCGAATTTGGAACTGTATTAATTGTAATGGAGGTTTTCCTTCAAAATTCATTATTCGGTGTTCTCCCGTGTATCAGATACGGGACAGGCTTTGATCAGTGTTATTTCAAATAATATCGAACAAGGAACACCGAACATCGAATTTCGAAGATCAGTAAATCCCAAACCTCAAACCTCAAACATAATGAAACATCTTATAACTTCATTTCTGCTTATTTCAGTTTTATTAGTAAGTAGTCAGATCTCTGCGCAATATCCCTTTCAGGATACCCGGTTAACAGGGGAAGAAAGAATCACCAACCTCATTTCGCTGATGACCCTTGAAGAAAAGATCAATGCATTATCCACACAACTTGGGATTCCCAGGTTAGGTATCCGGAACTGCGGTCAGGTAGAAGGATTGCATGGACTTGCCTATGGAGGGCCGTCGAACTGGGGATCGAGGTCGCCTGTTCCTTCCACCATATTTCCGCAGGCTTACGGGCTGGGTGAAACATGGGATGCCGGCCTTATAAAAAAAGTTGCTGAGCAGGAAGCCTATGAAAACAGGTATTACTTCCAGAGTCCGAAATATTTCAGGGGATCCCTGGTAATGCGGGCTCCCAATGCAGATCTGGGAAGGGATCCCCGCTGGGGAAGAACTGAGGAGTGTTTTGGTGAGGATTCCTGGCTGAACTCCCGAATGGTCGTTGCATTTGTAAAAGGTTTGCAGGGTGATGATCCCACTTACTGGAGAACTGCATCGCTTATGAAGCACTTTATGGCCAACAGCAATGAGGATGGACGCGATTCATCATCATCCGATTTCGATGAACGCCTCTTTCGTGAATATTATGGATACACTTTCTATAAGGGAATTACGGAAGGCGGCTCCAGGGCCTTTATGGCATCATACAATGCCTATAACGGGATTCCCATGACAATCAATCCAATATTAAAAAAAGTTACAGTTGAAGAATGGGGTAATGATGGGATCATTTGTACAGATGGAGGCGCTATGGCCCTTCTTTTTTCTGCCCACAAAGCCTTTCCCTCTCTGGCTGAGACGGCAGCCGCCTGTGTAAAGGCAGGGATCGGGCAGTTTCTTGATAATTATAAGTCCGCAGTAAAAGAGGCATTAAATAAGGGCTTGCTGACGGAAAAGGATATTGATGCAGTTCTGAGAGGCAATTTCAGGGTCGCTTTAAAACTGGGACTGCTGGATGCAAATCAGGAAAATCCATACAGTGCAATCGGAGTAAAGGACACTATTGATCCATGGACCAAACCCGAGGTTAAACAATTTGTGCGTGAAGTAACGGCAAAATCAATCGTTTTGCTCAGGAACAACGGGCAGCTCCTTCCGCTCGATCTGAACAGGATTAAGAAGATTGCAGTTATCGGGCCTCATGCCGATGAAGTGCTGCTTGACTGGTATAGCGGAACCCCACCCTACAAAATATCGCCCCTGGCCGGAATAATGAATGCATGCGGTAAAAATGTTCAGGTTACCTTTGCTCCTGAGAACAGGATGGATCAGGCAGTTAATGCCGCCAAAGCAGCTGATGTAGCTATAGTTATCGTGGGAAGCCACCCGATTGGCACTACGGCTGACTGGAAAATTTCGCCGGTGCCAAGTGACGGAAAGGAAGCCGTAGACCGTAAATCATTGTCGCTTGAACAGGAAGACCTCGTAAAACTGGTCCTCCAGGCCAATCCTAACACCGTCCTGGTATTGGTAAGCAGTTTCCCGTTTGCCATAAACTGGTCGGCTGAAAATGTTCCGGCGATATTGCATATGACTCATGGAAGCCAGGAAATGGGTAACGGTCTCGCCGATGTCATCTTCGGCAAGGTAAATCCTGCAGGCCGACTGGTTCAAACATGGCCCCGATCGATCACCCAGTTACCTCCCATGATGGATTATGATATCCGGCACGGACGCACCTATATGTATTTCAGGGAAACTCCCCTGTTTCCATTTGGCTTTGGATTGAGCTATACAACATTTGCCTGGTCCAATCTGAAAGTCAGTTCAAACTCATTGCAGGCAAACGGGGAAGTAAACATATCGGTTGATGTAAAGAATACCGGAATGATGGCAGGTGATGAGGTGATTCAGGTATATGTCAGGTTTCCGGATTCCAAAGTCGAGCGGCCTGCAAAGCAATTAAAAGCATTTGCGCGTGTGCCTGTAAGCAAGGGTGAAACAAAAACAGTTTTATTAAATCTGAAAGCCGAAGACCTGGCCTATTGGAATGAAAAAGATCACAAATTCACCGTCGAACCCGGCGCAGTGGAATTAATGGTGGGCTCTTCGTCGCAGGATATCAAACTGAAAAAGATAATTCAGGTAGAGGGAAAATAAGGATAATTATGAATTATGAATGATGAATTATGAATGAAAACGGTCCTTCATTCATAATTCATCATTCATAATTCATAATTTATTTCACCAGCTCCTTCAATGCCAGAGTTATATTCGTTCTCAATCCGTCCCTGAACGTTGCTCAGATCAGCGCGTTCAAACTTTTCGCCGATGATGTTTTCGTATAATTCTATATACCTTTCCGAAATCTGGTTAACAAATTCATCGGTCAATTCGGGTACATGCTGTCCTTCCAAACCCTGAAAATTATTCTCGATCAGCCATTGCCGCACAAACTCCTTGGAAAGCTGTTTCTGCTGTTCGCCCTTTTTAATACGATCCTCATATCCTTCGGCATAAAAATACCTTGATGAATCAGGTGTGTTAATTTCATCGATCAGGTAAATCTTGCCATCCTTTTTACCAAATTCATATTTTGTATCAACAAGGATCAATCCTTTTGAGGCGGCAATCTGCGTGCCTTTTTCGAAAAGTTTATATGTATATTGTTCAAGCAAGGCATAATCTTTTGCTGAAGCAAGACCGGCAGAAATAATTTCATCCCTTGAAATGTCAAGATCATGTCCCTCATCGGCTTTGGTTGTAGGGGTGATGATGGGTTGGGGAAATTTCTGGTTTTCAACCATACCTTCCGGCATTGGAACACCACAGATGGATCGCTTTCCTGATTTATACTCGCGCCATGCATGTCCGGTAAGATATCCCCTGATCACCATTTCCACCTTGAATGGATCAGCAAAATGGCCGATGGTTACCATTGGATCGGGACTTGATATTTTCCAATTAGGAACAATCCCGGCCGTATCATCGAGGAACCTGGATGCTATCTGATTTAATACCTGTCCCTTATAAGGAATACCCTTGGGTAATACCACATCGAAAGCGGAGATCCGGTCGGTTACAACCATCACAAGGTATTTTCCCTCAATATTGTATACATCCCTTACTTTTCCAATATAGACACCTTTTTGTCCGGGAAAGTTAAAGTTGGTTTTGGTTATTGCTTTCATTCCGTTATGTTAGTTTTATACTTTTACAAAGATACAAATCTCTTTTATTTTCTCCTTTCTACCGACATTCAATCCCTACCGGGATTCTCCCTACTCATCTCTCACCTCTCATCGCTCTTTCTACCGATATTCAATCCCTTCCGGGATTCTCCTCGTGCTCATCTCTCACCTCTCACCTCTCCCTATACTCTCCCTACTCGTCCCTCGTCCCTTGTCCCTTGTCACTCTCATAAGCCCCCACAATATGCCTTACCAACCGGTGACGTACAATATCGCTCTTGTCGAATTCAATCACTGAAATTCCTTTGATATTACCCAGCAAAGCGAGGGCCTTGAGTAATCCGGATTGCTGGCGTTCCGGCAGGTCAATCTGGGTGATGTCTCCTGTCACAAGGAACTTGGCATTTTTTCCCATTCGGGTAAGGAACATTTTTAGCTGGTTAATTGTGGTATTTTGTCCCTCATCAAGAATAACCACAGCATCGCCCAGTGTCCGACCGCGCATAAAGGCAAGGGGTGCAATCTCAATAATGCCCTCTTCAATATATCCTTCCAGTTTTTTTTGCGGGATCATATCGTGCAAAGCGTCGTAAAGCGGCTGCAAATACGGATCCAGTTTCTGCTTTACATCCCCGGGCAAAAAACCGAGTTTCTCACCGGCTTCAACAGCGGGACGGGTAAGCACAATCCGCTTTACTTCTTTATTGCGCAGGGATCTCACAGCCAGTGCAATGGCAGTATATGTTTTTCCCGAACCGGCCGGACCGATGGCAAACAAAAGGTCGTTTGTTTTATAATCCTCTACAAGTTTTTTCTGGTTTACAGACCGGGCTTTGATCACCTTTCCCGTATTCCCGAAAATCAGGACATCCTCTTCACGTTCATTGAAACTTTCAATCTCGTCATCCTGGGTACGCAGGATCCTTTCAATATCCTCTTCAGTAAGCATATTTCGCTGCTGCAGAAATTCGATGACCCGGTCCGTATCTTCCTCAAAACGGTTTATTTCTGATGGTTCACCTAACACCTTAATTTCATAGTCGCGTGCAACGATTTTAAGTTTGGGAAAATAAGATTTCAATTTTTCCAGGTTCCGGTTATTGGAACCATAAAAAGCCTGTGGGTCAACCCCCTCTAAATATACAACCTTTTCAATCATTTATTTCTCGCAATAATGCTTACATTTGAAAGGTACAAATTAGGATCATTTTTATTACAAAAACAATACAAAGGTACAAATTTGCAATTTCAACCTGACCCATGGCAATTGTCACTCTAACAAGCGATTGGAATAAAGATGACTTTTATACCGCTGCCGTTCAGGGTAAAGTGATAACTCAATGCCCTGGAACCGTTTTTGTATCTGTTACCAACCAGGTACCTGCTTTTAATATTTCCCTGGCAGCCTTTCAGTTACGACATGCCATCCCCTATTTTCCCGAGGGAACCATTCATATCATTGCAGTGAACAGCGAAACAAAGGATCGCCATCCTTTTGTTGCAGTAAAACTAAATAATCAGTTTTTTATCGGGTATGATAACGGAATATTTGGCTTGCTTTCAGATGATGAACCCCAGGAGGCAGTGCTACTGAAACACAATGATCCCGGAAGTTTTCCTGAATTAACCGTATTCGCTGAAGCAGCCTGCAAACTTATTCAGAGTGGAAAACTGCATTCGCTGGGACAAAAGCATGCCGAACTGTACCGGCAGGTTGCCATGCTTCCCGCCATTGATGAAAATCGTAATAACAGGCAGTATTATTTACATTGACTCCTATCGGAATGCATTTACCAATATCAACAGGGAATTATTCGAACGAATTGGCAAAGGAAGATCTTTTGAACTTTTCATTCAAAGTAACCATTACCGCATAAACCGAATAAATACCTGGTATAGTGAAACTTCTTCAGGAGAGATCCTGGCATTGTTCAATTCCTTGAACCTGCTTGAAATTGCCATCCATGGTGGTAATGCGGCAGAATTGCTAAATTTGTCACTGAATTCAACAATCCGGATAAAATTCAAAGAAAGCAAGTAAATATATACTTAGGCAAATATAGATGAACAACAGGAAGGATAAGCTGGAGGCATTGGGAAGGCTGCTTGATATCATGGATGAACTGAGAATAAAATGTCCCTGGGATCGCGAACAAACTTTCGAAAGCATCAGAAACAATACAATTGAAGAGACCTACGAACTGGCAGATGCCATTTTGAAAGGAGATATGGATCATACCAAAAAGGAACTGGGTGACCTATTGCTTCATATCGTTTTTTATGCAAAAATGGGGTCTGAAACCGGCCATTTCGATATCAAGGATGTGGCGGATTCGATATCAGAGAAACTGATTTTCAGGCATCCTCATGTTTTTGGAGATATTGATGTACAGAATAATCCTGAAACAGTTAAAAAGAACTGGGAAGAACTGAAAATAAAGGAAGGAAACCATTCAGTGCTCGGCGGGGTTCCATCTTCCCTGCCCTCCCTGATCAAGGCAAACCGTATACAGGAAAAAGCCAGGGCTGTCGGGTTCGATTGGGATGAAAGATCGCAGGTGTGGGATAAGGTTGAGGAAGAATTGAAGGAACTGAAAGTGGAAATTGAAAAGATGGACAATAGCCAGATGGAAAATGAATTCGGTGACCTGTTCTTTTCACTTGTAAATGCAGCGCGGCTTTATGGAATTGATCCTGAAACAGCCCTTGAACGTACAAACCGGAAATTCATCAGCCGGTTTAACTATCTTGAAAATGAGACCCTCAAAAAAGGCCGTAGCCTTAGGGATATGACGCTGGATGAGATGAATGTGATTTGGGAGGAAGCGAAGAAAGGGACGAGGGACGAGGGACAAGTAGTGATAGTTGATAGTTGATAGTTGATAGTTACGCATTTCGACTGCGAATTTACGATTTACGATATTAGCACATTACAATTTCATATCAGATTTAATTGTATGAAGTACGACTTAACCATGCTCAGAAAGCTGTCGGATAATGATGAGAACTTCATCCTCGACATGCTTCAAACCTTTAAAAAGACGGCGCCACCTGTGGTTGCCAGGATGGAAGAATACATGACCCAGTTTAAAATGGAAGCTGTTGGTCGTGAAGCCCATAAACTGATTCCGGGTGTATCATTTCTTGGAGCAAAAGAACTTGAAGCCATCCTGAAGATAATTGAGGAGAGTTGCAAGACGGGTGAGAAAAAAGAACAAATGCCGGCTTTGATCCTTCAGGCCAAAACCATTATAAATGAATTGATCTCTGAATTTGAAACCGATTTTCATATTCAATAAACCGTGGTATCTGAAAACTTAAATGTTGCAATTGTACAACCCGATAGTATCTGGTTGGATGCAGATAAAAACCGTTTAAAAATAAATGGCCTTTTAAAAGGACTGACTGTCCAGCCTGATCTGATCCTGTTGCCGGAAATGTTTTCTACTGGCTTTTGTACTGATCCTGCCCCTGTTGCAGAACACATGGATGGTCCGACAGTGCAGTGGATGAAAAAGACAGCCGAAGACATGCATTGTGCAATTGCCGGAAGCTTGATAATAAACGATCATGACAAGTTTTATAACCGGCTGGTTTTTGTGGACCGGCATGGAATGGAATGGTATGATAAAAGGCATTTGTTCCGCATTGAAGGAGAAGAATCAGATTACACGGCAGGGACAACTCCCCTGATTGTGAAACTGGGATTGTGGCGGATTAATTTTCTGATTTGCTATGATCTGCGGTTCCCGGTCTGGAGCCGGAACAGGCAAAATTATGACCTGCTCGTATATGCTTCCAGCTGGCCCGCTGCACGAAGTGATGTGTGGAATACCCTGCTAAGGGCAAGGGCAATCGAAAATCAGAGTTATGTTGCCGGTGTTAACCGGGTAGGAACCGATGGAAATGGAATCGACTATATTGGAGAATCGGTTCTGATTGATCCGAAGGGAAAAGAAATTGCCGCACTGGCTCCTTCTGAAGAAGGCATCATCAGTGCGGCAATTTCTTTGAATGAAATTAAATAATTTCAGAACAAAATTTCCAGCCTGGAAGGATGCAGACGGATTTTCAATCAATAAATCTCCCTTTTCTGAGGCAAGTAACAACAAATCAACAAATCAACAAATTCTCAGTGGCAATGTCCGCCTTCTCCGCCACAATGATCGCAACCTTCACAACTACCTTCATAATGGGCATGTCCATGTGTTAATTCATCTTCAGTAGCGGTGCGAACATCAACGATCTCCCCTTTAAAAAAGAGGTGATTTCCTGCCAATGGATGATTAAAGTCCATGGTCACGGTATCTTTGTCTATCGATTTCACAGTACCTGTAAGGCGATGTCCCTCACTATCCTGCATGGGGATCTTGTTTCCTGTTTTTACCAGTTCATAATCCACCTTGCCGTCCATTTCAAATGCCTGGAGAGGGATCTGAATTACGGAAGTTTCATCGAAATCACCATAAGCATCCTTGCTTGGCAAATTAAAATCGAATGAGTCTCCGATCTTTAATCCGGCAAGATAATCTTCAAACTTTGGCAACAGGGAACCTGTTCCAAATAAAAAGGTAAGCGGGGAATTGCGGTCAACCGTTTCAATAATTTCACCCTGGTTGTTGTCTACCCGCAGCTCGTAGGTAAGAGAAACCACTTTATCTTTTGTAACTACCATATAATTTTCCGAATTTAATTGAACTAAAAATATTTCGCAAAGAAAGTAATTTTCAAGCTAAAATCCTGATGAATGTTATTTAAATTTATTTTAAATAAGCAATTTTTTGATTTATTATATAACCTCGTTTTGATGATTTGGTTCATTGCTCTTTTTAAGAACAAGCAAAGCTATTTCCGGCCTTAGGCCTATTCTGCCCGGAAAACCGATGAAGCCCATGCCCCGGTTTACATATAATGCCTGTCCATTTTGCTGATACAACCCCATCCACCTTTTGTAAATATAGGCGGAGGGACTCCACTTGAATTTTCCCAGTCTGAATCCAAACTGCATGGCATGGGTATGTCCTGAAAGGGTGAGCTGAATGTTTGTTTTTGATTTAATTTCAGCATCCCAGTGACTCGGATCATGTGATAAAAGGATTTTAAATAACGACGGCGGCACATCTTTGAGTGATTGTTCAAGATCCCCGTATTGTTTAAAGGGAGGCAATCCCCAGTTTTCCACTCCAATAAGTGCCAGTCTGTCTCCGTTTATGGATACGGTCTCCCATGAATTTCGAAGCAGATTAAATCCCATGTCTTCATGTATTTTATAGATCAGACGCAGGTTGTTTTGCCGTTCAACATCCGATTTCCATTCCCAGTAATCGCCGTAATCATGGTTTCCCAACACTGAAAACTTTCCGTAGCGGGATTTTATGCCACTGAAAAGTTCCTCCCATCCATGAGCTTCCTCGCTGTAATTATTAACCAGATCACCTGTAAAAAGAACAAGGTCCGGGTTGAGTGAATTTACAATGTCGATTGCCTTTTTCAGCCGGTCCTGCTTTCCAAATACACTGCCGAGATGAATGTCGGATAACTGAACGATCCTCAGTCCCTCAAAAGATTTTGGCAGATCGCGGAATGAGATCTCGGTTTTGTCAACCTGGTAATGAAAACGACCGAACAGGAGTCCCCATAATATTGCAAAGAAAGGGAAAACGCTTGCAACCAACCCGATTTTTGAAATGATGATCCAGCGCAATGGAGTCATTGACATAGGGGTTATCCAATTGACGGGGAAACTGATGATCCAGGACAGGAACCAGATTACATCTTCAGTAAACCGGAAGCCAAGGAATACCAACTTTGGAAGATAAAAAAGAAAATAAATACCGAAGAATAGAAAGACATGGCTCAGCCCGGCGGGATCTCTTTTCCCGGGTTCAAACCGGGGTACCCTGAGAATCAAAATAAGAAATACGATTGTAGCCAGGCAGAAAATAAAAATCACAGCAAGATTCAGGAAAGAATGCTTATCCTTCATAAGGTCCAGAATGGCTATGAAGGTATAGGTATCAATCAGAATGGTAAATACAAGCAGGAATGATTTCAGAACAGTCAACCGGCGCAACATGGATCAGTCAATTTTAATTAAATCTGCAAATATAGGCTGTTTCTGCAAAGCAAATAGTTAAACTTCATCTTAAGAAAAGTTAACAGAATCTGAAATAAACCGGCTGTCGATTCGTTCAAATAATAAGCGATCACAGGATTGCTTTTCATTTGTTTGTAAATTTGTATTATTACACTAAATCACGTTATCATGAAAAACAAATTAGTTACCCTGTTGCTGATGTCGTTACTGACATCATCCCTGTCATTTTCACAGATAAAATTCGGTATACGGGGAGGAATCAATTCGTCAAGATTGAACAGCAGTACGGAAGTGATTACAGGTGATTATAAAATTACATGTCCCAATTATTCCGTCATTGGATATCATGTCGGACTCATAAGCCAGATAAAGCTTTTTAATTTTTTCATACAACCCGAATTATTGTATTCCCATATCAATAATGATCTGAATGTGTATAACCTCAATTCTGCAAATCCTGAGGATGCCACAGCCGTCAAGCAAACGATAAACCGCATTGATATTCCTGTATTGGTTGGATTTAAACTGAGTATCCTGAAACTGGAGGCCGGGCCTGTGGCCTCATTTGTGATCAGTAATAATTCCGACCTGGACACAATTACGGAATACGACATGCAATGGAACAAAGCCACGATAGGTTACCAGGCCGGAATTGGCCTGGATATCGGGAAAATTGCGCTTGATGTTAAATATGAGGGTAACCTGAGCAAGTTGGGAACAGGGATTACAATTGGCAACACGACTACTTCATTCGATACGCGGTTAAATCAGATCATTGTCAGTATAGGTTTCTTTTTTAATTAAAATGCAGTATTGCAATGTGTTACACAATTAAAATCGACCTTACCCGGGAACAACTGGAATTGCGCTTTGGAGCGAAACTTGATTTGCCCGATACGTATAAACCGGGCAACAGGATCAGTGCATTTTCGCTCCCGGAATTACCTGTCATTTGCAATGATGATCCGGCAAGCATTCGCTTATTTACCTGGGGCCTGATCCCTTTTTGGGTGAAGGATTCAAATTCGGCAAAGGACATTCGAATGAAAACCTTCAATGCAAAATCGGAAACCCTTGCCGAAAAACCATCCTTCCGAAATTCATTAAACAGGAAAAGATGCCTTGTTCTGGCCAACGGTTTTTATGAATGGCACACGGACGGGAACAAGAAAACCCCTTATTTTATTGCACTGAAGGACCAGGCTGCTTTTGCCCTGGCGGGGTTGTATGATCAATGGACAAACCCTGAAACATCGGAAAAAATCAACACATTTACCGTAATTACTACACGGGCCAATCCTATGATGGAAGAGATCCATAATCTAAAAAAAAGAATGCCGGTAATTCTCGCTCCGGGCATGGAACAGAACTGGCTGAATCTGAATACCGACCCTGCAAAGAACAATCTTTTTGAGCCCTATCCCCAGGAACTTATGATTGCAGAACGTTTGTCTTAACTACTCACAAAAATTTCAATGGAATGATCAGAAATTGCTGCAGTATTTTGTTGCCCATCCTATTTTTTTGCCTCTCATCCTGTACTAAATCAGATAAGCCTTCAGATTACAGGGAATATTCTTACAATTTCATTTCGGGCACCCAGGGATGGGACAGCCTGTTTTCGGACTATCCCAAAGGAGAAGAATCATTCTACGAACTCGAGTTTGCCTATTCCCACTTACCCGAACCACTGGATACAACAATAAAAGCAATTAAAATTTCCGGAAATAATCACAGCGATGATCTTTTATCATTCATCACGGCTAAAATTCCACAATTAATTCCCAATGCCGTCTACGAAGTAACCTTTGATATAACACTGGCATCCAATGTGGCCACCAACAGTGCAGGCATTGGCGGATCTCCTGACCTGGCGCTGGGAGTTGGCGGATTAGGATATGAACCCGCCAATACACTGGACGGGAATAACTGGTATCGGACTAATTTTATCAGCCTGCTTCAAAGCCGGGAATCCAATAACGTTATGCAAATGATCGGTACAATCGGCGTTCAGGATACTACAACGGCCTATACTTTGATAAACCGCAACAATACTGATAATCCGATTAAACTGAAAACAAATGAACTGGGTGAATTGTGGTTAATGATAGGAACTGACTCGGGCTTCGAAGGAATTACAACACTTTATTTTAAATCGATTACAATTCGGCTAAACTATTAATAAAAGTTAAATCCTAAAGATCATATAAGGAACATTGGCTTTTTTTTGGTTAACTTTATACATATAAAACCAATCAACATGAAAAGCCTCTATTCTTTACCGGTCATTCTCCTGATTTTCTGTGCATTTGCCTTTTCATCAGGCAAATCGGCTCCTTCCTCAAATTCAGTATCAAAAGCTGATTCCTCTGCTGTTCCTGATGCCGTGCATAAGATCATGGTAACCTCCTGCCTTGCCTGTCATGGTGTAGGTGGAAAGTCAATGGCTCTGTCACATGTAAAAATGTCGGAATGGAGTTCCTATTCTCCTGAAAAACAAGCATCGAAGGCAGAGGCCATGTGCAAAATGGTAACCAAGGGAAAGATGCCTACGAGTGGCTATCTGAAAGAACATCCTGAAGCAAAGCTGACACCGGAACAGGTTGCCACGATTTGCAACTGGAGTGCAAGTCTGAATAAAGGAAAATAATATCTGCGGGATCTGCGGGAAACAGGCGCCTGCGGCGCCATGTTTTTAACGCAAAGGGCGCCAAGGTTTGCGCAAAGCACGCAAAGTATTTGATTTCTCTGTGCTTCTCTGTGACTGCTCCGTGAACTCTGTGTAATATTTTTGTTATGCGAGCATCGCGAGCATTCTATCTGCGAGATCTGCGAGATCTGCGAGAAAAAGGATTTAGGAAAACACAAATTAATCTGCGAGATCCACGAGATCATTACTGTGCCGTAATTTGTATTATATTTACAGTACAACCAAAAATACAAATTACATGGAATCAAATTTTAATTTATTCTATCTTATCATTCCCGTTGTTATTATTTTTCTGCTGGGAATGAGAATTATCCGTCCAACCCACAGGGGACTTATTGAACGGCTTGGTAAATATCATCATTTTGCACAACCTGGTTTCCATTGGATCATTCCAATGATTGATAAGCTGTACCTGGTAAATACCACCGAACAGATGGTCAATGCAGAGCCGCAGGAGATTATCACCAATGATAATCTGAATGCAAAGGTGGATGCACAGGTATATTTTAAGGTAAAGGAAGATGAAGCCAGTGTAAAGGGATCCCAGTATAATGTGAACAATTATTCATGGCAGATCGTTAACCTGGCCCGTACTACGCTTCGTAATATAATTGGTACCCTCACCCTGAAATCAGCAAACAGCGAACGTGGAAAGATAAACGCTGATTTGCACAGGACGCTTCTTGAAGAAACAAAAACCTGGGGCATCGAAATTGTAAGAACCGAGCTGAAAGAAATTGATCCGCCGAAGGATGTCCAGGAAACCATGAACAAGGTTGTGAAGGCTGAAAATGAAAAGATAGCCGCAATTGACTTCGCTTCAGCAAGGGAAACTGTTGCTGATGGTGAAAAACGTGCCAAGATTAAAGAAGCCGAGGGATTCAAACAATCAAAGATCCTCACAGCCGAAGGGGAAGCCGAAGCAATCCGGCTGGTGAACGAGGCTGCTGATAAATATTTCATTGGCAATGCCCAGATGCTTCGTAAACTCCAGGCCATGGAATCAGCCATGAAAGATAATGCCAAGGTAGTTGTTCCTGCAGGCACCGAACTGATCAACATCATTGGTGATATGGCCGGCATTCCTCCTATTATTGACAGGAAAAGGGAAAGCGAATCAGTAGTCGGTATTCGGTAATCGGTAATCGGTAATCGGTGATAGGTGATCGGTAAAGGGAAAAACGTTGCAGAG
>CAWBNI010000010.1:0-6380 GCA_963790105.1 uncultured Bacteroidales bacterium | reverse complement strand
TTTTGCATATATAATGGAATTTTCAGTTTCACTCTGACAAAGAACCTGTCATTTATTGTTCATCCAGCCATTTTTACTTCAGAATCTTCAATACCTCTGAGAAGCCTGATTCACCAGCTACGTTAGCAGCCTTAATACGATAATAATAAGTTTTGCCCTTTTCGGCAGATTCATCAGTATAAAGGGTAAGTGGTTCTGAAGATGCCTCTGATGCTTCAAATTTTGCAGCATCGACCGGCACAGAATCTTCAAGCCCGGTGGCAATCACGTTCCATGGACCCTGAGCCGATTCAGAGCGTTCAATGGTATAAAAGGCTGCACCTGCTGATCCTCGCCAGGTAAAACCATCCTTGTGAATGTAAAGTATAGGGTCGGGGGCCGGTTTTTCAATGGGGGGTGCAGGTATACCCCTTATCTGATAAGCTTCCTTTCTGAGTAATTCGAGAAGACGAGTTTCATCATAGGCAAAACCCGCAGAAAAGCCAGGAACATGAAAGGAGTTTACCGGCGTCCCTCCTTCATTGTGATAATACCATCCACCATCGCGCCTGTGACTGCGTATGCTCCACATCAGGCCACCCACGATCCCTGATTCCCTTATCGTTTGCATAAGTTCGCGCAGGTTTTCGGTTGACCCAAGACCGAATTCATCCACTATTAATGGTTTTTTCCCTTTACACTGTTTATAGGACTCAAGCGCTAAAGGGGCTAGCAAAAATGGCTTTCCTCCCAGTTTATTCCAATATTCATAAAGGTGTTCACTGATAACGTCAATATTAGGATCTGCAATAAGCTTATCCCGATCTGCCCCTCCGGCTTCCATTACCAGGTGGTTTGGATCGATCGTTTTAATATAAGCAGCCATTTCAAGACTCCACGCCAGTATCCGTGGTGTCCATTCGTCATATTTGAGGCCCCGGTCACCAGGATAACTGCCAAACTCGTTTCCCAATTGCCAGGCCAGAATAGCAGGATCATCCTTATAAATAATTCCATTTACCGTATTCTTCCTGTTAAGAATGAAACTCAGAAAATGCCTGAAATCAGCTTTTTGCTCGGCATCGGTCCAGAATGAACCCTTTGGTTTGCCTCCAAGAGCGGAGAATTCATCAACGCCACGAACACTGGCAAAAGATTGAGAGGCAATAAAAGGAATAATGAAGCGCACATCGTATTCGTGACCGAGTGCTATAATTCTATCCAGGCATTGAAAGGCTTCTTCATTATACTGACGGTGTCCGGTAATATAAACCGGCATTCCCTTATCGTCAGGATGGTAGACCGAGAGTGAGAAAGTGCGGGTTGCGCGACCACCTTCACGACGGATTCCATCAAGAATGTCTCTGATTTCAAATTCATCAGGAAACCGATTCGCCCTGTCAACCCTGACCTGGTTCTCATTAGCCTGGATATTCGGAGCAGCCATTCCGAAGAAGCGGAAAAGTTTTTCACCTTCAAAAAGCTGGTCACCCTTACGAACAATAATGGGCCATTCGGCTTTACC
This sequence comes from uncultured Bacteroidales bacterium, assembly GCA_963790105.1. Lineage (GTDB taxonomy): Bacteria > Bacteroidota > Bacteroidia > Bacteroidales > UBA10428 > UBA5072. Next base: position 4,876 of record CAWBNI010000010.1, on the reverse strand, counting down.
CCTGTAGTTTTGGGATTTAGTAGATGCCCCTGCAAGAAACAAGGAGGCTATTCCCAGTATCAGAATATGACGCTTAAGATTTTTCATTTTTACTCATTTCTCTGGTGTTAATTGTTTTCTTATTTCTCACGGGCAATCACCCGATTTCAGCAATACCTTCTCTTCCTGCCAAAGTGTTTTTTTGGCATTATAGCCAAAACCGGCAAACGAAAGATCCACTCCACAGGCTCCGATAAATTGCGATTTGGCCTGCTGGCACGCCGGTGTAAAAGTATAATCCCCACCGATCAGAAAGGCAGTCTGGATCCAGGGAACGATCAGTTCATCGAAAACCCCGATTTCGATTCTCGGAAAAGCAAGTCCGAAATTGACACCAATAGCAGAAGCAGCCCCTGTTTGTGCAATATTTTTATTCATGCTCTGATCCCCCATGGAAGCATCCGCCGATACGGTGGTTCCGTCATATTTTATTCCCGTGGTGGACTTGTAATCAAATTTTACCTCCACCTGGGCGGAGCCATCAACCGGTACCACGCAGTTTATGACGAACAATACCTTCAGATTGATTATAACAGGTATGGGTCCTACCATCACAGGGTACTTTAAAAGCACAACCGGAAAATCAAACGTGATATCATCCCTGCCTGAACCGGCAACTGTTAGATTGAGAGTGAGATCCCCGGTTATATCAGAATTTTTCTGCCCGAATTTTGTAAGCTTGCTGTTCGCAAATACCATTTCAGTACTTGAATTGAAATTCTGTATGGAACCGGTTGCCAGGAATTTTGCAGTGACCGGCTTCACAAGATCCTTGGTGATCTCAAATTCCACATCGGCCTTTTCATCAGTAAAGGCGAATTTTATTCTATAGCTGATAAGCGCCGTAAGAAAATTCAAACTCAAAATCATCGGCACTGGTTGATTTGCTTACGATGTTTTTCCCATTCATAAGAACAACAGGCTTTACACCATCCTTAAAACTAATCTTCTTATTCCATGAAATCTCCCCATCGCGAATGGCTTCATTTAATGTGGCATATCCAGTTTGTATCCTGGTTTCACCCCCGATATCGGTTATAGCTGTGACACGTCGCAAGGCAACACCATAAATCAGCAGTATATCACCCACTTTTAAACTGGCAATTTTCGGCTCAGATGCATCAAAATAATAGACATGCTCAGCCGTATCCATGTGAATAAGGGATTGAACTGCCAGGCTGTCGATAAACACTGTATTATCGGTTAGCGTAACGTTATACACACTGCTGGAATTTGAAGGAGCTTGAGGAGGATCATCCTTTTTGCACGTATTGAAAAGAAGGACAAGAAAGGCTGAAATCAGGAGTAATTGTAAGTTTTTCATGATAATTTATCCCTGGGATTAGTTTAATACAAGATATAAATAATTTATACAGAAAAAAATGATAGTTACCTATCAGGCTAATTAACAGATAAATGAATTTTCTTAACATATAAAGATCTTCCTTGTTACTATTTCAGTAAATAAAAGGAGGCACTGAAATGGCAAAATCATTGAGTGATGAGGAAGTAAGGTCCTTACTTGAAAATCCATCTGGCGTGTTTTTTCCTTCGCCTGAAGACTGGCGTGATCACTGGATTTATTTTCTTCTTGTAGATCGTTTTAATAATCCGAATGCTCCGCCTAGTCCATCGGTTTATCCCTGTAATGTTTACCAGGGAGGAACTTTCAGGGGAATTATAAGTCAGCTGCCCTATTTAAGAAAGATGGGCGTTGGTGCGATATGGATTTCACCTGTCCTGTATAATCCGCAATGGTTCAAGGATTTTTGGGGCGGATACGGATTGCAGAATTTCCTGCGAATTGAACCCCGCTATTGCAGCAATCCTCCGGCAGCCGAAGCGGATCCTGAAATTGCAGACCAGGAATTTAGAGATCTGGTGGATAAGGCACATAAACAGGGAATTTATGTTATCCTCGATATTGTGTTTAATCATGTGGGAAATCTTTTTAATTATAACATCACACAGGATTCAGCTGTATGGAATGCGGCCGGGGAATATACAATCCATTGGAAAGACCGGAATGGGACAGTACAAAACCAATGGGATGACATATCCAGTATTCCGGGCCTCACTGAAAACGAGGGCATCTGGCCGAAGGAATTTCAGCGGAACGAATATTTCAGAAGACGGGGTGATTTTAGCAATAGCGGAGATATCACAAAAGGTGATTTCGGATCCCTGAAAGAGCTGGTAACGGAGTATCTTATACCTGACACAAGGGTATTCCCTGTAAGGGATTATATAATTAAAGCCTATCAATACCTGATCGCCCGGTTTGACCTGGATGGATTCCGCATTGACACCCTCCAATACATTGAATCCGACTTTGCCCGCGTTTTTGGAAATGCAATAAGGGAATTTGCCTTGTCTATCGGAAAAAAGAACTTTTTCACCTTTGGTGAGATCTGGATAGAGGATGACGAGACCCGCATTGCTGAATTTGTCGGCCGCGATACGCAAAAAGACGAGAACTTCATTGGAATTGATGCTGCAATTGACTTTCCGATGCGTAAGCGCCTATTTGATGTTTGCAAGGGATTTATGCCCCCGGCAGAACTGGCAGCCCATTTTAATTACCGCCGGGAAGTGCTTAGGAAAACAATCAGTTCTCACGGCGAGGCCGGCGCATTTTATGTGACTTTTATTGATAATCATGACATCGATCGACGATTTCACAATAAGCAGTTTCCTGCACAAACCCGGTTAATCCTTACCTGTTTAATGACGATGCAGGGAATTCCCTGTATTTACCAGGGTATTGACCAGGGATTTGACGGGTTTGCCCCGGACAACGACAGGCGCAGGGAATATGTAAGAGAAACAATGTGGGGAAAGCCGGATTCATTTTCAAACCAGAATGAATTTTACAAATTGATCCGGAAATTATCCGGTCTGAGGGACCTCTACCCTGCGCTTCGCTATGGTCGCCAATACTTCAGGGAATGCAGCGGTAACGGTATTGATTTCGGTTTTTCATCCTATGCAGGAGGAATAATCTCATATTCAAGGATATTGAATGACAAAGAAATGCTCATTTGCGGCAACACAAATACAAATCAGAGTATAACTGTCTTTATTGTGGTGGATGAAAACCTGAATCCGGCTGGAAGACCATGGAAGGTTATATTTTCATCAGAAAATGATATGCCGGATTCTATTCCAACAACCGCTTTTGAACAGGATACACGCTGTGAAAGTGACCACTGGCACCCATGGAGGCAAAAATATTAATATAAAGGAATATAAGGCTAATCGCATTCAGAAAGCCGAATATAGCCTTTGTCTTACCTTATCAGTTCCTCCGTAATTTGCACTGCATCACTCACATAGCGGGTGCATTTAACACGGTACAGACCACGGGTATCTATTTCCTTCGATTCTTCGGGAATGTCCATGTGCAAGCCATCAAGTAAATCAAGACAACTAACTGAACCATGCCTTTCCTTGAAGAGATTCATGAATTCCACCGACTTTTCATATGTGTGGATCTTCTTTGCATTGTCATCGTTCTTTCCCTTTCCAAAATGCAGACCGAGGACCATCAGGGCACCGGTAACGGCACCGCAGGTATTTTGCTTCCGTCCCATTCCTGCACCGAAGGCGCAGGCCATCTTTAAACAATGATCTTCAGTTAGTCCGAATTGCTCCCTGAAAGGGGTTAAAACTGATTGGGAACAATTAAAGCCTGTCTCTGAAATATTCCAATGCTGATTCTGAATGATTCATCTCGTTGTTTTAAATTGTTTGCATGAAATTATTAAAAATTCAGCTTCAATAGTAACAAATCTCGCGGATTTATTGAATCCATTTTCTATAGTGGTTAATAAAATACAATGAGATTTCTTCTCGCAGATCTCCCGGATTTCATGAATTCTGATTACCGATCTCCAACCGACCGACCGATTACCGATTACCGATTACCGTTTCAAACATTATAGTCAACGCTTGTTTAATAACTCAAAAATCATCCAACAAAAAACCAGAATCAATATGAAAACAACTGTTAAGCTCACACTGGCAATTTTAGTTTTTGGTATGACCGTATTAACCTCGTTTACAAGAGAAGAAAAAGTGAAATCATCCATCAAGGAAGAGAACATCACCTACGTTGCCGATGGTGTTACGATGAAAGGCTTTATCGCGTATGACAGTGATATAAAAGGGAAACGGCCTGCCATACTGGTAGTTCCTGAATGGTGGGGACTGAATGATTACCCGAAGAACCGGGCAAGGCAATTGGCATCCCTGGGCTATATTGCCATGGCTGTCGATATGTATGGAAACGGTAAAATTGCTGCCGATCCCAAGGAGGCACAGGCACTGGCCGGAACATTTTACCAGAACCCGCAACTTGGAAAAACAAGGCTGGATGCCGCTCTTAATAAGATAAAGGAATACCAGCAGACTGACCCGGCAAACGTTGCTGCCATTGGCTATTGTTTTGGCGGATCGGTGGTGCTGAATTCAGCAAAACTTGGTTCAGATCTTAAAGGTGTGGTGAGTTTTCACGGGGGTCTGGCCGGAGTGAAACCGGATAAGAACTTGCTGAAAGCTAAGATCCTGGTTTGCCATGGCGGAAGTGACAAATTTGTACCCCAGCATGATATGGATGTTTTCAAACACCAGCTTGACTCGGTGGGCGCAAATTATTCAGTAAAAGTATATCCCAATGCAACGCATGCCTTTACCAATCCGGATGCCACTGCTACCGGGCAAAAAATTCAATATGCCCATCGAATATAATGCCGAGGCGGATAAAAATTCATGGAATGATATGAAACTGTTTTTTGAATCGCTGTTTAAGTAATCAGACAAAATCTTCTGAAATATT
>CAWBNI010000009.1:0-11994 GCA_963790105.1 uncultured Bacteroidales bacterium | reverse complement strand
GTATTCAGCGTCCTAATTATAAGATGGCAGTTTATATGATCTAACAATTATCCATGGATTATACCTGGTTAATGATATGGATTGTTTATATATGTGGTTCGAGAAAATATATAAACCAGAAAACATAAAGAATCTTGCCAGTTTTGGGACATATGAGTTTTCATGGACTAAAGAGGACCTTATATATGCCTTTAAAGAAGGTTATTATACAGATAGCCTTATTATTGGCAAAACAGATTTGATTACAATTGATTATCAGAACTATTATATCGTGGAGTCAATTAGGCAGGCTGATTTCTTCAAGCTACAATTTGATTTTGAAAACTGTCATGATAGGCCTCCAGTTAACCGTAATTGTTTTCATTTATATGATATTCATATGATTGATAGTCTTACCCTTGGTTTTAAAGTTGATTTCCAGGGGAAGGGTATATCCATTACGCATAAAATAATTTTCAAATAAGTAGCGGGCATTTGAAAGCTTTTTTTACAGGCTAAAGTATCAAAACTGATTTTATTAATCTGCATTTTTTGCTCCCATATAGGCTCCCCTGAAAAAAGGAACCAGCTCAAAAAGAGCTGGTTACGTGCGTAACAGTTGAGGTCTCTGGCGGATTTGAACCGCCGTAAACGGTTTTGCAGACCGCTGCCTAACCACTCGGCCAAGAGACCAGTATTGGATCAGCTTTTAAAGCTGGCAAGAGACCGCAAAGGTAAAAAATAATTTAGGATTTCAAAGACGGATGGGTTGGGGGTTGGTAATGATAAATATTTAGGTATATTTCGGTAGATATTGTTTTAAATTGAAATCCCATGCGAAGAAAGGACAAAGAAATCCGTGACAGGAAAATTATTGAACAGTTATTGGCCGGATCGGAAATATGCCGGATCGCCATGATCGACGGGAACATGCCATATATTGTGCCCCTGAATTACGGATATGCCGATAATGCGCTATACTTTCATTCCGCATCATCCGGGAAGAAAAATCGAAATCCTGAAACAGAACAACAGGGTGTGTTTTGAAATTGAAAATCATAACGAGATTATCCGGAATGAAATTCCCTGTGAATGGACAGCAAAATATCGCTCACTGATTGGCTACGGCACGATTGAATTCATAACCGGCCACGAGGAAAAAAAGAAGGGACTTGATGTGATTATGGCCCACTATGGTAAAACCGGAGAAAATATATATAAGGATAATCACATTGAAAATATTGTCATTTTAAAACTGAATATTGAAGAAATCTCCGGCAAGCAATCCGGCGATTGGGATTAACTAAAAATCTGCATTAAATGGATTATGTATTATTGATACTTGGCTTATTTGTATTCTTCTGGGCATCCTGGCAGCATTCTTCCCGGACTGCCCGGGTCCGCCGGTCAGCTATCTCGGTCTGCTGCTGATCCATTGGACCCGGTTTGCCTCATTTTCAACCAGGATGCTTGTTGATACTGGCTATCATTGTGGCTGTTGTCGCGGTCCTGGATTATTTTGTGCCCATTTGGGGGACAAAAATTTTTGGAGGTTCCAAAGCCGGCGTAAGGGGAAGTACAATCTGGACTGATCATAGGAATGATCCTGTTGCCGGTTTTCGGGATTGTTTTGGGGCCGTTCGGATTGTTCGGCATATTGGGCGGGCCGTTTATCGGTGCCTGGATTGGTGAATTATATGCCGGAAAAGATTCCCGTGTGGCTTTAAAGGCGGCTTTCGGTTCGTTTATCGGTTTTTTGGCGGGTACTTTGATGAAGATCGTGTTATCGGTTGTTATTGCGTTTTTTTATTTCAGGGCTGTGTGGCAGGCGAATTTTTAGCAGGCGGCTACAGCTGTGAGATAAAGCGGCACAACTTGATGCCTGCGAGCGAATCTGTTAATAAAAAAACGAGGGGCGGTGAGCCCCTCGTCAGGATGGTTAAAAAGAGAACCAGGTAAAAAAGCCGCCTGAAAATTACTGTACAGCTACTTTCTGTACCTTATTGTCAACGCGGAGGATATAAATACCCGGTTGCAGTGACCTTGATACAAATGTGCCCTTTGCCCGGACACTCTGCATCATACGTCCGTTGATGTCGAATACCGATACATCTGAAGTAACGCCTTCCACTACAATGGTGCCGTTCACTGTATACATTTTGTAAGCAGCTGAAATCGGATCCTTTACTCCGGTTGGAACTCCATATACCTTTTTCCAGTAAAGAACGGTAATATTAAATACAGGCCCGGTCTCAAATGAGGCCTGTCCTGTTTGCGTCCAGACGATTACCTTCAGCATCTTTGGCTTCTTCATAAGGCCAGTCGGGATAGTTCCAGATCTTGTATTCAATATCTGCTACCATTGGAACGACGGCTGTATAAGTGCCATCTTCGTTCTTGGTTGCCTCAATAGCATCATCCAGTGACCAGCCGCTGCCGAAGCTGCCGATAACCCAAACTGCCAGGTGTTCCTTCAGGTACCGTAATATTTATCGTAATATCACCCACCTTGCATTGGATCAAAAATCTTCTTAAATTCATCGCAGACAACAGTTCCCCCGTCATGTCATATAATTATAATTACCTGCTACCTGCTGATAAGGCCAACCCGGACCGGCAAGAAATTTGAATTCGAGTGTGGTCGTATCCAGGGTATGAATGGTAAGCTGTAAATTCCTTGCCATTGGCCGATGAATCAACCTTTGTCATCTGGTTAGCTGATGGTGACCCAGCCATTGAATGTACCGGTAAGATATACCTCGAATACCGTAACCGGAACCAGAACATCAATGGTGACGTCCTTTTCCTGAGCTGTGATGATATACTGCCTTAAAAGTAGTCAACAACAGCAGTTGCACTGTCATTCTTTACCATGAAGTTGGCTCATGACTTTTGCTGATATTTCCAGTCCGGACCGGCAAGGAATTTGTATTCAAGTGAATCAACCGAACCATCATAAGTATATTCAAAAGAAAACATTTTCGGTGAATCCGAAATCATTGTCAGAGAGTCAGAGGCCGGATTCCAGCCATTGAAATCACCGGCAACATAATACCGTTTCGATCGAATCCGGTACGGTCACAAGAAGAGTATGCTTTTGCGCAAAGCCCATACTTGCGCATGAGCATGAACATCAAAAAGGGTAAAATTCTTTTTTTCATAGTTGATTGTTTAAGGTTAGTAATTAGAACATAGATTAGAAAAGTTTTTATTATTTTTTCCATCGGCAGGATGCAATACTCTTTGCGGGTATGGTATATGGAAATGAATGATTACCATCTTCAAGGGTAATTTTTAAGCTGGTATCATTTTCATTCAGCATAACAACACCGTAGGTACCATCTTTGTTTTCAACTGCCGTTATATAAAGTCCTGCCGTTTTATACCCATTCGTTTCAATGCGGGTGGCTCCCGGGGAAATTACTTTTGACAGATGGGCGATCACATAAAAATGTGTTTTCCTGTTCAATGTGGCATAATCCGATGAACTGATCTCCACTGCACCATAACAGGTGTTGCATCCTCCCGGACGATTGGGAGCACCTTTTTCATCCAGCAGGAAATTCCACACGATCACAGCCTTGCAATAATTATTGAGTGTGCCGATTCCCAATTCCCGCATGCTCCAGATCAGGTCACCGTCAAAGGAATAATTCCAGGTGCCGATCGACATTTCGGTAAAATACAGGTTTTTTCCGGGTGCGGCATTGTGAACATTCATCAACTCGCTCTTGTCGCCTCCATAGGCATGAAAAGCAGCGCCATCCACATATTTTGCAGCATCCGGAATTCCATAGATTTTTACCGGATAGCTCTTTTGATCAGCAACATTGTCATAATTATAGTTGTGATCAAAAACCATGATCTTCGTATGAATACCTGCCGCTTCAAATTTCGGTCCCAGGGCCGTCCTGATAAAATCTGCCTGTTCCTGCCAGGTCATGTAAAGCGACATTGAATTTCCCCTGTTTAAAGGCTCGTTCTGAATGGTGATGGATTCAATCGGAATGCCTTCTTTGTCCCATTTCCTGAATGAACTTCACAAAATAGGTGGCATAATCCTGGTAATACTGGGGATTTAGCTGACCGCTCGTCCAGTGATCATAAGGCTGCAAATGGGTAAGATCATTCACTTTCATCCACTTGGGACAGGACCAGGGTGAGGCCAGGATCTTTATTTTTGGATTGATGGCCAGTATTTCTTTTAAAACAGGGATCAGATCCCGTTTATCATAATCATGCATTTTGAAATTTTCAATGCCCGGGGTATCCCACCAGGTATATTCATCCAGCGAAAAATCAGAAGCGCCGATTGAAATCCGGATATAACTGTATCCATCCCCGTTGATCGTGTCAAAGGTTTCTGTCAGCAGTTTTGTCCTGTTTTCCTGGCTCATCCGCAAAAGATTATAACAGGTAGACCCGGTAATGGCTGCGCCAAATCCATCAATCTGCTGGAACCGTACTGACAGGATTCAGGGTGATGGTGGTGGCGATAGCCATATTCGGTTTTGTATTGAATTTAACCGGGATATGCTGCAAAAAGCATTGACTGGTTGGCCGAAGTAACATATACATCCACATCACCCTTTGTCACCGGTGGCACATCAGGAGGATTATCTCCCGATGGCTTGCACGATGACAGGGAAAAGCAGACAAGAACCAGGCAGAGCGTTGTGCTTATATATTTAATCATATATGTGTTTTTAAAATAGTCCGCATTCAAAATTAGTGCAGGACAAATTTAGTTTAATTCAATTTTTCAACCGTCATGGTCATATCGTTTTGATTCAGTGTAAAGCGGAATACTCCTTCCAGGGGTCCGGTTCCGGCATTTACATTTCCTGTATTTCCCGCATCCGTTCGTCCGAAGAAAGGGTGCAGTCACCGTATACTGGGCTGCATCAATTTCATGACGCCGAGCATCCCACCAGCCCCGTCTTGTAGAAGAACTTGAAATCGAGGGTGCCGAAACCGAACCGCCGTCTGTGTTCTTTCCGTAGATCGTTACCTGGTATACTCCATCGGAAACCAGCCGGCAGGGGCATAGTCAAACGGAGTGTTCCAGTTCCAGCTCGATGTCACCTCGTAGGGTGCAGACGGACGTCCAAATCCTGTACCGCATATCCACATGGCATCCGGGATAGATTACATCCGGTTGGGGCTGAACATATAAATATTCTCCATCGATATAATAGTAGCCTTGTAAATTGCATTCTTACCGAGGAATTTGGCTGTATTTGCCCCGGTAATCTCAAACCAGTCCGGAGGCAGACTCTTATGCAGATCTGCTAAGCCCGGTAAATGTAACCTCCACTCCCTCACCGAAAAATACATTTCCGCTCGAGGAAATCCTTGCCGGCCATTACCAGCGGGGGAAAGATCAGCATTGATATCCAGCGTGGTTACCGGCTCAAGTAATTTTCCGGCGACCTGAACAGTGAATTTGCATTGCATCGAAGGTGATTTCCTTTATGCCCACCAGTGTGGGATCATGAGCTCTGTAATTGGTTTTCCACTTTCGTCAATAATTCCAATCCCGTCTCCAACCTGTGCCAAATACAAGTCCGCTCCAGTCCACCTTGGAAAATTTATCCAGTTTCGTGGCCAGCCGGTAGGTGACCGAATTTCCAAAAGTCAAGTCCGCTGGCATAATAGATCAGATTTGCCGTATCAATGAGGGTAAGTTTATAAGTTGTTCCTGTGTCAGGAACCATGCCAGAGATTCATTGATCACCGGGCGTTTGGCGATTGTGGTGTTCAATATGGTATCCGTGGTGTATCCGTCAACATTGATGGAGGAAAGATAAACCTTTACAGGATGCATTGTCCGGTCTGTTCGGACCAAAGGAACACCATACCTTCTGTGTCACTTCAGCACTGTTTCCCTTGGTGCGTATAGATTCGCTGTAAGAAGCTCATTGTTTAATACCACCTGCACCTCCAGGGTGGACAATGGTGTTCCCTTGTCGGAAACACTCACGGAAACAGTAATGGAGTCGTCATAAGTTATAGTTGATTCCGCTACCTGCGCCTGATCGAATACAGGATAGGATTCCGGGTAGGTAACCAGATGTTCATCTTTCTGGCAGGAAACCAAGTATACCGACGCCAGTGCAAACAGGAATATTTGTGTTAGGTTTTTCATATCTATATCTCTTCAATTATAGAATGTTACAGTTGATAATGTATTAATAACCCGGGTTTTGCACCATATTCGGGTTAATATCGATCTGAGATTGGGGAAGCGGCAACAAAATGGTGAGATCAGTTACCGGATCCATTGGTAACCTTCCCGGATCCCTTGAATTCAGCGTATTTAATACATCAAATGCCTTTCCGTTTCTTACCAGGTCGAACCAGCGCTGGCCCTCAAAGGCAAGTTCAAGCCTTCTTTCATTCAGCACAGCCTCAGCCATGCTGGTTGCAGAAGAGGTTACAGAGGAGGACTTAAATTTGGAAGATTCACCCGTGCTCTTACCTTATTTACGGCATTGGCGGCTTCTGCCAGGTTGCCCAGGTTTACATAGGCTTCCGCTTTTAACAACAGGATATCCGCCAGGCGTATTTTAATGATGCTGTTGAATTTTGATGGAAATTTATGCATAAAGAGATAGGCATCAGAAGGATAATGATTGCTCCAGCTTACAGATGCCGTTATGATGGTTGCTTTTTTGCGGATGTTGTCGCCTGCACTGTTAAAGGCTGCATACCAGGTCGCGCGATGGCGTAAGCCATTTTGCCCAGTCGTATTTGCTGTTTGGATCGGTTTCATCCACCCCAAACATCCATGTATTCCAGTTTCCGCCATCAGAAAAAGGAATTTCGAAAACTGATTCCGAAGAGTTTCGCAGTTTTGCGTCAGTTTTTGAATCATTCACGGCAAACAGATCTCCGTATACCGGGAACAAGTGACACGTCAGCCTCAACTTTCTGGCAATATTCCACCGTTTTGGCATAATCCCGAACCGGCTGTTCTGCATATACTTTTGCCAGCAGTGCATTGGCAACCGTTTGTGAGAAGACAAATTTATCTGACGGGTTGATGGGCGGTGCACCTCCGGGTTCCAGAGCTGTATTCAGATCGGCGATGATCTGCGCATAAACTTCATCCACCGTATTCCTTGGCGGATAATACAAAGGGTATACTTCTTCAATATTCTGGGCGGTTATGGCAGGCGGTTCGGTAAGTATCAAAGGAATGCCTCCCCAAGTCTTACCATGTCGAACATAATCATGGAACGAAGAATAAGGGCCTCGGCTTTCCATTGCTTGCGCTCAGCCTGCTGTCAATGCCGGATCGGGAACTGCATCAATGTTGCAGATAACACGGTTGGCTGCACTGATAATAGCAGAAAATCCGTTCCAGTCCCTTTCAATATTCTTATTTATCCCATTTTGTTTCTGCTGCTCCAGTTGGGTCAGTTCCGCATCTGTGGCCCCGCGATAGGCATTGTCGGCATGGGTTTCAGTAATAACCAGCAAGTCGAGATTCCAATCTTCAAGGCCATTGTTGCCCTTCAGTACGTTATAAATCCCTTCATACTGCGATCAGCATTTCATCCCTTGTGTAATATTTAAGAACCGGTGGTATCAGAACCTCCCTGAATACAATATTTGATATGGGTTCTTCATTCAGAGAACAGGAGCTTAGGAAGATCACAATTCCTAAAATAAAGCGTAAACTAAATATCTGTTTCATGATCATTTTCTTTTAGAATTCAACATTAAATCCAAAAATGTAACTTTTGGACTGCGGGTAGGTTCCCCAGTCAATTCCCTGCTCAAGTGCGCTATTGCCAAACTGGTTAACCTCAGGGTCAAAACCTTTGTAATTGGTAAAAGTGAGAAGGTTTTGCGCTGTAAAATAAGGTTGAACATTGTGTAAAGCCCCATTTCTTCAGTAGCCTGGAGTTGATGTTGTACGACAGGGTCAGTGTCTTGATCCTTAAATAGCTGCCATCCTCGACAAAACGGGTGGAAGCAAGGAGATTGTCCTTAGCGGATGTAGGCTTTGGGCATATAGGTGACCTGTCCAGGCCTTCTCCATCGGTCAAGTACCCTGGTCGACTGGTTCTTGGCGTCATACATTCCTTCTGTCTCCATGCGGGATGCATTATAGATATCATTTCCCTGCGATCCCTGTATGAAGATGTTCAGGCTAAGTCCCTTGTAAGTAAATGTATTTGTCATACCATAAATAAAGTCGGGATTCGGGTCGCCAATCCATGTCTTGTCCGACAGGTTCACCTTGCCGTCATTATTGATGTCTTTGTAAATAAGATTGCCGGTTTCAGGATCAACTCCTTCGCTGATATAGCCCCAGTATTGACTCAGCGGTTTGCCGGGTGTCATCCGTATAACATTTTCACTGGTTGCTTCAGAGGTTTGTCCGTAATAGTATACCTGCTGAAGTGTAAATTTTTCAACCATATTGCGGTTAAAAGACATATTAAAATTGGTCTGCCATTTGAATTCGCGTTCAATATTTCTTGAATCCACCGTAAATTCAATACCCTTGTTTGACATTTCTCCCTCATTCCTAACCAGGTGAGATACCCTGGCGGTTGAAGGAAGAGGAATATCCATGAGCAGATTCGTGGTATACTTATAATAGGCGTCCACGGTAAAAGTAATTCTTCCTTTAAGCAGTCCCAGATCAATACCAATGTTTGACGTGGTAGTTGTTTCCCAGGTGAGGTCGGTATTTTCCATTGTTATTGGTGTGATTGTCGGAAGGGCATTGCTTTGACCGGTTTCCCACCAGTTTATCCGGGAATAATCGGATAGTTCATAATGCTGGTAATCACCTATTCCGGCTTGATTTCCTGTCTGACCCCATCCGGCCCGCAATTTCAGATCATGAATGGAACTTACACCTTGCATAAAGGGCTCTGCCGAAATTCGCCATGCGGCTGAAAACGAAGGGAAATATCCCCATTTATGTCCCGGGGCCAGCTTAGAAGATCCGTCAGCCCTGAAATTGGCCGTAAACAGGTATTTGCTCTGGTAATTATAGGCGACACGTCCGATAAATGACATGATATCCCAGTTGGATGCGGTTGTCCCGCTGTATTGTTCAACCTTGTTACCGGCATTCAGCGTTTTTACCTTGCCATCCCAGAAATGGGAAGCGCCCATATAGCTTTGCGACCAGCGTGATTGTGTCCAGGAGGTACCTCCCATAATATTAAAGGAATGATCACCCAGTTTCTTATCAAAGGTCAATATATTATCAAATACGGTTACAGTGCCAAGTTCCCGGTTATCGGTAGCATAACCATACTGGCTGCGGCCGTAGGCAGTTTTTATAGGATCAAGGAAACTTGTTTCATGTTTATAAAGCCTGTCGAGTGATATGGTTGAACTGAATTTCAAGCTGGGCAATATTGTCGCATTTGCACCGAAAGTTCCAATCAGACGATTATTTGCATTTACATTATCGGCGGTACGTGACATGTTTTCTGCCGGGGAGGTAACCTGGGCTCCGTAAAAATTGTTGTAATACTGATCCGGATGATCAGGGTCCCAGATTGGAGCGTATGTCGGAGTATTGATTACCGAGAGAATTACCCCGGCTCTGTTGGATCCTTGTCCGGAAATAATCCCGTTGTTTGAATAATCTGAATAGGCAACATTTGTGCTGATCTTCAGCCAGTCCTTTATTTGATTTTCAATATTTGCACGCAGATTATACCGTTTGATAATAGGCAACGTTTATCACCCCAATTTCTTTTATATACCCTCCTGACACGTAATAACTTGTTTTATCTGAGGCACCCGTAAATGATAATTGATAATTCTGTGCCGAGCCTCTGCGGTAGGTTTCATCGAACCAATTGGTCTTATCTGTCAGCCCGTCAGGAATTGTGGCCGCTCCCAAGTTCATCCATCAGGTCCTTATACTGATTTACATTGAGGGAATGTCATTTGTTTTACAACGTCAGTAAATCCAAGACTGGCATTCAAAGTGATCCTGGCTTTTCCCTTAATACCATTTTTTGTTGTGATCAAAACAACTCCATTCGCTGCCCGTGAACCGTAAATGGCAGCAGATGATGCATCTTTCAAAATCTGCATGCTCTCAATGTCATTTGATGACAGAAAATTAATATCAGTCATCGGAACGCCATCCACTACGTACAAGGGATCGTTGCTGGCATTGATTGAGGTATTTCCCCTGACCCGGACCACCATTTCGGCCCCGGGTTCCCCATTCGGCTGAATAACAGTTACACCTGCAGCTTTACCCTGGATGGCTGCAGCAGCCGAAATCATAGGACGTTCCTGAAGATCCTTGGTGGATACTGTAGATACAGAAGTAGTAATATCCTTTTTCTTAACGGTTCCATAGCCAACAACCACTACCTCATCAATGGCAGTGAGTTCCTCGGCTAATACAACATTAATCGGAGCCGTCCCATTTACTTCGATTTCCTGCGTCTTAAAACCGATCATGGAAATCTGCAGAATATGCTTGTCCGGTACAGTAAGCGTAAAATGGCCATCCGCATCTGTCATGGTCCCGTTTGTAGTTCCTTTTTCAACCACAGTCACTCCGATCAGGGGGACATTGGAAACATCTTTGACCGTACCTGTAACCTTTACAGGCTGGGCAAACAAACCAAAAGACAAAATGGAAGCCAATAAGACGGATAAGATACCCCTTTTAAAAACTGGTAAAATTTTTCGTTTCATAGTTTTATTCTAAAAATTCCAAAAGGTTAATGAAAAGAAAGACGGATAGGAATAATATAAAATTAAATCCGAATTCATCCGAAACACATTTTCATGTAGTTTCAATATAGTTGAAATACAAAAAGCGAGAACTGTAAAATCCAGAAATCTATAAGTTAACACACTTTGTGAAAGCGCCCAATATAGAAAAACTCAAAAAAGAATACAGAGATAGATTCGCTGTATTCAGATACAGGAATAACAATCCGGAGTCGGTCAGGTTTCGGAAATCCCAATATTTCTTACCAGGCGTTCAAAATCATCCCGAGGCACGGCAGCCTTGTTCCTGACTCTGGTACGGTAGTTGTAAATGGTATTGATTGAATAGCGGAGGAAACTGGCAATTTTTGAGCTGTCCGTAATGCCCAGCCTTATCAGGGCAAAAATGCGCAATTCTGTATTGAGCAATTCCTCGGGTTTAAGGACAAGTCTTTCATTTTCCGCAAGCAATTGGTTAAATTGCTCTACAAAATTGGGGAATAAGTGAAGAAAGGTATTATCGAAATTGGTATAAAACTCTTTCAGTTCCGAGTCAAAGAAATGGGCTGATTTTGTAAGATTAAACAAATCTTCAAACTGACCTGTGGAAACTTTGCGATGGGTCATCTTTCTGAAATCCTCAAGCTTGTCGATATAGGTAGAACATAAATTGAGAAAAAACCCGATGTGTTCCTCCTTGATGTGATTGGATTCAAAAAGCTGGTGATTTAATGATTTAAGCTGGGCATTTGCCGTAAACATATCCTGGCTTAGATCGTACAGCTGGGCATTGGCATTCTGCAGATCCTTCCTTGCCTTGGAAAGCTTTTTCATCTGGTAATACATAAGCAGCAGAGCCATTATAAGAAGGGCAGTAAGCAAAGTCAAAGCGATTGCATAAAACCGGAGTTGTGCCTTTTGCTTTTCGCTTTTTACCTGAAATGCCTGGCTGATCAGGGGCAGGATCCTTGAAATTTCAACAAAGCGGAGACGGGAATTATAAAATTTCGCATCCTCGAGAGAGAACATAATATATTTATAAGCCAAATCAATTTCTTTCTGATCAAACAAAAGAATAGCCAGTAAAGTTAAGGATACGTTATCTTTGACCGCTGCACGGATATCCGCAATGGCAGACGGGATCAGGTACTTTTTTTCCACCTCGTGATTTCCCTTTATCCGGTATGAAATGGCTCTCTGAAATGCATACAGGGCAAAATCAGGATCGCTTTTGGTGACCCTGGACAGGAGCATTGAATTGATTTTAATGGATTCATCCACATGGCCCTCATCCTGCAG
>CAWBNI010000008.1:0-59862 GCA_963790105.1 uncultured Bacteroidales bacterium | reverse complement strand
ATGGCCCCGATCGGGTGACCATAATAAATCACCCGCCCGCCCTGATCCATTACAAGCAGTTTGTCGATCATCTTAAAAATATCGGATGACGGCTGGTGCATGTTTGTAATTATAAGCTTGCCTTTGATGGTCTGCCTTTTAAGCAGGGTGATGACCTTTTCAGAGTCGGCCGACGACAATCCCGATGTGGGTTCGTCGATAAACAGGATGGCCGGTTCACGGATGAGCTCGAGGGCTATGTTTAACCGTTTCCGTTGGCCCCCGCTGAGGATGGTGGTGAAGGCATCGCCAACATTCAGATCGCGTGCCTCAACAAGGTCAAAATCAACCAGTGCATCTTCAACTACCTTACTGATCTCCTCATCGGTATAGGCATCAAAACACAATTTAGCGTTGAAGTACAAGTTCTCATAAACGCTCAGTTCCTTAATCAGTAAGTCATCCTGGGGGACATAACCGATGATCCCCTTCACCATTTCTTTATTGGTGTGAATGTCCCACCCGTTAATTTTGATGGATCCGCTCTTTGGCTTCAGGTTGCCGTTCAAAACATTCAGCAGGGTGGACTTTCCCGAGCCGCTGCCTCCGATAATAACAACCAGCCGGCCGGATTCCTCTGTGAGATTAAAACGCTTTACCCCGTTTTTGCTGTTGAAGTAGTTAAATACAATGTCTTCGGCGGTAAATACAAATTTATTTTCAGCATTGGCCTGGATAAACTGACGGGTAACCCAGGTGAAGTAGATAGATCCGATCTTGGTATTGCGGATCACGGAACCTACCGACCATATATAGGACCGCCCGGGATTGATCCGGTGCCCGTTCATGAGCAGCGCCATCTTGCCATAATACCGGAACACATAGGTGTCTGTACTGGGAATGTGCAATACGATGATTTGTCCCTGAAGTTTTTCCACAACATGAAGTTTCAAATCATGCCGCACCGATAAATCATGTGACCCGATAAACAGGAGCCAATCCTGGTTGTACTATTTTGTCAATTTCCCCGAATGTAAATGACCGTGCATCCAGGAATTCCTGTTCATTGATCTTTAAATAAGCTGATGCTGTTCTTACAAGGCTGACCTCTGTACGGGTGGGTTTCCGTTCGCTTTGAATAAAATCAAGCAGGTAAATGAGGATGATTATTTTCTGTTCATGCTCCAGTTCTTCGTTGATCTGGTTACAGAGCTCGATGATCCTGTTTTCGGCATGGATTTTTCTGAGGGAAAAATCAGCCATTTCGGGATTGTCGCTGATCTTATGTAACCCTTTAATCTGATCGTCAAAGAAATCAATGTATTTCTGAACGATTTCATAGCTGTACTGGCGGTCGAGATAATCCACGACAATATTCCGCCTGCTTACCGACTGTCCCTCCTTGTTGATATCGGAGACAATCGCAAATAAACGCATTAACGCTTTTAGAATCGATTCGTTCATGGTAACGGTATGCCTATGCAAAACAGCCCTCGCAATTTGCAAAGGGCTGTATGTTGTTCAATTCGCCGGATTAATGATTATACCAGGGAGGAGCGCACCGATTTTATTGTCTGAAGGATCAGATTATAATCTGCTTCTGACAGTCCGGCATCCACCTTGTCAAACGCCGGTTTCAAAGCCTGAAGTTTGGTTTCAAGACTCTTTATGTCGGCATTGGCATTTCTTCCGGATAATAATTCCATTACCTTCTCATAGGATGCCTTCTGTTTGCTGATGATATTAACGAGTCCGGTATAGTTATACGAATCCTGTGAGATGTTAGTGCCTATGTACATCAGTTCAACCCACATTCCGGTAACCATGGTAACTGCAAGGTCAGGATTGCTTTTCTGATCGAGGTAATAATAAGTATCGTAAATTGTGTTTGTGACGATGGTGGTGAGGGAATCCTTGTTATTGAATTTCTCTTTGTATTCGTCCGATAACAGTTTGGAATAATCGTATGTGATGCCCAGCTGATCAGCAAGTTTTTTAATTGCATTCAGATAAACCTGGATATCCTGTTGTTGCTGATAGGTAGAAACATAGGCAAGGTCAGCGCCATAGATTCCGAGGTTAACAGCTTTCTGGCTTTCCTTAAAATATTTTTCAACCTTCGAAGTTGAATTTAAGTTTTTGGTTGAATAAGTAGCACCGATATCATTGAGCATTTTTGTCATCTCAAACGGTGTAGGAAGCGGGTAAAGAACTTCTCCCACTTCAGTAGCAAGCAGCGTTTTATTCAGGCTGTCGGATACAACCTGATCCTGTTCGGCCGATTTGGTTTTTCCTTTGCAGGATGAGAAAACAGCTGCCACAATAATCACGAGAATACTAATGGCGTAAACAATCTTTTTGGTTCGCATGGTTATTTGTTGATTTATTGATTTAATTTGTGCTCGGCTGCAAATATAACCATTGTAATTCAGAAATCAAAAAAAGAGTGACATGTGACTGGTGACTGGTGACTGAGCCGGGAAAATCCCGGTAGGGATTGTATGTTGGTAGAAAATACAGTCGTGTAGTCATGCAGTCGTGCAGTCGTGCAGTCATGCAGTCTGGATGCAATGTTCCGGAATATGCATTCGGCGTTTAACAGCAGATCCGGGAAATAAGGAGATTGCCACAAATTTAAACACAGAGATTCCCACAGAGTTTTGTATCTGAGTTTAACGAGGCTTTGAGGGCACTGAGAAATCTCATTGCATTCGATTAGCCGTTTTCAAAATTGAGATATAACTAATCTGCGAAATCCGCGTGAATCTGCGAGAAAAAAGTCCCTCGTCCCTTCTTCAGATTTCCGCAAACGCCACAATATTATTTACCGCATATTTCCGCTCACAAAGGGGACAGGCAGCTTCGTAGAAGTAATATTTCTTTGCAAGCATATCTTTCTGGGTGAGAAGAATATCCATTTCATTGATGTATTGAGGCACCAGGCTGAACGGGCCATCAAAGACCTTGGTGAAGTAAGTACCTGAAAGCACAACATTATCAGCTCCCGGTACAGAGCTGTGTTACAGACATGTAAAATTCACACTTCCAGGGAGACAGATCGTATGTGAGCATCAGAAAATCGTCCGGGCCAGGTTCAGCTCCCGCTTCGGTGGCCTGTTTCCAAAGTTTTTTCATGATGCGCCTGATCATTCCCGGCAGGGGGAAATGCAGGACCTGGGGCATCGTACCACGGATAAACATCTTATTATCCCAGGTGTACATCTTTTCATTCCACCGTGCCGGATCAAACACCGGGCAGCAGTTAACCTCCTTGTTTTGCTTATCCATCAATGAATTACATTTAAATAATTGGCTCCTGTAAATGTAATGAATTTTTATATCTTTGCATGCTTTTCAAAATGACGGGTTTTTTCCAAATATCAAAATGGTAGTCAACACTAAGAACCACGGAGTTAAGTTTGGCGCTTGCAGGTCTGCTGATCACCCTTGGAATTGTATTCGGAGATATCGGTACCTCCCCCTTATATGTAATGAAAGCCATTGTAAGGGAAAATTATCCCATGGAACCGGCATTCATTCTTGGAGTCTTGTCCTG
This sequence comes from uncultured Bacteroidales bacterium, assembly GCA_963790105.1. Taxonomy (GTDB): domain Bacteria; phylum Bacteroidota; class Bacteroidia; order Bacteroidales; family UBA10428; genus UBA5072. The sequence goes on along the minus strand of CAWBNI010000008.1, from coordinate 56,327 downwards.
TATCATCTGGACGCTTACTCTTCAAACCACTGTTAAATATGTAATTATTACCCTGCGTGCGGATAACAAGGGGGAAGGCGGTATTTTTTCACTTTTTGCCCTTTTGCGGAAAAGCAAACGGTGGGTATATATCCTTGCCATTATCGGTGGAAGTACCTTGCTTGCCGATGGCATTATCACTCCATCCATTACCGTGGTTTCGTCCATTGAAGGATTACAGCTTATAAATCCCGCCATAAAGGTAGTACCCATTGTACTCATCATCCTGACCCTGCTTTTTGCTTTCCAGCAATTTGGAGCAGATTACATCGGCAAATTTTTCGGTCCCATCATGTTTTTATGGTTCCTGATGCTTGGTCTGCTGGGAGCTTTTGAAATACATGAGCAACTAATTGTTTTTAAGGCCTTTAATCCCTATTACGCGATAAATTTACTGGTGAAATACCCGGGCAGTATATTATTGCTTGGTGCGGTATTTCTATGTACTACAGGAGCTGAGGCACTTTACACCGACCTCGGACATTGCGGACTGAAAAACATCCGTATTTCCTGGATGTATGTAAAAATATGCCTCATCCTTAATTATCTCGGGCAGGGAGCCTGGCTGCTGACCCACCATGGCAACACAACTACTGGAATTCCCAATCCATTTTATTCAATCATGCCGGGATGGTTTTTGCCATTTGGCATTGCCCTGGCCACATCGGCGGCTATCATAGCCAGCCAGGCTTTGATCAGCGGTTCCTATACACTGATCAGCGAGGCAATTTCACTGAATTTCTGGCCTAAAATAAAAATCAATTACCCCACTCAGCATAAGGGACAAATGTATATTGCCAGTATAAACTGGTTTCTATGGATATCCTGTATTGGCGTAGTGATCGGCTTTAAGGAGTCGGACAATATGGAAGCAGCCTATGGATTGTCGATTACAATTACCATGATGATCACCACTTTCCTGATGACTTCCTATCTGTCCCTGAAAAGAGTCCCAAAACCGATTATCGCATTATTTCTTCGGCACATACCTGTTGATAGAAGGGTCCTTTTTATATGCCAATTTATTTAAGTTCATGCATGGCGGCTGGTTTACGATACTGATCGCCGGTGTTCTGGCAATGATAATGCTTTCATGGTACCAGGGCCGGAAGATCACAAACCGGTACCTCCGGTTTCTGCCCCTTGAACATTACCTGGATACCATAAAAGACCTCAGGAATGATATCAGTGTTCCTAAAACCTGTACCAACCTGGTTTATCTTACCAAAGCAAACCGGAAATCGGATGTTGAAGCCAAGATAATTTTGTCTATCTTTAATAAGCAGCCCAAACGGGCAGATCATTACTGGCTGATCCACGTGGATGTGATGGATGATCCGCGGACCATGGAATATAAGGTGTCTGAACTTATTCCGGGGATCCTTACCCGCGTGGATTTCTATCTTGGTTTTAAAATAGAACGAAGAATACATCCCATGTTCAAACACATCACCAATGAACTCGGTAAAGCTGGAACAATTGATCTTTTCAGTGGTTATCCCTCCTTGCGAAAACATAATATACTAACTGATTTCAGGTTTATCATTATTGACAGGCTCAATATTTCGGATCTGACTTTTAAATTTTTTGACAAACTAATCATTACCATATACCTGTTTCTTGTTAGGCATAGTCTCTCCGACGCCAAATCGCTCGGATTCGATGCCAGCACGGTTTATATCGAGCAAATGTCCCTGGGTTTTGAAGGAAGCACCAATTTCCCACTTGTTGAACGCAAGTAATCCCTGAACCATGATTTCGAACGGAAGAAATCAAAGAATCAAGTTTAGTGCTGCCGGCATCATAGTCACCCTGGGAATTGTATTTGGTGACATTGGTACTTCCCCGCTCTATGTGATGAAAGCCATCGTAAGGGGCGGAATTCCTGTCGGAAACGAATTGATCCTGGGTGTTTTATCCTGCGTGATCTGGACACTCACCATTCAAACCACAATCAAGTATGTGCTGATTATCATGCGGGCAGATAACAAGGGTGAAGGAGGTATATTTGCCCTGTTTGCCCTGCTCAGGAAAAGCAAACGATGGATCTACGTTCTTGCCATTGCCGGTGGCAGTTTATTGCTGGCGGATGGAATTATTACCCCTGCCATCACGGTGGTTTCATCAATTGAAGGATTACAGATGATCAATCCGGATATCAATGTATTGTACCTATTGTAGTCATCATCCTTACCCTTTTATTTTCAATTCAGCAGTTCGGAACGGATTACGTCGGAAAGTTTTTTGGACCGATCATGTTTTTGCTGGTTTTTTACCCTTGGACTGTCTTGGTGCTTTGGAAATCCAGGACCAGGTTATCGTTCTGAAGGCTTTTAATCCTTACTATGCGTTCAATCTCCTGTGGAAATATCCCGGAAGCATTCTTTTACTGGGCGCCGTATTTCTTTGTACCACCGGGGCTGAGGCCTTGTATGCGGACCTGGGCACTGCGGTTTAAAAAACATACGGGTTTCCTGGATCTTCGTAAAAACCACCCTGATCCTGAATTATCTCGGCCAGGGTGCCTGGATACTCAGTCATGGTAAGCCAAATGACGGAAACTACCAATCCCTTTTATGCCATTATGCCGTCCTGGTTTTTGCCATTTGGCATTGTTCTGGCCACCGCGGCAGCCATTATTGCCAGCCAGTCACTTTTGACCGCTTCCTATACCCTTATAAGCGAGGCAATTTCGCTCAACTTCTGGCCAAGGATCAGGATAAAATACCCGACTTTGCATAAAAGGCCAGATGTATATCGGAAGTATCAACTGGTTCCTGTTTTTTTCCTGCCTTATAGTTGTTCTTATATTCAAGGAATCGGCTAAGATGGAGGCGGCTTATGGCTTGTCGATCAATATAACCATGTTGATCGATACCTTTTTGCTTGTCTTTTATTTCACAATGAGGCGGGTGAAATTTTACCTGATCTTTTTGTTTTTTGGCTGCTTACCTTGCTGTTGAAGGAGCATTTCTCTATGCCAACCTGTTTAAATTCATGAACGGAGGCTATCTTCCCATGGCCATCGGCGGCCTGTTGTCAATTGATCATGCTTTCATGGTATAATGGCCGGAAGATCACCAACCGCTTTCTCCGATTTCTGCCTGCTTGAACAGTATATTGACGTCATCAAGGACCTCCGCAATGACGTAAGTTTACCAAAAATCGCCACTAACCTTGTATTTCTTACCAAGGCAAACCGCACTTCCGACATTGAATCAAAGATCATCATGTCGATCCTGAATAACCCAAACGGGCAGATCATTACTGGATTATCCATGTTGATATCCTGGATGATCCCCGCACAATGGATTATAAGGTAACCGCACATCATTCCGGGAATTCTGACCCGGATCGACTTCTATCCTGGGATTTAAGGTAGCTCCCCGCATTACACCTGATGTTCAGAAATGTTACAAATGAATTGGCCCGTGAAGCGCGACAATTGATCTTTTCAGCGGTTATCCTTCCCTCCGAAAGCATAATATACTCACCGATTTTAAGTTTATCCTCATTAACCAGATTCAATACTGCCGACCTGGATTTTAAATTCTTTGACAAACTGATCATCAACATCTACCTGTTTCTTATCAGGTACAGCCACTCCGATGTGAAAGCCCTTGGATTTGATGCCAGCACTGTCTACTATTGAAGCAAATGCCCCTGGGCTTTGACGGAGGCATCCATTTCCCACTGGTCAGAACGAAAGTAAACACCTGTGAACCTGATTTAGAATGCAAGGAACCATGAATATTTTTTATGCCCCTGATATTGTATTTCCGGAGATAACCCTTTCACCTGAAGAATCCGCCCACTGTGTGCGTGTGTTGCGACTGGGCAGGGGTGAAAAAGTTCAGGTTATTGATGGAAACGGAGGATATTATAATGCGGTGATTGCATTACCCGATGCAAAGCATTGCAGGCTCACGGTTACCGATACAATCGAGAAACAGGCAAAGCGCAATTATTCCATTCACATTGCCATTGCACCGACAAAAAACATAGAGCGGTTTGAATGGTTTATTGAAAAATCGGTTGAAATAGGTATCGATATCATCACTCCCCTGCTCTGCCATCATTCCGAACGCAGGGTGCTGAAAACTGACCGGCTGGAAAGGCTGATCATTTCAACCATGAAACAGGCCATCATTCCTGTTCATCCTGTGCTTCATGAACTCACAGGTTTCAAGGAATTTATTACCAAACAGGATAAAAATGATACAGATCTTTTCATAGCCCATTGTGAAGAAACAGACCGGAAAAAACTAAGTGAAGTTTGCAGACCCGGAAAAAACACCCTTGTACTGATCGGTCCTGAGGGCGATTTTTCCCCGGATGAAATCAGGCTTGCCACTAGGTCAGCATTTTATTCCTGTATCCCTTGGCCAAAACCGCCTTCGCACTGAAACCGCCGGCATTGTTGCATGCCATACGGTAAATTTGTGCAATCGATCATTCAACACTTTAGGGAAAATCCGTTTGTACGGAACAGTGTCGCGACCTGTCCTTACTATAACAGATTCATCAATATAACTATTCAGGATTTAATCCAAACAAAATCTCCTTTTATAAAAAAGTGAAGATAATTTATTCAAAAAAAAACAACCTTTGCCGTTTCAAGTAAGTATATGTTTTGTTGTATTACTTAATCTGGTTAGGACATTATGCTTTTTAACTCACTTGAATTTCTGATTTTCTTTCCCATTGTTGTTGCGCTGTATTATGCCTTACCGCACAAATACCGGTGGGCGTTGCTGCTTTTGAGCAGTTGTTATTTTTATATGGTTTTTGTACCGGTATATATTCTGATCCTGGGTTTTACCATTGTAGTCGATTATTTTGCCGGTATCCTGCTTGAAAATACAAAGGGAAGAAAACGCAAATTACTTCTTGATTGCCAGTATTATAGCCAACACCGGGGTATTGGCCGTATTCAAATATTACAATTTCCTTAACGAAAACCTTTCCATCCTGCTAAAGGGATTTACAATTGAAAATCCAATACCATATCTGTCTATTTTGCTTCCGATCGGATTGTCCTTTCATACTTTCCAGGCAATGAGCTATACCATTGAGGTATACCGGAATAATCAGAAAGCGGAAAGGCACTTTGGCATATATGCACTCTATGTAATGTTTTTCCCCCAGCTTGTTGCCGGACCTATTGAAAGGCCGCAGCATATGCTCTTTCAGTTCCACCGTGAAACCACAGCTTGATTTTAACAGGATAGCCGAGGGTTTGAAACATATTGTGTGGGGTTTATTCAAAAAGGTAGTAATAGCCGACAGAATATCTGAATATGTAAATGTGGTATATGACAATCCGCAGGACCATCATGGAACCCAATTGCTTATTGCGACTTTCTTCTTCACATTCCAGATATATTGCGATTTTTCAGGTTATTCATCCATTGCAATCGGTACAGCCAGGATTTTGGGCGTAAATCTCATGCAGAATTTCAACAGGCCCTATCTCGCGCAAAGCATCCGTGAGTTCTGGCAAAGATGGCACATCTCCCTTTCAACCTGGTTCAGGGATTATCTGTATATACCCCTGGGCGGAAGCCGGGTCCCGATATTGCGCGGTTATTTTAATACCTTCATGGTGTTCCTTGTCAGCGGTTTGTGGCACGGTGCTAACTGGACCTTTGTTATCTGGGGTGCACTGCATGGATTTTATATGGTTTTTGCCAAAATAACACAGCCTGCCGAGAGACCGTATCAATAAGTTTACGGGTCTCGACAGGGTTCCGATGCTTTTGAAAGTCATCCAGATTGGCATTACCTTTTATCTGGCTTCGTTTGCCTGGATTTTTTTCAGGGCCAGGTCACTGGATGATGCCATGTATATTGTAGGCCATATTTTCAGGTTTGATACCTTTCAAAATCTGAATCTTTTTGAATTTCCAATTGACATGTATATCAGCATCTTCCTGATCCTGTTCTTATTTCTTATTGAGGCACTTGAAGAAAGATCCAATTTATTTGAAAAAATAAGGGTATCTCCGGCTTTTGTAAGATGGACGGTTTATTTCGCTTCCATTATTTCGTTGCTTGCTTTAGGGGTTTGGAAATCAGCCGATTTCATTTATTTTCAGTTTTAAGGAATATAACGATGAAAGAAAAGAATTTGCGAATAATAATATATGTTCTTGGAGCCATTTGTCTATATGCCATTCTGGCTGTAAGGATTTTTCCATTGATGAATTTCGCACTGAGTGAAAAAATGGATGTGGAAACCCATGATTTCAACAAATACGGGGATCTTTACTATTATAACTGTATTTCTGAATTTAAACAGGATTTTCCGAACCGGTAAGAAAATACAGGTTATCAGAAAAGAATCCCACATCTGAACGAGGCAGATATATTAACTTTTGGAGACAGTTTCTTTGATGTATCCTTTCAGAAAACATTGCCTGAAAGATTGTCGGATACATTGCATGTGAAGGTATATTCCTACATGACGCAGGATCCGACACAGGCCAATCCCTTTTGTACATTGAATTCAAATGCCTACACGAAAAGTAGTTCATCAAAATATATTATCTATGAAACGATAGAAAGAAACGTTCCTGTAAAATTCGATAAACCGTATGAGGTCAATTGCATGCCACAGGAGATAAAACAGTCGCCTTACGAGCCAGGTCAAAAACTTCCTGTTCAAAAAGAATTCGGAAAAACTGTATGCAACACTGCTCAAGAGAGGATATATTTTTAATGGCATCTATGAATTTTTTGCTTCAATGCGTTTCAATCTATTCGGATATATTTCCCCGCTGACTGCAAAATATAACATTGCAAAAGGATCCCTGGCTTTTTTATGAGAAGGAATTCGGGAATGAACCGGGCGGCTTTTATTATCAATATACCGATGAGGAAATAGCACGATATGCCGACAATATTCTTGCCCTGAGTAACAACCTGAAAGAGACCTATAACCTGGATCTTGTTTTCATGCCCATCCCGAACAAATATACCATTTACCATGAGATGGTAGATAATCAGGCCATACAACAATTTTCTGCCACGATTGTATAATGAACTGGACAAAAGGCATGTTCAGTATGTTAATTTGTATCATGAATTTAAATCGTCAAAGGACACATTGTATTACGGAACCGATACACATTGGAATAAAAAGGGTGTAGATAAAGCGTTGCGTCTGACTCTTGAGAAAATGGACAATAAATATGCCTCATCGCTATATTGAACTTAATTTACAACGATATCATCTAATCCAAAACTTATAACCCAGGTAAAAAAATGAAAGCAGTATTACTCGCAGGAGGATTTGGTACACGCATCAGTGAAGAGAGCGGTGTACGTCCAAAGCCCATGGTAGAGATTGGTGGAAAACCAATCCTGTGGCACATCATGAAAATTTATGCTCATTATGGCATAAAGGAATTCATCATTTGTGTGGGTTATAAAGGAACCATTATAAAAGAATTTTTTGCCAATTATTTTCTTTACCAGTCCGATGTGACTTTCGATCTGAAATACAACACCATGTCGATTCTCAACAACCAGAGCGAGGAATGGAAAGTAACCCTGGTGGATACCGGATTGAATACAATGACGGGCGGCAGGTTAAAAAGGGTGAAGGAATATGTGGGAAATGAAGCGTTTTGCATGACATACGGAGATGGCGTGAGCAATGTGAAAATTGACGAACTGATTGCATTTCACAAATCGCAGAATACAATTGCCACACTGACTGCAGTGCAGGAGCCCGGCCGGTTTGGAACCATCTCGCTGAAAAGTGACCAGACCAAGGTGACCAATTTCAGGGAAAAGCAAAAGGATGAAAGCACGGCCTGGATCAATGGTGGTTTCTTTGTTCTGGAGCCCGGAATCTTCGACTACATTGAGGGAGATTCCACTGTTTTTGAAAAAGATCCTCTTGAAAAGCTGGCAAGGGAAAATAAATTATCTGCTTACAGGCATCAGGAATTCTGGCAGCCAATGGACACCATCCGGGACAAGAATGTCCTTGAAGATTTGTGGAATTCCGGCAAGGCGCCCTGGAAAATCTGGTAAATCGTATAAACTATCACTTAAAACATATATTATGAAAATATTGATCACAGGAAACCTGGGATATGTTGGATCTGAACTGGTAAAACTGCTCAGAAAGACCTATCCTGATGCTGAACTGCTGGGATTTGACATTGGATATTTTGCCAAACACATTACCAATAAGGACACTGCTCCTGAAATGCTGCTCAATGCCCAGCATTATGGTGATGTACAGGCAGTTCCCTGAAAAATTGCTGGAAGGTGTGGATGCAGTGGTGCAGCTGGCCGCTATTTCAAACGATCCGATCGGCAACAAATTTGAAAAAGTAACGCTCGACGTCAACTATGAGGCTGTGATCGACATAGCCAAAAAGGCAAAGAAGATGGGCGTTAAAAAAGTAGTATTTGCATCGAGCTGTTCGGTGTATGGTTTTGCCGAAGCAGATGCCAGAACCGAAGAGTCATCGGTAAATCCGCTTACAGCCTATGCACGTTCAAAAGTTTTTGCAGAACGCGATCTGGCTCCCCTGGCGGATGATAAATTCATGGTCACCTGCCTCCGCTTTGCCACAGCATGTGGAATGAGCGACAGGCTGAGGCTCGACCTGGTGCTGAATGACTTTGTTGCCGGCGCTGTGGCCAGCGGTGAGATCAACATCATGAGTGACGGTTCTCCCATGGCGACCGCTGATCAATGTGCGCGACATGGGAAGGGCTATCATCTGGGGCATTGAAAGAAAAGCTTCGAATGGGGGAAACTATCTCGTCATCAATACAGGAAGCAATATCTGGAATTACCAGGTAAAGGAACTGGCACACGCCATTCATGTAATTTTACCGGAAACCAAGGTGTCGATTAACAAAGACGCACAACCTGATAAAAGATCGTATAAGGTAAGTTTCGACAAATTTGAAAAAATGGCCCCCGGGCATTTGCCGGTATATGATCTGCGGCAGTCCATCAAGGACCTGGTAACCGGGTTGAATGCCATCGGTTTCAGCGATCAGAACTACAGGCAGTCTCAGCTCATCAGGCTGTTTGTGGTCAATGAACTTCTCGAAGGAAAAATTATTGACCAAAATCTGGCGCTGGCAAAATGATCTTCACGGAAACTCCCTTAAAGGGTGCATACGTTGTAAAGCCCGAACCTCATATTGATGACCGCGGCCTGTTTGCACGCACTTTCTGTAAAAATGAATTTGCGAAGTTGAACCATAAAAAGGAGTTTGTCCAGTTCAACCATTCCCGTACAATTAAAACAGGAACAATCCGTGGCATGCATTACCAGTTACCCCCGTACAGCGAAATCAAACTGATCCGTTGTATCAGGGGACGGGTTTTCGATGCCATCATTGATATCAGGCAGGATTCAGCCACCTTTCTTCAGCATTTTACCGTTGAGCTTTCTGAACACAACATGCTGTCGCTCTATATTCCGGAAGGATTTGCTCATGGATTCCAAACCCTGGAAGACAATACTGAATTGATCTATCACCATACTGCTTACTATGTTCCCGGACATGAAGCAGGCATCCGATACAACGATCCGCTGATTGGCATAAAATGGCCGTTACCGGTATCGGAAATCACAGAAAAAGACCAGACTCATTAATTATTAGACAAAAGTTTTAAAGGAATAACCTTATGAAATGCAGACATTGTAAAACCGAACTCAACCATGTTTTTGTTGATCTGATCAACTGTCCCCCATCAAATGACATGCTCAGACCGGAGCAGTTAAATGAACCTGAAACTTTTTTTCCGCTTAAGATATTCACCTGCCATAACTGCCTGCTTGTGCAGGTAGATGAAATGCGGAAGGCAGATTCCATTTTTAACAGTGAATACACCTATTTCTCTTCATTTTCAACAAGCTGGCTGGCTCATGCCAAGCGGTATGCCGATATGATGGTAGAAAGATTCGGTTTCAATGAAAAATCCCAGGTGATTGAAATTGCCAGCAATGACGGTTATCTTCTGCAATATTTTGCTGCGCATAACGTACCGGTGCTGGGTGTTGATCCAACTGCCAATACTGCTGCAGTAGCCGTTTCAAAAGGAATTCCCACCATCGTTGATTTTTTTGGAGCCGATTTTGCCCGTACCCGGCTGGTGGATAAAAATATAAAAGCTGATCTTATCCTTGGTAACAACGTGCTGGCCCACGTGCCCGATATCAATGATTTTGTTCAGGGAGTTAAAATTGCCCTGAAAAACACCGGGGTTGTAACGTTTGAATTTCCTCACCTGATGAGACTTGTTGAAGAATGCCAGTTTGATACGATCTATCATGAGCATTTTTCGTATTTGTCATTCATCACCGTAAAAAGGATTTTCGAAAGCCAGGGACTGGAGATGTTTGACGTGGAAGAACTGTCGACCCACGGAGGTTCTTTGAGGATCTTTGCCAAACATAAAGATGACAAAACAAAATCGATTTCTCCCAACGTGGCCGGATTGCTGCAACGCGAAGAAGCAGCCGGCATGAGAAATCTCGAATATTACAATAATTTTCAGCCCCGGGTTGAAAACATCAAATATGCCGTTTGGGAATTCCTGATCAAGGCACAGAGAGAAGGAAAAACGGTGATCGGATATGGAGCAGCTGCCAAAGGAAATACATTGTTGAATTACTGCGGGGTGAAAGGCACGGATCTGATCCGGTTTGCCGTGGATGCCTCGCCGTATAAGCAGAACAAGTATTTGCCGGCCAGTCATATCCCGGTGAAGGACCTGAACAGCATTGCCGAATTCAAACCCGATTATGTGATCATCCTTCCCTGGAACCTCAAAAAGGAAATCAGTGAGCAGTTGAAATACATAAGGGACTGGGGGGGTAAGTTCGTTACCTTCATCCCTGAATTAAGTGTATTTTAAAACGTTACACAGAGTACCCAGAGAATACACAGAGGGGCACAGAGAAATATTTTAGTAATGGAAATCAATAAAATAACTGAAAAAATAATTGGTTGCGCAATTGAGGTCCATAAGATTCTAGGCCCTGGTCTATTGGAATCTTCATACGAAGAATGTTTAGTCTACGAATTGGAAAAAGCTGGTTTTTCTGTTGAAAGACAGAAACCCGTGCCTGTTGTTTATAAGGATATTTTTCTGGAATGTGGTTACAGAATGGATTTATTGGTAGAGGACAGAGTCGTTGTGGAACTAAAAACAGTTGAATGTTTTAATAGTTTTCATGAGGCTCAGATACTTTCTTATATGAAGTTTGCTAAAAAAGAATTAGGATTACTTATTAATTTTAACGTTGTTTTATTAAAGAACGGCATTAAGAGATTCAGATTATAATCCTCTGTGTTTCTCTGTGCATTCTCTGTGTTCTCTGTGTAATTTAATCCTGCTGGCTTGAAATATATTATTTATGATTGAGTTTATTAAAGAATTATTCCCCATTTGCAGAAGCATCACCGGCAACGGCGTAAGGGAAACCCTCAGCCTCATCGGGTCACATATTCCCCTTCAGATCCATGAAGTGCCCACCGGAACGAAGGTTCTCGACTGGGAAATTCCCAAAGAATGGAATATCCGGGATGCCTATATACTCGATCCGGCCGGCAGGAAAATCGTCGATTTTAAAAAACTGAATCTCCATGTGCTGAATTACAGCACCCCGGTTAAGTCCAAAATGAGTCTGGCCGAGTTAAAACCCCATTTATTCAGCATACCCTGAAAAACCGGATCTTGTACCCTACCGTACTTCATATTATGCCGAAAACTGGGGTTTTTGCATCAGCCACAACCAGTTACTGACGCTGCAGGAAGGACTTTATGATGTGGTCATTGACACCGACCTGTCGCAGGGTTATCTCACCTATGGCGAACTATTGCTGGAAGGAGACACCGAAGAGGAAGTACTGATTTCCACGCATATCTGCCATCCCTCTCTCTGCAATGATAATCTCTCGGGAATTGCGGTATGCATGAGCCTTGCAAAGGAACTGGCCAATACACACCGGCATTACACCTACCGGTTTCTGTTCATTCCCGGTACCATCGGCGCCATAACCTGGCTTGCCCGGAATGAAAATATCCTCGGACGGATCAAATACGGACTCGTCACTTCCCTGCTGGGAATTGACAGCCGCTTCACCTATAAACGGTCGAGGCAGGCCACGGCCCGGATCGACCGCATTGTGGAATATGCCTTGTCAAAATGGCCTGTTCAGTCAGAGATTATAGATTTCATTCCCTACGGGTATGATGAAAGGCAATTCTGTTCGCCAGGATTCAATCTTCCTGTAGGTAATATTACCCGTGTTCCGTTTGGTGAATATCCGGAATATCATACCTCAGCCGATAATTTTGATCTTATTTCGGAAAAGGGATTGAATGATTCTTTGGCTGTATTTCAGCATATTGTGGGATTTATTGAAGGGGACCGCGCGTATGTCAATCAGTTTCCAAAGGGAGAACCGCAGCTTGGCAAACGCGGATTATACGACAATGTGGGAGGAAGGAACGACAGTAAAAAATTGCAGCTTGCTTTTTTATGGGTGCTGAATTATTCTGATGGCGCGCATACACTAACCGATATCTGCATGCTGTCGGGAATGGAACTGAGTATCATCCGCGAAGCGGCGGGAATGCTGTTGTCTAAGGGACTGATTAAACCGGTATAGATGATCTCCGGAGACAGATGATGTAGAGATGGGTTTCAAACCCATCGCTAGATTTTCCTTCCCGGAAAAATATATTTTAAATCAATGCATCAAGAAATTAATAAATCATCAAATAAATTAATCATCCCGCCTTCGCTAAAGCTATGGACACTTGCGCTAAAGCTTCAGCGGCAGCGTACGGACGAGGCAAATCAATAAATCAACAAATCAATAAATCAACAAATCAACAGATAAACTCATGGCAACTAAATTACAACGTCCCGACTATGCCTACATGGATGGCAAGATCATTCCCTGGGACCAGGCGGTTTTACATATCGGCTGCGAGGCAGTCACCCGCGGATTAAATGTTTTTGAAGGGATCAAAGGCTATTGGGATATTCACGGGAATTTCGGAATCGTTTTTCTTGAGAAGCATTATAAAAGATTATTACGGTCGGCCCGGCTGCTTCATATTCCCTGTCCATGGACATTTGAGCAATACCAGGACGCGATATTCCAGCTTATGGGAACCCTCCTTTCCAAAGAGCGTGACATGTGGGCCCGGACTACCCTCTATGTAGTGGAAGGCCACTGGGGGGAAGGAACGAAAGCCGACCTGATCCTTACAGCCTATCACCAGGACAAGGTAATTCCTGAGCCCATTGATCTGGGTATCAGCACGTGGCAACGTGCCTCTGATTCCGCACTTCCGGCCAGGATCAAAACATCCTCGAATTACCAGATGGGTCGTTTGGCCCGTATGGAAGGAAAATCCAGGAATTATTCGGATATGATCCTGTTGAATGGTGCAGGCCGGGTTGCAGAGGCAACCGGATCGTGCGTGCTGATGGTAAGGGATGGAGTGATCTATACCCCACCCGCCTCAGAAGGTGCACTTGAAAGTATTACGCTCGAATTTATCGAGGCCATGGCAAAAACACTGAAAATTCCTTTTGTCCGCAGGCCGATTGATCACACAGAAGTGCTGATTGCCGATGAACTTGCTATTTGCGGCACCTTGGCAGAGTTGGTACTGATCAATTCAATTGATGGACTTCCCCTGAATCCGAACGGACCGATCCTCACAAAATTAAGGGAACGGTTTTTCAGGATTGTCCGCGGGGAAGAAACCGATCCGGCGTTTGAAACGTCAATCATTCCGAAGAAATACATTAAGAAATTATGAATTATGAATGATGAATTATGAATTTGAGGTTTGAGGTTTGAAGTTTGGGGTTTGGAGTTTGAAGTTTGAAGTTTGAAGTTTGGTTGCTGAACTGCAGAACTGCAAAACCGCAGAACTGCACGACTGCACGACTGCACGACTGCATTTTCTACCGACAGATAATCCCTGACGGGATTCCGCCGAAAACGAAAGTTTTCAGTATTAAACGCCGACAATGGAAAAGACCAGTTTGTCATTTGCTCCTGAACTTTGATCAAAATGCAATAATTTACATCGCTCTTACATGCTAAATAAATTACATTTGGGCCATATTTAAGGTGAAATAAAACCGGTTGCTTATTGTAACTATTGTAAAGATATATCGTACCTATTAAGAATAAACTAATTTCAACTTTATGAACATGAAAAATCTACACCACAAACTACTTTTGCTCATACTGGCAGCATTTCTTGTCAGTTATGGATACTCACAGACATGCCCTACGGGTATGGTTTCTTACTGGAAATTGGAAGAGACCAGCGGGACTGTTCTTGATGATGCCTATGCCAACAACAATGCCACCACGGATGTTCCCCTGGGAAGTGATGCAAATGGAAGGGTTGGCAATGCCGTGATCCTCAATGGCACAAACACCGTGGATATCGCCAGTGCACCTGGCTTTAATTTTCCAGTAAATACAGGTTTTACAGTAGAATTCTGGGTAAAATTCACCGATGTATCCTTTGGTGCATATGATCACATTTTCATTGGCAGGGGCGATTACCAGGTTGCTGGTGTATATTGGGCCATTGGTGCTGAGCACAATACCGGAAAGATCTTTTTCGATTTGCGTGATCAAAATGGTAGTGGTTCCTCAAATTTTCAGAGTCTAATAAGTCCCAGTTCATATAATAATGGTGCATGGCATCATATTGTGGCTGTAAGGGAACCCCATAAAAACATATTGTATATTGATGGTTCAGTGGTAGCGTCTGTAACATTATGACTATCCTGCAGGTTTTTCATCAAACTCATATATCAGTGTAGGTTACCTTTTGCGTAGCGGTGATCCTGAATATTATTTATGCCGGATCACTGGATGAACTGGCCATTTATAACCGCGGTTTAAGCCAGCTCGAGGTAACGGATCACAACAGCAAGGGCAACCTGGGTATCGGATATTGCGATGGTTATAATCCCAATATTATTTCAATCCCGATAACAAAAGCCACTGTTGGCAGTCCTTATTCCTATACGGTTCGTGCCACCGGATTAACTGCCGGAATGGCCTATACATTGCTTACCAAACCTGCCGGTATGACGATCAATTCAACCACCGGCGTAATTTCATGGACTCCTACCACTATTAATGTAGATGCTTTTGTTAAGGTACGTGCCGACAACGGGATAGCCCCGGCCGATACTCAGAGCTTCAGGATATTCCTTGCCGAAGCACCTGTTTGTCCAAGTAACCTGCTGGCATTGTTTAAACTGGATGAAACGTCCGGCCCCACCTATTTCGATTTCTATGGCTCGCATAATGCAACCGCAGCCTCCTCACCTTCAGCTACCACCGGTATCATAGGCGGTGGACAGATTTTCGACTGATGCTACCAAAATAGATATTCCTGAAAATACAACTGAATTTAACTGGCAGTGCGAATGCCAGTTTCTCCTTTGAATTCTGGATCAAGACACGTCTACCAACCGACATGGTATGTATTGGCAGAAACAGTATGATATCAAATGGCAACCTTCTGGTTTGCTGGTACAAATAGCAGCAGGAACCGCACAATTTGAACTGCGTGATTCCTGGAACAATTATGGCACTGTCAGGAAATACCGTGATTGACGGATGGCGTATGGCATCAGATAATTGCTGTAAGAGATGGTTCAGCAGGAAAGAATATTATTATATGTTGATGGTGTAAAGGATAATGAAGTCAGTCATGGATTATCCGCATAGTTTCAGTGCTGATGATCCGACTCATATTACCGTAGGATATCTTAACCGGGCTAACTTCAGGACAATGAAGATATCATTTCATCGGATCAATGGATGAAATTGGTATTTACACCCGGGCTATTTCCGCTTCAGAAGCAATGCATCCTATAATAACAGGCATCCGGTCGGTCATTGCGCACTCGGAAACTTTGCACCGGTCATTACTTCAACCCCGGTTACAGCTGCAAAACAAGATGTACCTTATTCCTATTTATTCACTGTGGATGATGTTGATGCTGGCGACGTAATTGTTTTATCAGCCGTAACAAAACCTGACTGGCTTACCTTTACCTATACCGCAGGCCAGAAGTCAGCCACCCTCGCTGGTACTCCTTCAAATGCCAATGTGGGTAATCATCCGGTAACCCTTCGCGTAAGTGATGGTCATATTCAAATCGACCAGTCCTTTACAATCATAGTAGAAAATGTAAATGACCTTCCGGTTGTGACTTCCACGCCAAGTACGCTTGTTAATGAGGATGATCCTTATACGTATACCTTAACGGTTACGGATGCTGATGTTGCAGATGTGATCCACATGACTGTAAATTCCAAACCTTCCTGGTTGGCCTTTGACTATGTAGATGGCACTAAAACAGCTACTTTATCCGGTACACCGACCAATTCAGATGTTGGAAGCTCCACCATTGATATCACATATTGGTGATGGTACATGCTACAGTACCCTATACATACCAGCTGGTGGTAGCCCCTGTGAATGATGCTCCTGTAATTACAGCCCAGATTGCACTTTCAACGGATGAAGATGTTGCCATTACACTTCAGAAAGTCGATTTCACCATCACGGACGTGGACAATCCCGCTTCGGATATTACACTCTCAGTGAAACCGGGTGCACATTATACAGCTAATGGTTTGGTTGTAACACCGGAAGCCAATTACAACGGTCAGCTTACCGTTATTGTGGTGGCCAGTGACCTGAGTCTCAGCAGTGCGGATTTTGCAGCTACAATTACAGTTAATCCCGTGAATGATCCACCGGTGGTTACTTCAACAAACCCGGACCTGGTAGCTCATGTAGGTGATTTGTATGCTTATGTATTTACTGCCGAAGATGCAGATGCAAATACAACGCTTACCAAATCAGCAATACAGATACCCGGATGGCTGGCATTTTCAGCCTCAACAGGCGTATTGACAGGTACACCTGCCTACACTGACGATGGTCAGACGCTGATCATCCTGCGTGTTTCTGACGGAATTGTCAATGTGGATTATAATTTCATCATTGATGTTCAAAGCGCTTCAGGACTCAATGATCTTGAATCAGCAGGAATCAGAATTTATCCTGTTCCCGCAAAGGAATTCCTGACCATACAATTTGAAAGACTGGCCGAAGAAACTCAGCTTGAAGTGATTTCAACCGGCGGACAAACAATCAAACAGGTAACTATTCCTGCCAATCAGACAACTTATGAACTTGATCTGAATGGTGTGAATAACGGTACCTATCTGCTGCATCTGAAAAATTCAACCCTGAATAACATCGGCAGATTCGTAGTAACAAAATAAATCCGATGATTTGATTAAACTAACCAGGGACTTGCTTTTGATTTTCAAAGAGTCCCTGGTTTTTTATGTTTTGGTCATTATTCTAAAAAACCAGTTGCGGACTGATAAGCAGGTCAGCTGGTTAACCATAATCGCAACAAATAAACCAATAACTAAAATTAATCCCACTTCTCATGAAAAATATGCGTTTTTTCGCAGGACTGATTTTGTTTTTCCTGGCGTTTATGCCAATTGGCAAATTAAACGCGCAAAATTGTCCCACCGGCCTGGTCTCCTATTGGAAAATGGATGAATTAGGCGGATTAACCCTCACTGATTTTGCAGGTGGCCACAATGCCAACTGCAATGTTGAACTTGCTGCTGATGAAAATGGAAAAGTGGGTGTATCCCAGTATTTTGACTATACTGACAGGGCTTCAGTCACAAACAGTGCGGCTTATGCATTCCCTGCCAATTCACAGTTTCACCATTGTATACTGGATGAAATTTACGGAAGTTGAGTATGGCGGACAGGACCATGTGATCATCAGCAAGGGTGATTACGGCGGAGGTTCTCCCCTGGGCGCCTTTATTTCAACCGGTGTAAATGGTTCCGGCAAGGTCAATTTTTTGCTGAGTGATGCCAATAATGATTTTCAGCAGATTGAAAGCACTGCCGGCTATAATGACGGCAACTGGCACCAGGTAGTATGCGTAAGGGACGATGCCAGTCAGAAGAATATTCTTTATGTAGATGGCAATGTGGTGGACTCAGATAACACATGACTATACCGGCAATTTTACCAATTCGTACAATATTGCCTTCAGTTATCTGATGAGCAGCAATATAATGGGATACTATTACAAGGGTTCCCTGGATGAGGTCGGCATTTTCAATAAAGCCCTCACCCCTTCGGATATAAGCAATTATATTTCCCGTGCCAATATTGGGGTAGGATTTTGTGATGGATTGAACCCGAATATTTCCTCGGTTCCCAAAACAGCTGCATCCGTTGGTTCACTCTACAATTATACAGTACGTGCCGGCGGATCCCAGGCCAGCATGCAATATTCGCTGATCACCAAACCCGCTGGAATGACAATTAATTCCAGTACACGGGCTTAATTTCCTGGACTCCTGCTTCTATTGCAGATGACGGACTTGTAAAGGTACGTGCCGACAATACAATCGCTCCGGCTGATACACAAACCTTCAGAATATATATTTCTGAAGCTACTGTTTGTCCGAATAACCTGCTGGTACTTTTGAAACTGGACGAAACCAACGGTCCGTTGTATGCCGATTACTATGCTGCCCATAATGCAACAGCCCCGGTTGCACCCTCTGCCACACCCGGCAAGATCAAAGGTGCACAGACGTTCAATGCATACCACCAAGCTGGATATTCCTGACAACGGGACTGAATTTGAATGGCAGTCAAATTCAAGTTTTTCAGTTGAATTCTGGTTAAAAACAACCAGCCTTGCCAATATGGTATGTGTTGGCCGAAACAGGCTTGACTTATTCCAACTGTTGCCACCTGGTTTGTTGGAACCGATGCTTGCGGGACATGCTGTATTTGAATTGCAGGATAATGGTGGCCATTTAGCTACTTTAACCGGAGTTAAGAATGTGGCCGACGGACAATGGCATCATGTCGTTGCCGTGAGAGATGGCAGCCTCGAAAAAAACATGCTTTTTGTCGACGGCGTTCAGGAAGACAACCAGGCAATGAGTTACCTGAATAGCTTTATTGCTGATAATCCTACTGAAATCAATGTGGGATATTTGCACCGTGCACTGGTAGGAGATCCTGAGTATCATTTTACCGGCATCACTCGATGAAATTGCCATTTATAACCGCGCTGTAACCGCCTCCGAAGCCAGCTTCATACTATAATAACGGTCTGCCTGTTGGTCATTGTGCCCTTGGTAATTTTGCACCGGCTGTCACTTCAACCCCGGTTACCAATGCCAGCGAGGGAGCTCTCTATAGCTATACTTTTACCGCGGATGACCCGGATGTGGCAGATGTACTCGTATTATCAGCAGTTACAAAACCTTCCTGGTGTACATTTACCTGGGTACCCGGACAAAAAACCGCCATCCTTACCGGTACTCCCGGAACAGGTGCTGTGGGTGCCAACAATGTAACCCTGCGTGTATCTGACGGAAAACTGCAGAAAGATCAGTCCTTTGTGATCACCGTTGTGGATGTGAATAACGCCCCTGTGGTGAGCTCAACGCCTGTCGCTTCTGTTAATGAGGATGCACCCTATTCCTATACATTGACAGTTACCGATGCTGATGTGAATGATAACATCAATATGACAGTGGTCAGCAAACCTTCATGGCTTACCTTTACACATGCAGCCAATGCACGAAGTGCCACCCTTACAGGTACACCCGGCAATGCCGATGTCGGAAGCAGCAGCGTGGATATCAGCATCACCGACGGACATGCAACCATTCATGAAACCTATACGCTGGAAGTTATTGCAGTTAATGACGCACCTGTAATATCCGCACAGGCTGCCCTCAGTACCAATGAAGATGTGGCCATCACACTTCAGAAGGCTAATTTTACCATCACGGATGAAGACAATCCATTGACAGACATATCCCTGAAGGTTCAGGCCGGTACCAATTATACATACGTCGGCAATACAGTAACACCTGCTGCCAATTTCAATGGCCAGTTAACTGTGAATGTGATTGCAAGCGATCCCGAGTAAAGACAGTCAGCCATTCCAGGCTATAATAACAGTTAATCCGGTGAATGATCCTCCTGTAGTTACAACTTCACCCGATCTGAACATTCAAAGCCGGTAATTTGTACGCGTATATATTTTCGGCAACCGATGTGGATGATGCAACACTTACCAAATCAGTAATACAGAAACCCGATTGGCTGGCCTTTTCAGCATCAACCGGCGTTCTGACAGGAACACCCAAACCTTCTGACGTGGGCCAGGCTCTTGTCATCCTTCGCGTATCGGATGGTAAGGTTGATGTGGACTTTGACTTTGTGATCGTTGTAGATGCAGCAAGTGGCTTAAATGATCTCGAAGCAGCAGGCATTAGAATATATCCTGTTCCCGCAAAGGAATTCCTGGATATCCGGTTTGAAAAACTGGCTGAACAGACCAGCCTGGAAGTGATCAATGCCAATGGCAGTGTTATCTCCAAAGTAACGGTTCCGGCCAACAGTTCAAATTACAGGCTCGACCTGAATGGAATTGAAACCGGCACGTATTATCTGCATATAATCAACAACACAATGAATAATATCGGCAGATTTGTAATAGTTAAATAACTTTGTCGCGATATTGACCAGGGATTGGGTATCAAATACCTGATCCCTGGTTTTGTCAATTTAAATCAATACCTGAATCCGAAATCTTTTTATCCTCATTTTCAAAATGTTATTATGAAGAAGTTGCCAATTTTACCCTTTCTGAAGACACTTCTGATCTCAGCATGTTTTATTGCACCGGCGATGGGCCAGACACCTCTGAAGATCCTGCCCCTTGGAAATTCAATGACTGAAGGATGGATGAACGGACAGGAAGATCCGGGATACCGTATTGCGTACCGGAAAAACCTCAAGGCCTTGCTGACCGCTGCCGGTTATAATATTGATTTTGTTGGGAGCAAATCCTATGGTTGTTTGGACAACTTCGCAGATTGCCAGTGTGGTGGCATTGACGGTACCCGCGATCAGTACCTGGAAACCATGCTGATCACAGGATATGATCAGAGATGGGGTAACCAGGAAACAGCAGGACCCTACCTCGATGCGTTTAATCCCGATGTCATATTACTGAGCATCGGCACAAACGATATTACACACGACGGTACGGCCGATGAACCGGATGCAATCGCCAACCAGCGTGTTTCCGGCATTCTCGACCAGGTGGATGCCTATGAGGTCAAGGGCACATAAAACGGTAGTGGTATTCCTTGCCCTGATCATCAACCGGAGAAAACTGGCAGATGGCAACGACGCACCGAAAACCTACACCACATCCTTGTGGAATAATACAATAAAAGCCATGGCGGAGCAGAGAATCGCCAATGGCGATAAAATTGTCATTGTGGATATGGAGCATGATGCCGGCTTTGATTACAGGTACATTCCCAACGGGGATATGTATTATAATGATCCGGAAGGAATTCACCCCAGTCCCAGCGGATACGCAAAAATGGCCAACCTGTGGTACTCGAAGTTCATTGCCAATTACAATGCAGCCCCTGTTATCAGCCCGATTCCCAACCAGGCCGTTTCGGAAGGTTCTGCCTTTGCTACCATACCCCTCGATAATTATGTAAGTGATGTGGAAGATGCAGACCAGTATATTACCTGGACCACCACCCAGATAGGCTCATCCAATCTGAATATCCTCATCAATGCAAACCGTGAGGCAGTGATAACCCCTGTTAATCCAGACTGGAACGGAACCCAGAATGTGGTTTTTATTGCAACCGACCGGGGAAAAGGGCGGCAGTTTCATCAAATCGGATGCTGACACGGTGGAATTTATTATAACGCCGGTTAATGATGCACCTGTGATCACCACACAGAATGCACTTAGTATAAACGAAGATAACAGCATCCTGCTCAAACTGTCGGATTTTACGGTTTTTGATCCCGACAGCGATCCCTCCACATTTCAGCTGGTGGTCTTACCCGGAACAAATTATACGGTAAGCGGCAACACGGTTACACCTGCACCCAACTACAATGGTAACCTGATCGTAAATGTAGCCGTGCGCGATGCATCCCTCCAGGGTGCGAGCTATCCGGCCCTCATAACGGTAAATCCGGTGAACGATGCACCGGTTTATATCAGCCAGCCTTCCATTATCATTGACGAAGATCACCCCTACCTGGTGAATTTAAATAATTTCAATATTACCGATCCCGATAATACGATTGACCAGCTCACCCTGGTAATGTCACCGGGATTGAATTATACCATTAGCGGAAATACGGTTCAGCCGGATCTGAACTATAACGGAACCCTTTATGTTGAATCCTATGTTCGCGATCCGTCAGGAGCTGTTTCTGCCACATTTTACCTTGAGATCATTGTGAACCCTGTAAATGATCCTCCGGTATTCACCAGTACACCCCCCGACACAGCATTCCCGGACATGCAATATATTTATTCAATCAAGGTAAGCCGATCCGGACATTGAAGATGTACTCGTAGTTTCAATGAACCTGAAGCCTGACTGGCTCACCTTCTATGCCAATTCAAAACTGCTGGCCGGAGTGCCGAAGACGGGTGATCCAAGAAATTCAGGCGTTTCAATCAGGGTAACCGATGGCCATGTAAATGTAGACCAGTCATTTGTTATTCGTACAGACCTCCCATCCCCGGTGACCAATATTAAAGATGAAAAGAATTTCATTTATCCGAATCCGGCAACTGACCGAATTTCTATTGTGATGGAAAACCGGAATTCCGATCTGACATTCGATCTTTTTGATCTTACGGGTAAACTGGTTTTGCACCGGGTATTTTGTGCCGATTGCGAGCCTGTAATCATTTTTAGTGACTCAGGTATAGAACCGGGAGCCTATATTTACAAAATGGGCATTTCAGGGAACACGGTCAATGGAAAATTACTCATCACGGATAAATAAGAATGATATCCTCTAAAGTAAAAGCAATAAGGAAAGCAGAATTGATGAATTCAGGAAATAATCCGGAAGGGCCGCTTGTTTCAATAGGCGTGCCTGTTTATAATGGCGAAAGATATTTGCATGAATGCCTTGAAAGCATTTTGAAACAAACCTATACGAACTGGGAATGTCATGTAATCAATAACCGCAGTACGGATAAAAGCAAGGAGATCGCCGACAGTTTTGAAGCCAGGGATAAGCGGTTCAGGGTGATCACCAATGAAGATTTCGTTGACATGACCACCAACTTCAATAACACCTATAAATACCTGGCAGAAGGTGCCAAATATTTCAAGGTGGTTTGTGCGGATGACTGGATCATGCCTGAATTCCTGGAGAAAACGGTGGAAGTGATGGAAAAATATCCTACTGCGGGATTTTGCAGCGCGTTTCGCCTCGATAACCGTCATGTGGATTGTGACGGGTTAAATTTCTATAACGGACCCCTGTTTTCAGGAAAAGATGTATTGCTGGAACAACTGTCGAACAAGATCATGATCACCGGTTCTGAAACCACCGTGTTATACCGGGTGGAAACTCTGAAGAAAACGAAGGAATATCCGGTGATCTTCAGTTATAGCAGTCACCATTTCGATACATCCCTTGCCTATGAATTGCTAAGTATTTCCGACCTGGGCTATGTATTCCAGGTATTGAGCTACACCCGCCGGCATGAAGCAAACCTACACAAGCAAATATACCGACCGGTTTCGTACCAATCTGAACTTACGCGAAAGAGAGTTGTTCATCTATAAAAAGATGTTTCCTGTTTTGGAATCGGAATATAAAAAAGTACGGGCAGATTATGGACTATACCTGCTGGGGCGCACGCTCAGAAGAGATAAAGAAGCACTTGCATGGCATGAAAAAAGGCTTGTTAAAGAACGTCAGTTCAGATTTTCAGAACTCCTTTCATCCTTCTTCGTTGTATTTACAGGTAAAGTTTTAAATAAAATTAAGCACCTTCCGGGATGAGTTTTCGCAAAAAATTATTTAAGAATATAATCATACTCGGCGGGTACAGTTATTTCACCCAGATTCTGAGTTTTTTATCAAGTATTGTTCTATCCAGGTTACTGGTACCCTCAGAATACGGACTGATTGCCCTTATTGCCGTATTTACCGGTTTTATCGGCCAGTTTTCTGATGCCGGCCTTTCCTATATTATCATCCGGAGTGATTACAAGGAATTATTCTATTCCACCATCCATTACCTGGCTGTCATCATCGGAGTGGTACTTACCATCATTGTCATTGCCCTTGCCTACCCCATTGCAATATTTTATAAAAACCCGTTGCTTGTTCTGGCCTACCATTGTGATGTCATCGAGCTTTATTCTTCGGTCGCTCATCACAGTTCCCTATGGGATACTTTCCAAACAACTGAAATTCAATAGCCTGGGAATAATTGATGTAGTTTGTACAATTCTTGAAATCACTGCCATGATTGTCCTGGCATATTTTAAGTTCTCTTACTGGTCACTTGTTCTTGCCCCGGTCATCGGAAACATTGTTCGCATTGTGATGTATCGCCGGCTGACCGGTGTGCAGATTCAAAATATTAAAAAGAAAATACCTGGTGGTTGGATTTCGCCAGGCAAAAAGTATCATTGGCAACCTTACCGGATTCAATATGCTGAATTACTGGGCCAGGAATTCAGATAATCTGATCATTGGAAAGGTATATGGCGCCAGGGATCTTGGAATATATGACCGCGCCTATAAACTGCTGAATCTCTTTCTGGGTGTCATCACCAATCTTTTTGGAAAAGTATTGATGCCAAGTCTGAAGGACCATGGTGACAAGGGAGGAGACGTAAACAAGGAATATCTGAATACACTGGGAGTGATCAGCGTGCTGAATTACCCGGTGTGCGTAATACTTGATCTTTTTTGCAAAACCGCTTGTACGTATTCTATGGTCTGATGCCTGGATAGAGGTTGCCGATCTGCTGCCCTATATCGGGATCCTGATCCTGACCCAAACACTGAATTCAACCACCGGGAATATCTTTATACTTTATAAGAAGGAAAATGTGCTGATGAAAATCGGTATTCCCACCAATATCATGATCATTGTCGCCATTGCCTGGGGTTCCATATATTCAATGGTGCATGTGCTCCGGTTTTATTCGCTTGTTTTTATCATAGTCGATATACCGTTTGTAATGTACTATGGTTTTAAAAAATCTTTCGGTTTTGATACCCCTACAATCCTTCGGTTCTGGATACCAAAGCTTGTTCTGTCAACGCTGCTGGTAGTTTCAGTCTGGATTAACATGACCTGGCTGTCGGTTGTATTGATGCTGATCTACCTTGTGCACCTGATCATTCTGCAGAAAGATGACATTGTTCAGACAACCGGCTATCTTTGGAAAAGAGCAAGGAATAAACAGAATCAATAATTGCGACGCCAAACTCAACCCAACATGAAATATTCCCCTGCTATTGTCGTAGTTGCTTATAACAGGCCTCATTCGCTGAAGAGGCTGTTATCGTCGCTTGCCAATGCCAGGAAAGCAGATGGAGCCAGGCTGATCATAAGCATTGATAACAATGGATCCGAAAATCAACCGGTAGTGGATATAGCAAAAAATTTTAACTGGCCATTCGGAGAAAAAGAAGTCATTCATCAGCCTGTTAAACTGGGATTGACGGAAACACATCCTGCAATGTGGCGACCTGTCAAAAAAATACGGATCGGTGATCATCCTTGAAGATGACCTGTTTGTTTCGCCGTATTTTTATGATTATGCCGTGCAGGCGCTTGAATATTACGAGACTGATGAAAACATCGGGGGCATCTCCCTGTATAATCATGTGGATGAAGACATGACCGAATTGCCATTTACTGCCCATCCAGGATGATTCGGATGTATATTTTATCCAGTTCCCGTCCTCATGGGGACAGGCATGGTCGGAAAACCAGTGGACCAAATTCCGGACATGGTATGACAAGCAACCGGATATTTCAAAAATAAGGATCAGTCCGCAGGTGCTAAGCTGGCGTGAAAGTTCCTGGAAAAAATACTTCAATGCCTACCTGGTGGATTCACAAAAATACTTTGTTTTTCCCAGGGTTTCGCTTACCACGAATTTCAATGACAAAGGCACCCATAAGGTACTGGATGTAAATCATAATGGTCAGTCCCCCCTGAGAATTAACGATACGGATATATCGATTCAAATACTGTTCTGATTCATTATGCAGGTATGATGCCCATTTTGAATTGAGCGAAAAAACAATACACCATTTCAGACCTGAACTGGCAGAGTATTCATTTGAACTCGACCTGTACGGGATAAAAAGGCTGGACCAGATAAACGTTCCCTTATATTATTACAATCCGGCCGTCCCGGCAGTTTTATATCAGGTTTTCAAAGAGCCCTGAAACCACATGAAATGAATGTGATCCTCAACCTGCCCGGCGAAGATATCCGGTTATGCAGAAAAGAAGATGTTATTACGGAGGAAATGAGCTACCGGAGAAAATATGCCGATTATAAATATTATTATGACAACTATCTATCCGGTTTCAAGTTATCAATTTATCAACGCATGATGAAATCGAAGTTTTTATCTTTGTTTCTGCATGAAAAATAAGAAAGAATGTTGCTAAAAAGAGTAAATAACCTGTTTGTCATCCTGATCATTCTGTGTTCCACAGGATTTTTCAATCTTACCATGCTCGGTTCCGGGCAGAAAGCAGCCGAGTTGATGGGCGCAGGCATGATTGTCGCTTTGCTTGCCATTCACTATACCTACAGCGACCAGTTAACCTTTAAAAAGAACTTTGTTCCGTTCATTCTTCTCATTTTCCTTTCTGCTGTATACAAGCATGATTACAGCAAACTATGTGAGGGAACAGACATTAGGCGTATCGTTGCTATGCCGAAAGGGCTATTTTTTACTACTTTTTCTATTTCCTGCTGCACCAGTTAAAAATCAGACCCCGCGATCTCGAGATCATCTTCATTATCTTTCGGTATAATCCATATCTGCTTGTATTTGACTCCAGTATTTTTCCTATCCGAAAATTCTGTTCGATGTATTTATGATGTCCGACCGGGGTACCATTCGTATCTACCTTAAAGGATCTGATTACCTGGCACTTGTGCTATTTTATGAGCATGTATTTCTGGCTGAAAACCAATAAAATCTGATTTATGCGGTTTATATGCTGGCCGCCTTTTCAATTTTCCTGTTGCTTGGCGGAAGGCAAACCATGGCCCTGATGGTATTTGTGCTTATCCTGGCGGTCTTTTTTACCCGAAAGGTAAAATCCCGGTTGTTTATCTCTGTAATGATGGTGGGGTGTGCTGCGTGTGTTTTTTATATGTTCCAGGATATTTTTAAGGAATTGCTTGTCACCTCCAACAGGGATCGTTCGCAGGGTTCAAGTTACGTTCGGATTCAGGCTGACCAAATATCTTCCTGACCACTTTCTTTAAAACGCCGGTGGCCTATATTACAGGAAACGGAGTACCGGGCAACACCAGCGCATATGGAAGTGAAATGAGCCTCATCCGGTTGAGCAAAGGATTTTACCTGGGGGATATTGGCATGATCGGAAGCTATGTAATGTATGGTATCTTTTTCGTAATTGGCGTGGCAGGTATATTTTTTAAAGCATTTGCGATCAAAATACAGGAACACTTATCGCTATGTCAAATTCATGTTTCTGGGTACAATGCTTTCTCTTGTCACAGGATCAGGGTTTCGGAGAACCCGATTTTATCTGTTTTATCTGTTGCCTGATGTATATAGTTGATGTTACGTCGGTTTCTAATGAAACTGAAGCTGAAATTAAAACACAAACCTAAATAGAATACGAAATGAGCAAAATTGGAATTGTAATACCGGTATTTAATCGTCTTGACTATACTCGTGAATGTCTTGGAATTCTTGAAAAACAGAAGACAACCGGATTTTACAAAGAGAACGAAATATTTACAATTATAGTGGATGATGCCTCCACGGATGGAACCGGTGAATGGGTGCCGGCCAATTATCCGGATGTCATACTTCTTAAAGGTACTGGTGATCTGTGGTTCAGCGGCAGCATGAACATGGGCATGAAATATGCCCTGCATCAGTTAGACTGCGATTATATCCTGGTTTGGGAAACCGATATCTTCCCGTGTGACGAGATACTTTGACGATCTTCAGACCATTATGAAAAAGAGCAGCACCAATGATATCCTCAGTTCAAAAGTCATGATCAGAAATCAGCCGGGAATTATTTTCGGACTGGGCGGTTTTTTCAATACAAGAACAGGAGATAAGGGGTTGATCGGTTCAAGGGAAGAGGACGGACCTCAGTATAATAAAACAATGGAAGTTGATTGGTTTTTGGGTCAGGGTGTGCTGATTCACAAAAGTTGTTTTGAAAAGGTCGGTTATTTTGATGAAAAGGTATTTCCGCAGTATCATGCCGATATTGACTATTCATTAAGAGCAAAACAGGCAGGTTTCAGGGTTATGGTATATCCTGAACTCCTGGTATGGAATGATACGGAAACATCCGGTATCAGCAATATAAAGAATAAATCACTGGGACTTTTTATAGAAACACTGTTTTCCATTCGGTCGAATTATAACATAATGAAGGATATTCGGTTTTATATAAGGCATACAACAAGCCCGGTTGCCTATTCACACCTCTTTGTTAAGTACTTTAAGTATATTGGCGGGTATACAAAATGGAAAATACTTGGCTTTTTTGGGGCTGGTAAAAACAGGTAAATGACTGCGTATTTAATCCTGTTTTTCTAACAAATAAAAAAAATACCCGTATTATACTATTTAACTGTTAATTTAATTTTTACAGAATATGTCGAATATACTTGTTACTGGTGGAGCCGGAATGATTGGTTCAAACCTGGTAAAAAAACTGGTTGAATTGAACCACCAGGTTTTGGTTATTGATAATTTATGGCGTGGTAAGCTGGCGTATTTGATTGATCCGAAATCCAATAAGCCATTCATTGATTTGGACAGGAATTTTTTTAACCTGGATTTATCAAAGGAAATTACGGATATAGAACCATTCAAAAAAGTAGATTATATTATTCACCTGGCTGACGTGGTGGCCGGAATTGATTACGTATTTAACAACCAGAGCAATCTGTTCAGACAAAATATTCTGATCAATTCGAATGCGATTGAACTGGCAAAAAGACTTAAGGTAAAAGGGTTCATCTATGCCGGAACAGCGTGTTCCTTTCCAGCGCATTTACAGAATTCTTTCGATTATCGCCTGCTTAAAGAAGAAGATCTTTATCCGGCAAATCCCGAATCGGCCTATGGCTGGAGCAAGCTCATGGGCATTTACGAAACCGAGTTGCTCGAAAAGGATTTTGGCATACCGGGTCTTACCCTCATGTTTCACAACGTGTATGGCGCACCCTGCGATTATTCCGCCTCCCGGAGCCAGGTAATACCGGCACTGATCCGCAAGGCAATCCGTTATCCCCAGGAAGATTTCATTGTTTGGGGTAGCGGAAAACAGGGCCGGGCATTTATTCATATTGACGATATTGTCAATGCCTTGATTCTGGGGCTGGAAAAAGGATTGGGAAAAGGGTATATACAGATCGGACCTGATAAATCAACAACCATTGCAGAAATTGCCCATCACGTAGTTGCGGAATCTCAGGCAAAAATATTTCGGTTGTATTTGATGTTACCAAACCCGAAGGAGATAAAGCAAGGGCGGCAGATTCATCAAAGGCCGCAGAAATATTGGGCTGGAAACCAACTATATCGCTCGAGGAAGGCCTTGTAAAGACATACCGGTGGATCGAAAACCAAATTAGGGGGGATGAAACCAAAGCTTAAAATAAATTTTTCCGATTTCTGGCCAAGATTTGATAAAACCGATAATTTCTTCTGGAAATTGCTTTCCAGGAAATATGATCTTGTAATTTCAGAAGAACCGGATCTCTTGTTCTATTCCTACTTTGGCAGGAATTTTCTCAATTACAACTGTGTCAGGGTATTGTTCCAGGGAGAAAATGCAAGGCCTGATTTCCGGGAATGTGATTTTGCTTTCAGCTTTGATTATATTCCGGATAATCCCAGGAATTATCGTTTGCCTTTATACGTGATGTACGATGACGTGAACAAGCTCACCCTGCCCAGGGATCCTGAACTGATAGCTCAGTCAAAAACCAGGTTCTGTTCTTTTGTTGTTTCCAATAAATTTTCTGCCAAGCGGATCAATTTTTATAAAAAACTTTCGAAATATAAACCGGTTGATTCAGGCGGAAGGATACTCAACAATGTTGGAGGTCCGGTAAAAAATAAACTTGAGTTTATTAAAAATTACAAGTTTACGATTGCCTTCGAAAACGGATCTTACCCGGGTTATACAACTGAAAAGATATTCGAACCCATGCTGGTGAACAGCATCCCGATATACTGGGGTAATCCTCTTGTTGACAGGGATTTTAATCCTGCCAGCTTTCTCAATTATCATGATTTTGGAAACGAAGATACTTTCATTGAAAAGATCATTGAAATTGATAATAATCCGCTACTGTATCGTGAAATGTTTACTGCAGCCCTATTTTCACAACAACAAGGTCAATGAATTTGTCAATGAAGATAATATTGTCAGGCAACTTGATCATATTGTAAATTCTATATCTGCCATCGAACCGGTAGCCCGAATCTATAAACCAAAGTCAAAATTCAGGATTTACATGAAAACCAAGGTGTTTTTTGCGGTGTTAAAATTAAATATTATCTAAACCTCTTCCTGACAGGACAGATTATCCGGAAACCTTTGTCATGATGAAAATTCTATCCATATCTGGGATCCTGCCCATACCCGGGTTAATTACAAGCAATGACTTTGTAGTACAGACATACAAAACCTACACCCGGCTGTTTCCGGAGGATCAGGTCAAATTATCAGGCCAACCCAGTATAAAACAAATCTCAAAAAAATAATTACCGCAAACCGAGTTTGATAAACTCAATAAAAAATTCGAATGGAACATCGAGGGCTTGCGTGTTTTTATTCTGCCCTTTTTCTCTGCCCGCCGGTTCCGGAATATTCAAGGCCTTATAACCCATTCAATTTATCTGTTGAACCGGAAAAAAATTGCAGCTATTATTTCGGCTGCAGAACCAGACGTGATCCATGCCCAATATATATATCCCGATGGACTGCTGGCTTACTGGCTGTTTAAAAAGCACGGTATACCCTATGTGATCACCACACACAATGAACTGTTCTATTTCAGGCATTCTGGTATCCAGGAGATTCGCCATGAGAATATTGCGATCGGCTTCCGCTATTCTACCGATCAACTTTGCCAGTTATAGCTTTTTACATCCACAGGCTGTGTCCGGCGACCAGATTGCTTCCTCTTGGCTTTCACAAAACCTTTCTGAGACAGCAGAAGGAAGTTCCTGCCGGACCCGTTAAAATAGTCACCATTGCTGAACTGATCAGTCTGAAGAACATTGACAAAGTGATACGGGCCATTGCAATGCTCGGAAATGATCTTCAGTTTACCTATACCATTATTGGCCGTGGGCCTGAAAAACAGCGCCTTCAGGCACTTGTAACCGAAAATGGGCTTCGGAACAGGATTCATTTTATTGAGCATATACCGCACGATCAGATAGCGGATGAGTTGTATAAATATGATATTTTTATAATGCCCAGTTATGTGGAAACATTTGGAAGGGTTTATTTTGAAGCCATGGCCATGGGCATTCCCATTATATGTGCAAAGAATTCCGGAATTTTCGGATATTTCAAAGAAGGGGTGGAGGGATTTTCTGTTGATCACCGTAACACCGATGACATAGCAGAAAAATTGGAATATTTAATTTCCCATCCGGTTGAACGAGCAAAATAGGGACTGCCGGGAAAAAGATGGTAGAAAATTATACCTGGGAAACCATCATTGCCAGTGTTACATGAGCGTTACGAAGTGCGTAGATTCACCTAAATCCAAAAGCCCTATGAGTAATATTTTCAACCGGATTCCAATACCTGTTTCTTTCAACCGGTTAAGAAAAATGGCCGCCGTAAATCCACTGGTGGTAAATTATCATGTGGTCTCGGATCATACCTTGCCCCATGTAAATCATATTTATCCATTACCGGAATACCGACATCATTTACCCGAAGATCTTGATTTCCTGCAAACCCGTTATCACCTCATCACCCTGCAGGATTTGCTGACCTTCTGGAACCAGGAAAGAGTTGCCTGAAAATTCCTTGATGTCTGACCTTTGATGATGGTTTAAAGGAAGTGTATGAAGTAATGGCTCCAATCCTTAAGAAAAAGAAAATTGTACCCGTCGTATTTCTTACAAAGAACTACATTGATAATAAGGAACTGGGCTACGATCACCGTAAAAGCCTACTTATAAATAATATAGAGGAAAATAACGACAACTACAGTCTCGAGAATAACCTCACCGAGCATGTTGCAGGAAGTGAAGTTATTTAACAATACCGTCATTGAATCGATACTGGAGTATACCCTATAAAATGAGGCATATGGTAGATTCATTGGCTGAAAATGCAGGTATTGATTATTCCGATTTTCTCGAAAAAACTCTCCCTACCTGACCAGTTCCCAGATCAGGGAACTGAAAGACCAGGGATTTGCTTGGCGGACACAGCATTGACCATCCCAATTTCCGGGACCTTACACTTGAGGATCAACTGTTCCAGGCAAAAGAAAGTATGGATTTTGTAAGTGAAAATTTCCATATCGGCTACCGCATATTTGCTTTTCCTTATTGGGATGCATGAATATCGCGGAAATTTTTCAGCAGATCTGGCGGCCGATGCAACCTTTGGAACACAGGGACTGCTATCGGAACCAATTCCAAATCACATTCAGCGAATCGGTTTTGAACGGTTTAAATATACCGCCCAACAAAGTATCAAGGCACACTATTTCAGAAAAATACTTTTGTCGAAGTGGGAAAAGGAGTCATTATCAGGCCATGAGGCGATATTTATCAATTTCCTGATGAATAAATTAATAACAGAAGGCAGAACATGGTCGGAATATTCACTGGTATAACCCGTTTACAGGATAAATTTTACAAGTTTCTGTCGGCTTTTATAAGCCGTTTCGTGATTGGACAAAAATTACTTGCTACTTTCCGAAAGCTTCAGCTATACAGAGTTCTGAGTTCAACTGACAGGATTTCATCGCTGGATATATTCAGGGCTATGGCCATCATTGCGGTTATATTTTATCATTTTCATCACCGGCTGCCCTATGGAATGCTGGGGGTCGATCTCTTTTTTGTGATTTCCGGACTCCTTGTCGGCAGGCATACTGACAAAGGAATTCCTGACGTTTAAAAAGATCAACATGCCCCGATTTCTGTTGCAGCGTGGTTTTAAAATCTGGCCGTCGTACTATTTTTTCCTGGCGTTCGGATCGATACTGGCCTTTGTATTTTACAGGAACAGCCATCCCGATCACATCATTCCACTGGTACGACATGCCCCGTTATCTGTTCTTCTATCAGAATTACGTGGATCTACCCGGTACACTGGAGTTTTGATCATGTATGGTCGCTGTGTGTGGAAGAGCATTTTTACATTCTCCTGCCGACGGGTTTTATCCTCATCCAGGTATTTGTACCTGAAAAAAACAGGGTAAATGCATTGTATACCCTTGTTGTATTTGCTATTATTGCCGGCATTGGTTTAAGTACTTTTCCTATTTCTATACTGTAAAACAGGATACCTATACCGGTACCCATAACCGTATTGATGCGCTGGCCTGGGGAGTAATGCTGAATCTGATCCTTTCGCAGTTCGGGGAGCGGCTAAAACAGATAAAATGGCTGCCTTTGCTGTCGATGATCGGACTTGCCCTGTTTCTGTTGATCCTTCATCATGCAAGAGGTACTGATAGTGAGGTTTATCATAATATCATCATGCGTTCACTGATACCGCCCTGCTTTTTCATGCTGATACTGGGGGTATATTACCAGGATTTCAGCCGGTTTTATTTTCTTACGAACTGTGGGATACCTGAGTTATAATCTGTACCTGTGGCATCCGATATTTGTGAATGTGGTTTCTGATTATGTGAGTCCCGGGACGGCTTGGCCTTATCGTATACCTGATTGTGCTGACGATTATGGCTACTCTTGGCCACACTGCTTATTGAGGAGCCATTCCTGAAAATGAGAAAGGGTGTAATACAAAGGATTTTTAAGAAAGCGTAGGGTTAAGAAAAAGTGACTCATTTAAAATGAATACTTGACCCCAATTTGAACATTTGAGTGAATGCATTGCTTTGGGCTGATTTTATTGTTGGATTAAATACCATAAACTCATGAATTGTCCACTGATATTTATTCACCAGGGTTCTTCGGATTACCTGAAATGGGCCTTGTACCAGGCCCGGTTTAAAAAATCGCGATATTACCCTCCTGGGTGATCACTCCAACGAACATTACAGGCAATTCTTTAAATTTGAGCTGATTGAGAATCTCAAAAATGATGACGTAAAGACGTTTACTGAAAACTACGTGCATATGTCATCCTGCAGTTATCAGTTTGAATATTTATGTTTTATCCGATGGTTTGTACTGTATGAATATATGGTCCGGGAGAATCTCGATTATGTATTTCATCTCGATTCCGATGTGATGGTATATACCAGGCTTGACGATATCGCAGATTCTTACCTGCCCAGGTACCAGGCCTGCTATCATGTGCCAGAACAGGAATACGCTGAAAAAAGATGGATGGCCGGAGCTGGTTGTTCATTCTGGACCAGAGCAGGATTAAAAAATTTCATTCTTTTTGTTATTGAACAATATGCTCTAAAAATTGATGATCTAAGGGATAAGTGGAGGTGGCATAATGAACATTCGGTTAAAGGGGGCATCTGTGATATGACCTTACTTTATCTTTTTTACCTGAAAAATAAGGACAAGATCGGGAACGTGGCACGATCAATTGAGGAAGGATATTGCTTTGATTTGAATTTCAACAGCGGCGACAATTACTTCAAACAGGAGTATAAAACCATCAGGTCAGTTTTATTTAACAACATAAAAAAGATCACCTTTCAGAATAACCTGCCGTATGGTATGAATGTCAAGGCAAATAAAAGCATCGTTTTTTATAACCTGCATTTCCAGGGAAGGTCAAAAATATTTATGTTTCCCTACTATACAGGTGATAAATCAATAAACGACCGGATAGCCTATGCCGGATTTGCAATTCCCTTTTTATGGAAAAGATTGCTTACAATGGTCCGGAACAAGATCAACCGTTATTTGCATCCGAAAGGAAAGTGCAATTAACTATCTTTTTTGCCGTAGTAAAGCTCTATGTGCCTTTTCTTATCAGATTCATTCTCAAAACGATCCGCAAGCTTTTTCGCAGGAGCCCCGGCATATATACTATAGGATTCCACATCGCGCGTAACAATGGAACCTGCAGCAATGATGCTTCCGTTTCCAATTTTCACTCCTGTAAGTATGATGGAACCATAGCCGATCCAGACATCGTCGCCGATAATCACCTGCTGGCCGATACCTTTCCAGTTATAATCCCTGTCAAGAATGTGTGATGCTTTCCGGATGGGAACACCTACCTGCTGGTAATGATGATCGTGCCGGCCGATGAGGGCAACACGATTTGCCATGATCACATCATTGCCAATTGTGGCATCACATTCGATAAATGAATCCCTGCCGATATAAAAGTCATTCCCAATCACAATTGGATTCCGGCTTAGCATTCGCACCCTTATTCCGGCATGAAACCGTTTTCCAATATGATGCCTCCGCCACAATACCCTTGGCAAGCAGCATATCCCTGATTCTTTTTAGGAATTTAAACATGAGAGTATACCATTTTTAAAGTTTTCGACCATGTTCTCTACCGTAAAAATCTTTGCTGAAGCCCTGCATCCTTCGATCAGATCAAGGTACTTTTCTGATTTCAGCACATCAATGATCGTGTCGCTGTATTCCCTGAGATCGTCCCTCGTCATTACACCGTTTACATTATTCTCGAGATATTCAATTTCGGGACTATGGTAAGGATATTCTGTCGTAAAAATTGGCGTTTCAAGCGCGAAAGAATCCAGAATACCCAGACCCACCAATCCGGGCATGAGTTGTATGGATGCAATCCTGAAATACTTAACACGTTCCTGTCCAAATTTTGATCCGACATAATGGATCCAGTCGTGAGAGGCTGCTGCTTCCTGCGCCTTGTAAGAATCTACTCCCGATCCAATAAAGATCATGTGAAAGTCGGGTACCTGCTCTTTAACCCGGTAACAAACTTCGAGCATAAAATCAAGACGCTTTTCCTTATACATCCCTCCGCAATAAAGGCCTACATTTGAGCCCTGTATGCCCAGTCCGGATTTAAGCTGCTTTAATTCCTCATCTGGTATTGATGCATAATGGCGTCTCAGATTTACGGTTTCGATTGCATTTTGAACCACGGTTATTTTTTCTTTTGGATATCCCTGGGAGATGAGGAATTCCTTTACGCCTTCAGTATAGGCAAACCACCAGTCACACAATTTAATATATCCGTATTTGAATTTGTTCCGGGTACTGTTCGGATCATCCTGCATGTTTCGGCCGTGACCCCAGTTGGCAAATCGATACCCGGAAAAATGACGTGAGAACATCAGAAAATAATTTAGCAGAAGTTTATTGGCCTGCTCTACAATTACCAGATCCTTCCCTTTCAAATCCTTTAAACAGGGTTGCCAGATCAATTCAGTCTGTCCAATCCGAAAAGTCCTGTTTGGAATGTATTTTGCCCATGAAATATCTACTTCGTCTTTCTTCAACGAATCCTTGTTCTTTAATTTTCCGTAAATCAGGTCAAGTTCAACTCCATTATTGTTTAATGCCACTTTTAGTTGTTCGAAGAACTCGAGCCTGTATTGGGGAAGAAATTTATAAAGGATTAAAACTCGCTTCATTTTTTTAGCTCTAAAATTAGCAATTATTGATGGGACTGCGTTTATCAGGATAGAATTACCACACTATTAAATAAAAAAAATCATGCGATGAAGCGCTCGCATGACAGTAAAATGATTGTTTTCAAAAAATACTAAGCCAGAATTTCAGCATCTGTTTCTGCACAAAGACCTTCGTCCTTTAATTTTTTGATCTTTTGCCCGGTGAATAACTGGGTTCTATCTGACATAATGTATCTATTGGCTGTGCGTTTAAACCTTGACTTTTCACTTTTGATAACCCAGAAATTAAATAATATCATGAGGCCAATACCCGCGATAAATCCTATAAGGCCATAAACTACAGGTAAATTTACAATTGAAAGCATTTTTCTTTCTTTTAGTTATAAGAAAATCATTATTCTTGTTAAATTGAAACTCCTAAAGGTTTATTGCGTATCCACTTCTATACCTTGTAAATTAAGAAAAATGATTGATTTAGTACATTTTATACGGAAAGAAATCGAATTTGTTGTAATTTCAATGCCAATATAGTTATTTTTTCAATCGAAAAACGTTATTAAAATCTATTTCTTAACTCATGAAAATTGGATTCGCGTCGACATGAATATAGATGAAAAAGAAAAACTCCGATACAGGAAGCAATATATAATTGCGGAAAAAGAAATAGATTGCCCCTTTCAACATAATGTGTTTGCACTTGATCATTACTTTTACTTATATGCTCATAAAGAACTTATTGTCACAGAATTAAGCCAGAATGGAACCAGGCTGATTCTTCTGGGTGATTTATTGGATTGGAAATTTCCGCAAAAAGGTAATTCAGATATCTTAATCGATTTGATTACTGCTGATTTTTCTGATTTGTTAAATAATTCATCAAGGTATGCAGGCAGATTTGTATTAATTCATATTCATGAGGGTGTAATCAGGCTCATGCATGATGCTACTGCCTGCAGAAAAATATATTACATAAAGCGGAAGAAGTTCATGTGTGCATCCCAGCCACATCTTTTAGCCCGCATTGCAGGGGTAAGCAAAACCAGGAATTCAGAAAAGTTAAAATTTTATCAGTCGAATGATTATCATTATCTGAATAATGCCGACATTGGAAATATGACGCTGTATGATGAGATTTTGCAGTTGCTTCCAAATCATTACTTAAATCTGAATGATCAGACAATCAGCCGATATTGGGCAAAAAACATTAAATGCGGATTAACGCTGAATGAAACTGCAGATCTGTGCGCCAATATGCTTAAGGGTTACATTAAGAGTATATCAAATCGTTACCCGGTGATGTTACCGGTGACTGCGGGAAAAGATTCGAGGACATTGCTGGCCGCAACGCGTGATATATCTGAAACGGTTTTCTATTACATAAACAAAGAAAATCGGATGGCTGAAAATAGTCTGGATATAACTATACCTAAAAAGCTGATCAATGATTTGGGTCTTCCTTTTCACGTTTTAGATCCCTATATTGAAATTGATCCGGATTTTAGTGAAGTATACTATGAAAATAATCCCAACGCCACTGCGTTTTATCTACCCATGATCTATAATTACTATGTAAATTTTTCTGACAAGGTAAATCTTCCCGGGAATTTTGTGGCTTCGGCATATGACATGTATGGCAGCTATATTAAAAAGATCACCCCAAAAATTTTGGCTCTTTTCAACCATGTAAACAGGTATGGATTCGCCATGGATTATTATAAATCCTGGCTTGATGGAAGCAATGAATTTTGCAGGCAATACAATATTAATACACTGATGCTTTTTTATTGGGAAGAAAGGCTGGCTAACTGGGGAACACAGGTTCAGATTGATAAGGATATAGCCCAGGAAGACCTGATCCCCTATAATTCACGACTGCTTATCCATTATTTTTTTTCAATTAAACCGGAATACATTGACCGTCCTGATTTTCTTTTTTTCAAGAAGATCATCGGAATTCTATGGTGTGAATTGCTTATAACTCCTACGAATCCTTCCACCAAAAATAAGATATCCAAACTAATTCACCGGATGGGATTACTTGAATGGGTTCGAAAAAGCCTGTATTTATACCAAATCAGGTTAAAATCATATTTCATCTTCCATCCAAAGGATACAGGGACTTTTCATTGATAGAATTTTATTTGAATTACAGTCTTCCCTTTTTCCGCTTGCCTCTCAAAAGATGCCACTCAATTTTAGCCCGGATTAGTGTGATGAAATTGAAAAACATAGACAATGGGTCTCTTATCCCGTAATATAATTCGTTATTAATAAGAAATTGAATGGATTTGGATTTCGGTCGGAAACTATTCAAAAGAATGTAAAAAAGACTTTCGGAAGATAAAAAGCAGATGAGCTTGTAATTCTTGTGCTCAGCCTTAATATTCAGGGCTCTCCGACAGGCAAGATCCGGGAAATTGATCCCGGCCTTTAATGAGCCGGTGATTGTGCTCCAGTAACGGGCATTGAAATCTACCAGTTGATAGGAATGATCCGCAGGATTATATCTGAAATCAAGATGCGCAATACCGGAGAAATTCAGCTTCCTGAATATCCTTTCACATAAATCAAGTAACTCTGCATCATAGGTAAATTCAATTTTTTTCGAATATTTTAGTTTTTTATTCTCAACCACCGGATGCTGCATTGTAAAGGCAAGGATCTTTCCATCTTCAACAAGAGCGCTCAGATCAAGGTCGTTTCCCGGAAAATAAGGCTGGATCAGATATTCGGTAGTACTGAGACTGGAATCAATAATTTGCTTCAGTTCTGATGGTTCATTGATCCGAATAATTCCTTCCCCGCTTGACCCCCAGAATGGCTTGATCAGCAAAGGATATTCGATGGAATCAGTATTGTATTGTCCTTCTTTAAGGTGTTGTATATTCACAGGTTTTGTTTGGGAAAAACCTGATTCAAACAGCCATTTTGCAAGCCGGTATTTATCAATCACAATCTCCAGCGTGGAGGGATCAGGAAGTGGCGGAAACCTGCAAAGACCTTCAAAAGCCCGAAAATTTTTCGCAATAATTTTTGTTTGTTTTTCCATCAGGGGAATGACGATCTCAGAATGGGTTGACCTTACCGATTTAAGGATAATATCCAGAGTTTGTTCATTATCCGCATTTTCATGAACCTTGCAGGATGAAATAAACCGGGAATGGCTGAATGATGACATTTTTTTTCGTGAGAACGAAAGGACGTTAATCCGGTATCGCCCTGTTTTACCAAGACACCTGATTACTCTGAGCGTAATAATACTGGATCCTTCTTCAATAAGCAGAACATTTGTTTTATTCCTCATTCTGATATTTAATTTTGAACCAAAAAGTTAATTATATAATTTTAACTGTTGTTTAAACATTTGGTTCATGCATTGAACTTTTTTATCATTAAACCGTATTACTTAAACCAGTAATAATATAAATCATTTGCACTGCGGGTTCTCGAATACGTTATATTTGGAAACCCGAAAATCGGAGCATCAATTCTGTGTTAATTATGGAAATCAAACACAGTAACAAATTGAAAATATATAATATGGATCAAGAAAACCTGAACAGACTCATTTATCGCCGTCAATACATCGTAAGTCCGAAACAAATTGCATGTCCCTTTCTTCATCGTTTGATTCCAGTTTCAAGT
Organism: uncultured Bacteroidales bacterium; assembly: GCA_963790105.1. Classification (GTDB taxonomy): domain Bacteria; phylum Bacteroidota; class Bacteroidia; order Bacteroidales; family UBA10428; genus UBA5072. The sequence goes on along the minus strand of CAWBNI010000008.1, from coordinate 15,660 downwards.
GAATTGTTTTTATACGCACATGTAGACCTTCAGGTTATAGAATATGAGCAGGAAAAAATCAGGCTCATCCTTTTGGGAGATATGTTTGATTACAGGAATACAGGCCTTGGTAACGCCGGAATTCTTAAAGATATAATCGATAAAGACTTTACTCTATTTGTTGAGAAACTGTCCGGTTATGCCGGAAGGTTTGTCATATTTTATATTGAGGGAAATAACATACGGGTAGTTCATGATGCAGTGGCCACCCGGAAAGTATATTACGGTAAAAATGCAGACGGCATCTGGATGGCCTCTCAACCCTATTTACTTGCCAGGGTTGCAGGGTTTCCTGAAACCATCGATCAGAATAAACGTGATTTTTATGGTTCCGAAGAGTTTCATCGGCTGTTTAATTCGAATATAGGCAATACTACCCTGTTTGATGACATAAATCAGTTGTTGCCAAATCATTACCTCGATGTTGCATCATTGAGTCCAGTAAGATACTGGCCGGACAAAAGGGTGGATTTTCTCCCGGTAGACAAGGTCGCTGATAAATGTGCAGAGATGCTTCGCGGATTTGTTGAGAGCATTGCTAACCGATATGAAGTGATGGTGCCTGTGACCGGTGGAAAAGACTCGCGGACCATATTTTCAGCCACACATCATGTTAGCGACCGGACGTTTTATTACCTGAATTATGAGAAATTTCTCAATGATGAACATAATGACATCCAGATTCCAAGGCATCTTCTGGAAAGATTAAATTTGAAATTTAACCTTATCGATCCGTACAAAATGCCGGTGGATAAGGATTTCGAGGCAGTATACAGGAAGAATATGGAATTTCCGATCGACCATTTTCTGCCTCACATCTACAATTATTATGTTAACTACAGTAACAAGGTTAATCTGCCCGGCATATTTGTGGGATCTGCCTATGAGATGTACGGCACATATGATAAGAAAATGACAGGTGAAATACTGGCCCGCATAATCGGTGTTGAAAAATATCCCTATGCGGTGAAATATTTTAATGAATGGTTAAGCAATTGCAGGGATATCTGCAGAAAAAACAATATTAATATTTTTACCCTGCTGTATTGGGAGGAACGACTGGCAAACTGGGGCACGCAGGTGCAGTTGTATAAAGATATAGCCCAGGAAGATATCATGCCTTATAATTCACGTGGATTTATTGAATGTTTCTTTTCCGCCCATCCGAAATACAATGACAGGCCGGGATATATTCTTTACAAAAAAATCATTGAAAGATTATGGCCTGAGGCTCTTAAAGAGCCATTCAATCCCGGATTCAGACACAATATTTTTGAAATCCTGCATTTTTTAGGAATTCTTGATCTTGTAAGGAAATGGCGCTTTATCTGGATTTTTAAAATGCATTCACGGTAGTATTCTGAGATACCTCCTTTTTAATCAGGTTACGAACCGGTGACCTGAATAATGATAAATAATTCCTGAAATAACACTCACCGGCATAACAGGCCAGGCAGATAAACATTTCCGGCCTGACCTGACAGAACTCCTTTGTATCAAAAGAGTTGGCTAATCTTTTGACTACGTCTTGCTAAAATCTCGATAATAAATCTCAACCTTTCCTCTATCATTTTCGTATATTAACATATAATTTTTTGTTGTTAGTCAATTAAAATGTTACTTTCGTCAAAATTTTCTAATACCAGAATTTAATTAAAATTAGTCGCAAAAAGCGTATTTGTCTGAAATTCATTTTGTTGCCGAGTACACGTTTCATGAGGCCCAAAAAGGTTGGACCGTTACATTAATATAAAAAGGATAGCATGAAAAAAATAATTACCCTTAGCCTTATTATTGGACAATCATTTTTAATATTTTCTCAGGATACAATCAAATATGTTTTCGCAGAAACATTTGAACATATTCCTGATCTCTCCGAGAAAACCCTGATTAATACATGGCAGGTAAAGCAGGGAAATTACAGAGAATCAAGCCAGTCGATTATCGATGTGGGCAATGGATATGGCAAGGTTTGGAATGCAGTTTACCATGAAGGACAGGCTGCCGCCTATGGTGATGATGGGTTTGCCTTTGATATTCCGGTTGGCGGTGAATACGATGAACTGTGGTTTGAATCCGACCTGTATGCTGATCCCGATTTTGATCCCTATAGTGTGACCGGAAAATATTCCGGTAAAATGCTGTTTGGATTTATAGGCGGCAATGAATACCTGCATGAGGGAAAATGGCAGCTTGATTCCTCGGCAACAGGAAATGGCTGGACTGCACAGGGGGTTTGGGGAAGTCAGTATGCCCTTCGTCCTTACTATTACGACCAGCTTGCGAATGGGCAGGTGAATCAACTCAATGCAAACCTGGTGATTCCAAGAGGCTACTGGATTCACATTACACGTCGTGTAAAAATGAATACACCGGGTAAAAGAGATGGCATTTTTGAATTGTATGTTAATGACAGTTTAAGGGCACAGGCTACGGATGTTGAATGGAGATCGTTGCAGCAGGGCGCAGATTACGGAAAGATAAGCCATTTGCATATGACCTATTTTTTTGGTGGTTCCGGAGCTGATTATGCAAGCAAACGGGATAACTATATCCGAATTGATAATCTTGTAGCGTATTATTATACCCCCAAGGCAAAATCATATCTTTACGGACCTGCCCCGGCAGGTCATAAAGTACCCAGGAATGTTCCGAAAACTGACATCTACCCGGCAAAGTTATTATTTGATGAAGTGTTCGACAAACCCTCGGGAACAATCAAGTCCCATTACAACTGCGGTGTTTTTGCACCTACCTTGCTTAGTGTGATAAAAAAAGAGATAACCCGCCCGGAAGGTCCCATTAAATTAACGTTTGTAAAATACGGCCCGGGCGTGGATAATTGCCCTGAATTAAACAGTTATACCAAAGTGTATTCCGGAAGAGGCAGCAGCAAGTCCCTGTTATACACATTCAACAAGTTCAACAGGCCAGAAGGTACATATATAATTGATAATAAGGAAGTCACCATCGAATATTTTTCAGGTAACAGTGAAAGCAAAGGATTTGAAGTTTTTTACACAAGTCCGGGAACTGATAATGTAGTGGTACCTCCGGCCAACAATGCACCTGTTATTAATAATCAACAGTTTATCCTGAAAGAAAATGAATTTTCAGCAAATTATGTAGGTAAGCTGGTAGCCTTTGATAGTGATGCCGGTCAGCAACTTACTTATACAATAACCTCGGGAAATCAGTCGGGATTGTTTAAGCTCGACAGCAAAACCGGAGTTTTGACTACCACAAAGTCGGATTTATTCAATTTTGACCTGACCGAGTACAACCTTGTGATCCAGGTAACCGACAACGGATCGGTTCCCAAAAGTGCATCTGCCACGATCAACATACAATTCATTGCCAGTTCGAAGGTGATGTACATTAATCCGAAGAACAGCGCCGATCCGGCTCAGGATGGCTCCATTGAACATCCCTTTGATTCCTGGAGCGATGTTGCCTGGACTGAAGGATATACTTATATGCAGAAAAGCGGTACAACGTCCAATGTTTCGAATATCGTTATCGGGGCAAGCAATGTAACATTGGATGCTTACGGAGAAGGCAACCCCCCGGTAATAACAAGTACAACAAGTAATTATCTCATCAGTGGATTTGAAAAAAGCAACGTATCCATTAAAAACCTGGATTCAGAAGCCGATCAGGCAGTTAGCTGCGTTTATTTTCTTGGCAGTTCCTGTTCAAATATTCATGTGGAACACTGTATAATTGACGGGTACGAGAATTCTATAAAAATTATGGATTGCCAATCGGTATTCCTGAAGTACAATACAATCAGTGCATTGAATGAAGGCGTATATTCAACTGCGAAAGAAAATGAGATCTATTATAACGTTTTTAAAAACAACCGGATTTCTTTAAATATTGTAGGTTCCGGTTCAACTGCTGACATCTTTAATAATGTCTTTTCCAATAATGAAAATGCAATTTCGGCTTCCTATGCTGTATTGAAGATATTCAATAATATTTTTTATCTCCCGGCGGCTTCCCAATCGGCTATTGACTATAATGCAAATAACCTCACATCTGACAATAATATTTATTATCCCGAGCAAAGTGGTTTTATTAAGATTTCCGGCAAGCAATACAATACCCTGGCTGAAGTACAGAAACAGGCAGGTCTTGATTTACATTCCATTAATACAGATCCGCTTTTTGTAAATCCCGACAATGAGAATTTTGCCGTGGAAACCTATTCTCCGGCAATTAACGCCGGAAGGAATCTTAATATCGACAAGGATTTTTATGGCCAGGATGTTCCGGTTGCAGGAATTACCGATATTGGCATTGCAGAGCATAACGGAAAAAGCGACGGAAGGGATATTGTTATGCCGGAACTGGTTTTGTATCCCAATCCATCTTCAGGTTATGTAAATATTGATGCCGACTTTACCAATACGAGTTTTGAAGCTCAGTTCAACTCGCCTGACAATTCCGGTTACAGATCAGAATTAAAGATTCTGGATATGAATGGTAAGATAATTTTTTCCAAAATTATTGAACACACCGAGACCCTTTTTCATACAAACATTGATTTGACTGGAATATCCAAAGGACTCTATTCCGTTATTTTAAGGATCGCCGAAAAAACTATCGCGAACAAGCTGATTATTGAATAGGCTGTTAGGCTCTAGGCTGCAGGCTGTAATGCAAAACTGCAAAGTTACTAATTACTGTAATGTTTTCCCTGGAATTTCTTTAAAAGGAACCTGCCATAGGTTGCAGTCCGCTGCCGGAAAAAATTAAATGCGAATGTCATAAATTCCAGCCGGTCCAATGGTTTCTTCGTGCCGTGGTAATACAGGAACATCAGTATCTTGGCTTTGCCCTGACAATGCAGGCTTTCAAACACCACGTTTTTATTCTGAATTAAATTCAAAGCCGTAATTACTCCATCCTGGTAATTCAGTTTTTTTATCTTGAAAAGAAAGGACGAAGATGCCATTGCATATTCATGCTGATCATAATTTTCACTTGAATTGATGTTTAAATCCAGGCAGTACATCTGGCCATTATGATGTTTTCTGCATTCTGCCAGGTTGACGATATCTTTCACATTTCTTATATAGAACAGGTACAATAAGGCCATATCACTGATGCCTCCCCTCCTTGCATCCGTGCCATGGGAGTTCCACTTTGTCTGTAATTCGGCCTTGTTGTTCTTATAGGTATCTACAATAAAGCGGCAAAAACGCTGGAGACCCTCACGGGTCCATACAGAGGTGTGTGGTACAGCAATCCACCTTTCTTCCGAATAGGTTTGTCGGGGAATATGATAAGCAGCCAGTGTATTTTTATCAAATGACTCTACAATTTCGTGTAAATCATTAAATAACATTACATCCGAATCGAGATGAACCAAAATCTCCAGCGAATTCTTTTTCATATAATCGAGCAGCAAAAACCACCGCTCAAAGCATATCAATTCGAATTTGTATTCATTAGTTGACATGTGCTCATATACCTTCAGGAAATCGTTATACAGAGGATCAGACAACAGTGTCATGGGATGATAACTGACGATATCCTTCAGCTTTTCATTTTCTTCATTGCCAATCAAAACAACCTTGTCACTTATCATTAGTGCCTGCATTATCGACCACTTCAAATAGGCTGAATAACCCCTGTGAATTATAACAAATGGATATTCCATTCTTAATTAAAAAATAAATGTTCGCTTTAAATGTAAGTAAAAGGTTCGACGATCTTTCCAAAGAAGATGTGCAAAATAAAAAAAACAAAAATTTCGAAAAAAAGTTCCCAAAATAATTATTAAATTGCGAACTTATTTTGGGACGAAAAGCGATAGTTCGTTGATAGATTTAACTTATTTATACATTAACTGACCCCAAATGTTGATCAAAAGGATTCTCATTCTCCTGCAGTTTTCGATCGTTATAGGCTTGTATGTGCATGGTCAAAGCAGTCTGGATGACTTAAATGTTCTGTTCAAAAACGATTTTGAAAATAGTACAGTAGGACCCTACCTCGAAAATGAGTGGTATCGTGACTGGAATAATCCCTACTATAAGCAAAGGCTTGAATTTACAGATATTGCTCAGGACTTCTCTGACGGGCAAAATCCAACCAAGGCTGTCCAGTTTAATTTTCCGGCTGGTTCAATAGGTCCGGCTGAAGGCGGCGGACAATGGAGGACTGATGTTCCAAAGCAGGATGAGGTCTATTTCTCCTATGATATTATGTTTATGCCTGGTTTTCAATATGCGCTGGGCGGAAAAATTCCACGAATTAAAGGCGGTGAATTACCTGATTTTGGGCGGCCGGACGGTTATAATGGCTTTACCGGGGGACTTATGTTCAAGGAAGATCACCGGGTGGTATCTTATATGTATTATCCCGATCAGACTTTTGACGAAGGTGGAACCTCATTTACCTGGGGAGGCCTGAATTATCCCGAGGGTTATTTTCTTCCCTCCCAGGTTGTGGTTGAATACGGATCAAATGCAGCCTGCTATATGAATCCCGGTGAATGGCATAATATTACCTACCGGATGGTAATGAATACAGTAAATTATGAAGGATCCGGAAATTACGACGGTATTGTTGAAGCTTATTTCGATGGAAAACTGGTAACACAGCTCTCCCATTTATTATTCCGCAGAACGGTCGATCTGGGTGTGAATGCCATTACAATGGTTACTTTTTTTGGGGGTGAAGGGGATGACTGGAAGAATCCTATCGATGAATGGCTTCGAATCGACAATGTTATGTTGTATACTTACAATGATAACGTGGATGTTCCTAGGGGCAATATGCTGAGTCCAACTGATCGCACAATCAATTACTGGCGGCAATTCTCAAACCCAAATCAGACTGCGCCGGATGCGCCTTATGGACTTAATGCTTCCAGTCAGTCAGCAACCTCAGTTACCCTGAACTGGAAGGATCACTCCACCAATGAAAAGGGTTTCAAATTATATCGTTCTACAGAATTATCTGGCACTTACAGTGAAATTGCCAGTGTTACAGCCAACGTTACGACTTATACCGACCGTTCATTGTCACCAGGAACTGCATACTTCTATAAACTGGTTGCTTTTAATGATATTGGTAATTCGGAAGAGACATCCGTGCTTGAAACGGCTACACTGGCCAATAATCTTCCCGCCACACCGGGAAATCTATCTGCCACTGCTAATAGTGATCTTAGTGTTTCACTTGCATGGACCGATAATTCATCGAATGAAACCCGTTTTGACATTGAGCGGGGCGGGCCTGATAATCTCGACAACAAGACTATTCTTTATACAAACGAAAATGTGACCAATTTCTCCGACAATAATCTGCAGCCAAATTCTCCTATTCCTATGTTATGAGGGCCCACAATTCAGATGGATATTCAGGATATTCCAATACTGTGGAGGTAACAACTCCCGACATTGTTGTTCCACCCCCGCCACCTCCTGCAGCCGTCCCTTCTGCTCCTTCTTACCTTGAAGGCAAAGAATTTACGGAGAAAAGCATTACAATACGATGGAATGACAATTCCAACAATGAAAGTGGTTTTATTATAACCCGGGCTCCGGGAACTAATCCATCCGATACGGTAAGCATACAGCTAGGTGCAAATGATACATCCTATACTGATACTCATCTGTCATCAAACAGAACCTATATTTATTCAGTAAAGGCCGTGAATGAAGCAGGAAAGTCGGCTCCAACCGATGGGGTTGCCTCAACACTTTCCTATGCAGAGAGCCAAACGAGTAAAGGACGGATTGATAGCTTACTACAATTTCGGATATGACCCTGTCCTACATTGTTCGTGACCTGTCAGGCTATGGTGATCCGTTGAATCTGAGGATAATGCAGCCGAATGCTGTTCGCTGGAATGATTATAACCGGCTGGAAGTGCTTTCTCCTACCACGCTGGTTTCATCAGGTACCGGCAAGTAAAGTAACCACCGCAGTAAATAAAACCGGGGAATTAACCATGGAATGCTGGATAAACCTTCAGAACCACTTTCGACATCAAGCAATTCACGCGTTATTTCCCTGGCATTGAATGATGCTGAGACTGGTTTTGTACTGGATCAGGAGTTTACTGAAAATGTAAATGAAAAATCCCTTGGGTTACAGTGTCAGCATGCAGACATCAACCACCGATGAATCCGGATTTCCGGCTATCCCGGCAAAAAAGATCAACTACCTTAATCTTCAGCATATTGCTTATGTTCGCGATACAACCGGAAGGGAAATTCTTTATCTGAATGGCGAAGCAACTGCCGAAGGATACAGGCCCACTGAATTGAACATCTGGAAGAATAACTTTTATCTCCGGCTGGGCAATGAAAATGACCTGAAGCTCATCCCTGGGAAGGTACATTCTATTCACTGGCGATTTACAACAAGGCGCTTTCAAAAAGTGAGATTAACCATAACTATAGCCTGGGACCCTGTGATACAATCCGCAACAATGGAATAGAGTTTTGCTCTGAATGTCTATCCGAATCCTGCCAGCACTACGGATAAAATTAATGTTGAAATAGTACCGGAAGGTGAGGAATACTATCTGCCCCGGACATCAATCCGTGTGCTGGATATGTATGGAAAGGTCTATTACGAGGAAACCATTTTTAATCCCAACAGTCAGTATTATACCCGGCTTGATGTAAGTCATTATCCGGCTGGTATGTATTTCCTGCAGGTGATATCAGGATCTTCTCAGAAATCCACGAAACTTATTATTCATTAGATTCCCGGCCGGAGATACTGGTTAACAAGGTCCCTTGTTTGTTTGATATGTGACCGGGTAGATGCCCCGAACAATACCGATTCTATTTGCGGAAATCTGCCGATGTATTCAATAGCTTCTTCGGGTGCCAAGGCACCTGCTGCCAGAACCTGCATGGCGATTGGCCTGAATTTTCGTTCACGAAGCGTTTTTTCGTAGATCTCGATTCCGCCTGACATCCTGAAACCAATTTTATTGATTGAAGAGCATATGACCGGATTGGTTATGCCTACCGATTCCAGGGTATCCAGAAGCAAGGGGAGGTTCATTGTAATATATCCCGGTTCAGCCTTATATTTTTTCCGGATATAGCGGTCATATTCAACAAATACATCCTTCATTCCCAGTCCAAGAATCAGATCCACCATTACATTCTGAATAAAGATAACCGGGGTATCAATCTTTTTAAACATTTTCATTTCTGCATCAATCAGGAGTTCCATCATCTTCATGAAATCCTTGCCAACGAATGCCATGCCCCCTTTGGCCAGGGTGGTGAAAATATTACCCGGAAGATATTGCCTGAGTGCGCCCAGGTAGCCCAGTTCGGTAACTGCATTGGCATATTTATGCGCATAAGGCATACAGGGAAAAATCTTGAAGTCCTTATAATGATCCGGGTTATCCCGGATATGATCACATATTTCGGCAATACGGTCATGGGTAGTGCACATGAAGGTATGCATGCCCAAATCAATCACCTGGTCGAGAACCTGAATGATCGCACTGTTTTCTTTAAACCGGATGGATTGTGCCCTGGACTTTTCATCGGATAAATGACTTACCGCGAAAAACTGGTTATCACCAAACAATACTTTTTCCATATGTCTACCTGATTTTTGAGTCGTTAAAGATAAGGTCGATAACCTTGTCGGTATTATGTCCCGATTGAAAAGAGTTAATTTCCGGAATCCGCTTTGATTCAATGCAATCGATAAAATAATCTATCTGTGCACTGTATTCCTCTCCGCGTAAATAAAAAGCAACCGGAATGGAAAGTTCAGTTGTATATTTTATATTCCAGCCCCGTGTTAGTTTTTCTGAAGGCTCGTCCTGCTTCAGATAAATTTTTATTTCTGTAGCATCGCAAATAATCTTGCCCATTTTGCCAACCACTGTAAGCGAAGTGGACATTTTCCTGTATGTTTCATCACTCCAGTTAACTGACAGCTGTCCGCTGATGCCATTGTCAAGGAAACAGGGTGCTGTATACGGCATCTTCAACACCTTTTGAATAAATGCTTTTTAAAACGGTACCTGAGGCCCTGACAGGTAAACCAACCAGTTCCTGGATCAGATTAAGAACATGCGATGCATAATCATACAGGCAACCTCCACCCTCCTCACGATTGGTACGCCACGAACCTGATTTTTCTTTGGTAACCACCGGTCCATAGGCTTCGCCGTGAAAATGATAAATATCTCCAAGTATGCCGCTTGTTTATCAGTCGTTTCATTTCCCTGAAAGTTCCTACAAAATGGTTATGATATCCCACCTGGTTGACCAGCCTTTTCCGGCTCGGCAATTTCTACCAGTTCCTTGCCCCTGCTGCACTGTAAGACAGAAAGGTTTCTCACAAAACACATGGATCCCTTTTTCAAGTGCATATTTAACTATATCGTAATGGAACTTGGTAGGTGTAGCAACAAAAAGGCAATCCGGGGCTTCTTTTTCGATCAGCTTAAAATAATCGGTATAACAGGTTAATGTCAGAGTACTTTTTAAATGCCTCCAGCACAAAAGTTGACGTATCACACACGCCTACAAGGTTTACCCCGGGGTGAGCATTTACAATGGCACAATGAGAAATACCCATTTTTCCCAGACCAATTATTCCTGCTTTAATCATGCTTTTTTATTTTTAATACATAAAGTAATAAATGCCAGAAAAATAACATTTGGTTGCCGATGTTTCTTCTAAATACTTCGGGCCTGTAAAATATCCTGATCAGCCATTCAAGACCTGCCTTTTGCCAGAAAATTCCAGGCCTTTTTGCGTTCCCGGCATACCAGTCGAATACATTTCCAATTGCACAGATCACGTGGACATTCAGGAATTCCTTATTCTGGTATCCCCATTTTTCCTGTTTGGGAGCTGTAAGGCCAACAAAAATCACATCGGGACTGAACCCATTAATAGCGAGTCTCATTTTTTGAAGATCTTCCTCGGTGAAAACATCACGGAATGGCGGTGAATAAGTTTCCACCGTAATATTGGGATATTCAGAATTATATTTTGCACGGATCAGGGCCAGTGTTTCTTCAGTGGAACCCAGAAACAGCACCTTGCCATGATTTTCATTCATTTTTGCAGAAAAATACCGGAAGCAGTCCCAGCCGGCAAATCGTTTGACACGCTGACCATTCAGAAGCAAGGGAGCCAACCCGAAATACATTCCGTCCAGAACAAGGTAATCTGCTTTTGCAAGCGAGTCGTGCATAAGCGGATCCCTGACGGCAATCCCGTATGAATTGGGGCTGATTGTATTGATAAGTACTCGTTGATCCAGAGGCACTATGGAAAGATCATCTTTAATGAGTCGGAATCCCAGAGATTCTACAATATCCATGTTTGGCTGAAAATTATTCTTGCTAAATAAGTGAAAATAAATCTACCGGCAAAAGCTTTTCCATGAACATCCATTTAAAAAGCCTTAAATTTGAATACAACTTTGACGAACAGTTTAACAACATGAAAACTACAAGGTTTATTTTAACCGGCATACTTTTTTTACTGATTATGGGCTGCGGTAAAAGTGATCAACCAGTTCCGGGTGATTATTATGTACCATCCACCATATCGGCGGAAGCCCAAAAAGTTCTACGTGCATTTCCGCATAAAGATACATTAGAAGCTTATCCCGGTGAAAATGATATTGCCAACTGGCAGAAATACTGGGATTACAATGAAAAAAAATGGCAACCATTAAACGACTCGGTTGTAAGGGATTTTAATCCGCAGATTAAAGATACGGTTTTGGGGGAAACACCGGTGCTGGATATAAAGCCGGCCGACTGGAAATTCAGAAATAAGGTGCTCATCTATTTGCACGGGGGCGCCTATACTCTTTTCAGTGCCAGGACAATGTTAATCGGAGCAGTTCCTGTTGCGGATATAACCGGTATAAGGGTTATTTCCGTTAATTATACAAATCCGCCCAGGTTCAAATTCAACCAGATCCTCGACCAGGTAATCGGGGTATACAAGGCACTTCTTGAGATGGGTTATAAACCATCCGATATTGGAATTTATGGTGACTCAGCCGGGGGTGGATTATCGGCAGGAGCCGTGTTAAAGATGCGGGATGACGGAATTGCCATGCCGGCCGTTGTGGTTCTCGTTTCACCCTGGTCAGATATAACAGAAACAGGGGATACCTATTACACGCTCAAAGACAAGGATCCCATCCTGGCATATGGAAACTCGCTGAACGAATCTGCCCTAGCCTATGCACCGGTTTCTGAACATAAAAATCCCTATGTTTCACCGGTATATGGGGATTTCACAAAAGGATTCCCCCCCACCCTCATACAGGGTGGATCGAAGGAAATATTTGTAAGCAATTTCATCCGGCAATACCAGGCCCTCGACCAGGCGGGAATACCTGTAAAACTGGATTTATATGAGGGGATGTGGCATGTTTTCCAGGAAATCAATTATTACCTCCCGGAATCGCGCATTGCCCTGGGAAAATTCAGGGACTGGGTGTATTTGTACCTTGGAACCGGTGACCGGTGACCGGTATTCGGTATTCGGTATTCGATAATTGGTAAAGGGAAGAACGCTGTAGAGACAAGGCAATGCCTTGTCTCTACGATTTTAATCATTATAGAAATTGCAGAACCGCAGAACCACAGAACTGCAGAACAATTTTTTCCTCCATTGTAGTCAGGTGGAAATACATCCCTGAAAATTGGCCCTTGGTCAAATAATCGCAAAATAATGACATCAAAACTGCATCACAAGTGTTATGCTTATTAATTTTGAATCATCAAACCGTTCAATCAATTCCATTAACTATGACCAAAGTTATCAGGCATAAAAAAGATTTTAGTTCACTGTTTGCGTTTCTGGATATTATTGTTACCATTTGTTCCTATTTTCTTCGCCTATTTTATTACAGATCTCTTTGACCAGGCATACTTTGGATTTAACAATGATTATATCGATCATGTTATTTCTCATTGTTCCCACATGGGCTATCCTGCTTCAAACATCCAAACTGACACAGATTCCCAGGACGCGTTCTCAGGTTTCCATATTTTTTAATTTCATTAATTTCAGTGCGATTGGTTTTGCGCTGATGTTTTTCTATAAACACATTTTTGGCCTTACCAATTTCTCGCACTATGTGATTATTTCATTTTCGGTGGTTAATCTTATATCCCTATATACACTGCGGATGATTACCTTCCGGTTTTTTAAATACTACCGTGCAACAGGTCATAATATCAGCAATATAATCATTTATGCAGATGAAAACTCAGAACGGTTTATCAATTCCATTATTGAGCATCGCGAATGGGGATTCAGAATCCTGATGATCATAACTGATTCCAATCTGATCCGCAAAAAATTCGGTGAAACAATCCGTATTTATCCCGATAAGATCACAATTAAAAGTATACTCGATGTAGATATCATCGATGAGGTCATTTATTGCAAGGGCTACCATTGATGAAGACAGACTGAGAAACCTTATTGAAATGTGTGAGGAAATCGGCGTGACTTTCAGATTACAGTCCGATCTGTCACCAATGTCCGTTTCCAATGCGCATCTTACACATTTTGAACATATTCCGTTCATTACCTTCCGCAATACCCCGAGAAATTCCTTTGCATTGGCCTGGAAATCATTCAGCGAATTCTGGATATCCTTTGGCGTTATATTTCTCCTGTCGCCCATAATGCTTATTATTGCAATCCTCATCAAGAGTACCTCCAGGGGACCGGTTATTTTCAAACAGGAACGGGTTGGATTGCGGGGAAGAAAATTCTATATCTATAAATTCAGGACCATGGTTTCGAATGCCGAGGAGCTTAAATCCCAGCTTGAAGCCCAGAATGAAAGTGACGGACCTACATTCAAAATAAAAAAAGACCCGCGGATTACAGCAGTCGGAAGATTTTTAAGAAAAACAGGACTGGATGAACTGCCGCAGCTCTTTAATGTGCTGAAAGGTGAAATGTCATTGATCGGACCCCGTCCTCCCCTCGCCTCAGAAGTTGAAAAATACGAACGCTGGCATTTAAGAAGATTATCGGTGAAACCTGGAATTACCTGCACCTGGCAGATTATACCCAACCGGAATGAAGTAGTTTTTGATAAATGGATGAAACTCGACATCCAGTATATCGACAGCTGGTCAATAAAAAGAGACTTTGAACTTTTTATCCGCACCATAAAAACCGTACTTTACGGAACCGGATATTAATTCCTGCGTATATACGATTAGTTCAAATCGTACCAAAATCAATAATGCTTTTTTACCTGTGATTATTGTTTTAATTTAGCTCAATCAAAACTAATTTACCTATTATGCAAAAATTGGTTAATAAAATAGGGTATCCTATTTTCTTTATTTGCTTATTGCAATGGTTCTGGCCTCCTGTGCACCCATTCAAAAACTAAAATATGTTGATGACACCACGGCAATCAGTTAAAAATGATTATTTTAATGACCGTTCTGAAAAGACAATACAACCCTATGATTATTTGTATATTAAAATATTTAGTCTTGATGAAAGAACAAATTCAATTTTTAATGAAAGAAGTTATAGTGTGGATAATGAATTATTAAGTTATGCCGTTGATGGAAAAGGAAATATCAGCATGCCATTTATAGGGGAAATCAACGTTAAAAATCTGACAATCAATCAGGCCAGAGAAAAAATTGAAAAATCCCTGGTGCTATTCTTAATAATATATCAGTGATTGTTCGTTTTGTCAGCAACAAAGTTACAGTGCTCGGTGAAGTAAACCACCGGGGCAGCACCCCTTTTATGATGAAAAAGTAACTGTATTTCAGGCCCTTGGATTTGCCGGAGGGACTTCCGGTTATGGTGATTTATCCAAGGTTACTCTCGTCCGGGAAAAGGATAATGTAATTAAGTATTACTATCTTGACCTTACAAAAAAGAATATTGCATCCTCGGAATATTATTATTTATTGCCCAATGATGTTCTGATTATCAATCCGATTAAAGCCAAATACCGTAATTTGCGGGATTACGCGCTAGCTCTGACAGCTACCTTGCTCACATCGATATCTATGCCTTATCCATTATCCTCATTGCCCAGTCACTAAAATATTAATTCCATCAACAATATGAAAGAACAACAGGATATGTTCAATAGCAATCTTGATTACAAGAAAGTGCTTCAACGATTTCTCTCATTTCGAAGAATTTATATATTCCTCATCATTGGTTTACTGATTACTGCATTCCTTGTCAACCGTTTTTCAACGGTCAGATACAAGAATTCAACAACGCTCTACCTAACCCAGGATGAGAAAGCAAATCCCATGAATTCACAGAATGATCTTTTTCAGAGTTTCGGACTGTTTAATGTGAAGCAAAATATTGATAATGAACTTGAAATTATTAAATCATTTTCATTGATCAAGCGGGTCATCAATGAAACAAACCTGAAAGTATCTTATTTTTCCTGTAAGAATTCCCCGGCTTCATCGCTGCTATTCAACACGCCGCTGGTAAGAAAAAATGAACTGTACAATGAGTCTCCGATTGAAGTGATCATCGATCCTTCTGTTCCCCAGGCTATTAACATACTTTTTGACGTTACATTTCTGAGTGACAATGAATTCACCCTGGAAGCAGTCGGTG
>CAWBNI010000007.1:0-14044 GCA_963790105.1 uncultured Bacteroidales bacterium | reverse complement strand
CGGTTACAACCACGGCACCGAATTTCGTACGCGGAGGAACCATCCTGATCGCCTATTTGCTCGGAGTGCTCACCCCGGTTACCGGGCTCTGGTGGTCCGGCGTGATCGTGGGCGTTATTTTTATCAGTATTGCACTTGTGGTCGGCGTTCAAAACAGAAGAGACCTATGGCAAAGAGCTGGATTATGTGGAAGTTATTGATTAATCAAAGGGATATAACAAAATTCTAACACAGAGAACCACAAAGGTTTCACAGAGGTGTTAATTATTTGGCCATTTTTTCTGCACAACGGCATGAAAATCAACCCTTATTTTTTATATTTAAGAGCCTTTAATCCACTCTTATGAAAACAGTTACCCTTTTTACAATAATCACGTTTTTAACAACCTTGTGTTTTCAATGCAGAAAGGATCCGGATACCATAAAAATATCTGATGATCATTTTTTGATATCCCTGATAGATCAGGGCATTGACCGTGACGGTGACAGGAAAATAAGTCCCGGGGAAGCTGCAGCGGTCACTTTCCTGGATGTTTCCTATGATACCATTTCTGATATCAGCGGAATTGAATCTTTTGTGAACCTGGACACCCTTATATGTTCCGTAAACAAGATCCCAACACTGGATGTTTCCAACCTGACAAGGCTGGTTTACCTTGAATGCGGCGGTAACCCGATTGAAAACCTTGATTTGTCACAGAATGTCAATCTTAAAACCCTATCTTGCAGATGGGTGCATACAAGTCTTGATGAACTGGATCTTTCAAACAATCCGTTGCTGGAAGAAATAGATTGTGAAGGAGACCATATGACCCAACCTCAATGTAAACGGCCTTGTACATCTAAAGATACTTTCCTGCGGCTGGAATAAATTTACCTCTCTTGATGTAACTCATAACCTGGATCTTGAAGTATTAGATTGCTGGTCAAACCTGCTTGAATCGCTGGATTTGACTCATAACAGAAACCTGAAAGTACTGTGGTACGCGAAAAATAATTTTGTCAATCTGGATATAACGAAGAATATTGCTTTAACAGATGCTGGATTGTTCGTTCAACAAGCTTGCAAGCCTGGATATTGCCAAAAATACTGATCTGAAGAGCTTACACTGCTACAACAATTCATTATCAAGCCTTGATATCTCAAATAATGTTAGGCTGAAAGAACTTGTCTGCGATTCCAATAGTTTAACAAGTCTTGATGTATCCCATAACCCTGACCTTAGGGTTGTTCTGGTGTCGGACAAATCAATTGCAAACTCTTGATTTATCAAATAACACAGCCCTAAGGTTTTTAGATATCAGGGACAACTATTTGTCAAACCTGGATCTTTCAAAGAATACAGAACTGTATCAATTCTCTTGTGCGAACAACCAGCTATCTGTCCTGGATGTATCGTCAAATCCGAAAATATATTGGCTGGATTGCAGCGGGAACCTGTTATCTTCATTGGATGTAACACCAGTCACTGACCTCCAGGTTTTACTTATTAAGGACATACCGACACTTTTCAAAGTCTGTTTACCTTCTAATCCGTCAGATTTTAGTATCGATTTTACCGGTAGTCCGAATGTCTGGTTCTCTACTGATTGTAATCCGTGAGGAGTCTCGGTAAAAAAGACGCCACAAAGGCACAAAGGCACAAAGTGAAATTTTATAAATACCCCAGGTGGATTAATAATCTTAGTGTCTTTGTGGCTTTGTGGCTAAATCCCAAAACGCCGCGGGCGTCTGAATCGAATGCAATGAGATTCCCTCTGTGTTCTCAAATCCAGACGCGTTAAACACAATTAAAATCTCTGTGCTTCCTCCGTGAGCCCTGTGTTAAAAATCACATGCGAGCAACGCGAGCATGAATCTGCGAAATCTGCGGGATCTGCGAGAGAAAAAATCCCCGTTAAGCAATTTGTCTGAGAAATCTGCGAGATTTGCGAAATAAAATGCTGCGGTAATATCGATTAATCTTTGAACCAAGGGCAGCATCATTTTGTTAGTTCATAAAGTACCCTATTAATAACCCAAAAATCACCCGATGAAAAGCACAGCAACTGCAACCTGGAAAGGAACCCTGAAAGAAGGTTCCGGCATCATGAATTCAACAACGAAATATTTCGGTAATCTGCCCTATACTTTTATCTCCCGGTTTGTGGACGGCAAAGGAGGCACGAACCCGGAAGAATTGATTGCTGCTGCCCATGCCGGATGTTACAGCATGGCACTCAGCGCTGACCTCGAAAAGGCCAATTTTAAGCCTGAACAGGTTGAAGCATCCGCTACTGTGACTGTGGAGAATGGCACAATCACTACCTCACATCTTGTGGTGAAAGCGAAAGTCCCGGGAATCAGTAAAGAAGAATTTGCGAAAATTGCGGCAGCTACTAAATCCACCTGTCCTGTTTCGAAAGCGCTTAACCTAACGATCAGCCTGGAAGCTGTTTTGGTGTAGAAATACTACTTGTCCAGTTTAACATTTACAGCACGAGGTCCCTTGTGACCCATTTCTATTTCAAAGGTCACCCGGTTTTGTTCGCCAATTGAATCGACAAAGTCGTTGATGTGAACAAATACACTCTGCTGGTTGTCGAGGTCCCTGATAAATCCGTAACCCTTTGATTCATTGAAAAATGAAACAATGCCCTTTGCGGACGGCATTTTCAGGGGCCTCGGAATTGTTTCTCGGAACACTGACGGCAATATCTTCAGCGTTCACTTTTCTTTTCATGAGTGGATCCGGCGGGGTGGAAGACAATCTTCCGTTTTCATCCACGTAGGCGATCATATCATCGAAGCTTTTTCCTTCCGTGGCATTTTCTTTTCTGTCCAGCCTTTTCTTCTCTTTGTCTTTTCTTTTCTTTTCCTTTTTGTTTCTTACTTCTTTTTTGTTATAAGTTTCCTGTGATCTGCTCATATAAATAGTTATACGTAATTAAATTTTATATGCCTTTCCCGGCTACCACCCGAAGACAGTTCCTGAAATGCATATTTTTAAATGAAAATATCGATCAAAGGTACAATTAATTCCTGTCAATACTGCTGAATCTTTTTTGATGAACACAATTAATCTTCATTCGAAATTAATTTTACTTTCATTTATAATTTTTTTGGATTTGTTATGAAATGATTTACATTTGAGACGAATATTTCAGGTTCATCCTTTTCGTACTTTTAATCGTCATGATTTTCAATATCCAGCGATTTTCCACCCACGACGGAAACGGGATCAGAACCATGATCTTTTATAAGGGATGCCCGCTTGCGGTGTGACCTGGTGCTGCAATCCCGAAAGCCAGTCGTTTGACTACAGCATCCTGTATGACCGCAGAAAATGCAAATCGTTTGGCGACTGCCTTGTAACCGGAAATTCCGGTATCACCCATTCTGATAAAGGAACTGTTATCAACCGTTCTGCCATTCCCCATCCTGAAATTTTTAGGAAATGTCTGCCTGTCCCGGGCTATTCAAATATCAGGAGAAGAAAAATCAGCAGAAGATCTTTTGCTTGAAATCGAAAAAGACCTTCCTTTTTATCATCACAGCGGGGGCGGGGTGACCTTGTCGGGAGGCGAACCTCTTTCCCAGGGAAAGAACCTGGTTGAATTACTGACCCTGTTAAAAAACAGGAACCTGGATGTTGCCATCGAAACATCCCTGCATGTGGATTGGTGCCGTGTGGAAAGATGCCTTGGACTGGTCGGTACTTTTCTGGTGGATGTAAAACATACCGATGCGGGAAAATTCAACCTGTTTACCGGGGGAAATCTTAACCTGGTGAAAACCAATCTGAAGCTGCTTGTTGAAGTAAAAGGAAAATGTAATCGCCCGCATCCCGGTAATACCCGATTTCAATCATACCATGGATGAGATGAAAAAGATTATTGATTTCATCCATTCGCTGCATCATATCCGGGAAATTCATTTCCTTCCTTACCATACGCTGGGAACCGAAAAATATGCCATGCTGGGTATGGAATATGTCTTTGGAAAAAAGAAGCCGGTTGATGAAGCCGGTTTAACTAATTATATCGATTATGCCCGAAATAAAGGATTTACAGTCAAAACCGGAGGCTGATCTGTACCCCGGTCTTTCAGGCCGCATCACGCAAAGAATAGCACGCCTCAGGGAAAAGGTATTGAGCACCAGGCCCTACCGTTTGTACCGAAAGAGCCCGGTTTTATACGATTGCCTACCAGGAGCATGAAGATCAGCCCGTAATTATCAAACGTGCGCTGGCATTGAAAAAAACCCTCGAAGAAATGACAATTTTCATTGATGAGGGCGACCTGATTGTTGGAAACCAGGCATCAAGGCTCAGGGCTGCACCCATTTTTCCGGAATATGCCATTGACTGGCTGCCCAGGGAAATGGATGAACTGGACAAAAGACCCGGGGATGCCTTTTTTATTGCCGAAGCAGACAAACAGGAACTGCTACGCATATTCGGATGGTGGAAAGGCAGGGTATTGTATGACAAGGGCAGGGCACTCATGTCGCAGGAACTGCGCGACCTCCAGGATGCATCCATCATCAAGGCCACCGGGAATCTCACCTCCGGGGATGCACATATTGCCGTGGATCTTCCAAAAGTCCTGGCTATCGGTCTAGGCGGATACATCAGGGAAATACAGGATTTTCATACCCTGGTTGACAGGTGCGATCAGGAAGGCATCCGCAAGGATCATTTCTATACTGCCTTACCCTCAGCATCCGGTCATTTCAGCAGTTTATCAGGCGATACCAGCATTTGGCCCTGTCGCTGGCTGAAAATGAAAGTGACGGATACCGCGGAAAAAGGAATTGGAGCTGATCAGCCGCAATTGTGAACATATTTCAGAATATCCGCCTGATAATTTTTACCAGGCACTGCAGCTTGTTTATTTTGTTCAGCTTGTGCTTCAGATAGAAAGCAACGGCCATTCCGTATCCCTGGGCCGGCTTGATCAGTATCTTTTTCCGTTCTACAGTAATGATAAACTGAAAGGCTTGCTGACAGAAGAATCTGCCACGGAATTGCTCGAAAATACCTGGATCAGGCTGCTTTCCATTAATAAGATCCGGCCCTGGTCACATACCCGGTTCTCGGCCGGCGGACCCTTATATCAGAATGTAACCATCGGCGGAACAAAAGAAGACGGATCCGACGCTGTGAATGAACTAAGTTACCTGATCCTGCGTTCGGTAGGAAATATGAAACTAACCCAGCCTAACCTTTCCGTCCGTTTTCATAAAAATATCAGTAAGGCCTTTATGATGGAATGCATGAAGGTGATTGAAAAAGGATTTGGCATGCCGGCCTTCAACAATGATGAAATTGTAATTCCTGAACTGATCAAAGCTGGGAGTTGAGCCAGCCGATGCCTGGCAATATTCGGCCATCGGCTGTATTGAAATTGCGGTTCCCGGTAAATGGGGATACCGGTGCACCGGCATGAGCTTTCTGAACATGATGCGCGTTTTCCTGGCCACCCTGTATGACGGAGCTGGATAAGACGTCAGGTAAAACATTTCATAAAGGACTGGGTCATTTTCTTGATTTCAATTCCTTTGATGATCTGTTCAAAGCCTGGAGTCAGCAAATCAGATATTATGCCCGCAAAACCATTGAAATTGATACCGCAGTTGATACGGCCATTGAAGAAAATGTACCGGATATCCTGTGTTCTGCTTTTGTAGACAATTGCATCACCCGCGGAAAAACCATCAAGGAAGGCGGTTCGAAATACGATTTTATTTCAGGATTGCAGGTAGGGATTGCCAATCTGGGTAATTCCATGGCAGCCATCAAAAAACTGGTATTTGAGGAACAGACGGATCTCAAAACAACAGCTCCTCGATGCCATTGAATGCGATTTTGAAGGAAAAGAAGCGGAAAAGATCCGTTACCTGCTGCTCAATTTTGCCCCGAAATACGGCAATGATGATGATTATGTTGACCTCCTGCTGAAAGATGCCTACCTGCAGTTTATCAATGAACTCGATCAGTACCATACCACCCGGTATAACCGGGGACCCATCGGATGCCGCTATTATGCCGGTACTTCAAGTATTTCGGCCAATGTGCCAAACGGTTCGGTGGTTCCGGCCACTCCCGATGGCAGAAAGGCCTTTACACCTGTCGCAGAAGGAAGTTCCCCCACATCGGGAACCGATGTCATGGGACCGACAGCCGTATTTAAATCAGTTGCCAAACTGCCTACGGCAAAGATCATGGGCGGTGTGCTGCTTAATCAGAAACTTTCCCCTGCTTCGCTGAAAACCGATACCGATAAAATGAAGCTTATCTCCATACTCCATACTTTTTTTGCTGATCTGAAGGGATGGCATGTGCAATACAATATTGTATCGAGGGAAACCTTGCTGGCTGCCAAACGCGACCCTGAAAACTACCGTGATCTCATTGTGCGGGTGGCCGGATATTCGGCCTTTTTTACTACCTTGTCACCTGACACGCAGGATGATATTATTGCACGTACCGAACATTCACTTTAATTTCAAGCCATGGGTAAATTGCTTTGCGGTGTTGACATCGGCGGTACCAAACTGTCCACTGCACTCATAACAGAAACCGGGGAGATCATTGACAAATGCATTGAATGTGACCATGTGGATAAGCCGGAATGCCTCATGGTTGATCAGATCACCTATACAATTAACCGGCTTCTCCGGCATAACGGGCTGCAGGAATCGGATCTGCTGGGAATCGGCATCGGCTGTGCCGGACATATCCGCTTCAGGGATGGTGTAATCATTACCACCTCCAACCTGAAAGGCTATAAAAATTATCCGCTCCGGGATGCAGTTCAGGCAAATTTCCAGATCCCTGTGATCCTCGATAACGATGCCAATGCCCAGGCATTCGGAGAATTTAAGTTTGGCGCCGGCAGAGGTTATGACAGCATGGTGTTTCTGACAATCAGCACCGGCATTGGAGCGGGTATTATCCTCAATAACAAGCTTTACAGGGGCATGACAGGTACAGCCGGAGAATTTGGCCATACCATCGTTGAACCCGAAAGCACCCTCATCTGTACCTGCGGAAACCGGGGTTGCCTAATGGCCTGTGCCTGCGGAATGGCCCTTCCCCATCTTATTCAGGCAAAAAATAGAATGCCGGTATGACGACTTCACGCTTAATCTTCCCCTGATTTTGATTATGCCAGTGTGGATGGCAAATTACTGAAACAGGGACTGGACCAGGAAGATCCGTTATCAATGGAAATCATCCTTGACAGTGCCCGGTATGTAGGTATCGGAATCTACAATATTTTCCAGGCATTGAATCCGCCCCTGATCGTGCTGGGTGGCGGATTGATGAGCTGGGGCGATTTTTATCTTAACCAGATCAAAAGAACTTTTTATAAATATGCCGGGAATATGATTTTCGATCCTTTTGAGATCGTTGTTTCACAGATCGGACCCGATGTGGGTGTTATCGGAGCTGCTTCCCTGGTTCTGGAAACATGATCAACGAAAGACAAAATACAATACTGGAACTGCTGGGACGCAACGACCAGACAACCGTTAAGGAACTGGCACACCACCTGAACGTGTCGGCTGTTACAATCCGGCAGGACCTGAACTTTCTGGAACTGGAAGGACTGCTCAGACGGGTTCACGGGGGTGCAGTTCTGAAGGATGCCGATGACCTGTCCAACCGGCTTGGGGTCAATTATGAGAAGAAACTGAACATTGCCCGGAAACTGGCGGACCATGTAAAAGACGGTGAAACCATCCTCATCGAATCGGGTTCTGTGAATGCGCTCCTGGCAAGGGAACTCGTGAAAAGAAAAAGGGTAACCATAATTACAACCAATGTATATATTGCCAGGCAATTCCGGCGGGATGAACAGGCAAACATCATCATCCTGGGCGGAGTATACCAGCATGAAAGCGAGAGCCTGGTAGGAAAGATCACCAAGATTATGCCTTGACCAGGTGAACTACGACAAGGCATTTATAGGAATTGACGGTTATACCAAAGAAACCGGATTTACCCTCCGGGATCTTTTCAGGGCGGAAATTTCAAGCCACATCATCCAGCAAATCCAGGGAAGTATTTATCGTTTCCGATTCAAGTAAATTTGGAAAGACCGAACTCACCAATATCTGTTTTCTGAATGATATTCAGCATATCGCCACCGACAATAATCTCCCCGGCCATTACCGTACTGAATTTGATCATGCGGGCATCGATCTGATACTGGCCTAAACCACTCATTATCTGTTAAAAAATATTAATTACGCATCTTTTCCCAGCATAAAATGACTGCCGGAGGTTATCAAATAAAAAAAGTTTCTATTTTTGTTTCGCAAACCAAGAAAATCTTCAAATGGACGACGGCCCTGCGAGTATATTTATTTATTAATCATGATATAGAAAGGTAGCGTGTCCGTTGATATGCCATCCTTCCTGTATCAGCAACAGTAAGGAGGTGCATATGACATCTTTTACAACTTTTTATTTAAGCCGCATAATCGGAAGAAAGGTTTACGATGCTGAAGGCAAGGTCATTGGCATTGTAAAAGACCTGTTAATTCTTTTTCACCAGGCAAGCCAGACTTTTGAACGGCCGGTTGTTATAGGCATCAAGATCAAGATAAGAAAGCATATAGGAGTTTATTCCTTTCATTATTTCGACATTGATAAAATCCATGGCAGGCTCAGGGTGAGTTGCAGCCATATGGTTGAATTGCCCGCTGATACGCTGAATGAAGGCCTGTTCCTGGCGGATAGCTTCCTCGATAAGCAGATCGTGGATTTAAACGGGCGGAAACTGGTTCGGGTAAATGACGTGAGGCTCGTTTCGGTATCCCAGAGCACACATGCCATTGCTGTTGATATTGGCATTGAAGGATTACTGCGCAGGATTGGCATTTCCAAACAGCTTAAATGGCTATTGTCGATTTTTAAGATTACAATCCCTTCCAAGTTTATTTTATGGGAAGATGTGGAAGCCGTTGATTTTTCTAACCTGAATATCAAGCTGTCGAAAAGTTATTCCAAGCTTCAGACCCTGCATCCTTCCGACCTGGCAGATATCATCGAAGAGTTAGGAAAAAAGTCAAGTACAGATGTATTCTCCGCACTCGATGAAGAACAGGCTGCTGATGTAATGGAGGAACTTGAAACAGATGCACAGTTGCATCTTATTGAGTCACTTCCTGTTGAAAAGGTAGCTGACGTGCTGGAAAAAATGCCCGCTGACGAGGTGGCAGATATTCTCGATGAGCTGGAGGACGATAAAGCAGAACTCCTGTTGAATGAAATGGAATCTGATTCATCCGAAGAGGTAAGGGAATTGCTTGAATATCCGCACAATACAGTGGGAAGTATCATGTTTACCGATGTATTGTCCTTCAAACAAAATAATTCAGTGGAAGAGGTGATCCGTGAACTGCGAAACAGAAAACCGGAAGCATCGGAATTATACAACCTGTTTGTCACGAATGAGCATGAGGAACTGATTGCCGCATTTTCCCTGCGCGACCTGGTTGTGGCTGAGCCCGGAAGCAAAATTGAACAGATCATGAGTCCCTCACCGGTATGCCTCTTTGATGACCAGGAATTGGATGAGGTGGCAGAGGTCATTTCAAAATACAGTATGCTGGCTATTCCGGTTGTTGATAACAACAGCGTGCTGCAGGGTATGGTGCTGATTGATGACGTGGTGGAAGATTTGATTAATAAACGCAGAACAAATAAATAGCAGATTTTTGCCATGCTCAGACACAAACATTTCTTTCGCCGTTTGGGATTGTTTCTTGTCATTTTAGGCCCGGGAATTATCACCGGCAGTGTGGACAACGATGCCGGCGGAATTACCACCTATTCAGTGGCAGGAGCGATCTATGGTTATAATCTGCTGTGGACCCTGTTCCCCTCATTTATTGTGCTGATCGTCATCCAGGAAATGAATGCCAGGATGGGAATTGTTACAGGAAAGGGACTGGCCGACCTCATCCGTGAAAATGCCGGCGTAAAAATTACTTTCTTTATTTTCAGCGGCCTGTACCTGGCGGATATCGGAAATACAACCACTGAATTTGCAGGGATTGCCGGAAGTATGGAAATATTTGGCATCTCCAAGTATATTTCAGTACCCGTCATGGGATTCCTGGTCTGGATACTGGTTGTAAAAGGAACCTATAAATTTGCCGAACGGCTGTTTCTGATTTTCAGCGTTTCACTGCTAACCTATGTAGTGTCGGCCATTATGGGACATCCGCAATGGACGGAGATCGGTCATGCGATCATTCGCCCGAGATTCCCGCTGAATACGCAAAGCCTGGCCATGATCATCGGAATTGTCGGTACAACCATTGCTCCCTGGATGCTGTTCTATATGCAATCTTCCGTAATTGAAAAGGGCCTGAAGATGAAAAATTACAAGTATACGATCATTGATATTCTGGTGGGATGTATTGCCACCGTTGTAGTTGCCTTTTTCATCATTGTGGCCTGTGCTTCCACACTTGCACGTGAACGGGATACATATCAATGAGGCCAAGGATGCAGCCCTGGCGCTAAAACCCATGGCAGGCGTGCTGGCATCCGAGGTATTTGCATTCGGACTTTTTGTTGCATCCGTTTTTTCAGCAACCATCCTGCCGCTGGCAACCGCTTTTTATGTTTGTGAAGCTTTTGGATTTGAGGCCGGAATTGATAAGAAATGGGATGAGGCACGGGAATTTTATGTGCTGTATACCTTCATCCTTGTCGCTGGCCATGGTCATCATTCTGATTCCCAATGCACCGCTGATTTTCATATCCCTGTGGTCACAGGTGATCAACGGATTGATGCTGCCGGTTGTGCTGGTTTGTATGATCCTTCTTGTAAATAACAAAAAGATCATGGGCCGCTATGTGAACAAGCCGTTGAACAATGTGATCGGATGGAGCACAATAATTGTTCTCATTTGCCTCTCGTTCACCCTGCTGATCCTGCCGCTTTTCAACAGATAAGGTAAAAAGCTTAACCCAAAGACCGCCAAGGATTTTTGCCACTAAGGCACTAAGACACTAAGGATTTCCATAATTATTCTTTGTTCTTAGTGTCTTAGTGCCTTTGTGGCTCTAAAAAATTGATTCTTTGCGACCTTCGCGATAACTTTGCGGTCTTTGCGTTAAAATTTTGACCTTACAACCCCAGGAACACAATCGCCAGGCCGCTCAGGCAAATAGCCGCACCTGCAATGGCATGCATGTATTTTTCAAACATTTTCATGGGCAGGAAATTGATTCCTTTCAGGGTGAGCTGAACCACCACTAGCATGGTACCGATTGTGCTTAAGGCGAACACCAGGGTGACAAGCGCCACAGCCATCAGATGAGTCTTTGCCGCCGGATACATCAGCAAGGGTATCAGGGGTTCACAGGGACCCAGAACAAAAACGGTAAATAATATCCAGGGAGTAAGATTTACAGGCTTTACAGCAGTATGACTGTGCGTATGATTTTCAAGCATTGAATGATGATGTTCATGCAAATGCACATGCTCAGGTGCATCAACATGCATATGAAAATGCTTATGTGGCTTCTTCCTGTATACCTTCCAAAGACCCCAGAGAAAATATCCGAACCCAAAGATGATAAATGCCCAGGCCGCCAGGTTGCCCCTGAAACTTTCGAATTTATTCAGCCTGTTAACGCCTAATCCTAAGGCAATCCCAATTATACCGATGACGACCGAACTACCTACATGTCCAATTCCACATAGAAAAGTGATCCAAAGCGTTTTTATGTTTGTCCAATTCCGTGCCTTGCTCATTACAATAAACGGAAGATAATGATCCGGTCCGGTCAGTGTATGGATAAATCCGATTGAAGCAGCAGTAACAAGCAAAATATCAATATCGGCCGGCATACAGTTTATATTTCCTCAACGGTGAATATTATGTTTCTATCCCATTCAACCCAATATTTCAAAGCATTCCGCCGGACAAGTTTCCAGTATCCATCATCCATCAAACCAAATTTGACGATTCCTTCATTGATATCCTCGTTAACCTGTTTGAGATACTCTGGCTTAAGAGTTATCCTTATAGATTGGTTTTTATAGGTAAAAACAGCCGTAGGCTATTAAGGCTGTCATTTGCCACCTGTATTGTTCCCATGCCCAGCGTTGCACCTGTACTTACCTGTATTCCGTCATTGAGACAACTATAGGGAGGTTTCAGTCCGGCATAGGATGTTACTCTTAGTTGATCCGGACCCACACCAAAGATTTCCCTGGCTTTAATGCCCATTTTGGCACCCACTATTGAAAATACACCCAGATGGCCATGAAACTCATCGGTCATTATATTCGCCTTCCATTCATCATATCCGTAACGTGATATGGCAGAATCCATAATCTGCCTTACATCATACTGAAAAGACCTGCGGTCATCCGGAAATTTCACAAACACCACATTCCGGCTTCTTGAATAGTCTCCGCCGATCATATCTCCCAGCGCTTCCTGCACCGCACCGGCATAATAATCCGTATTATACCGTAGATGAACATTACCGGAAACTACATTAATATCAAACAGCTCAGGATTAAGCAGATATATTGAAACTAACTCATCGGCCAGCTGGAAATGCCCCTGTTTTAATTTTTCCATCACTTCGGGCTGCGCATGAACTGCAGCAAAACATCTTGCCAGGGTGGTACGGGAATGACAGCTCATATTATATAAAACCGTGTCAAAGAGTATTCCTGGTTTATGCAGATTGGATATCAGTATAGTCTTCAGTTTTGAGTTCATCACTTCAGTGGCAGCCTCTTTATCACATTCATAATTAAATCCTTCCATGGGATTGGACATCTCATTGTACCAGATAACCCTGTCGATTTTTCTTACAATTCCTGAATCCGATCTTATTGCCTTTGCCAGGTTGGTCAATGGACCCAGGCATACCATGGAAAGTCCTTCTAGCGTGTGTTTTGCAATGTCAATCAGTTCTTCAGATGCACCTTTTGCAGGAAAATAATATGCCGGAATATTACCCCAGGTGATATGTTCATTAAACTCGCGCCATGGGGGGTTAATTGATGATATAGTCATCCCCTTTCCTACTGGAATTGAATCTTTCCCAAAAGTATGCAACAGTTGTCTGATTTTTTCATATCCTTCATCAGGGGGCAATGATCCGTCGGATACAAGAATAGCATTTATCTTAATATCTTTTACGGCAAGTAAAATACCGATGGCCCGCATATCATCAATGCCGCAATCAGTATCAATAACGATATTGTGTTTCAGGCTTGCCGGCAAGGGTTGCGACCAGCCAGATAACAACCACATTGATAAAACAAGAAGGAAAAACAATCTTAGCATTTTGCTATAATGCTTTTATCACTTTCTCCAGCTTGTCTGTCACCTCTTTGGCGATGGATTGCAGGCTGGCATTCTGAATGGCCATCATGGAAGCAACGGGATGCACGGCGGCTACCTCGGTGGTCCCGTCTCCGCGATCAATGACAACCACGTTGCAAGGCAGCATGGTGCCGATTCTTTCTTCTATTTGAAGCGCTTTATATGCATAGGATGGATTGCAGGCGCCCAGGATTGTATATTTTTTATAATCCACGCCCAGTTTTTCCTTGAATTTTCCCTGCATATCAATTTCTGAGATTACCCCAAAGCCTTCAGTGGCCAGGGCTTTTTTGGTGAGATCAATGGCCTCGGCAAATTCTGCCGGAACAATTTTGCTGAAATAGTATTCCATGATATTCTGTTTATGGAACAATATTAAGTTATTTTAGTTGATAGTTGATAGTTGATAGTTTATAGAATTCGGATGAACGTTGTAGAGACAAGGCAATGCCTTGTCTGTACGATTACCAACCTATAATTGAATACGAAGTCATGCAGTCATGCAGTCATGCAGTTCGGCAGTTTAATTCACTTTGACATTATCCCCCGCTGGCGGGGGTAGGGAGTGGATTTCGGATGTCCTCCCCCTGCCCCCTCCAAAGGGGGATAACTCCCCCTAACAGCCTATATCCTACCGCCAGACAGCCTTCTACGACAGCTCCTTCTCCGCCAGGAGAGTCCCC
>CAWBNI010000006.1:0-115024 GCA_963790105.1 uncultured Bacteroidales bacterium | reverse complement strand
AGCTTAAAGATAGTGTAGCGTCTGCCACACTGTTTAAGCCGATAACATCTAAGCTTTCTTCGTATCCAGCCATCCAGTTCCCTAAATGTGGTAACCATGTATTGGCTAGCCTGAAGTAATTAGTCCAGCCAATAATGGTTACATTTAGTTCCCTGATGACCTCCTCGAACCTTGACTCCCCGATTTCTGCGGGTTATTTCCCTTATCCTGTCCTTCAGGCGGTCAATGGATTTATCTGCAACCCTTATCCCTCCTTCCGGCAGTAAAGTGTATCCCAGGAACTTCACATCCGAACAGTGCCTTACCCCACTCTTTTCGTGATTGACTTTCAGTTTTAACTTC
This sequence comes from uncultured Bacteroidales bacterium, assembly GCA_963790105.1. Classification (GTDB taxonomy): domain Bacteria; phylum Bacteroidota; class Bacteroidia; order Bacteroidales; family UBA10428; genus UBA5072. The sequence continues at coordinate 114,682 of CAWBNI010000006.1, read as the reverse complement.
TTTTCAATGAAGTCTACTATCGAAGTCATTACCCGTTCTCCTGCTTTCCTGCTTTTGACATAAATATTACAGTCATCAGCATATCGGCAGAAGCTGTGGCCCCGGCTTTCCAACTCCTTATCCAGTTCGTCTAACACAATATTGGACAGTAGTGGTGATAGCGGCCCTCCTTGAGGTGTTCCTGCTATTCGTTGTTCAGTCAAGCCCATCATCCATCATTCCGGCTTTCAGATATGCATTTATTAGTCGAAGGAGCCTTTTATCTCCTATCCCTTTACTAAGTCTTTGCATTAGTCGGTCATGGTTTATCTTGTCGAAAAACTTCTCCAAGTCTATATCCACTACCCACTCCTTGCCTTCCTGTATGTACTTTGAGGCTTGCTCTATTGCCTGATGTGCACTTCGTCCGGGTCTGAACCCGTAGCTGCTCTCGCTGAAAATAGGCTCGTAATAACGGCTCAGCTCCTGATGAATAGCTTGCTGGATCAGTCGGTCTTTGACCGTGGGAATGCCCAATATCCTCTTCCCTCCATCGGGTTTTGGGATTTCTACCTTACGTACCGCACTTACCTCGTATTTCTCTGTAAGTATCGATTCCCGCAAAGTGTTTATGTGCTTCCCCAGCCATTGTCGTAATTCCTCCGTCTCCATACCGTCTATTCCTCCGCTGCCGTCATTGCTCGCCACCTGCTTGTACGCTCTCATTAAGTTTCCATAATCTACAATCCTTTCTAATAAGTTTTCGGTTAAGGTTCGCTGTCTCTCCAATAGTGAAAGCAATTCAACTCTATTCAGGCGTTCCGTGCCGGTTCCGCCGGTCGGTGCTCCTGTTAGTTCTCCTGCCTGCATCGTAAATAATTTAAGTTGCCGGCTTGTCTCGTTTTTCTGTTGCTCTTTGCCTTTACGCATCTTCGATGCTTTCCTTTGTTAATAGATTTGGGCCTTCCCGGTGATCTATTTCCCGGTACTATGCCCGCTGCTGACTCCTTTACGTCTGTCGTCTACCAGTTGCCCGGTAGCCTATCCGGTTGCCCGGAACTCGTAAAGGCCTCCCGGGGTAAGTAGTAATTCTTTCCATTTGTCCTGCCGGATTTACCCCTCTTTCTTTCCGAATGACTATCGGGCTTCCTGGTCCATGGGCCAATTACCCAGAAAGACAGGCCTTATATCCGGTTTCTGTTCGTCAAAACAAATGTTTGCCTACGGCTTCCTTCAGATTCCCGGTCACCCGGGACACCCTTGCTTTCGGCTATAAGATTCCGGTCATTACGGCTCTTTCGGGACTTGCAGAACTTCTCCTCGCACCCTTTAGAATTACTACATGCCCGGCACACCAATAATACATCTTCTACGAAGATGAAAACCCTGCATGCCGTTTTAATAACCGATTACCCAAAGTATTCGTTCCTCAAAAGCACACTTTTCAACCAGCTCAATCAGGTCCTTATGGATTTTGATGATTTTTTCGTTATAACTTTTCCAGTTTTTCTGCCATTGCGGATCGGATTCCTGCAGTTCAGCAAGAAATTCCCTGCCCATAAACCGGCTGTTGATCAGGTCGGTGAATGCCGGCAGATCAGTGATCTCCCCGAATAGTTTTTCATTGGCCAGCAGATCATTCCGCAGGACAATTATCTTACGGGCATTATATTTGGTACCTGAAAAATAATCAAAGGTGGGATTGGCATTTTCAAAGCAGGGCTGAACCAGCTCAAAAACAGAGGAATCGATATATTTGGATTCAACATCGCAGCGTTTGTAATCATCATTGTCGCCTGTAATATTAAACTCAACGAAATTCAGAAAATCAGCATTAAATAATTCCAGATGCATATTTTTACTTCTTTATCCAGATTCTATAAAAATATTAAATATACCGCATAATTCAAAATATTTAGCCTCCAGCCGATATTTTCATTATTTTTAGCCGTTTTCATTAATTCCAAATTTATCATGGATTCTGTTGATATTTTCAGGAAAGAAGCCCATAAGATGGTGGACTGGATTGCCGATTATTATGCCAACATAGAAAAATATCCGGTAAAGGCGAATATCAGGCCCGGCTCTGTATTTTCTGCCATACCGGATTCCCCGCCTTCGGAACCTGAAGACATGAAGCAGATCTTTTCCGATTTCGAAAGCATAATCATGCCAGGCATCACCCACTGGCAAAGTCCGGGCTTTTTCGCCTATTTTCCGGCCAATACAAGTTTTCCATCCCTCCTGGCTGAAATGTTGTCCTCTGCCCTGGGTGCCCAGTGCATGAAGTGGGAAACATCCCCTGCCGCCACGGAGCTCGAAGAGGCCGTGATGAACTGGCTGCGCAAAATGACCGGTCTTCCGGCAAATTTTGAAGGAGTTATACAGGATACCGCTTCCACTTCCACACTTTGTGCCATACTCACGGCCCGTGAAAAGTCATCTGCATTTGATGTAAATAACAAGGGGATGGCTGCCTATGAAGGTATGCGTGTATATTGCTCAACAGAAGCTCATTCTTCGGTGGAAAAGGCCGTAAAAATTGCTGGTATCGGAAGGGAAAACCTTGTGAAGATCGGAACCGACAAGGAATTCCGCATGGATCCCGTCTTGCTTGAGAAAGCCATTGCCGGGGATATTCAAAATGGATTCAGGCCGGTTTGTGTTGTGGCTGCCATAGGTACAACCGGTTCAACAGCCGTGGATCCGGTTGAAGAAATTGCCCGCATTTGTTCAAAATACAAGATATGGCTGCATGTTGATGCAGCTTATGCCGGAACTGCGCTCATCCTGCCTGAATACAGATACCTGCTGAAAGGCATTGATATGGCTGACAGCTTTGTTTTTAATCCGCACAAATGGCTGTTTACCAATTTCGATTGTTCTGCTTATTTCGTGAAGGACAGCGAAAGCCTCATCAATACGTTCAAACTGGTGCCGGAATATTTAAGATCCCAGATTCAGGAACATGTCAACGACTACTCCAACTGGGGCATTCAGCTGGGACGGCGTTTCCGGGCACTCAAACTGTGGTTTGTCATCCGGTCGTTTGGCGTTAATGGCCTTCAGGAGAAGGTTCGTCACAATATTGCCCTGGCACAGGGACTCAAAACGCAGGATTGAAGAACATGAGCTTTTTGAATTGCTGGCTCCTGTTGAATTCGGCCTTGTATGCTTTCGGTTTCACCCTCGCGGCATTGATAATACCGATATCCTGAACCAGATGAATGAACAACTGTTACTGGCAGTAAATGCTACCGGGAAAGTGTATATAACCCATACAAAACTGGATGGAAAGTATACCCTGCGGATGGTAACAAGCCAGACGAATATTGAGCAGAGTCATGTTGAACAGGCCTGGAACCTGCTCGTGAAAACCGCTGTATCCATTCATAAAAATTAAACCTGAAATGTATGTCAGAACAAAATATACCCATTGCACTCCTTGATGACCTGTATTATAAATGGAGCAACAAAAGGGCAATCTCTATAGAACCCCTTCCTGAATCGGGCTCATACCGGCAGTATTTCAGGATCAAGGGGGAAAATCAAACGGTTATGGGAGTCTATAATACGGATAACCGTGAAAACAACGCCTTTGTTTACCTGGACAGGCATCTGATGAAAACAGGCAATTCGGTTCCGGAAATTTATTGCGAGGACCTTGAATCGTCATATTTACCTCGAACAGGACCTGGGAGATGTTACCTTGCTCGATTATCTTGAAAAGATCAAGGACAGCGAGAACCGGGATGAAAATATAACTTCAGTTTACAGGAAAATAGTAGAGGCCATGCCTGGTTTGCAGGTACATTCAACACGGGATATCGATTACTCTGTGTGCTATCCCCGTGCAGAATTTGATGTGCAGAGCATGATGTGGGATATGAATTATTTCAAGTACTGTCTCCTGAAGCCTCTGAAGGTTGGTTTTTATGAACAGGATCTTGAAGATGATTTTTTGAAAATTGTAGGATGGCTTAATGAAGCTGAACGCAAATCGTTTATGTTCAGGGATTTTCAATCAAGGAATATAATGCTCAGCAATGATAAATTATACTTTATTGATTTCCAGGGAGGCAGAAAAGGACCGTTACAATATGACCTGGCTTCACTGCTTATATGAGGCAAAAACACATTTGCCTGAAACAATAAAACAAAATCTGCTGGATCATTACCTCGATGTTTTTGAGCAGACTTTTACCTGGTTCAACCGCAAGACCTTTCTCGATTACTATTATGGTTTTGTTTATTTGAGGCTTATGCAGGCCATGGGAGCCTATGGTTTCAGGGGATATATCGAAAGGAAACCACTTTTTCTTCAAAGTCTTCCTCATGCAGTGAGAACCCTGGCCTGGCTTATGGAAAACAGACCTTTTCCGCTAAAACTGGTCAGTTTGCCAGGAGTTTTTGAAAAGCTCATCAACATGCCCAAAATCAGGGAATACGATGTAAAACATGACTCCTTTACAGTCACCATATCAAGTTTTTCCTACAAAAACGGGGTACCGCAGGATACTACAGGAAACGGAGGCGGTTTTGTATTTGACTGCAGGTATCTTAATAATCCCGGTCGCTATAATGAATTCAAAGAAATGAATGGCAGGGATGAACAGGTAATCCGCTTTCTGGAAAAGGAAAACGCCGTGAACGATTTTTTCAATCACACATTCCACCTGGTTGAACAGGCTATTGATGTATACCTGAAACGCGGTTTTACAAGTCTTAGCGTAAGTTTCGGATGCACTGGCGGTCAGCACCGGTCTGTTTATATGGCTGAGCGACTGGCCGCAAATATAAAAAGCAGGCACAAACTGAATGTAATCTTAAATCATCAGGAACTGGATAAAAACCCCACCATATGAGCAAAACCATGTGCAAATCGGACATCGAGGAAAAGGGAGACAAGGTTAAATATACCTGCAAAAAGTGTGGTGCCCGGGCCAAGAAGGAAAAACACCTGTGTAAACCCAAGGCGATCTGATCCTATTGATAAAAGGCTATGAAAGCAATGATCCTGGCTGCCGGAATCGGAACCCGGCTTCGACCCATCACACTTGAAAAACCAAAATGCCTGGTGGAAGTCCAGGGAATTTCATTGCTTGAACATACGATCCGTTACCTGAAATTTTTTGGGGTGAAGGAAATTGTAATCAATGTGCACCATTTTGCCGATCAGATTGAACAATTTATCCAGGATAACAATTCCTTCGGTATTCAAATTGTCCTGTCGGATGAACGTGAAGCACTTCTTGATACGGGTGGCGGATTGTTAAAGGCGAGATGGTTTTTTGACGACAAAAAACCGTTTTTCCTGATAGCCTCTGATGTAATTACCGATCTTGATCTCACCGCTCTTTATAATTATCATTTGAATCGAAATCCGCTTGTTACGCTGGCTGTAAAACACAGGCAATCATCAAGGGAATTCCTTTTTGATCAGGCTCAGCGGCTTTGCGGCTGGCATAATAACGTTACCGGAGAAACACGTTGGGTAAAGGAAATTCCAAACCCCCTGAAAATTGCCTTCAGTACTATCCACGTAATTGATCCGCGGCTTTTTAACCTGGTAACCGAAACCGGAGTTTTTTCACTTATTGATTTATACCTTCGGCTTGCAAAGGAAAATGTAATCCTTGGATTTGAGCACAATGAAACGGAATGGTTCGAATTCGGCAGAATTGAGAACCTGGAAGGTTTGAATCAGTCAGAAGTAATCAAAGCCATTTTCAGGCGTTTTCATATTTGAAGCAGAAAGATTACTTTTGCACCTCACGGAGGATAATATGGATGCGAGAATAGGAGAATGGCAGGAAAGATTTGCCAAAGCAGAGGCTACAGAGGTATTGGCTTACTTTGCAGAAGAATTCGGAAATAAAATATGTTTGTCATCCAGCATGGGACTCGAAGACCAGGTTCTCATGCATATGCTCATAAAAATAAATCCGCAGTTCAGGATCATCACACTCGACACGGGAAGGCTCTTTCCGGAAACCCTGAACCTCATTCATAAAACAAATAAAGAATATAATACCAATATGGAGGTTTTCTTCCCCGATTATAAGGAGGTAGAAAAAATGGTACGCGAAAAAGGGATGAATCTTTTCTATGAATCCGTGGAAAACAGGAAACTCTGCTGCCACATAAGGAAGATTGAACCCCTGAAAAGGGCTCTCCGGGGCATGGATGCGTGGATCACAGGAATCAGAAAGGATCAGACGCTCAACCGGTTCAATACACAGATGGTAGAATGGGACGAAACCTATAACCTTGTCAAAATAAATCCGCTGTACAGGTGGACCGAAAAAATGGTCCGGGACTATATCCATGCAAACAATGTTCCCTACAATGAATTACACGATAAGGGTTTCCCGAGCATAGGCTGCCAGCCATGCACCCGTGCCGTAGCTCCCGGTGAAGACTCAAGGGCGGGAAGATGGTGGTGGGAAGACCAGGGACATAAAGAATGTGGATTGCATGTTAAAGAAACATAAAATCCTTACCATCAAACTCAAATTCGGCGTTTCTAATGTAACTTTTTCGTTTAAAACCGTAAAAGATTAAAAATCTCATAACATGACAAAGGGAGCGCAATTCATCGAGTACAAAGGAAAATACATTTATTACGTTGATTACTCGAATATCAAGACAAATGACGAATTCATGTCTGTGATAAAACAGTCGAATGGTTTTCGTGAAAAAGTTAAATCGGAAGGCAAAAAAGATCTCCTGATGCTTGTAGATGTCTCAGGTAGTTTTGTCTATGGCGATGTCCTTACTGAAATCAAAAAAGCAGGAAAAATCACCAAAGAAATGACACAGAAAGAAGCCGTTGTGGGCATTTCAGGTGGAAAGAAAATATTACTCAAGATTGTCCAGTCATTTACCAACATGAATCTTAAAGTTTTTGATTCAATTGATGAAGCAAAGGATTGGCTTGTTAGTGCGTAATTATTAGTATTCCAGTCACTTATATTTGCTTCTGGATACAGCCCGCTTTATATGGCTATTATTCAAGTAAAAAACTTTGAGTATTAGTCATTAATGTATATTTTCGTAGTTTGCTTTTCGAGCGTGGTTTTTATATCAATGTAACTGGAGATGAGTGATTTGAATAGTTCTGTTCGTAATGAACAAATCGACGGCGCGGATAGCTCTGCCGATAATATGGAGAATGTACATCCTGCCTCTTTAAACGCGACTGGTTCTGAAGAGACCGACGCAACTCCCATCGATCCTGCTGTAGAAGCGGACCATGAGGTTGCATATGTTGCGGAATCTGAACATGAAGATGTTCTTCAACCTGTAGTACTTCCCGGTTTATCGGAACATGAAACGGAAGATTACCAGGAATTTTTCAAGCAGCTGGATGATAAACATGAAATCCCGGTCAACGTAAAACCTATTGAACCAGGAGACAAACAACCGGCCGCACCAGGTGAAATCGTCAATTATGCCTCATTTTCGAAGCAGGAGCTCATAGCGCTGCTTAAGGAAATGCTTGACACCAGGCCTATTGAGACGATCATTAATGAAGTCGAGAATATTAAGATCAATTATTATAAAAAGCACAAGGCCGAGATAGAAAAAAAGCGGAAAGCTTTTGTTGAGCAGGGCGGTGAATTGGAAGATTTCCAGGTTGAGGATGATCCTTTTGAAAATGAAATAAAGGAACAGCTCCGCAGGTACAGGGATCTGAAAGGCGAATACAACAAGTCACAGGATGAACATAAACATGTGAACCTGGATGAAAAATACAAGATAATTGACGAGATCAAAGAGCTTGTCAAGAATAAAGAATCCATTAACCGTACATTCCAGGAATTCCGCGATCTTCAGAAACGCTGGCGTTCGATTGGCCCGGTTCCCCAGCAGAATGTGAAAGACCTTTGGGAAACCTACCACCATCATGTGGAGGCCTTTTATGATTATATCCGCATTAACCAGGAATTAAGGGATCTTGATCTGAAGAAAAATCTGGAATCAAAGATCCATTTGTGCGAGAAGGCTGAAGAGCTCATGTTTGAGCCCAATGTGGTAAATGCCTTCAAGGTATTGCAGGAGCTTCATGATCAGTGGAGAGAGATAGGGCCCGTTCCAGCCGAAATGCGGGTTGAGATATGGAACCGGTTTAAAGAGGCAACATCAAAGATCAATAAGAAGCACCAGGAATATTTTGTAAGTCTGAAAAATGAGCAAAAGAGCAACCTGGATGCAAAGAATGCGCTTTGTGAAAAAGCCGAAGAGCTTTCGGGCATGGAAATTAAATCCAACAAGGATTGGGCAACCTGTTCCCATGAATTGATGGAGCTCCAGAAGGTATGGAAAACAATTGGTTTTGCTCCGAAAAAGGATAATGCAAAAATATACAAGCGTTTCCGGGATGCCTGTGATGCTTTCTTTAACAGGAAACGTGAATTCTATGGTGTATTTAAGGAAGAACAAAATAATAATCTGCAGTTAAAGACCGATCTTTGTGTTCAGGCTGAATCCCTCAAGGAAAGCACTGAATGGAAAAAGACTACGGAAGAACTTATTCTGCTGCAACAACGCTGGAAGGAAATCGGTCCTGTTCCGCACAAGCAATCCGACAAGGTTTGGAAACGATTCAGAACAGCCTGTGATACTTTCTTTGAAAGAAAGGGCAAACACTTCTCCGAAATTGACAACTCCTTTGGCAGCAACCTTCAAAAGAAACTCGACCTTATTAAGCAGATCGAAAACTTTACCCTTGGAGATAATGCCACGGAGAGCCTGGATAAACTGAAGGAATTCCAGAGGCAGTGGTCTGAAATCGGATTTGTTCCTTTAAAAGACAAGGACGATGTTCACGAGAAATACAGGGATGCCATCAATAAAAAATTTGACGAATTGCATATTGATGACAGTCACAGGAACATGCTCAAATTCAAGAACAAACTGGAGAGCTACCTGGAGAAACCCAATGGTATTCAGCGGATCAGGCAGGAACGTGAAAAATACATTACCCGTCTGAAACAGATGGAAAGCGATATAGTACTGTGGGAAAACAACATTGGTTTCTTTGCACGCTCCAAGAATGCTGAAAGCATGATCCGTGAAGTTGAACAGAAGATTGAAAACACGAAAGAAAGCATTGAGCTGTTAAATCACAAAATCAGCCTGATCGATGATCTTGATGATTAAGCATTGAGAATCTATGAACAGGCAGGTTTCGACCTCATATATCATTCATAATTTATTGATTAATTAAAAAGGGTAAGTTGATACCGAAGTATATTTTTGTAACAGGCGGAGTAACATCATCACTTGGAAAAGGAATTATTTCAGCCTCCCTCGCCAAATTGCTCCAGGCACGCGGATACCAGGTAACGATACAAAAGCTCGACCCGTATATTAACATCGATCCCGGGACTCTGAATCCTTATGAACATGGAGAATGTTATGTAACCGAGGACGGTGCTGAAACGGATCTTGACCTGGGCCATTATGAACGGTTCCTGGGAGTGCCCACTTCACAGGCCAATAACGTAACCACCGGAAGAATTTACCAGTCTGTTATTACCAAGGAGCGTCGTGGCGATTATCTTGGAAAAACTGTACAGGTTATCCCTCATATTACTGATGAGATCAAGCGAAGGATCAAGCTGCTCGGCGGCAGGAACAAATACGATTTTGTAATCACTGAAATCGGAGGTACCGTTGGTGACATCGAGTCCCTGCCCTATGTGGAAGCTGTTCGTCAGCTGAAATGGGAAATGGGCGATCAGAATGTACTGAATATTCATCTGACGCTGGTACCCTACCTGAAGGCATCGGGCGAATTAAAAACAAAACCCACACAGCATTCAGTGAAAATGCTGCTTGAGAACGGGGTTCAGCCTAATATCCTTGTACTTCGCACAGAACATGAACTAAGTGAAGATCTTCGGCGGAAAGTTGCCCTTTTTTGTAACGTGGATGCGGATTCAGTTGTTCAATCCATTGATGTAAGCACGATTTATGAAGTGCCCATCATGATGCAAAAAGAAAAACTGGATGTTACCGTATTGAAAAAGCTGGGCATGGATTATTCCGGAACTCCTGACCTGGGACCCTGGACGAAATTCCTGAAACGGCTTCAAAATCCCAAATTTCTTTCCAAAATAGCCCTCGTTGGCAAATATGTAGAATTACCCGACGCCTATATTTCAATCAACGAATCGTTCAAGCATGCAGGTGCCATGAACAACTGCCGGGTAGAAGTTAAATATATTCATTCGGAAGATATTGATGAAAGCAATTACAGGGAATTACTGAAACCTTATGATGGTATTGTAGTTGCCCCGGGATTTGGTGATCGCGGAATTGAAGGCAAGATACTGGCTGCCAGGTATGCACGGGAAAATAACGTATCATTCTTTGGAATTTGCCTTGGTTTACAGTGTGCTGTGGTTGAATTTGCACGTAATGTGCTGGGATTGGAAAAAGCCCATTCCACTGAAATGTCGCTCAAAACCCCTGATCCTGTCATCGACCTGATGGAAGCCCAGAAAGGTGTAACTGAAAAAGGCGGCACGATGCGTCTTGGCGCGTATCCCTGTGTGATCAAGGCAGGAACGAAAACGTTCGAGGCTTACGGAGAACTCGAAATCAATGAACGTCATCGCCATCGCTATGAATTTAACAATCGCTACCTCGAAGCATTTGAAAAGGCCGGAATGATCTCTGCGGGAGTTAACCCTGAGACATCGCTTGTAGAAATAATGGAAATACCCGCTCACAAATGGTTTATCGGGGTGCAGTTTCATCCCGAATACAGAAGTACGGTGCTTAAACCCCATCCCCTTTTTGTGAGTTTTATCAAGTCCACGATTTGCTGATCTGAAAAAATAAAATACAATCATCTTACAACGATAACGATTTACGCATGGATAAAAATTCGATTTTTGGAATCATCATCATCGCAGCTATATTAATTATCTGGGGTGTAGTCCAATCGCCCAACAAAAAAGAATTGGAAGCCAGGAAAGCCAGGCTTGATTCGATAGCTCGTATACAACAGGTTCAAACACCTGCGGATACATCAAAAACAGCCCGCCCTCTTGGAACAGGAACTGCCGTAGCAGCAGTTAAGGATAATACCCAGCAACTGCAGGATTCCCTCGGTGAGTTTGCCAGCGCGGTAAGCGGAAAAAACGAGTTCTATACAATTGAAAACGATCTGATTAAGCTGATTGTATCAACGAAAGGCGGTCGTCCCTATTCTGTTCAGCTAAAGAAATATAAAACATTTACCAAGGAGCCGGTAGTAATGTTTAATGGCGATTCAACCCAGTTTGGACTTACCTTTTTCAGCCAGAACCGGAATATCTCCACAAACCAGCTATATTTCCGGCCGGCAGATACCCTGTCCGGCAACATATCCGCTGCAGCGCATAAGGACAGTCTGACTATGCGTCTCCAGGTATCCGATACCAAATACATCGAATACCATTATGTGCTGATACCCGGCAGCTACATGATCAATTTCAATATCACCCTGCAGGGAATGAAGGATATTGTAACCCGCGACCCTTCAACCCTCGACCTGAGCTGGGAAATCAATGTGCCGCAGCAGGAACAGCTGAAGAAAAACGAAAATCAGTACACTTCGATCTATTACAGGCATTTCAATGATGATGTTGTTTCCTTCAAGGCAACAAAGGATGTTCACCAGGAGGAAATTCCTACGCAGGTGCAATGGGTTGCTTTCAAAAACCAGTTTTTTTCTTCTGTAATTTTAGCCGACAAGGGATTTTCAAATGCCCTGCTGAAATCAACCACACTTCCTGAAGAAAACAAATACCTGAAAAATTTCAGGGCTGAGATCGGACTGCCTTTCCAGCGTCTGGATAAGGAAACCATCCATATGAAAATGTTCTTTGGTCCGGTTAAATTCAAGTTGTTAAGACAATACAAGGATTACAAACTGGAAGACCTGGTTTCACTTGGAAAAAATATAATCCGCTGGATCAACCAGTTTGTCATCATCCCGATTTTCGACTGGCTAAGCAAGTTCATGAGCAATTACGGACTCATCATCCTGTTACTTACAGTAATTATCAAAATTGGCCTTCTGCCGCTGACTTACAAGTCTTACCTGTCGCAGGCGAGGATGAAGGTGCTGAAACCCCAGGTAGATGAGCTGAACCTTAAATATCCCAAGGGAAAGGAAGTTGAAAAACAACAGGCTACGATGGCCCTTTACAAGAAGGCCGGTGTTAGTCCCATGGGCGGCTGTCTTCCGATGTTGCTGCAGTTCCCGATCCTTTTTGCCATGTTCAGGTTCTTCCCCACGTCCATTGAATTACGGCAACAGGGATTTCTCTGGGCAAAGGATCTTTCAACCTATGATGCGATCATTACATGGCAGCATGCCATTCCGGTCATGGGAAATCATCTCAGCCTGTTTACCCTGCTGATGACCATTTCCACCATTCTCAGCATGAAGATGAGCGATACTTCTTCTTCGCAGCAGATACCCGGGATGAAAGGAATGATGTATATAATGCCCGTGATGTTCATGTTCATGCTGAACAATTTCTCGGCGGGACTTACCTATTATTATTTTCTGGCCAATATGATCACCATCGGACAGAATTATCTTTTCAAACAGTTTGTGGATGAAAAAGAAATCCTGCGCAAGATCGAAGAAAAGAAATCCAAAACAGTAAAAAAATCAAAATTCCAGCAAAGACTTGAAGACATGGCCAAGCAACAGGGATATCGTAAACCTGTTCCTGCAAAGAAAAAGTAACCTTTAATCTTCAAACAGAAGCCTATGAAACTGGCACATGGCCGATATCTGATTGATGGTCTGGATGTGGTTGAACTGGTGGAAAAATATGGTTCACCGGTTTATGTTTATCAGACTTCAAAAATGAAGCAGCAATATGACAGCATGTTGCATGCCTTCAAGGATATTAAGGTAAAGATCAATTTTGCCTGCAAGGCGTTGAATAACCTGAATGTGCTCAAATTTTTCAAGGGCATCGGAAGCGGTCTGGATGCAGTTTCAATTCAGGAAGTGCAGCTTGGGCTGCAGGCCGGATTTAAACCACAGGACATCATGTTTACCCCTAACTGCGTTTCAATTGAGGAGATCATTGAAGGGGTAAAACTGGGGGTGAAGATCAATATCGATAATATTTCCATCCTCGAACAGTTTGGAAATTTATATGGTAATAAAATCCCTGTTTGTGTGCGTATCAACCCGCATATAATGGCAGGGGGCAATGATAAAATATCCACCGGGCATATCGACTCCAAATTTGGCATTTCAATTTACCAGATGCCTCATGTGCACCGGGTGGTTGAAGCCACCAATATCAGGGTGGAAGGCCTGCACATGCATACCGGATCCGACATACTCGATGTGGAAGTATTCCTTAGGGGTGCTGAAATAATGCTGGATGTGGCCAGGAACTTCCCTGACCTGAATTATGTTGATTTCGGCAGCGGTTTCAAGGTTGCCTATAAACCCGAAGATTACTTTACGGATATTGATAGCCTTGGAAAAGACCTGACCCGGGTTTTTAAGAAATTCTGCAAGGAATACGGGCGCGAACTTACCCTGGTATTTGAACCGGGAAAATTCCTTGTAAGTGAGGCGGGTTACTTTTTTGCCCGGGTAAATGTGGTAAAACAGACTTTGTCCACTGTATTTGCCGGATTGGATACAGGCTTGAATCACCTGATCAGGCCCATGTTTTATGATGCTTACCACCAGATAATCAACGTATCCAATCCAAAGGGAAAGTTAAGGATATATACAGTTGTCGGGTATATTTGTGAAACCGACACCTTTGGATGGAACCGCAAGATCAATGACATCCGGGAAGGCGATTACCTTGTATTTCTGAACGCCGGGGCCTATTGTTTTACAATGGCTTCAAACTACAATTCCAGGCTTCGGCCGCCCGAGGTACTGATCCATGAAGGAAAGGATTACCTGATAAGGAAACGTGAAACACTGGATGATCTCCTGAAAAATCAGGTAATGCTTGAGATATAGCAACCAAACTGAATGAAATGAAAAGGCCTGGAATCGTGTTTCTTGATGCGGATACCCTGGGTGAAGTAACCGGCTTTTATCAGTTAACAAAACAGGGAAATCTCACTGTATATCCCTCTACCCTGCCCCAACAGCGAATAGAACGTATTCTCGGAAGGGAGATTGTGATCACCAATAAGGTTGTCATTGACCGTGAGGTAATGGAGGCCTGTCCCACCCTAAAACTTATCTGCATTGCCGCTACCGGCAAAAACAATATCGATCTGGCTTGTGCCGAAGAAAAAGGTATCCAGGTAAAAAATGTAGCAGGATATTCAACTGAAAGCGTTGTTCAGCATACGTTTGCCATGTTGTTTTACCTGGGAAGCCATCTTCCGTATTATGATCAGTTTGTGAAAAATGGTGATTATGCGAGAAATAACCTGTTTACCCATCTGGGAAAACCATTTTTTGAACTGGCCGGGAAAAATTACGGGATCATTGGCCTGGGCACCATTGGAAAAAGAATTGCAGAAGTTGCATCGGCCTTTGGAGCCAGGATTCAATATTATTCCACAACCGGTAAAAATGTGAATACCGGCTACACGTCAGTTTCACTGGATCAGTTATTGCACGAAAGCGACATTATTTCTATTCATTGTCCCCTTACAGAATCCACCCATAACCTGATCGGGTATGATCAGTTGTGCAGGATGAAAAAGGAAGCGATCCTGATCAATGCAGGAAGAGGTGGAATTGTAAATGAAGCAGCCCTGGCACAGGCACTGGATGAAGGACGAATTGCCGCTGCGGCGCTGGATGTGCTCGAAAAAGAACCTCCTGAGATTTCAAATCCGCTCTTCCGGATAAAACAGCCGGAAAAGCTTCTCATCACCCCGCATATAGCCTGGGCCAGTCGTGAATCAAGGGAACGACTGATGGAAGGAATAATCCAGAATATTTCCGAATACTCGATAAGGGACTAGGGACTAGGGACTAGGGACGAGGAGAAAATCCCGAGGGATTTCTTCGGTAGAAGAAAGGACAGTGAACGCTCAAGATCCTCGTAGAGGATCAATTATTGTAGAAAACCGATTCCATCCCACGTGCATTGCGCAGAGCGCATACGATACTGCAGAAAGATCCTTTGTGCCTTTGTGCCTTTGTGGCATTATTTTTTCCTATTTTTACAAAAAAAAGGGTGAAAAAGAATCCTAGTCCATATTGGTCTTGTTCAAATGTCGTGCACATCTTCGATTGAAGAAAACAAGGCAAAAGCCTCTTCAGGTATCCGCGAAGCGGCTTCAAAGGGTGCTCAGATCGTGTGTCTCCAGGAACTTTATTCTTCCCTTTATTTCTGTGATACGGAAAATTACGACAATTTCAGGATAGCCGAAAGCGTACCCGGTGAAACCACTATAGAATTACAAAAGCTCGCTGCCGAACTTGAGGTGGTCATAATTGCTTCCCTGTTTGAAAAAGTAGATGCCGGAATTTATTTCAATACGGCTGCCGTAATTGATGCTGATGGCAGCTATCTCGGAAAATACAGGAAAAACCATATCCCGGATGATCCCGGTTTCTATGAAAAATTTTATTTCTCACCGGGTGACACGGGCTACCAGGTGTTCAATACCCGTTATGCCCGGATCGGCGTGCTCGTTTGCTGGGATCAATGGTATCCCGAAGCTGCACGAATCACCAGCCTGATGGGTGCAGAAATCCTGTTTTATCCCACAGCCATTGGGTGGGCTTCTTCACAACCGGAAGATGTAAATACAGAGCAATTCCAGGCCTGGCAGACTATTCAGCGCAGTCATGCCATTGCAAACGGTGTTCATGTAGTAGCCGTTAACCGCACCGGTCACGAGAACGGAATGAGGTTCTGGGGCGGATCCATGGTGATTAACCCGTTTGGCACCCTGTTATACCAGGCAACCCATAATGAAGAAGTGGTTCATGTTGCTGATGTGGATCTTTCTTTATCCGATTTTTACCGCACACACTGGCCCTTTATGCGTGACCGGCGGATCGACACCTATAATCCCATAGCCTCACGCTATATTAAATCATAAAATCACCAATGAGCATTTCTGATTTGCACACCCCGGCGGAGCTGGGATACAGGTTTCCCGCCGAATGGGAGAAACATGCAGGTACCTGGTTGAGCTATCCTCACAATGAAGCTTCCTGGCCTGGCAAGATCCATACAATATTCCCATTTTACCATGAATTCATCCGGAACCTGGCAAAAGGTGAAATGGTAAATATCAATGTGATATCTCAGGTAATGCAAAACCAGGTGGAAGAGGCCCTTAAAGCATTTGGTGTAAACATGAACAATGTCACGCTGCATTTATTGCCTACGAATGATGCCTGGTGCCGGGATCATGGACCCGCCTTCGTAATTAATCCCGTTAGTGCACAGCCCAAGGCGATTGTCAACTGGAAATACAATGGATGGGGTGGCAAGTACCCTGCCGAACTGGATACAACAATTCCTTCGCGGATCGGGGAAAAGCTCGGATTGCCGGTTTTTCATCCGGATGTTGTAATGGAGGGTGGTTCCGTGGATTTTAACGGAAAGGGAACCCTGATCACCACCACATCCTGTTTATTACATCCAAACCGGAATCCCGACCTGGGGCAGGGCGCGATTGAGAAATACCTGATGGATTATTATGGTGTGGAACAGGTGCTGTGGCTTGGAGAAGGTATTGAAGGAGACGATACGGACGGGCATGTGGACGACCTTACCCGTTTTGTCAATGAGGATACAGTAATTACAATGGTTGAACATAATAAGGCCGACAATAATTACAAACCATTGAAAGAAAACATTAAAATGCTGAATTCTTTCCGGCTGATCAATGGCAAACAATTGAATGTTATTGAACTGCCCATGCCGGAACCCCTGTATTTCCAGGACCAGCGACTGCCGGTTTCCTATGCTAATTTTTACATTGCCAATGCCGGCGTTATGGTTCCTGTCTTTAACTGCAAACAGGACCAGCCAGCTCTTGACATTCTTTCTTCCTGTTTTACCGACCGCCCTGTCATCGGAATCGATTCGGTTGAAATTATCTGGGGCCTTGGAAGCTGGCATTGCCTGAGCCAGCAGGAACCTCTGGGATAGAGACGAGGAACAAGGGACGAGGGACGAGGAGGTATCCCCCGCTACCGAGGGCAGGGGATAATCTTTGGGGCATACTTTTCTACCGACAGTAAATCCCTGGCGGGATTTTTCTTTCTCGTCCCTTGTCCCATCGTCTCTTGTCCCTATTCAATCACACCTGATCCTACCAGTTCGTCCCCGTCATACCAGGCGGCAAACTGGCCGGAGGTGATGCCACGCTGCTTTTTTTCAAACAGAATATACAATCCTTCTTCTTTCATATATAGCACTGCATCCTGAAGAGGCTGGCGATATCTTACCCGCACCAGCATGGGTTTTGATTCTCCCGGCGACATCTTCATGTCCGTTCTTACCCAGTGAATATCTGCCGAGGGTATGAACAGGCCCCAGCGGTTCAGTCCCGGGTGATCATGGCCCATTCCCACGTAGAGATTGTTTTGTACCGTATCAGTGGAAATTACAAACATTGGTTCGGCCTTGCCGCCAATATTCAATCCTTTACGCTGTCCAATTGTATAGAAATGTGCACCGTTATGCGATCCGGCGAGGATACCCTCTTCCGGCAGAAAATGGAAATCGGCAGACAACTCCTGCAATCCTTCCCCATTCCTGAGAAATTTCCGGTGTAACTGACCGTATTCATTGAATTTTGCCAGATCAGCCGGTATTTCATAGATATTTCCCTCCTCGGCATGAAGCTTTTGCTTCAGGAATTCCGGAAGGTCCACCTTGCCAACAAAACAAATGCCCTGGCTATCCTTTCTTTCGGCCGTTGCCAGGTCCTGATCCCGGGCGATGTCCCTCACTTCCTGCTTCATCATGTTTCCGATCGGAAATATAACACGCTGAAGCTGGGACTGCGACAGCTGGCAAAGAAAATAACTCTGGTCCTTATTTGGATCAAGCCCTTGCAACAAACGATATACGGTTTTCCCTTCAACCTGCGTTTCTTCCTTGCGGCAATAATGGCCGGTGGCTATATAATCAGCACCAGCGTCCCGCGCTGCATCGATAAAAAGATCGAATTTGATTTCCCGGTTGCACAGCACATCCGGATTTGGCGTACGGCCACGGGCATATTCCATGAACATATAATCCACAACCCGTTTGCGGTATTGGTCGCTGAAATCAACGGTTATCAGGGGAATACCCAGTTTGCGTGCTACCAGTTCCGCAAATATAAGATCATCATTCCATGGGCAATCACCGGCAAGTGTGCCTGTTGTATCATGCCAATTGATCATGAACATCCCGGTGACATCATATCCCTGTTTTAGCAGGAGATATGCAGCAACACTTGAATCTACCCCGCCGGATATACCAACTACAACTTTCTTTTTCAGAATAATTTAATTTCCTGCAAAGATAATAATTCAGTTATCATGCATTTTGAACCGGGGCCTTTTTGCTGAAAAGCTCTTTTAAACTTTGCGTGGCATTTGAAACAAGCGGCCGTGCCCAGATACTGATGCCCAGTATATATGCCAGGGTTATATAGATAAAGAACATAGCCACCCGGAGGCCCGTCATCTGTGCTATTCCGCCTATGATCAGCGGCACAATAGCCCCTCCAAGAATTCCGGTACACATGATGCCCGCGAATGTGCCATGATGCCTGGGAATCGAATTCAAACCAAGTGAAAAAATAATGGGATACATCACAGAGATCGTAAAGCCACAGAGCGGAAAGGCATACAATGCAACCGACCTGCTGCCGATAAGTCCACTGAACAATACGATCATTGTTAACAGGGTAAACACAAATAACACTTTTTTGCTGTCAAAAATTTTCAGCAATAACAGGCCAAGCAGACAGCCAACTGTCATAAGTCCCCAGAAATAGGAAATGGCATCTGCTCCCCCGGTTTCCGGATTAATACCATGATAGGTCAGAAGAAATTTGGAAATCCAGTATGATATACCCTGTTCAGTTCCAACATAGGCGAACAATCCCAGGAAAAACAGGATTACCGTCCTGTTCCTGAGCAAAGACCTGAGTGTGCCACCCAATTCAATGCGTTCGTCCTCCTTCAGCTCAACTTTAGGAAATTTAAGTATCCAGATGAAGATAATCATGCCCAGGGTAATCACTGAAAATACCCAGTACAGGGAAACCCATTTAAGATTTGAGGGCACCAGGTGCTCAAGTATTTTAGCCAGACCTGCCGAATGGCCGGAATGTACATTATTCATCAGGTACGAATAAAGCTGCGGGCTTAAAAACGAGGCAAGCCCGAAAACCAATTGAGCCATGGCAGAATAGAAAGCGAAATTAGCTTCTCCCCCTGATGTTCTAAGCAAAGGGTTGATAATCACCTGCAGCATGGCAAATCCCAGGCCGATTGTAAAAAGCGAACCCAGGAAAACCCGGAATCCCGGTATAATTGCAAAAATTAATGCTGCTAAAAACGCCAGGATAAATGCTCCAATCATCACCGGTTTCTCCGTATACTTTTCTGCCAGAAACCCGGCCGGAATCGACATCACACCATAAGCCAGGAAAATTGAGAACGGGAGAAATCCGACCAATGACAGGCTCAGGTTAAAATCATGCTGGGCATTCGGATTTATGGCTCCGAGGATATTTGTAAGAAAAGAAATCACGAAAAAGGTCACCATTACCAGGATAACCATCATTATTTGGCGTTTCATATTAGTATAAATTATATTTTGTTTTATTACTTAAGATCAACAGCCGTTATCTGTTCCTTAACATTGCATCCCGACACAACAAGACTTATTTCACCCGGTGACGACGCCATAGCCGGCAGTTTACAGCGATAGGTGCGGCTGTCGCCGGGCAGGAGACTTACATAGTTATCATCCCAGAAAACAGGGTAGATGGTTTTATTATCCTTGTCTGTCAGATTCATCCGGATAAAAAAAGCTGTTTTATCCGTGGCATTGGTCAGCTTCACATCGATCACTAATTGTTTATCGATCACCTTATGGGTATAACTGACATTAACATCTGCAGAAGGGATATAGTTCAGGGCCCTGAAATCGGCCGATACTTGCATCGGTGTATAATACCATTCTGTTTTATCCCATGCATATTCATCCGCCTTGGGTGACAGCCAGTAGAAATTATCAGCCAGAATTTCGTTCTTTTCATTCAACAGCTCAAGTGACAGAAATGTAATGCCCGAAATAGCAGGAACAGTAAATATTTTCAATGTGCTGTTCTCTTCTGATGACACCATGCGCTCTTCAGAGAGCAGTTCTTTGCCGTTCAAATCAACCAGCCTGATCCGGGCCTTCAGCTTTGTTAACTTCTCAAGCGTTTCATTTACCAGATAAAGATTGTGATTGCCGTAATCGTATACAATCTGCAACGGGGCATTGGCTTTTCTGGTAGCATAATAGGCCGATGTAGGCAGAAGATAATAATCATACAACTGCCAGTAGAAAGAAGGCCAGGCAGAATTCAGCATCCATTGAATGACACCCGTGGCTTTTGACCGGTTAACCCTGAATGCTTCAAACATGGGCCGTCATGGCTTCATATTGCTGCAGATCCGCTTTTAGAAGGTAGTTATCCAGGTTTGTGGCTGATCCATACCGTTGCTGCAAAACACCATTGAATACGTTCAGACTATTAAATACTGATCTTGACGGTATTGCAGTGATAATTCCACATATCATTGATGGGCCAAAGTTTATCCTGCGGGATCATTTTCAGCAGGGTTTCCTTCACCGGGATCTGAGGACCGGGGCCGGTTTCAGTGTTAAAACCATAGGCTCCTCCGTTTACCGAATCAACATACCAATAGCTGGGTCCAACGTAGTCATACGGACCCATTCATTTTCATGCCTGTCGGACCGCTGACAGTGCTTAGCCTTTTACTGGCTGCTGCCAGGTATGGACGGTTATCAATGCCGGTCAACAGTTCCTTGTACTTTGCTTCCAGGGGAGGCCTTGGAATCATATCACTTCCCAGAAACCATACAAATATGCTGGGATGCCCTTGCAGCCTGAGGACCTGATCTCCAAGTGATTTCACCATCAGGGCCATATCAGCATCTGTTTTAATGCCGCCATATTCATCACATGCTTTGCCGAGGTATTCTTCCCACTCCCACTGACAACTCCAGCCGGCCATCACCATAATGCCATATTTGTCGCACAGGCTATATATGTTCTGGCTGTTTCCCCAAAAAGTCTCAAACCGGATCGTATTCAGGTTCATGTGTTTAACATACTGAACCTGAATTTCATTGCTTTCCGGCGTATCGCGCAGAAAGATATCATCGGTCCAGCCGGCTCCCCTGATCAGCACTTTCTTTCCGTTCAGTATGAAACCCTTGTCACCTTTTTCGGTCAGGTAGGTCTGGATGGTGCGGATACCAAAGGGAATATCCTCCGCATCGCTTACCTGGTCGTTTTGTTCAAAACGGAGGCTGAGGTTATTCATATTGGGCTCCCCAAGGCCATTGCACCACCATAGTTTTGGACTATTGATCCGCAAATCTTTTATTTCATCGGATCCCAGGGTTATCTTCAGGCGCTCTCCCCCTTTCAGCTTGTAATGCCTGCTAAATGAAATGCCTTCACTTTTCCCGATCAGATCTCCGCTCACAACGCGTTTCGAATGATTCACCAGTTCAGTTATAACTGAAAGAGATGCTTCACTCAGATCTTCAGAAAGTTTATCCGTTCGAACCCAGCTATTTTCGATAGACACATCTCCGCAAATTTCAAGGGAAACTTCCCGCCATATTCCCAGGTTATTATCCGGAGGTGCAGGATTCCAATCAACAAATCCGAGTCCGAAATCACCTTTCCTCTGGCGAAAAACTTCCACCGCCAGGATATTCCCCGAATCTTTAACAATGATCCGTAACATCAAAACTGAATGTCCGAAATGCCCCGTAAATGCTGTCCCTTGCTGCAACCCGTTTACTGTTCAGCCAGATATTGGCGTAGTAATTGATGCCGTCAAACTTCAGAATGATATTCCTTCCGTCTTTAGGGGAAGGCAGATTGAATCTGGTGCGGAACCACCATGGTTTGTCGAATGGTTCGCTGCTCACCCTATTCAGGCTGTCCGCCATAAACAGATCTTTGAAAAGTCCCGCTGATGTAAGCGCACCCATGACGGTGGAGGGTACTGTTGTGCGGTACCATCCCGTGGTATCCAGTACATTGCCCGATACCACGGAACCTGGCAGATTTACCCTGATTGATTGCTGGATAAGCCAGTTATTCTTAAGTAAAATTTTATCTGACATCACCGGTTTTTCTTTTGAACAGGAAACAATGACCAAAATAAAGAACAAACCGGCGATCGTTTTTGAGAGGAAATTTGCATTCATTTTATTTTCAGGTTAGGTGAGACAGTTCGGGCATCGAAATGCATTTCACCGTATTAGCGACGATGCACCTAAAAGAGTGATGTTTTCATTGGTGGAGGTAAATACTTTAAGCCTTTTCATTGATTCGGGAAAGGCAAAATCCTTCATGGATTCATGCATTGCCTCAGCAAAAAATGAATACGCATTTACGAGCGACCCTCCAAGAATAACCACTTCAGGATCATAGGTATACATAACTGTTTTAATGGCAACACCCATATGAAAGCCAAATTCCTTCCACATGTCAAGTGCTGCCGGATCACCGGCTGAAGCCTGTTTAAAAGCATCCAGTGCACTCGTTTTGAACTTTTTCGGGAAAAAACCTCCGCTGCAATATGCCTCAATATTTTCATCGAGGTAATGAACAAGTCCGAACTCCCCTGCCCCACAGTTGTTCCCTGCATACAATTCATTGTTGATAATGATTCCGCCACCCAAACCGGTGCCCATGGCCAGTCCCACAGCAGAGGAATAACCTCTGGCTGAACCAAACCGGTGTTCCCCGAGAATAAAACAGTTCACATCATTATTGACCTGAACCGGGATGCCAAAACGGCTTTCGAGGATCTGCTTCAGTTCAACCCTTTTCCAGGATGGAATATTGGTCACATCGAAAACTGTACCCGTGGCAAGATCTACGACGGAGGGCACGCCGATGCCAATTCCCTTTACACCGGGGGCCATTACTGATTCAATTAAACCAGCGAGCTGATCGAGGGTTTTTTCGAGCACATCCTTGTCCCTGAGGCGAGTGTCCTTATGGATCAATATGCGCCCGTTATCGACCTGGCCGGCACGTATATTGGTACCTCCGAGATCCACCGCAACTACCATAGAATTATAGATTTTTGATTTGAATAACGAATTTAAACAAATCTGTGAGAACTAATCAATAATGCAGTAGTATTTTGTTCTATTGAAAATACCGGTAATGAAACTGGTTTTCAACCACGTAAGTTAAGCAGGAAAATGTCAGGTTTTTCCGGTAAAAAGCATAACCTGAATGCCGGAGTTGCGTTAAATAGGTTTTGAATTAAACAAATCAGACATTGTTTTATAACTTTATCTTTTGCCCTTTGAAGTGTGATCAAATTAAAAAAGTTAACCATGAAAAAGTTTTTGAAATTTCTCGCCATTTTTATTCTTGTAATTCTTATCCTGCTCTTTGTTCTTCCGTTTGCTTTCCGCGGTAAAATCATCAGGATAGCCAAGGATCAAATCAACAGCAGCCTCAATGCCAAGGCTGATTTCGATAATCTATCGATTTCATTGTTTCGCCACTTTCCGGATTTGTCAGTTGGCGTAAAAAATATGTATATCGCAGGAATTGATGATTTTAAGGGTGATACGCTCTTTAGCGCAAATTCGATCAACGTGGTAGTTGACATCGTCAGCGCCATCAAGATGAAAGATATCAAGATCAAGCGGATCTATGTGGATAAACCCAGGATATATGCCCTGATCCTTGCCGATGGACGCGCAAACTGGGATATTGTAAAGGAAACACCCGGTGAAACGGATACAACCGCCAGTGATCTCAATCCGAAAATTGAACTGAAACACTTCGAATTGAAAAATGCTTTCATCCGCTACGATGACAATGAAGGCAAGATATATACAACGCTGGATAAAATGGATTTTGTTTTGACAGGTGATATGTCGCAGGACTTTACAACCCTATAGATAAATTCAACCACGGGTTTGCTGAATGTTGTTTATGATGGGGTCCGTTACCTGAAAAATGCCTCGCTGGCCATGAACATGGATGTGGATGCCGATCTGAAAAACTGGGTTTATACCTTACGGCAAAATACGTTTAATCTGAATGAACTGGTTCTTAAGTTCGATGGGACGATCGGTATGCCCAATGATAACGATATGGTTTTCGATCTGAAATATGGCCTGGAAAAAACTGACTTCAAACCGGTATTGTCTCTTATTCCCGCCATTTACATGACTGACTTCAAAGATGTCCAGGCTTCCGGGCAGTTAAAGCTGAATGGTACCATTAAGGGAACCTATAATGACAAAGTCATGCCCAACATTTTGCTGGATATGAAGGTGGATAACGGCATGTTTAAATATCCGTCATTACCTAAATCAGCCGATCATATTGGTATTGACGTGAACTTGTTCTATGATGGCGTTCAGATGGATAATTCCACGGTGGATGTAAACAAGTTCCATGTTGAACTGGGGGGCAATCCGGTTGACCTGACCCTCAATGTAAAAACCCCGGTAAGTGACATGTATGTAAACGGAAATCTTAAAATGGATCTTGACCTGGCTTCCGTTAACGATGTAATTCCCCTCGACAGCACAAAACTTACAGGTCAGATAAAGGCCGCACTTGATTTCATGGGTTACGTATCCTCCGTTGAAAAAGGCGAATACGAAAAGTTCAAAGCAGATGGCAGCCTGATGATAAAGGATTTTACTTATAACAGTCCCGACCTGCCCCGGGAAGTCCGTATTACTGAGGCAAATGTTTTGTTTTCACCCAGGTATGTTGATATGCAGAGCTTCAAGGCTGTGATGGGTAAAAGCGATTTCAGTGCATCCGGTAAACTGGAGAATTTTATTCCCTATGCCTTTAAGGATGAGACAATTCATGGAAATTTCATCTTCACTTCAGGCCTGATGGACCTGAATGAAATGATGGGTAGCAGTTCGGAAACAACCCCGGCGGATACTGCTCCGCTTTCTGTTGTGGCTATCCCCGGCAATATTGACTTTAAGCTGGTGTCAAGAATCGACAAGATATTGTATGATAAGCTGGAAATAGAAAACGCCGTTGGAACAATTCTGGTAAAAGACAGCCGGCTTATATTGGACGGTCTGAAAATGAGTATGCTGGAAGGTTCCATGCAACTTTCAGGGGAATACAATACAAAAGATATTAAAAATCCTTCGGTAGATATGGACTTTAAGGCTACTACCATTGATATTCCAATGGCTGTAAAGGCTTTCAGTACCCTGAAGAAGTTTGCCCCCATTGCAGATCAGGCCGTGGGAAAAGTAACGCTTGGCATGAAATATTCAAGTTATCTCGATCCTCATATGATGCCTGTTATGAATTCCATTGCCGGCAAAGGAAATTTCACCTCAAATGTAATTGGCGTGAAAAGTTCAGCCATGTTTGATAAGATAGGTAATGCCTTGAATACAAAGGCATTTAATAACATGACACTGAATAACCTGGGCATCAATTTTGAAATCCGCAATGGCCGGTTGCTGGTAGATCCTTTTGAAACGAAGATGGGAAATACCACCTTGATGATCGGCGGTGACCAGGGACTTGATCAGACCATGAATTATGCCGTGGGTATTACAATACCCAGGTCTGATTTGGGATCATCGGCCAATGCAGTTATTGATAACCTGATCAGCAAGGCCACCAGTGCCGGATTAAAGGTTGATCCGCTTGAAAATCTGACCATTCACGCGAAGGTCACAGGCACATTTAAAGATCCCAAGGTAGGTCTGGATATGAAGGAGAATTCAAAGAAGAGCAAGGAAGAAATCAAGGCCCAGGTGATGGAAGCCGTGAAAGAACAGATCGATCAGAAAAAGGAAGAAGCCAGGGTTGCCGCACAGGCTGAAGCAGACAAGATAATGGCAGAAGCAGCCAAACAGGCTGACCTGTTGAAGAAGAATGCTGCAGATGCCGCCAACGTTGTTCGCGAGGAAGCAAATACAGAATGCGGATAATATGGTAAAAAAAGCCAAGGATCCTATATCCAAAAGACTTGCAGAAGAAGGAGCCAAGCAGGTAAAGAAGGAAGGTGAGGCCAGTGCCCAGAAGATCATTAAGGAAGGCGATGCAAAGGCAGATGCGGTGTTGAAATCGGCAAAGGAGCAGAGTGATAAGCTGTTAGGGAATTAGGTCGACTTATGCAGATAAATAAAAAAACCGGGTTTCAACCCGCTTTTTTTTATTATTCTGCTACTATTGCCTCGCTGACAAGCTTCATTCTCTTTTCCTGGATCCTGGCTTTCTTACCGGTTAATCCGCGGAGGTAGAAGATCTTGGCCCTGCGAACCCGGCCGTGTTTGTTGAGTTCAATTTTATCAATAAAAGGTGAGGAAACGGGGAAAATTCTTTCCACACCTATGTTACCTGACATTTTTCTAACTGTAAAGGTTGCACCAAGGCCACTGCCTTTGCGTTGAAGCACTACACCACGGTACTGCTGTATTCTTTCCTTGTTACCCTCAACAATCTTATAATGTACTGTTACTGTATCACCTGCTTTGAATGCGGGGTATTCTTTTTTTGTGTCAAACTGATTCTCAGCAGCTTTAATTAAGTCCATGGTTATTGTTTTAACTGTTCGTCCTATAAAATTCAGGTCGCAATATTACAAAAATATTTTGAGAAAGTGGTTTAAATCCCTTATTTTTTTAGCTCAAAAAGGAAACGCATCGCCTTCTTCAACCTTCAGTTCCTCCTGTTTCGGAGCTTTGGCCACCTGGTGCACTGCATTGTCCATCCACAAATATGGAAGTATAGGGTTTAACCGGACAAGCAAATTCACAGGCTCCGCAGCCAATACAGATATCCTTGTCCGTTTCCGGTATGGTAAGACCGTTTTTATAAGGTACCATTTTCACAGCCTGCGTGGGACAATGCTCAGAACACGATCCGCAGGATGTATTATCGGTATATACAATGCACTTTTCTTTTATAAAGATAACCTGTCCGATCTGTTCCAGTTTTTTATCTTCCACAGTGAGTGGCAGAATGGCACCTGTCGGACAAACTTCTCCGCATTTGGTGCATTCGTTATTGCAGTATTCAACCGAATAATCCATAAAGGGCTGCATCATTCCGGTAAATCCGTATTCCAGGAATGAAGGTTGCAGCACACTGGTCGGACATACAGTTAACGCATAAATGACAAGAGGTGCAGCGGTCATTGAAATGTGCCAGGCTTATTGAACCGGGAGGTGAAACGGGGTGGTTCTTTTTATTGACTATTTTGCCGGCCGGTCTTTCCTTTCTTTTCCACTGCGCAATGCTTTTTTTCGAAATTCCTGCCAGGGCCATTCCGTATAACAGTGTCT
The DNA here is from genome assembly GCA_963790105.1 of uncultured Bacteroidales bacterium. Classification (GTDB taxonomy): domain Bacteria; phylum Bacteroidota; class Bacteroidia; order Bacteroidales; family UBA10428; genus UBA5072. The sequence continues at coordinate 87,152 of CAWBNI010000006.1, read as the reverse complement.
TTCCTAATAAATTCCCGTCTTGGAAGTGACGGTTGGTATCTCCTTTTTCCGTTCCGGCTTCGAAATCCCATACCGGATACTGTTTTCGGGACAAACAGAAATACAGTCATAACAAGCCACACAACGGGAAAAATCAACCTTCAGAGTTTTTACATTGATGCATGAAGATTTACAGGCAAAAGAGCATTTTCCGCATTTTGTGCAGGTACTGGCATCCATCCGGATCTTAAAAAGGGAAATACGCGACAACAGTCCGAGCAGCGTACCTACCGGACAAACAGTATTACAGTAAAGCCTGCCAAAATAAAGAGACAGCCAGATAATGAGGGCCAATGACACTGCGGGTATAAATACCGTGTTCCAGGTAAAAAGCGCGAGATTTTCCCGGGTAAACAGAATACAGGTTAAATCTTTCAAAGAGTCCGGCAATCCAATTATTCACCACAATCAGGCCCGGGCGGACCATATCTGAAAATATGCGTCCGAAGCTGCTGTATGGATCCAGAAGATTCAGTACAAAGAGGCTGCCGAACAGGATGAAAAGGATAGTCAGGCCCAGCAATGGATAGCGCAGGTAGTCCATTGCCTTTTTGTACTTATATCGTTTGATCAGGTGCAGTTTTTTCGAAATTCCTGAAAAAATATCCTGCAAAATTCCCAAGTGGACAGATGGCTGAACAATAAACCCTGCCAAAAAGTGCGGTGAGTACCAGGATGACTAATAAAACCAATGGCCGCCAAGGCCGGAATGGTTATAAAACGGATAACAGATGGTACAAACTGCAGGAATAATATCCTGTCAGCCCATACCGTGGGTATCATTTCCCGGAAGTCAATAAACAGAAAGGTAATCAGAATCAGAAAGACAAGTGAAATGAAAATCCTGTAATACCGTAAATGAACCTGCCTCATGCCCCCATCGTAATTCTGTTCACCTTCATTGCATCGATATTACTGCTGCCAACTCCTGCCTGTTCAGCAAGGCCAATATGTTTTACCTGCTTCGGATCCAGACCAAAAACCTTGGCTGATGCGGCATCCACAGCTACAATGTCCTTGCCGATCAACTGGTACTTCATCGTCACCACATCGGCAACCGAAACACCGCGGGGTCCGTTGCGTTTCAGTACGCGGAAAGCATCCACAATATTCAGGTCGGGAGTGCGGTAAGTCGGAAAATCAGCTATGCACTGGTGAAGGTCATTGCTGTGCCAGTATTCGCGATCCCAAACCACACCCATCATGTTCTTCATGGAAACTGAAAGAGTGGATCCGCCATGACTCTTAAGAGTAGGCACATTGATAAACACATCCGATTCAAGGATCAGTTCATGCACCTTTGCATTTTTTAATCTTTTGCCTTTGGGAATATTCACCTGGTGATAATAACTTTCACTTTTACCGGAAACCATTACTCCACCGGCCTTTTTAACTGCATCTTCAATACCGCTCATTTTATAGCAACGGGTTGCTTCACTGCAGGTGTTGTCGAAAACATACACAGTCTTGGCTCCGGCCATCTTACACTGTTCGACAATGCGTGCGACCAGATCAGGATTCGTATTTGAACCACGCTCCGGAGCGGCATCCCAGCCAATGTTTGGTTTAATAACAACAGTCTGGTTTGGTTTAACAAACTGTTTCATGCCACCCAGCGAAGCAATTCCTTTATCGAACATGGCAGCTGCTTCACCACCCTTGATGGCAACGAGATCATAGGGTAATGCCATGGGCCTGCTTTCTGCAGCCATCAATTCATTGAATTTACCCATCGAAAGGGCAGCTCCGGTCAATACACCAAAGCCCATTGAGTTTATGATAAAATCTCTTCTTTTCATACGTGCAACCTGATTATGGATGAATACTATTACTTTGCCTGTAAATTGACCGCGAAAATTACTGATTTTTCATTTACAAGCAGAACGAAATGTGCAAATGAAAACAAATTTAGAAATGGTCTAAATAGTTGAAAATATAGATATTTGAATTGATATATACTTGTTGACAAATGGATATGAGAAAGGTGATTTGGGCCGGAATAAAAAATAGTTGTAATTTCACAACCGGGAATAAACTGATATCAGCTGATGAAAATTTTATATTACGATTGTTTTGCCGGTATTTCAGGGGATATGAACCTGGGTGCCATGCTTGACCTTGGCATTGAGGCTGATTATCTGAAAAATGAACTGTCCAAAGTTGCCTGTAAACGGGTATACCCTGCAGATTACAAGGGATATCCGGAAAGGAATATCAGGAACAAGAGTAAATGTAATGATTGATGAACAGCGCCTGCTCATGGCAGACCAGGGTCACGTGCACAATCATGAACATGAGCATCCCCATGATCATGAACACTTCCATGATCACGAGCATCCGACATACGAATCTGCAGGTGCATCACCAGGAAAAGAAACCACTGCATAATTCATTTGCCGAAATCAAACAGCTGATCCTTTCGAGTAAACTGAACGACAGCATAAAAGATAAAAGCCTGGCTATTTTTGTCAAGGGTGGCAGAAGCAGAAGCAAAAATACATAACCTCCCGGTCGGAGAGGTCCATTTTCACGAAGTGGGAGCAGTGGATTCGATTGTTGACATTGTAGGGGCCGCAATTTGCCTCGATAAACTGGGAGTTGATGCTGTATATTGTTCTACCGTGGAATTGGGCGGCGGATCTGTACGCTGTGCCCATGGTATTTATCCTGTACCGGCCCCTGCCACGGCTGAAATTGTAAAGCATATGCCGGTGCGCACGGGCACTGTTAATTATGAAGCTACCACCCCTACAGGTGCCGCCATACTGGCGGCCTGTGTAAATGAATTTACCGACAAGACTGAATTCAGCATTTTGCGGACAGGTTATGGGATTGGCGCCAAGGACGGAGAAATCCCCAATGTATTGCGCGTTTTTCTGTGTGAGTCTATTGACAGAAAGGAACCTGACAAAGAATCCTCGTTCATCGTTGAATGCAACATCGACGATATGAATCCGGAGTTCTATGATTATATTACTGATTCCTTGTTCACAGCAGGCGCAAAGGATGTCTATATCACTCCCATCATTATGAAGAAGTCAAGGCCGGCGGTCAAATTATCGGTGCTTTGTACGACAGATGCCGAAGCCAGGATCAATGAGGTGCTTTTCAGGGAAACTTCAACCATTGGGGTGCGAAAATACCAGGTTGATAAAACAGTGCTCGACCGGATTATTGAAACCATCAGTACCCCGCTTGGCGATGTACGGGTTAAATCGGCCTTTTACAAGGGAGTCTGCATCAAGAGTAAACCCGAATATGACGATTGCATAAAAATAGCGCGCGAAAAAGGAATTCCGGTAAGCCAGGTTTACCGTGAAGTTGAACAGGAATTGCGCAGAAAAGAAAATATACAATGAACCATGAACACTTAGGCAGGCTTCTTTCCGATGTGAAGGAAGGCAGTATGTCGGTTGAACAGGCCCTTGAAAAATTAAAGGACTTCGGATCCAAGGATCTCGGGTATGCAACAATCGATACGCACCGGGAATTGCGAACAGGATATCCCGAGGTAATTTTCGGGCAGGGAAAGACAGCGGAACAGGTGGCAGGTATTATTGGATACATGCTCACCCACGATAACAATATTCTGGCTACACGCGTGCAGGAGGATACTTATCTCAAGGTGCTTGAAATTTGTCCGGAAGCCGTTTACAATCCAGTTGCCCGCACCATCACGGTAAAAAGAAAAGAAACCGCTATTCCTTCTACCTTTATAAGCATTATTACGGCAGGCACCTCCGATCTGCCAGTGGCAGAAGAAGCTGCCGTAACTGCTGAAATATTTCGGAAACAGGGTAGAACGGGTAGTTGATGTAGGTGTTGCAGGCATTCACCGGTTATACAACAAGCTTCCTCTTATTCGCCAGGCCCGCGTGCATATTGTTGTTGCCGGAATGGAAGGAGCACTTCCCAGCATTGTAGGCGGACTAGTGGATAAACCGGTCATTGCGGTTCCTACCAGTGTGGGATATGGGGCCAATTTCGGCGGACTGTCGGCCTTACTGGGTATGCTTACAAGCTGCGCAAGCGGAATCAGCGTGGTCAATATCGACAATGGCTTTGGCGCAGGATTTTTAGCCAGCATGATCAACCGGTTGTAGTGATTCTCAATCATCAAATCATCAAATCATCAAATCACTTTCCACCGCATATCTTCCGCCGGTTCAGTATATAAGCAAGTTGACCAGTGGCGATGTTTTTATTGAAAAACATGAAAATTTTCAGAAGCAGTCCTATCGCAACCGGTGCTATATATATGGGGCAAATGGCATCCAGTGCCTTGTTATCCCTGTGAAAAAACTGCATGGAGAAAAGACACCCATAACCGCTGTGGAAATTGATTATACCAGTCCATGGCAAAAAATTCACCTTAAGTCAATTCAATCGGCTTACCAGACTTCTCCCTTTTATGAATATTATGCAGATGATTTCAATGCCCTGTATGATGAAATGCCGGAGCGGTTATTTGATCTGAATCTCCGTTTGCTCCAATATGTTCTGAAACAGATCGGTTTAAAACCCGATATCAGTTTTACGGAGACTTTTGAAAAAATACCTTCGGATTTAGATTGATTTCCGCCAGAGTATTCAGCCTAAACCCAGGCTTAATAAGCCCGATGAAAATTTCATTCCTGCTCCTTACCAGCAGGTTTTCCAGGAACGATATGGATTTCTTCCCAACCTCAGCATCATTGACCTGCTCTTTAATGAAGGACCGAATGCCTTGCAAATATTCCAGTTAAGCCTGAAGAGGTAATTATATTGATGCCAATTTGTCAGCTGTATTTCTTTTAATTATGCCATAATGTCTGCTTATTTGAACCGGCATCATAATTGAAATACAATGTCCTGTTGTGTAAATTAAAAAACTTAAAAAAGAAACAATATGGCATTTATCAGATTTTATAATCCGGATCTCTGTTACAGGGATGAAAATTCAAACGAAGCTTACGAAAAGCTTGTACAAAGATTTAACCGTGGATTTGTGTCAAACCACGGTGATGCTCCTGCAGCCAACATTATGGAAACCGAAACGGCTTTCCAGATTGAAATGGCTTTACCGGGAGTGGACAAGAAAGATATCCGCGTTGAACATGAAAAGGGAATTCTTACAATTCGCATTGAAAAATCAGAAGAAAATAAGGAAAAAGAAGGCTATACAAGGAAAGAGTTTGACTTCTCGGGTGCATCACGCACATTCAGGACCGGTGAAAAAATTGATGCTGAAAACATTTCAGCCCGTTATGAAAATGGCGTTTTAACAGTTCAGTTACCGAAAAAGGAAGCTTTTGTAAAGCCGGCCAGAATGATCTCCGTGGAATAATAAAAAGTTTTGCAGTTCTGCAGTTCTGCAGTTCTGCAGTTCTAAAATCCCGTTAGGAATGTAGATTCATTATTTCTGCAGGGATTTTTCATTTCGAGATCTGCATCCCGCAGCTTGCGGCGAGGATCGTTCGGAGTACATCGTACATTGACATTTCTACCACATGCAATCTACATTTTCATCTTCGTCCCTCGTCATCTCGTCCCTCGTCCCTATTCAATCCTCCACCGTAATCATCGTACACTGGCCATTCTCTTCGAGATGACCGATCTCCACAAAACTGTTTTTTCGTGCAAAGGCATCAAAATCCGGCGCATTTTTGTCAACTGCAATTAGCAATCCACCGCTTGTTTGCGGATCAGCCAAAATAACTTTCTGATATTCAGTGAGGTCACTGATCTTTTCCCCATAGCTTTTCCAGTTCCTGTATGTACCTCCGGGGATACAGTTTTTGCTGATATAGGTCGCCACATTTTCCACTTTGGGTATTGACGGAAAAGCGGATACGGGCAGAAACATGGCTTCCTTCGCAGATTTCGAGCAAGTGGCCCAGCAAACCGAATCCGGTGACATCGGTCATTGCCTGCACGGAATCCATTTTTCCCAGTTCCATTCCGGCGGAATTCAATTTCGTCATCCAGGCTACCGAACTTCGATAATCCTGATCATCGAGCACGCCTTTTTTGCCGGCAGTGCTTAAGATTCCAATTCCCAGGGGCTTGGTGATAAACAACCTGCAACCGGGTTTGGCCGTGTTATTTCTTTTTACCTGTGATGCAGGCATTATTCCGGTTACAGCCAATCCGAAAACCGGGTCCGAAATATCAATGCTGTGTCCCCCTGCAAGCGGGATCCCTGCTTCCCTGCAACTGTCAACAGCCCCTTCGATCACCCGGGCTGCCATTTCAGAGGGCAGTTTGGATACCGGCCAGCCAAGAATGGATATCGCCACCAGCGGCTTCCCTCCCATGGCATATACGTCACTGATTGCATTGGTTGCTGCAATGCATCCGAAATCATACGGATCATCCACAATGGGTGTAAAAAAATCCGTTGTGCTGATCATTGCCATTCCATTACCCAGGTCATACACGGCTGCATCATCGCGCGATTCGCAACCCACCAGCAGGTGTTCAAAAGCCGATTTATCGGGGATCTGCTGAATGATGCCGCTTAAGTCGGCAGGCGATATCTTGCAGCCGCAGCCGGCGCCCGGACTAAATTGCGTTAGTTTTATATTTGGAGTTATCATGAGTTTATCATTTTTTCAAGAATTCTGTTGGCTATTTCATCCGGATTTTCATCCATAACAAAAATGTATGCTACTTCTGCACGGTTGTGCATTCCCATGCTTCTGGCATACACTTTATCATAGTACTCTAAAACGATCTCCACAGCCTTTTCCATATGTCGCTCCATGATAAATTTTTTGGCCAGAATTGCATTTTCACTGCCCAGTCTCCGTTCAATACGGCTGATGGCGTCAATCAGTAATTCGCTTTCACCGCCTGTATAGGACTCAACCAGTCGTTTTACCCTTTCTTTAAAGGGAACCACAACATTGACAAACCTGGCTGATGACATTTGAGCAATAAAATGGTTTTGGAATAAATACCTGGCCAATGGCCAGGCTTTCATCCTCAACAAAAACCGGTTCACCCGTTTTTAATAGCCGACAGACATGGTATACAACTCATTTTCAAATTGTTCCGTAGAAGGTTGGGGCGGCATGCCAAGATGTCCGAAAACCGATCCTTTATGACGTGCCAGCCGTTCAAGATGAATGACCTGCCCTCCCCTTTTTTCAATCTCCTCCAGGATTTCCGTCTTGCCTGTACCTGTCATACCTCCAATAACAACGAGGTTTGGAACAGGCTGTCCGAAAAAGTCATGAATATGCCTTCGCCAGGCCTTATACCCTCCTTCAAGGGTGTGCGATTTCATGCCCGACGTATTAAACAGCCAGGCCATGCTGTTGCTTCGCATACCTCCCCGCCAGCAATATAGCGCAAGTTCTCCTTCGCGGCGTTAGTTCCGATGCCTGCCGGACGAATTCCTTCATTTTTGGACCTACCAGTTCAAGCCCTTTCATCATGGCTTCTTTTGATCCTTTCTGAAGATACAGTGTGCCGACGATCGATCGTTCTTCATTGCTGAACAGGGGAAGACTTAACGCCCCGGGAATATGTCCGCGGTCATATTCAGCGGGCGATCTGACATCCAGAATGGGGCAGTTCTGACCTTTTTCCAGGAATCTGCCTATATCTAACTTGCAATCCGTCATTTCAATCAAAATTCACATGGTCATAGGATGATAATTCCTTTGCCTTTTTGTGGTATTGCTTGGCATTCTTGTTATTACCGGCTGCGCATGTTGATCCGGCTTAAGCCAAAATATCCGTATGAAGTATACTCTCGCGCCCATCGGTCCATAAGCCTCTGCCTTATTTATTCCCGACCAGTACAACTGTTCGGCAGCTTTCGGGTTTTTATATTTTTGTTCCTGGATCACTCCTTTTAAAACATCTATTTGTGACTGATAATACCGGTTGAGGGATTCATAGGGCATGCCATTCAAAAGAGATTCAGCCTCCCCGAATTTCTTAATTACAAGAAGATCCCGAATATATTGAATTTTATATTCATGATTTTTAGGGAAAGGTCTCCTTTAACTTTTTGCTGTATTGGATCGCTTTTACCGGATCCTTTTCAAAATCCTGGTAAATACCCGCCAGGAACGTCATCGATTCTGCAGCCAGAAAAATCGATGAATCGGCAGCTATTTTTAATTGCTGCCAATCCCAGTTTTTTATTTCCATGCGGGAAAAAAATAAGGGCCGGCTTATAAATTGGATGTGCAGTCGCATAAGCCTCGCGGTAATAATTATATAAACCGGTAATAAAATAAAAATCCTTGTAGGTCTTTGTGAAATCAAACGATTTCATCACCCATTGATAAGTCTTGGGTGCAAGGGAAAGTACTTTTCCGCTTAATCCGTTATCTGCATAATACAACAAGAGCAGACCGGCCGAACCCAGTCCCGACAGCAGATTTTCAGCATCCGATCCGTTTTCTTTCAGTTTTGCTTCTGCCAGCGAAATGGCTTTCTCAAGATAATTTTCGAAGATCTCCGCGTTTTTGCTGCCAGGCGTCAGGGGAAAGTTTTTCCAATAAATTTCCATACCCTTGAAGAGATAGGAAAGTGCACATTCTCCGCATTTTTTATCGATGATAATCAGATATTTCAGAAGCTTCTTCAAATTGAAAATTGTAAATGCAGACAACTCCTTTTTTTATTTTATCAAAGATCTGCTGATCCTGCAAAACCTGTCCATCTGATTTACCGGCAAAGCCAAACAGTGAATAAAAAAAACAGGAAAATTTTACCAGCATTACCGGTCACGGCATATGTAAAACACCGGTCTTTATTTGGTTTCAGCATGGTTTACAGAACTCTTAAATTCCTTAAACTGATCGTTCATTTCGTTTGACGTAATGGCACCCCCGGTTTTGATCAGGATCATATGCCTGAATTCAACCGTTTCACCCTTTTTCAGCAACAAGCGTATTTTCAGCTTCCCTGGGATTGTATGCCTTCCTTCCGATATTATTTACTGAAAATAATCCATATCCCCGGGCATGCCAGTATCCGGGATAACCGGGATTGGAAGGATGATCAAACAGGCAGATGGAGATTTCTTCACCTGCCTTTGTAGCAGTCAGACTCACCCAGGATGCCCTTGTTCCCCAAACTGCATCTTTTTCTTTTCCTTCACTGCTGCGATAAACTCCATTTACACCCTCGTTGTTTAAAACAGGAACAGTCGTTTGCTTTCCTGATGCATCGGTAAATATTTCAGGAGTTTCAGAGGGTGTTTCAAAAGCACGATCCACACGAAGCGCAAAAAGGCCTTCCTTGTTATCCCCAAACTTCACCGGGCCATTTGATGGCTTTTAATTTTGTGATTCTTACCATTTTCCGGTTAAGGTCATCGCCTGAAAATATCATGGATGTTTCTTCATCCAGCAAAACCTGCTCCTGCTGGTTTACCCACTGGCAGGTAGAAAATCAGCAATCCACTGTCTGTTCCGCCTTCAGCCTTAATTATCCTTACATTTTTGATGCTTCCGTAATGCGATTTTTCAGCCTCGGGAATTGCATAGGAATTATTCCAGAAATCCAGACCGTTTACATCTCCATAATTGAACCAGCAGCCAACCTGGTGGGGATGGTCAACCCGCTCGCCGGGTCGGGGTTTGATGGGAAATCCACGGGTAACCTCAATGCCGGTTGAAGTGCAGAGTGGATATAAAACCGGTTTTTCAAGGTTTTCGGGATAAATAAACGAGGTGAAGAATTTACCTCCAATGATCACATCCACTTTTTGGGCCTTATCATCCCGCTGAAAAGTAACCGCTTCGGCGGTGCCGATTTTTCGCCTGGGAAAAAACAGGAATAACCGAACATTATCAATAGAATTGATAGTAATATTTTATTCATGTTCTTTTTCAGTTGAGGTATGAGCCATGGGTTTGAAACCCATCTCTACATTTTTTATGTTCCAGTGATAAATTCTGCTAATTATCCCATCAATACGTAAATACCTTTCCCCCCGCCATAACTTCCTGGCTCTTTTCATCGAAGGTACTCCGCATGCCGGTGCGATAGGCTGCATTTGCCATAATACAGGCAATGGCATGGTTAAATCCGGCCTCAACAGGAGCATTGGTCTGTTTCCGTGATCTTACACATTCCATCCAGTTGCGCATATGTGCAGAAGTAAGCGGATCACCGCTCGTATTGGCGCCGGTTGCCACCTGCACTTCAGGAAGTTTATGCTGCTCAAGAAGGTTGGGCTGCATATTCATTGCGGCAGCTTCTTCTGACTGTAATCCTCCTTCAGGGGTGATTGTATTGTTGTCGAGATTCATCATGCCGGCATTGGAGTAATACAGTTCCTTTGTTCCTCCTGCGGAATTTGTAAACCGCGAAGAATACACGACCTGGAATCCCTGTTTTGCATTATCCAGCGGACCGTAATCAAAAACAGCAGTAAGCGTATCAGCATTTGTCCGGCCATCCTTCCACTGGTAAATTCCACCGTTGGCAGCCACGCTGCGGGGATGTGACAATCCGGTAAACCAATGCACCGTATCGATCTGGTGAGCCATCCATTGACCGGGAATACCCGATGAATAGGGCCAGAACAATCGGAACTCAAGGTATTTCCTTGGATCCCATTTTTCTTCAGGCCTGTTTAAAAGGAACCTTTTCCAGTCGGTATCCTGTTCACGAATAGAGGCAACAAGTGCCGGGCGGCGCCATCTGCCGGGTTGATTTACATTCCAGCACATTTCAACCATCACAATATTTCCAAACTTGCCCGATTGAATGAAGCGTCCGGCTTCCTGGTAATTCGACACCACTGCGTCGCTGTGATCCGATCTGAACAACTATTCCGTTTTCCCTGCAGGCCTTTATGGCGACCCTGGCATCGGCCATGGTTTCAGCAAAGGGCTTTTCCACATAGGCATCCTTTTTAGCCTTGGCAGCTTCCGCCAGGTGCAATGCATGCTGAAAATCGGCGGTACTGATAATGACCGCATCAATATCTTTGCGGCTGTATAATTCGTCATTATTGGCGCACAGGGCCACATCCCATCCTGTTTTCTCCCTGATCAGGGCCTTGCCTTCTTCACGCCTCACTTTCCAGATGTCACTGAGTGCAACCAGTTCAAAATTAAGTTCGGCTGCATGGTCCATAAAAGCAGGGAAGAAGGGTGCTTCTAAACCGGTCGGAAAAACCAACGACCCCTACCCTCACCTTGTCGTTCGCCCTTAAGTATACTGCCTTTGAAAGGCATTCCAAAAACCTGGTTGCCCAGCGACAGTCCGGCTGCGCCGATGGCAACATTCCTGATAAAACTTCTCCTGGTTTCCATGGTCTTTATTTTTGAAGGGTAACCAAATTCTTAAACAGGCTCTTATTGGCTTTTATCTTTTCTTCATTGCCATATACACAATATACCTGTTGCCCGAGCACCTTGGCCAACACGGCACTCATCTTCCGAATATCCGCCGGTGTGGTGGAAAGCACATGCATCACGGTCCTTCTGAATGGCTTCCTTTGAAGTTTTTTCCATGTACCTGCGGAATGCCAGATCACCCTTTTCCGAGGGGGTCATCAGGTAATCCAGGTTGGCAATTGTACCAATAATATAGCGTGTCATGGTCATTGAATCAGCCTGGAATTTTGACAAGTAGTCGATCGTACCCTGGTAATTGTCAAGCGTTTCTTTCAGGTTCGGATCCCGGTAGGAAGCCAGGTAAAACGTTCCGCTTTTGCTGATCCCTGAAAAACCGCCGTAAGCTCCACCAACGACCCTTATGCGGGTCTGCAGCCAGTCGGTTGACATCACCTGGCTCAGCACATTCCACTTTCCATCCCAGGGAATTCCCAGTTTTCTGAAATCATAACCCTGCAAGCACATACTGTACTTTGGAGGCTGTTTCAATTCCCTCATTTTTGGCTTCTGGTTTCAGCAGCCAGGTATTATAGGGTAACCGGTTTGTCAGCCAATGCAGATGACAATAAAGGCAGATTTTTTGTATAGATCTTGAAATCTTCCTCACTGGATGTCGTTCCTGCCAGACAGATTGCTTTTTGCAAACAAGGCATCCTTTACCTGGTTCAGCTGGGCAATAACTCCCTCCGGATCTGTAGCATACCGTTTGACAAGATCTGTTACAAACCAGTAATAGGATGCTCCGCGGATCATGTCATTGAAAACACCGCGCTGTGAATAATAGGATTCAAGGCGGTTAAGGGCAACACCGTATCCGTTTTGCATTACGTTGGATTCAACCTGTGACTGGTGCCTGCGAAGCAATTCACCCAGCCTGTCCTTGTTATCGAGTTTGGTTTTGGTCAAAATCTCTGCCAGCAAACGCATGGATGTATCCAGCTTTTCTGTGGTGGTCTTCATCTGTATCCTGAATTCCGGTAACATTTTATTGTCATCATAATCAGGAAGGAAAGCTGCAAGCGAGGAATTAAATCCGCCTGTATTGATATTCAAAGCCTTATCCAGTTTTTCATATGAATAACTTCCGGCATCCATCTTTCCCAGCAATTCAGTCAATACAGCAGCATAAGGGATCATTTCCTGGGGCAGTACACGGAGATCGAACCAGTAATTCATATAAACAATATGATTGGTGAACTCATTATGATAGAGCTGTGAAATTCCGTCAACCTTTTGTGATGTAACATCATACCAGGTGGCTTCACGGTTTATATCACTGATTTTCAGTACCGGAATGGTGGCCAGGGCTTCCGGACTGTCTTCTTTTTTCTGATAGGCTACCAGGTCCTGGGTGGTCTTTACAATAGTATCCAGATCCTCTGGAGCAAGTTTTTGCTTGTATGCGGCCAGTTCTGCAGTGATTTTTTTAGCGTTTTCCTTTTCCAGTCCGGGTTTTGGCTCCAGTGTGACTACCAGGCCATACGGATTATCAATAATATCTTTTTGGATTATATCCTCCAGATAGGTTGTGGTGAGTGATGTCTTCAATTTTGTCAACTGAGTTTCATATTCCAAGGGCGGGAAACGGATCATTTGTAAAAAGCCAGCTCGTCATACTTCTCACGTTATAGGCAATGCCCTTCTGGGCATCATCGCCTTCCCTTAATCTGAATTCCATCCTGTTAATAGATCCCTGGAGAGCCTCCCTGTCGATCTTTTCTTTTACAACCTTTTTCAGGGTTTTCATGATAATTGCACGGAAAGAGTCTTTATCGGCCGCATTGGCATTCTGCACCACAATACTGAACATATTCTGCTGCATATTTTGTGCAGCTCCATAAATGTCCTTGCCTATGCCAGCTTCATTCAATGCCTTCCTGACAGGAGCAGATTCCTGGTTCACAAGCACATCAGCCAGTATATCCAGGGCAATCACAGTTGCCTGGTCCGAACCCTTGCCTATCACCCAGTTCATGGCCAGATAAGTCTGATGATCAACAGGCGCACCTTCAATAACAGGATAATTTGCCTTTAACCTCTTTAAGTTGCTGTAAAAGGCGGGTTTAATTTTACATCGGTACCAGGATCTGTCTTATCATATTTGGAAAGATATTCCTTGTCGATGAAAGCAAGTTCCTGCTTCAGATCAGCATTTCCATACAGAAAAATATAACTGTTTGAAGGATGGTAATGTCTTTTGTGAAAACTGACGAAATCAGCATAGGTCAGCGTGGGAATGGCTGAAGGATATCCACCCGATGAAAACCTGTAACCGTTGTCAGGAAACAGATTTTTCTGGATCTGGTACCACAGCTCGCGTTCGGGACTTGAAAAGGCGCCTTTCATTTCATTATACACAACACCCTTGTATTCAAGTGGTGAATCTTTGCTGTTAAGCTCATAATGCCAGCCTTCCTGCATAAAAATTCGGGGATCACTGTATATAAGCGGATTGAAAACAGCATCGAGATAAACATGCATCAGATTGAAATAGTCCTTTGTATTCACACTGGCTACAGGGAATACGGTGAAGTCAGGAGAAGTCATTGCATTCAGAAATGTATTCAGCGAACCCTTTGAGAGTACGTCAAACGGACTCTTAACCGGGAAATTCTTTGAACCATTTAATAAGGAATGTTCCATGATATGCGGGGTGCCGGCATCTGATTCCGGTATGGTCTTGAAAGCAATACTGAACGTATTGTTCGGATCATCGGCTGCAATTTTTAATACACGGGCGCCACTTTTAATATGTTCAAAAAGATAGCAATCGGCATTTACTTCTTTTACAAATTTTTTCTCAATCAGGCGATAGCCTGGATAAGACGGTTCATGTTTACAGGCAGACGATAAAGACATCATAGTTATAAAAATAATAAGGGCGGTTAATGGCCGTAAGTGAAAAGGTTTTGATTTCATAATTGTAAGGTTAGGCATATGGAATGTGAACTGAATACAGGTGAATAAAAGTAAGAAAATTTACCGTATCTGTTCAAGAGGCACCTGCAAATTACTCTATTCAATTCTCAAAAGCCCGGCAATGTTTATTGCACCTTTTTATAGTAGTCGGTACTTTCAAATATCTTATCAGCCGATTGTGCAACAAATCCGCCGAATAATGTGCCGTCTGGCAGGGTATATCGTTGTGCAAATTCATAATAACAGGACGGTATACTGAATGTACCTTCTTCAAATTCCACCGGTATGATATCAGCCATTGTACTGGATTGCTGCAAATAATCCCTCAGTGGTACCCTTTACTTCACCTCCGGAACTGTTTAAAAGAAAGCCGTTTTCTTTCAGTAACTGATTGACTTTTAAAATTGTATTGATACTTTTTCAGGGCATTCACACTTACGGTAAAGTGGTTGGCCCTGAATCCAAATACATAGAACCAGGCTGCATATTCCGATTCTTCGCGCAAATCAGTATAAATCTTGTAAGAAAGCGGTTTAAGCAAACTTCCGCTAAAGATCAGGTTGGCAGAGTCAAATTTTTCCGGCGGCTGCCTGTCGAGGCTGTCCCTGAAAAGTCGCTGAAGTTTTTCCGAGAATTCAGAAAGGATCAGCTGGCTGATGAATACCCTTGGCGCACCAGGATTGTCGGGATTCTCGAAATGACGGGCAAACAAATGTTTATCCTTAAAAATGTATTCTCCCTTTGCAACATATCCCTGCTGAATAAAGGGCCTGGCAATAACATCTATATTGATGGCCGGATAATCCAGGGTGCGAAACGCAATATGATCGTTTACTATAATTTCCCCTTCCCGGTCAAAAAGGTCAACTATTTTCTGAACGGAAGGATTCCGTTCTGTATAATCAACCCAAAGTCGGTTAAAAATTGTATCCAGGTCCATAGCGTCAGGTTTCCGTAAATAGCTGTTAACTAACATCCGGAGATTATAAATTGTTCAGGATCATTTTTTTCCATCGGCGGGTATAAACCATATGGTATAGGCATTGACTGTAAGATTCAGGGAGATAAACCATCCATCCTGCAGTTCCCACGTCCTGTTCACTTCCGAAGTCTGTGCCTGCAGACTGGCATGAAGATTTGTGTAATCCTCCAGGTGCGGATTCACAGTGGACGCCAGAAATGACTTATCCTTATGAGGATTGTTCCAGGTGAGATTGTTTTGCTGAAGAAGGTACCTCAATTTATCCATGCAATGCTGCAAACCGATCGGGGCAAGCGGATAAGTTATGCAATAGGCTCCGTTAAAAGTCAGGAGGTCCTCGTAGTTTTTGAAGACCTTTGAATTATTTTTAAGCGGCTTTGCCTTTCCCAGGTCAACTCCTTTCACCTGCGCATTGGCTGGTACATACAGGTAAAAATCAAGACAATTATATTGCAGGTAAGTTTTTTCAAGATACACACCGTTTCACAAATTCAACAATGATGGGATTTAACTCATCTTCGCCTGATGACAAAGCCGGCTGAAAAAGGGTACCCAGGAAAAAAGGATGGGACTTGATTTCGAAGGCCCTCATTTGGCCATCCTCAGATTGTGCCGTAAATATCAATCCGTTGGATTCGAGCATTTTCAGGTATCGGTCATTAATGCCATAACTGCAAAAATATTTTCCTGTAAATACTATCTTTGCCAATGATCTGATTCAGTATGGAATCCTTCCGGATAATTTTCAGAACTTCGCTTTGCTCCACCAATGAGCAGGCCAGTTTTGTAATAATTAATGCTTCCCCGGCAGGATTGGTTTCCTGGTGATCGGCATTTTCAATACCACATACATTTCTTGCAAATTCAATGGCCATGTGTTGAAAACCGCCACAATTGCCGAAGGTTGGAATTTTGTTTATTCTTGTATAGGCTATGGCATTCAGAACATTCTCCATGTCCTTGTAGGGCGATCCGGGCGTAACCCACAAACCGACATATCCATCACTGAATTCCTTTTCATAATTAAATTTATCCGTGTCAAACCAGTCAAACTGAATATCCCGGTTAAGAAGTTTTCTAAGTGGGTCGAAGGTATCAGTGATTGCTTGAAGCGTTTTATAAGACGGATCATAATCTCCCAGAACGACAATTTTTATCGGCATGGTCTTTCGATTTGATGCAGGACAAAATTACAACCTATCTTTCGGACTTACTCAGATTTTCCCATGTGATTAATAATCTGCGAGAACCTTTTTTTGTATATTGCCCCAATAAAAATATTTATTGCACGCAACCTAATATTCCGCCTTCTCCCTCTATAAACAAACTATCTCACATGTCATACAAATACCTGCACTTTGTCAATGCCCTGATTTCAGGATGTTTAACCCTCCTGGGATTTTCCTGTGACCTTGCTAATCCAATGGATGAATATGGCACCCCAAATGCCAAATTTATCGTCAATGGCACAGTCAGGTCGGCTGAAACTGAGGAGGCAGTTAAGAACATCCGGGTTATTATGAAAAATGACACCTCATTTACGGATAATGAAGGTAAGTATGAGGTAGTGGACGAAGGGGCATTTCCAACTGATCAAACATATACAATTCAGTTTCAGGATTTTGATAATGAATCGAATGGGGCTTTTATGGATAAGGATACCCTGGTTGAATTTAAAAATCCGGAGTTTTCCCATGGTGATGGTCACTGGTATGAAGGAGAGACCACGAAAGAACTCGATATCAAACTGACCTCCCAAAAAATGATCACCCGGATCTCCTTTCGGAAGAAACTTGCCCTGGAGTTATTCAGAACATACAGAAAAAACGAAAGCAAACTTCACCAGCTTAAATATATTTTATGGGAATGCACTTTGCGATGCAACCTGAATTGCCTTCATTGCGGCAGTGACTGCAAAAAGGATGCCGCCTTGCCTGATATGCCCCTGAAAGATTTCCTGAAAGCCCTTGACCAGCTAAAAGACCTTGTTGATCCTAACAACACAATGATTGTGCTTACCGGGGGAGAGGCACTTTTAAGAAAGGACCTGGAGGAAACCGGTCGGAATCTGTACAAAAGGGGATTTCCGTGGGGTATCGTAACAAATGGAATGTTTTTAAATGAACAAAAACTCAGGGCCCTTGTGCAGTCGGGTTTGAGGGCGGTGACTGTGAGCCTGGACGGCCTTGAAGACCTCACATAACTGGTTAAGGGGGAATGCAAGAAGCTTTGATCTTGCGGTGAGTGCAATTAAATTATTGCCGAAGACTCCGGGCCTGAAATATGATGTAGTCACCTGTGTGAACAGGAAAAACTTTCAGGAACTGTCTTCCCTGAAAGACTTTCTGATACAGGAAGGAGTTTCGGCATGGAGGATCTTTACCGTTTTTCCTATCGGCCGGGCAGCCGATAACCCGGAATTGCAGTTGAATGCCGACGAGTTTAAAGGACTTTTTGATTTTATTAAAGAAACACGGCGGGATAATAAAATTAATTTAAACTATGGATGTGAAGGGTTTTTAGGCGAATATGAGCGTGAAGTGAGAGATAGTTTCTTCATTTGCCGGGCCGGAATAAACATTGCCTCTGTACTGGCGGATGGTTCCATTTCAGCCTGTCCCAACCTGCGGGAAAACTTCATACAGGGAAACATTTACAAAGACAATTTCGCCGATGTATGGAAAAACAAATACCAGATATTCAGGGATAAAAGCTGGACTAAAACCGGGATCTGCGCTGATTGCTCATTCTATAAGTATTGTGAAGGCAATGGCATGCATCTCCGCAATGAAAAAACCGGGGAGCTGATGTTTTGTCACCTGAAGAGAATTGAGGAGGGGGATCGGTGATCGGTAATCGGTATTCGGTATTCGGTAATCGGTATATCGGTAATCGGTAATCGGTATATCCGGTTCAAAATCCGCGTGCCGAGGGCATCCCTTCGGGAAAATCTGCGACAATCCGCGAGAAAAAAGCCGGGAAATGATGAATGGCCACAAATTTAAACACAGATCCCAGAGTTTTTAGAGTTTAACGACGCTTTGAGGTCACGAGAAATCTCATTGCATTCGATTAACCGTTTCAAAATAGAGATATAACTAATTTGCGAGATCCGCGAGAACTCGGCGAGAGATAAAAGCCCCGATGATCTGCAGATCAGAGATCCGCGGAATCAGCGAGATCTGCGAGAATTTTCCTCCCCCTATTCCTTAATAATCTTCCTCGACATCGTCTGATCGCCGTCCTTAATCTGAATCGAATAAAATCCCGGTTTCAACGAATTCAGATCAATCGTATTTTCAGTTGAAGTCAATTTTCCCTTCAATATTATTCTTCCTGAAGCATCTCTTATTGCAAAATCTGCCTTTTCCGAAAATTCCGGTAAAACAACATTAACCTCCGATTGAACCGGGTTAGGATAAACATCAATGCCCTTTGTTCCCGGAATCTGATCCAACGCGGTGACGACCTTGCTGGTATATAAAGCGGATATCTCACTCTCGCTCAGCGGCCGGTTATAAATCCGCAATTCGTCCAATGATCCACGGAATGAATTTTCGAATTCGTCCACATACTGACCAATTCTGAGGGGTACCGACGTGTTCTGAATGGAAGTTATATTGGAGTACATTAATGAATTCAGCTCTCCGTTACGGTAAATGGATATCGTACCATCAGACCGGTCCCAGCGAAGGACAACGTTATACCACTCATTTAGAAAAAGTTTACCATTCGAATCAAGCAGTTGAATACTGGTCGGACTTACAATTCCGCTGTTTATTGTACCATCGAAGTTGACGGCTAGTTTATATTCATATTCAGTCCTTCCACCTGTTCCCATTTTTACAACTATATATCCACTGACGTCCTGCTCCTGCCTCATCCATGTGGATATTGTCAAACCGGCAACATCTGAAAAATCCAAAGAACTGGTATCTTTTATCTCCACATAACTCTGTGGCGAAAAATAGGCAGTAACTCCCCGATCTCCCCTGAGATAATAAACCTCATGCGCAGTTCCGTTGTTTCCATTTCCGCTGTGATCATTTGCATCAAAATTAAACGGCAAATACAGCACGAGTCCCTCGGTTGGAATTTGCGAAAACAGACTGGCACCATAAAATCAAGGATAGGATAATCGTGGTAAAAAGTTTTCTCATTACAGGTAGTTTTGGAATATCAAAGATAAATTTTTGCACGATATACTAATTGCCTGCAATACCTGCTTCTTTTAAAATATTGACTGCAGAAGCTTATTTTGCCGGACGCATTTCTATTTTTGAAGCAATTCTTGAAAAGAGTATAAAATCCGACAGAGATATTCGGTATTCTTTTATATTTTTATTGTGTGAAGGATGTTCACCCTATTTTCCAAGGTTAACACCGCGTTTAAATTTCAATAAAAACAATAAAACTATGAAAACACGTCTGGTCAAAATCATGCCATTTCTTTCTTTGCTGGGCCTGGTTTTTTTTGCAGGAATAACGGGCAAGGATGCCCTATCCCTTTATAAAGAAATTGACAGGAGCTCTGCCCCGAATACGCTCAGTAAAAACGAAAAAGGGAATGGATGGATCCTGTTGTTTGACGGAAAGTCGCGTGACGGATGGCACGGATACAATTTGTCGGGATTTCCCGACTGCTGGACAGTGGAGGACGGAACCCTGACAATGAACAGTAAAGGTGGCCAGGAAGACCAGGATATTATTACCAATAAGAAATACAAGGGATTTGCTTTCAGCTTTGATTTTAAACTGACGAAGGGGGCAAACAGCGGGATCCTTTTCCAGGTGGAAGAAAATCCAAAGTATAAATTTCCGTATGAAACCGGACCTGAATTTCAGATCATTGACCAGGATAACTGGCCCGATAAATTGGAAGACTGGCAAATCCTCGGTGCCAATTATGCCATGTATACTCCCCTGGCAAAACCCTATAAGCCGGTCGGTGAATGGAACAGCGCATTGCTGTTGGTGGATGGAAATCATGTTACCCACGTGTTAAACGGGGTGGTCGTGGTAACCTACGAAAAATATTCCGACGACTGGAAGAAACGGCGGGATAGCGGAAAATGGTCAAATTTTCCTGATTATGGAAAATATGATGAAGGATATATCTCACTTCAAAATCACGGTACGAAGGTTTGGTACCGCAATCTGAAAATCAAGGAATTTTAATCCGGACAAAATTACATCATGAAAACATATAGCAATTCCCGACGGGACTTCCTCAGGAAAAGTGCAATCGCTTCGGCCGCACTGACAATATTACCCAGTCATGTGATCAGTGGTTTGGGACATACTGCCCCCAGTGACAAACTCAATATTGCCGGTATCGGGATCGGGGGAAAAGGTCATCCCAACCTGGTGGGTATGTCTACCGAAAATATAATAGGCCTGTGTGATGTTGACCGAAAATATGCGGATCCCTGTTTTAAGGAATTTCCGAAAGCAAAACAGTATTCCGACTGGCGTAAAATGTTTGACGAGATGAAAGATTCAATCGATGCGGTGATGGTGGCCACTGCCGATCATACCCATGCGATTATAGCAGCCACTGCGCTTACCCTGGGCAAACATGTATACTGCCAGAAGCCGCTGACCCATTCGGTATATGAATCACGACTGTTGACCAAACTGGCAGCCAAATACAAGGTAGCTACCCAAATGGGAAACCAGGGCAATTCGGGAGACGGTGTCCGTCAGGTTTGTGAATGGATCTGGAATGGTGAAATCGGGGAAGTAAAGGAAGTACATGCCTGGACCGACCGCCCGATATGGCCACAGGGATTATCAAGACCCACAGAGGTAATGCCTGTTCCGGCCACACTGGATTGGGACCTGTTTATCGGACCTGCTCCTGTCCGGCCTTTTAATTCCATTTATACCCCATGGAACTGGAGGGGATGGTGGGATTTCGGCACCGGAGCTTTTGGAGACATGGCCTGCCATGTTCTGGACCCGGTTTACCAGTCTTTAAAGCTCGGCTATCCTGATAAGGTACGTGGCAGTTCAACGATAGTGAACACGGAATCAGCACCACAGGCTGAATCAGTCGAATTTTCATTTCCTGCACGCGCCGGCCTGGAAAAAGTGAATATGCCGGCTGTAAGGGTTTATTGGTATGACGGGGGACTGCTTCCAAACCGGTCTGACCTGATACCTGACGGTGAAAACCTGATGTCAGATGGATTGGGCGGATGCATTTTTGTTGGCTCAAAAGACACGCTGATATGTGATTGCGGAGGATTCAGAGCCAGGTTGGTTTCCGGACGGGTTCCCAATGTGACTCCCTATTTACGACGGATCCCCGGGGCAATCGGATATGTGGACGGTCCGCATGAGCAGGACTGGATTCGTGCATGCAAAGAATCACCTGAACACAGGGTTCAGCCTACATCCAATTTCTCTTATTCAGGACCATTCAATGAAATGGTTTTGCTGGGTGTTCTTGCCATTCGTCTGCAAAGCCTGAACAAGACCCTGTTATGGAATGCTGAAAAAATGCAGTTTAACAACATTTCTGCAAATGATGAACTGAATATAGTCACTTCCAATGAATTTAGCGTAATTGACGGTCATCCGACGTTCAATAAGCAATTTGCAAAAAGCAATGCCCTCGAAAGTGCAAACGGATATATTAAACACAAGTATCGTGAAGGTTGGAATTTGCCAGCTATGCCAATGTAATTCTCAAGCAGGCAAATACTACTTCCATGAATAAGAATACGCGGTATTTATATTTTATCTGTCTCATAGCCACCATGGGTGGCCTCATGTTCGGTTTTGACGTGGCAATCATATCCGGTGCCGTACCGTTCATCCAATCCTATTTCCATTGGAATGAGCTTCAGCTGGGATGGGGTGTGAGCTCCCTGCTGGTAGGTGCCATCATTGGCGCTTTCGGATCAGGTGTTTTTACAGACAGGTATGGACGCAAGAAAGTACTGATCTTTATAGCTCTTTCATTTGCCGTTTCGTGCGGAGCCACGGCCCTGGCATCAGATTCAACTGTTTTTATTGCTGCCCGTATACTGGGCGGACTGGCAGTAGGTTCTGCATCCGTTCTTTCACCCATGTATGTATCTGAAGTTTCCCCTCCTGATAAACGAGGAATGCTTGTTGCCATTTACCAGTTCACGATTACTTTCGGTATATTGATTTCCTATTTCATCAATTACTGGCTTCATGATGTGGACCATAACTGGCGCTGGATGTTTGCCACAGGGATAATTCCGTCAGTATTATTCTTTACCGGGTTGTTTTTCATTCCCGAAAGTCCCCGTTGGCTATACAAAGCAGGTTTCAGGGACAAATCAATGAAAGTCCTTACCCGGATCGGTGGCCTTGCCCTGGCCGAGATTGAAATCAAAGAGATTGCTGCTACCCTTGAAGGCAATTCCCTGAAAGTCTCCGTACGCGAATTATTCAGTCCATCCTATCGAAAAGTATTGCTGACCGGATTCTTTTTAGCAGTATTAGTTCAGGTCAGTGGTATTAATACGGTTATCGATTACGCTCCGAAAATACTTATGGCTGCCGGAATCCAGATTAAATCCGCCCTTCTTCAGACGTCCCTCATCGGGATTATCAATGGAGTTTTCACGTTTGTCGCTATTATACTGATCGACAGGGTCGGACGCCGTAGACTTTACCTGGTTGGTTCCGCCGGAATGGCCCTGTCGCTGATCATTCTGTCAATCTCATTTTATTTCCACCTGAACAGCTACGCCTGATCACGCTAGCCTGTATAATGCTTTTCATTGCATTTTTCGCATCCTGTGTGGGTCCGGCCTTCTGGACCCTTGTTTCCGAGATCTTTCCCAACCGGATACGGGGATCAGCGGTGGCTTTTGCATCCTTCACACAATGGATATTCAATTTTCTTGTTGTGCTTTTCTTTCCCTATTTTCTGGCATTTGTCGGAGGTGCATCCACATTTCTGTTCCTTTCGCTGATGTGCATAGTACAGTGGTTGTTCAGCTATTTCTACATCCCCGAAACAAAAGGAAAATCACTGGAGAAGATTGAGGAATTGTGGGGGTAGGAAAAAGAACACAATTGAATAGTACTAAAAAAAATAGTCCCCGGGTATGATTTTCCGGAGACTTGCCAATTGTCGTGAATTTATGTCCGGAATTGCTTATTGTTTTCCCTTTGGAAGGATAAGGGTTCCTGTGCTAAAGAAGTCGGTTCGCCATTCGTCAGTTCCATCATGGACATAGGCATTTGTAAATGCGTCCCCGGTTGCTCCATTGAATCTTCCTGTACCTCCCGTAAAAATCATTCGATCATTGAATTTTTTCTGATAATAGTCAGAATTATCTCCTACATTAGGAATGATATGTCCTTCAGGTATCTCAAAGAATAATTCTTCTCCATTGGCAGCAATAAAAGTCCCGGTTGTATTGTAATAATAGCCGGTTTCAGTATTGCAGCAAAAGGTAATGGTGGTTGTCATTTTTCCAAGATGGGTTGCCGGACCAAATCCCTCCATGGTTAGGAAGCGAAGAGGGTTTGCACCACAGGAATTATTTTCATAATTCGAATGGTCCCATACTGAAAAATTAGCTTTAAATGGGACAGTAACTGTCTTGGTTGTACTTTTCAATGCATTGTCATCCCGGTTATTATTCAAGAACTCATCCGTTTTAGAACAGGTCATCAGCAGGCAGATACCTGTAACAATAAAAACACATTTGATAAGTGCTTTCATAATTGTTTGGTTTGGTTAAACAATTGGGAGTATATTGACTTTAGGCATTTAGGGTATACAAAGTTTACAACAATTTGAAGCTGAAGTCAAGTGAATTTTGACCAAAATGGAGTGAAAATAAGAGGCTGTCACAAATGCAAGGCAGCCTCTTCATAGTTAAAAGAATCAACTTTATTCCTTTATAAAAGTAGTAGAGTAAATACTTGAGGAAGTTTTTACCTGTATCAGGTAAAGTCCTTCTCTCAGATCAGCAACATCAACCGATGTTCGTATTGTGAACAGTCCTGACGATTGAACCTGTAATATTAATGATGTTAATTTCAAGGATATCCTGAACACGATTCACCTGCAAAGTTGAAGTAACCGGATTTGGATAAATTTTAAGTCTTTCAGCACTATGTGAATGAACATGCAGTGGGAGACTAACGGTTGCCTCTACCGAACTGGCCGTTGAAGAATTGCCGGAAGCATCAATTGCAACCACACTGAAGGTGTAATTGCCATCGGCCAGACCGGTAACTCAAACTTTTTTGCAGTTACGGTATCAAGTACTGTTTCATCCTGCCAAATTACATAACCACTGACTTTGTCATTATCAGTAGAGGCATCCCAGGTTAATGTTACGGTTGATCCGGTGGTATCGGCCTTCAGGTTGCCCGGTGCAGTGGGGGCCACCTGATCTTCAAAAAACACCTTGCCGATCCATAGGGTGTCTCCAGTCACAGCTGTCCAGTTAGTCTTTTCCTGGCCGGCAAACTGGAAGTTGGCAACCATTCCCTTTGTTGGAATTGCAACGCTGTATTTTTTAAATTCCGCACTGCTTGCACTTCCCGAGGCAGCTATTTCAGTCCAGTCAGCCTTTGCCAGCTTGAGAAAGGTGTTTATATTATTTAGCTCAAAGCCGGACGAGCCTACAGCATATTTTACATCTGTGCTGAAATGCGTATTCGCAGTGGTTGCACTTATTAGTTCGACAAGTATGAAGGAACTCCAGCCATTTAAAAGTGCCTGCAGGTATTTTGTACCACCAAGGTCGACAATTTCCATTCCGACTGGTAATTCAGCAGGATCATACTGGGCAGGATCAAATATCACCCCGGGTTCAACTGTGGTTGTCTTCACTTTCCCGATCCACACCGTATCACCAACAACAGGTTGTTGCGCACCCGACAGATAAGCTGAAACCTCCATCATTCCAACAAGTCCTTTTTTAATCGGTGACCTAAAGTAAGTCCATTCAGGACTGGATCCAAGATTTGGAAGATCATCAAAGAGCCATATTCCGTCGGGGGTGTACAGAAAAATTCCGACAGTAATTTTTGATTGTTCAATACCCGATACACCGCCACCGTATTTCATTTTCGTCCTGAGATAATTGACTTCACTGCCAATGGTGAAGGGAAAGGTCGAAATGACAGTATTCCCGGTTTTCAGAATAATCTGGCAATATTTGACACCATGCAGTTCCACAATGCTTGCGCCATCGGGTAATAAGTCAGGATCATAAGTATTGGGATCAAAAATGGCCTGCGGGTCAACTTCAACAGCCGTTACCTTTCCCAGCCAGAGTGTATCACCTGTAACAGCGGTCCAGTCAACGGTTTCCTGACCGGCAACCTGAATGTAACCAACCTGATCGATTTTGGCCAGTTTCACCTGATAATAGCCCAGGCCTGCATTACTGGTGTTGGCCTCAGCAGCCAGTTCTGTCCAATCCGGGTTAACCAGTTTGAGGAAGGTTTTTATTTGGGATAGTTTAAATCCCGATACGCCGGCTCCCAATCTGGCAACAGTCTGGAAGTGAGTTGCATTTTCGTTGATCGAAACGTGGGGATCAATTTTAATATAGGAGTTCCATCCGTTCAGAATAATCTGAACATAAACCTTACCATCAAGGGTATCGAGGGTCATACCTGCAGGAAGTGAATCCTGAGGATAAGTAGCAGGATCAAATATCACCTGTGCATTGGAGACAACAGAGGATATTGAAAACAACAACACAAAAAGTAGTCTTGTTTTCATGATTGATTGGGTTGGTTAAACATTGGGAGTTAACTGACTATAAGTCAAATAGGGCATACAAAGTTTACAATAATTTGAAGCTGAAGTCAAGTGAATTTTGACCAATCTGGAGTGAAAAGAAGAGGCTGTCACAAATGCAAGGCAGCCTCTTCATGGCTAAAAGGATCAACTTTATTCCTTTACAAAAGTCGTGGAATAAATACTGGAGGATGTTTTTACCTGTATCAGGTAAAGTCCTTCTCTCAGATCAGCAACATCAACCGTGTTCGTATTGTGAACAGTCCTAACAATAGAACCTGTAATATTAATGACTGTTAATTTCAAGGATATCCTGAACACGATTCACCTGCAAGGTTGAAGTAACCGGATTTGGATAAATTTTGAGTTTTTCATCACCTTGTGAATGAATATGCAGTAGGTACGCCGCCAACCGTTGCATCAACCGAACTGGTCGTTGAAGAATTGCCGGAAGCATCAATTGCAACCACGCTAAAGGTGTAGGTGCCATTGGCCAGACCGTTGACTTCAAACTCTTTTCTTTTTGTCGTATCGAGTACTGTTCCATCCTGGGAAACCACGTAACCGCTGACCTTGTCATTATCGGTTGATGCATCCCAGGTTAATGTTACGGTAGATCCGGAGGTATCGGCCTTCAGGTTGCCCGGTGCAGTGGGTGCAGCCTGATCTTCAAAAAATACCTTGCCGATCCATAGGGTGTCTCCAGTCACAGCTGTCCAGTTGGTCTTTTCCTGGCCGGCAAACTGGAAGTTGGCAACCATTCCCTTTGTTGGAATTTCAACGCTGTATTTTTTAAATTCTGTGCTGCTTGCACTTCCCGAGGCCGCCAATTCAGTCCAGTCTGCCGTTGCCAGCTTGAGGAAGGTGTTAATATTATTTAGCTCAAAGCCGGAGGAGCCTACAGCATATTTTACATCTGGTGCTGAAGTGTGTATTCGCAGCGGTTGCATTTATCGGATCGACAGGAAGGAAGGAACTCCAGCCATTCAAAAGCGCCTGCAGGTATTTTGTACCGCCAATACTGACAATTTCCATGCCGGCAGGTAATTCATCAGGATCGCACCTGGGCAGGGTCTAATATTACCCCGGGTTCAACGTTAATGGCCCTCACTTTCCCGATCCACACCGTATCACCAAGGACTCCAGTCGCATTCCATAGAGAAACTGCAACATCCAGAAGTCCAACAGGTCCTCTATTAATCGGTCCCTTACAGATTGTCCATTCAGGGCTGGCGACAATAGCTGCACCACCAAGATCGATAAAGTCGGAGCAGGAGGAGTGAACAGATCAATTCCGACAGAAATTTTTGACAGTTCAATACCGGATACACCTCCACCGTATTTCACTTTCGTCCTGAGATAATTGACGCTCACTGCCAATGGTGAAGGGGAAGGTCCAAATGCCAGTGAACCGTGGTTTTCGGAATAATCTGGCAATATTTGACGCCATCCAGTTCCACAATGCTTGCACCATCGGGTAATAGACCAGGATCATACGCATCGGGATCAAAAATAGCCTGCGGGTCAACCTCAACAGCCGTTACCTTTCCCAGCCACAGGGTATCACCTGCAACGGCTGTCCAGTTAGTGGTTTCCTGACCGGCAACCTGGATGTAACCCACCTGATCGATTTTGTCCAGTTTCACCTGATAATAGCCCAGGCTAGCGCTGCTGGTGTTGGCTTCTGCAGCCAGTTCTGTCCAGTCCGGGTTAACCAGTTTGAGGAAGGTTTTTATCTGGGATAGTTCAAATCCCGATACGCCGGCTCCCAATCTGGCAACAGTCTGGAAGTGAGTTGCATTTTCGTTGATCGCAACATGGGGATTGATTTTAATATAGGAGTTCCATCCGTTCAGAATAATCTGAACATAAACCTTGCCGTCAAGGGTATCAAGGGTCATACCTGCCGGCAGTGAATCCTGAGGATAAGTGGCAGGATCAAATATCACCTGTGCTCTGGAGATAAAAGAAGTTACTGAAAACAATAACACGAAAAGTAATTTTGTTTTCATAGTTGTTTGGTTTGGTTAAACAATTGGAAATAAAATGACTATAAGTTATTTAGGGTATGCATTACTCGTATCTGACTGAGAGTCCAAACGATTTGCATACATTCAATAGTGATTTTTCATCCAATTCCATAAACAGTCTGTTGTCTTTATACAGGAAATAGGAATAACGCTTTGCGTTAAGATCTGTAAAATCATAAGCTGATCTTCCATAATTATAGTATGCATACTTATAAAGGCTCGAATCAGATTGGGTCTTTATCAGTTCCATAAAAACCATTTTATTGGTTTGCTTCCCGTTTTCGAACAGTGGAAGTTTGGTAAACTCTTTGCCATTCAGCGTGTAAGAGTTGATCAGGCCCACTGGGATAGATCTTTTTTGGCCATTCTCAAGCATAACCCTGACTTTGTTAAATCCCACATAGATCTTTTTGCAGTTCATTTTACCTTCCCTGGTTGTCACACAGGATGCACCCGGATCTTTTGCAACGCCTGACAGGCAAAGCAAAACCACTGAAAAGAGAACCAAAAGTTTTTTCATGACTTAATCCTCCCTATTTAAAATTGTTTTTTCATACTCGCTAATCGTTGTCTTTTCCATGGAAGCATTACTCTGTTTAAGCATTTGAATGAGGCAAAACATGGATAGAAAACCTGATATAAAGATACAATCCTGATAAGGGGTAAGTCTATAACAGAAACCGCAAAGTTTAACAGGAATACCGCATCCGGAAGGGAATTTTCAATTTTTGCCAGCGGCAATGAGTTGGCCGGGAGTAATTTTAAAAAACTCAGCAAAACATTTGGTAAAATAGGACTGGTTGTTAAATCCTACAAGATGCATGACCGGGGCTACATAGGTATGTCCGCTGCGGAACAAGGAAGCCGCCTTATTTAACCTGTGGTTGCGAAGTAATTCACCTGGAGTATAGCTGGTAATGGCCATTACTTTTCGTTGAACCTGAGACAGGCTTAGGTTTAGTTCTGCGGATAGTTCGTTGATTGAATACTCTGAGTCGGCTATGTGCTGGTCGAAGATTTCAAACAGTCTCTTTATAAACTGATCATTGTGGTGGCAATTCCTTATCTTTTGAGTGCGATGGAAATTCCATCCTGAATTTTTCCCTCAGTTTCCGCCGCTGTTCAAGCAGATTTTTCACCCGAACCTTCAATTCCTCTGTATCAAACGGCTTGATCAGGTAATCATCAGCCCCCGTTCCCAATCCTTCCAGTTTATTTCCCCTGTCTGCCAGGGCAGTCAACAGGATAACCGGAATATGATTTGTTCTTTCGTCTGCTTTCAGATGTTTGCACAATTCCATGCCATCCATTACCGGCATCATCACATCGCTGATGACCAGGTCGGGGATGTATTCGTGCGCTTTATCCAAACCCATCTTTCCATTTTCTGCAGACAGAATACTACAGAAGCTTTCAAGGTTCCGGGAAATATAATTCCCCATGTCAGCATTATCTTCAACAATAAGAATGACCGGCTTACTTTTACCTGATTTATCCTTTTGACCGGTATCTGTCTGGATATCTTCAGGTCTCCTTCCGATCGGGTAAAGGTTCAACCTGTTCCTGATTCAATTCTTTTCCGACGGGATAGAATACTATTTCATCCACGCTAAACAATTCTTCAGATACAGGCAGTCTTACTGTGAAAGTGCTTCCCTTACCTACTTCGCTTTCAACGTTAATTTCTCCGCGGTAGAGTTCTGTAAGCTCTTTTGTCAGGGCCAGGCCAATCCCGGACCCTTCTGCTTCCCGGGCATTGGAATCACTCACCTGGTAGAACCGATCGAAAATTTTGTCCAGCTTATCAGCAGGAATCCCAATTCCCGTGTCAGATACTTTAATTTCCACAAACTCATGAGCTTTATCCCCGGGAGTTTTAAGTGTACTGAATACTTATGAATATTCTACCCCCTTCACTGGTGAATTTGAATGCATTGGAGATCAGGTTGGTCAGGATCTTTTCCAGTTTGTCGTTGTCAAAAAGAACCATCCTGCCTGATTTGGGCAGTTCATATTCATACCTTATCTTTTTACTTTCTGCAAGGGAAAGGAATGAAAGAATAATTGATTCTGACAAATTCCTCAAGATTACCATCAGAAACCTGTAGTTTGATTTTCCCTGTTTCCAGTTTTGAAATATCCAGCAGCTGATTGATCAAATTAAGCAGTCTTCGTGTATTCCGTTTTACTGTTTGAATCAACTTCAGGGATCTTTCCGGAGAACCTGGCAGTTGATTTTCCAATTCCTCTATGGGGCCCTGTATTAAAGTGAGGGGTGTCCTGAATTCATGGGAGATATTGGCAAAAAACCGGGATTTCAGATGATCAAACTCCTGTATCTTATTTATTTCCAACTCCTTAATCCTAAGTTCAGCATTGATCTTTTCCCGCCGGATGAGAAATCCCCTGTACCAGCGGATTAAGAGCAATAAAATGAAACCGTATATCACATATGCCCACCAGGTAAACCAGGGAGGGGGATGGATAGTTAGTTGAATTTCCTTGCCGGTTTCGTTCCAGATGCCATCACTGTTAGAGCCCTTCACCCTGAAAACATATTTTCCCGGATTTAAATTGGTATAGGTAGCAATCCGGTTACCTGCATCGGTTTCAATCCACTCATCCTGGTATCCTTCCAGTTTATAGGCATATTGATTCTTTAAAGGCAGGGTATAATCGAGCGCTGCAAATTCGAATGAAATGTCATTCTGGTTATAACGCAGTTCAATCCGGCTGGTGCTTGTAATGTTTTTTGTTAAGATCGCATTCTTCGTTGTATCAACCCTGACTGATTTTTTAAACAGCCGGAAATCAGTTATTACTATAGGGGGTACGTCAGTATTGGTCTTGATACTATCAGGATGAAAACTGTAAAGGCCCCCGCCTCCGCCAAAATACAACCTGCCATCCTTGTCTTTGCTTACTGCATTATATCCATGAAAAGAAATGGGAATACCATCTTCTTTTGTGAAATTTTCCACCTGACCGGTATTCATGTTAAAACGGCACAATCCATAATTAGTGCCTATCCAGAGGTTATCATGGTTATCCTCTATGATTGACCAGGCTTCAGGAACATCTTTGTTTTTAAATAGTGTATAGTGGGTTATTTCGCCTTTCTCCAGTTTAATCCTGTACAAGCCGGTCTTTTCAACCATCCATAATGATCCATGGCTATCCTGAAAGAGCCTGCAACGCCATGGCTTATTAATGTTCCTGCTCCGTAAAACCGAATCTGATAAAAGGCAGTTAACGTATATATTACCCTTTTCAGTGTCATAATTGATCTTATTTATGCCATGAAATGCAGAAACAGCAATAATCTCACCATTTTTTAGTTTGATGGGGGATGTAATTATATTGTTGCCTCTAAGAATTTCAGCATTGTAAGGAAATAAAAATTTAGACAGCTTTTTTTTTATTAAATCATAAACAAATAGGCCGCTGTCAAAAGTTGTTAAGTACAGTTGGTTTTGATCTTTCAACATATCGAAAACCCATGAATGCCTTAGATTTTCTGCTATTCTTCCTTCAGGAAGGGGATCGTGAGATTTTCCGGTCAGGGTATTAAATTCAAGTACACCTCCTGGGGTTCCCAGCCAGAGAATACCGGGGTAAGTTTCTTCAAAGCAACTAATACATTTCCCACGTTCACCCAAATCATACCGGGTAACACGGTTTGTTTCTTTTTGAATTTTGTATAATCCATCCCCATAGGTTCCTATCCATAAATTGCCTTTGATATCCAGATGAATATAATTAACGTCAAATTTTGTAGAAATGCTGCTTGTCAGATTATTGTAAGCTGTAAATTGTGACTTGTTCAGATTTAATTTCATGATACCAAAAAAATTATGTCCGATCCACAATATGCCCGTCCGGTCTTCCAGTATGCTCCAGATATATTTAATGGCTGAATAGTCCTTTTCATTGAGCATCCTTTTGTATAAGGATTCGAATACCGGACCTGTCTTTTGATTATTTCGCTTAAGTTTAAATACATCGAGATCGGCGCCCAGGAATAAATTGTTTTTTCTGTCTTTGTATATTGTACGGGTTCTCTGGTCCTTTGCTACAATAAAATTTGTGAAACTGAGTGCTGAACCATCAGGAACAGATTCGTGAAGCGCTTTTTTTATATTTGTCATCACATAACTTTTGTGTTCGGAAAGAATCCAAAAGGTGTCTTCATTTTGCTGTAATATATCATCGATACAATAAATATCAGGGAAAGGTGCGGCGCTCTTTTTGCCTTCTGGTTCAAGCCTGTAAAATGAAGTCATCTCCCTTTCTCATTACATAAAACACTTCATAGCAACCTGCCCAGATATTTCCTTGTGAATCTTCATAGATCTTTACAGGCATGTTTTTGTAGAAAGTTGTATCCGGAGATAGATGAAAGAAATCGATTTTAAAAATGCATCTCGGGATCTTTGTCAAATACACTGTCTTTACTGGTACAACTCTCTTTATATGAAAATCTTACTATTCCAAAATCTTTGTTTGCCCAGATATTACCCCGGGAGTCTTTCATCAGATCCAGGTTCCTGCTGAATAAATAGGAACTTTCAGCGCCCATAGAAGGACTTCCTAATTGATAATATTTAAGTACCAGAAATGATCTTTCCGTTTCAGGGTTGAAAAGAACTATACCTTTGGGTGATATTGTCCAGAGCATACCCAGGTTATCTTCTACAATATCATGAACCGGATAAAAATGAGGGCAGTTTTTGCATCCGGGTGGATCTTTATAGCAGACAAAATTATATCCGTCATACCGGTATAAGCCATTTTCTCCACCGACCCACATAAATCCCCTGCTATCCTGTAACAAGCATTTAATATTATTATCATTCAACCCCTTTTGATCCAGGATTTGTTCATAATGGATAACAGGGTACTGACTAAATAAAGTGAAAACAAATAACAGAAATACAGTGAGAAGCACAAGTTTTTTCATGGCCGTTAAATTTGGTCTTAACGCCTGAAATACTGTAATTTCCTGAAAGTTACAACATTGTAAGGCCAAAGTCAAGTGAATTTTGACCAATAGAAAGTTGAAAAACAACGCGGTACAAAGCAGTATTTGCTAAATTTCAATTAGTGATCCAATATGAATTATTCTACAATCAACAACCACCCCTTTGCAGGTTCAACAGTAATCATATCATTAATTCCAAACTTTCTTCCCGGTTGGAAATGCATGATTTCAGGAGCTGTTATTTTTGCTTTTAGAGGATTGATGCCAAGGGATTGCCAGTTGATTTCAAGTTTTACATCACATGTCGTTGGATTCCATGAAGCGACTGAAATCAAAACTTTATTATTTTTCACATAGGCAGTTGCCAGCACTTTTGGATTATCGGTTTTAACCGGGCAGGCAGGGTCCCAGTATGCGATCATTTTTGAATCGGCAATTCCAAATGAATCCCATATTTTCCATACTTCCTTTGGATTACATACCACACTTTCGGTACCCCAGGGCAGGCGGGAAGTCATTCCATAAATCATTCCTCTCCAGGGATTGCCACCGCCCTGCAGCATATCACCCATTAATCCGAAAGGGATGCCGGAAGTTTCGACCAGCCAGTTTTCGGGCGACATTTTATCATATTGAAAGCTTTCACCAAACCATAACTTATTGATATAAGGGAAAAATTCAGTGTACTGTGTTGCCGGCCCGATTGAGAAACCCGTATTTGAATGCAAATCGATAATGCATCCCGGCTTAACACCGTCCATAACCCGGCGCATGCGTTTCAACAGATTCCTGTCGAACGCAACATCGTCAAGATAAAGCCCGTCGATGTCAAGATTCTTAACCAGCCACTGAAGGCCCTCCACGTAATAGTTGTACCACCTCGATTCCCCACTCATTAACACAGCCGCTTCGCATGCTTCGTATCCGGGTATGGGAGTATACCATTGGACTGTATAATTATCAATAAAATGTTCCTGCAGCCAGGGATAACCCCCGCCATTGCCGCCACCCAGCACTTCATTGCCCAGGCTGCGAAGCGCCCATATTTCAGCAACATGATTTGTTAATTCACGAATAGTATAATATATTTTAACTTTCAATCCTTTTTTATGCAATTTAGCATACGAAATTTCTCATGCTGTCAACAGCAATAAACGGATAGTTTATATAAGGATTTATCGTATTGGCATGATGAACATTAACCACTTTAATCCCTGCATTTATTGCATCAATTGTCGGCCAGGGATCACCCCCGTTGTGATAATAGCGGTTTACAAACTGATCGGTAGTATTAAGCTTTTTAACAGGCGTAATCAATAATGCAAATTCGAAGGTCAGCTCCTCACCGGCATTGAGTTCGCGCTTTCCTGAGTAGGTTGTTGCGAGAACTTCATCAGCAAGTGTTTTAATGGAAAATCCTCCTGATTTGGCATTGTTCCAGCTTACCGGAGGTTCCGGATGGTATAAATTGAGCATTGGCCCGCAGTATGAAGCACCGCGCAATTCGCAATGGATGCCTGCATTTGCATTTCCTAACCAGTAGCTATCCTGTGGTCCGTTCCATTTCCAATTATACGATTCCGGACAAGCACAGCCACTCAATCCCATCCCCATAAAATACTGTGCAATTTCTTTCCTGAAAGGTATTTCAAGCCTGATATCCTTAACTTTTAGCTTTTTAATTGCTTTGATTTTAATGGAATAGCTGATATGTCCATCAAATTCCATGGTGCCTTCGCAGCTTAATGAAACTCTTTTTGAAGCTGACTGAACCGACCAGGAAACGACACCTGCATTTTGTTTGGTAAACACAAGTGATGTTGACTGAAAGACTTCTATTCCCTTATCGGTTTCAACCACAAATTGAAGCGGTCGGGCTAACACCTGTTGGTTATTGCTTACTATTTCCGAAATAAAACCCTCGTCGTTTAACTGAATATTCCGGAGGAAACAGTCGATTTTTTTGCCGGAAACTTTAAGTGGAGTATAAGGAGCAACAACCTCATCATTAATTCCCAGGGTCGAATTCAGCCACCGTAACCTCGAATGGCGCCATGGCTCACTGTCACCCCGGTCAGCTAATACCTTGTCTACTACCTTAATTTTAACGACAACAGCCTGGGGCTTATCATTCTTCGGCTTGATGGTAATTTCAAATGTATATTCACCCGGCTCAAAATCTTCCGGTACGTCAAATCCAAACCATAATGTCTGCACTTTGCCTTTAGGGACATCCACTTTTATACTAAATGGTTTACCTTCAGGATCAATCCCTCCAAGATTAAAACAAGTAAGTCTGTCTGCAAATTTGCTATAAGAAACTGCGATATCCTCGAGTTTGTTTTTTGCTGCAAACACACCGACCTGGAAAGCATAATATTCGTTGCGTAAAGCTGTTCCTTCAAATCGGACCGAAGGTTTATTCTTCAATCCATTTATAGGGCAGGTCATTGGTCATCCGAATCGGGAATTTCCTGTCTTCGGGAAAAAGGAGATAATTCCCGGCCTGGCTGCTGACCAGATTATCTATTTCTTCCTGCGTTGCACAAACTTCCATGGGGTAAAAACTATCATAAGCCGTTCGCGACTCAATCCTCACCAGTTTCGCCTTTCCAATACCTTCATGAAAAGTGAAAGGTACAGAGAGTTTGTTCCTAATTACCCATGATTTATCGGGAGCATCTTCAGGTTTCAGATAACTGCCATGGAAAATTCCAGAATTGCTATTTTCTTCTTTATAAGGCATGTAATACACGAAGTATTTCCCGGCACCGCTCGTGGGTTGAAAAACAAACTCACCTGACCAGCGGTTGATATTGATGCGAAAGATATTGCTCATCTCGTTACCCTTCATATCGGTAATGATGATCCTTTTCTCCCGGGCGTTTACATCCCTCCGGCGCCAGGGGATTGATACATATACTGCATCACTGGCTTTGTCAATACTGATTTCAGCGCGGTGGTTGCCAAGGTCCTGGTTCCATAAGGTTGATGCAACGCCATAGTCAACTTTATTGTCCTGACAAAATCCAGGATTGGTGAGAAAACACAGTACAAAAAGTATCAAGCTTATTTTCATAAACTATGGGCTAACGGTTTTTGAATTTATTAATTTTTACTTATTTCTTTACAAACAAAATACGACCTTGTCCCGGAGCCAACCATTTAAGTTCTCCTGACCAGGGTTCAGCAACGCCGGTATAATTGTTTATCTGGTATATAGTACCTTGTTCTTTAAAGGAAAGATCGATATCCTGCGATTTTGTCAGGCTTTTATTTACAACAATAATGTACGGGATTCCATTTGCATCCTCAAATTCACCTACCAATAAATTATCTCCCTTCAAGGAAGATAGAAAATGAGATGATTCTAATCCATCTTTACATTCTTCCGATATAGGAGAGTGAAAGACATGTACACTTTTCAATTTTGTATATACTCTTCCCATGGCATGTAATTGAAGATTTACGTCTTGTAAAATAAACCAGGTAGAAGTTTTATGACCAAACTGATCGATAGGAGCATACCGATAATTTCCGATTTTCGGGGCAAAATAGGTAAAATAGCTGATACCTTTCCCTCCATAAGCCAACGTGGTATATAATTGAAAACAAAGGCCTGGATAAGATGGTTCAGCATAATTAAAATGCGAATTAGATAAAACTATGTTCCAGAAAGGAATATTGTTTCTCAATGCTATGTTTCTAACAATTCCAAGGTTTTCAAAATAACCTTTACGAATGCTGCCGTCCATCATAAGTGAATAATTGTCGTAACTAATAAAAGTGGGCTTTACAATAGAGACAAATTTTTCAAGATAATCTTCATAATCTTTGGCCTGTAACTGTGCTTCGTTGTTTGCATAAACAGGAAAAAGATTGATGTAAGCAAGCGATTTGGGAGCAGCTTTTTCCCATACATCCTTCCAGATTTTTAAACCCTGGAATACAGAACTACCTGGCTCATCTCTTAGATAATATCCGAAGACCGTAGTGTCAGTAGCCGTTTTTTTAGCGATTATATTAACTCTATTGCTAATCTCAGTTACGCCTAATTTTGATTCTTCGTCGCCTACCTGTGTAGTATTATCGTATACAATAGCTTTTAATCCTGCCAGTGAAGTATTTTTCAAGTCTTCTGTTCCAACAAATCCTGCCAGGTTAAATCCGCATTCATAAATATCTTTTAAGGTTGATAAATCTCCCGGTGTCCATCCCCAGGGCATAATCACAAATTCTTCAGGACTTAGTCGGCGGGCCTGAGGGGGTTGAGAAAAACAGAATGATAAACTAAATACTAAAATGCCTGAAATGAGGAAATTTTTCATAATACCAGTTTTAAGTTTTTGAATTTTTGTAACATTAATTCTTTGTATCCCATTTTCTTTTCACCTTACGCTGACATTTCTGCTTTTATATTGCTCTCCGGGGCGTGAACGATTACCGCCTCCTTCACTAATGATTCCTGTCAACCTTTTTTCCATTGTATTGAATTCTTAAGTTCAGGGAATGGCTATCTTTTTACTTCGAATTCTCCTTTAAGTCGTATGTCCTCAGATGAACTGCCCACCATTACTTCAAATATTCCCGGTTCAACAACCGGTTCAAGATTCCTGTCAAGAAAAGACAATTGCTCCGGAGTAAGCTTAAATTTTACTGTTTTTGTCTCACCTGCAGCAAGGCTTAGTTTTTCAAATCCTTTGAGTTCTTTAACAGGTGTTGACATAGAACTGATTACATCGTCTATATATAACTGGACAACCTCATTGCCATACCTTTTACCTGTGTTTTTCACATCGACACTGACATAAACCTCACCGGCAGGACCAGTTTCTTTCGGTGTGATCTGAAGGTTACTGTATTCAAATGTTGTATAGCTCAGTCCATATCCAAACTCAAAAAGGGGTTTTATTTTATCATTTACATAAAGTTCTGCATACCCACTATTGTCATGATTTATCCAGTAAGCTTTTGAAGGCATATAATTGTAATAGACCGGAAGCTGGCCTACATGCTTCGGAAAAGAAACTGGCAATTTACCGCCGGGGTTATAATCACCAAAAAGGACATCGGCAACAGCATTTCCACCCTGTTCTCCGCAATTCCATGCTTCCAGAACTGCAGGAATATTCTTTGCAACCCATCGGATTGATAAAGCCCTTCCGTTTATCAGGACAACAACAGTAGGAGTTCCTGTTTCATAAACTGCTTCAACCAGCTTCTCCTGCAGCCCGGTTAAATCCAGGTCAAATACATCACATGGTTCTCCAACAGTTCTTCTATTTTCACCAATAACAACAATCGCTACGTCTGATTCCCTGGCAGCTTTTTGTGCCTTACTGATTTCATTAATTTCATCGCCAAGTATTTCACATCCTTTCACATAACTAACTTTTGTTTGTTGGGACACCTTACTTTTTATTCCATCCAGAACCGTTGCCACATTTTGCAGAATTGTACCAGAAACATAATCGCCAAGCTGGTTTATTTTGGAGTCGGCATTAGGGCCTATGACAGCAATAGATTTTATTTTCCTGTCAAGCGGGAGAAGATTCTTTTCATTTTTTAACAACACCATTCCTTCACGGGCTGACTCAAGAGCTAATTCCTGGTGTTCTTTTGTGTTATTAACGCTGACAGCCCTATCCACATCAACATAAGGGTTTTCAAACAAACCCAGCAGAAATTTGACCCTCAGGATGCGCCTTACTGCCCTGTCAATAGTCTCAATTGAGACCTTGCCTTCTTTTACGTTCTCTATCATCGGGTATAAATAGGCGTCTTCATGCCAGATACTGACATCCACCCCTGCTTTGATACATAATTCACCCGACTCTTTCATTGTTGAAACTATTTTTTCATTAATAGGGATTTCAAATCCTCCCCCTTCGCAAAAAACCAACCCGGTAAAACCCAACTCATCACGCAGGACTTTTGTCAGCAATTTTTCCGATACATGGGCAGGCAAACCATCAATCGAGGGGTAAGTGGCCATGGTGGCCAATGCTCCTGCCTCTTTAATACCCGCGATCCATGGAGGGAGGAATACCTCCCTTAATTTTCGTTCAGAAATCTCCATAGCGCCGCGTTCAAGTCCGCTAACAGGTTCGCTCTGTCCCGGGAAATGGCAAAGTATGGCGATAGCCTTGTCTATGGCTGAAACGTCATTCCCCTGAATACCATGTACAATGGCTTCTGCAGTTCTGGAGCAGAAATAAGGGTCTTCACTGTACCCTTCTTCATTCCTCCCAAGCCTCGGATCTCTGTTCGGCTCAATTACCAGGGTTCCTAATGCATGTATTCCCCTTGCCCTTGCTTCTTTGGCGACTGCTGCATAAATATTCTCCACCATCTTCATATTCCAGGCACTGCCAATCGCCAGCCCTTCAGGAAACACGGTAGATCCGGGCACCATGATCCCATGCGTCCCTTCCTCAATGAACAGAAGCGGAATTTTCAGACGGGTTTTTTCAATTGCAAGCTTTTGTAATTCATTAAGGAATTCAGCCTGGCGACCCGGACCTTCTTCAAACATACTTGCAGCTGCCCATAATCCTCCTACAGGACCAATATTGGAAAAAAATGTGCCATCGGTCAACTTTTGGCATATTTCTATTTTCCCCGGAAGGTCCCTGCTCACCAAAACAGGGTAAGCTGACATATTCAGCTGACCTATTTTTTCTTCAAGTGTCATTCTTGAAAGCAGGTCGCTTACTCTTTGATCTACCGGGTAGATCGGATTCTTATACATGGGAGTTACTGCAAACGATGGTTCTCCTCTTTTCTCTTTTATATAGGAAGCAATGTTATGTACATTATCAATCCAGATGCCATTGGCATGGATCGGATGCATATTTGCAGACTGAATCAATAGTAGAAAGCAAGGTTGTTTGATTTCCCCCCTCATTCATCTCATGACCGGCAAGAATCAACCATTGCCCCTGTTTCTTTGCGGATTCAATTAATTCCTTTATCTGGGCAAAGGACATGCCATCCATTTCCATTCCGGTGAGTTGGGACATATCACATAAGGAAGGATTATTGGGTCCTTCACTGCGCCACCCTCTGCCTGTTTCAAACATTGATGCAACCAACGGGATATAACTTTTTGTACTAAGCCCGGTCCCGACAAATGTCTGCCCGCAGGGAAATGCAAAAGAAAATGGTTGAATGCCCAACAGATTTTTAATTATGGTATTGGCGGAATCAAGATCTATTCTCATTTTTTGAAGAGTATAGCTTTCTAAAGATTTTTCCTGTGCCCAGCCAAAATTCACTGTACAAGGATGTACAAGAGAATGGTTTCCGATTTCGTGTCCTTTCCTGACAGCTTCTTTCCAGCCTTCCAACCTCTGACCAATTCTTTCGGGAGACAGGTAAAAGGTCGCCCTTACACCATACTTATTAAGCAAGGGAATGCCTTTGTCAACCTGAGTCAGACGGGCATCGTCGAAAGTGAGACTTAATCCCATCTTTTTTCCTTCGGGCCATTCAAATTCAGAACTTTCCTTACTTCTGTCAGTTAGATTATACTGAGCAGATAGAATTATTAAAGGTCAGACAGAAAATTATTGTCAAGAACGACAATTAACATTTGATAATGAGTTTTCATAGTATCGTAATTTATTTCTTTCAATACCTAATTTGAGTTATTCCACTTTAAAGTGGTAATCGAATGGGCCTTGAATCTTTGAATGACCATCTTGTCAATCCACACTATTTTGCAGTCAATTTCATCCCCATTATTAATTACATTAAGTACAATGCTTCTGTCAGTATTCAGAAAACCGACAAAGTTAAGCTGGGGTGAACCTCCTGTACAATCTATGCGATAAGCTCCGGGTCTAATGAATTTGCTAAAGTGCGCCAGATAATAATAGAGACCAGTATAGGTAACTTCTTTTGTATTTCGGTTAATAATTACAACCGGGTGCTGGCGGTTGTTTTCGGGATCACCGTGTTCCGGTGAAACCAGCCAGGGTCCGCCATCCTGATCGAGTATCATGTTCCAGTAGATCCATCCGGAGACCCAGTTTTTTAAATCACCTACAATCATATTTCCCCACAATTCACCATCAGCGAAGTCGTAAACAGGGGGCTTTTTCACAAACGGATAGTCAGGAGGAAACAGCGATTCTCCGGCATAGCAAACTTCCGTCATCCATATCGGATACTGCGGATATTTATTATGCAACTCGGTTAAAGATGAGTACTGATCAAAATCATAGCCATGTACACCAAGTACACTGATATACTTCCTGGCTTCCGGATCATCGAGTACAGGAGGAAAATGCCTTATTGCAGAAGGTCTGAAACAGGGTTCTCCTAACTGAATCTTTGTGGTTAAACCATCCGCTTTAAGTTGAGGTATAACGTAGCTTTTTATCATCTCAGCCATGACAGCGTAAGTAACGCTTGAATAACCCTGGTAAATATTATCACTTGCCGACTCGTTAAAAAGATTAAGATAGTTAATAGTTACTCCATTTTCGGCATAAGCCTGAAGATACTTGGAATAGTATCGGGCAAGTGCCGCATAGTATTGCGGCTTAATCACTCTTTTACCGGGTTCCAGGCTTTCGTACATCCAATCCGGAGCAAAATCCATTGGTGATTGAATGATAAATCTTCCATGTTGCATGGATGCCCTAATAAACGGAATCATTCCATTGGCCTCAAGATCCCTTTTTATGTTAAAATTTTTCATCAGAGTATCATCCCTGTTATCGTTGTATGAATACCAGGGGCCTGCTGATGAGAAATCGCAGGCGCCCAAAGGAGCTTTCATCAAAGTGTAGCCAGCGCCTGAAATGGTGTCGAACAAAGATCTTAACACATTGGTACGAGCCTCCCCGGAGAGTGCATTCAGGCATATCATACCCGCCTCATTGAATGTAGCTCCGAATCCATCCATCTTTTGAAAGCGTGTGTCTGCATTTACCTTTATCACCGGCAACGTTGATTGCTTGTCTGAGGTAAATAATGCATCTGCCTTTCTTGTTAACCTGTCGCCATCCTGTGATGTGGAATAAACAGCAATACTCGTGGCACTGAACCTCCGGCATTGTAAAGTAAGAAGAAGTGAACTTAGAACAAAGGTATATCCAATGAACCGACTCAATGCAAAGAGGTTTCTGTTTTTCATTTTACTCATTTATATCATAATTAAAATATTACCGGGTTCTGTTTTCATCCGGGTGCTCTATCACTTCCAATACTTCCTGGTATTAAACACCCTCTTCAAAATCAGAGTTGAACGGACCTGAACCGACTATTATGTTGTTAAAACGCCAAACCATTCCGAAGTTCAGATTAGTTATCCAATTGTGTGTATACCAGTATCAGTAAGGAAATTTAAAGTATTTAATTTTAGTTTTAGTCTCATATGACAACTATTATTTTTTAAACTTAAATAATTCCAAAGTCAAGAGAATTTTGACCAATATAACGTTGAAAAACAACGCGGTACAAAACAGTACCTACTAAACTTCAATAAGAGATCCGATATCTGGCTTATTTTTTCGTTTCCGGGGTAAACGGTGCTGGAACAGGAATCATTGCTCGTCAAAATTCACTTGACATTTGGTTGTGATTGCCTTACCTTATATCATATAATTCCTATAAAGCAATTTTTAAATCAAACCCAAATGAAAACAATTCTTTTGTTTATGTTATTCATTCCGACTTATGCAGCATTAAATGCACAAAATGCTGCTCTTGCCGGAACCTGGACCATGTATGAATATTCATGGACGAACGAACAAGGGAAACAAGTAACCACTGAAGACCAGATAAAGGCTGACGGAGGTGTTGCCGAGTATCAGTTCATGAATGACGGGAATTTCAAACTAACCAGCAACATGGCAGATGAATCTACCGGCATGGTCACTTATGATGGAACCTGGAAATTTGAAGAAGGCAAACTAATGCTGAAAATGAAAATGGGTGATCAACTGGTGGATGTAGAGTGGAATGCGGAACTCAAAGACAATATCCTTAATCTGACCCGGTCGAGTCCCGACGGATCAGTTTCGGTTGTCAACTCATTCAGGAAGAAATAATCCTTCAATATTCACATACCGGGATTAGATAGTCAGGACCTTTTATGCTTATCTCTTTTTTAATTCTGCAACACCTATGTCCCAGTGGTTATAATTATAATTTCCTCCGTCTTTTGCTCCCTGATAATATAAGTACCACCTGTTATTGATTAAATAAAAGCCGGGAGTGGCAACAAATTTTTCATCAAAGGACCCTGCAGTAGCCGATGGTTTAAAAATGGGATTCTTTGGCGACTTCACCCAGGGCCCTTCAGGAGATAACGCAGTAGCCATGCATACTGTCCAGGTTGTGCTATCGAAGGCCTCCCAAATTATAATATACCTGTCAAACGATTTAAAGATTTGTTTCCACTCAAAATATTTTGAATCAGGGCTCCCTTTTCCTCCCCTGCTAATAATATTTCCTTCGCCTTGTTTTGTCCAGTTTATACCATCGGTTGAAGTTGCATAGCGGATGCCGGGCAATATGTCCAGATCACTTTTATTACTTAATCTGTAAGAATAATACATATAGTGCATTTCG
This sequence comes from uncultured Bacteroidales bacterium, assembly GCA_963790105.1. Lineage (GTDB taxonomy): Bacteria > Bacteroidota > Bacteroidia > Bacteroidales > UBA10428 > UBA5072. The sequence continues at coordinate 43,507 of CAWBNI010000006.1, read as the reverse complement.
CCGACCCTGATTACGGCTGCCTGAGACACACAGGTACCATCATTACGACCCTGTCCGGTTGGGGATAATATTGGATTGCCCTTATATTTGCGGATATTTTCTTCTGTAACATTGCTATAGCCATCTTTGCCTGTCGCACAAACTGCTAACCCAATAGCGTTAGTCCATGGTTCATTTTCTCCACCGGTATAATAAATCCAATACTCATCAGTTTCAGAATTATATAAAACGCAATCCAATCGGATAAAATAGCTTTCAAATGGAATCAGTGGATTTGGTCTGATGATGGGATTGTCCTGAAACTCATGCCATACATGCGGATTTGATTTATCTGCCCAGGCTTTACCAATAGCCCACCGGCCTCCGTCTTCCACAATCAAATGGCCCCCGCCATAAAACATAATAAGCTTTGAGGTATCTTTTGGATTCGTTAAAATACAAGGTTCCATAATTTGCCCGCTGGACCAACCGGCATGTACCATTATGGGATTCCCTGTATATCTGACAGGAGGCATGGAAGCCTCGAATTCCGAAAACGTATTGATTGTAAAACTATTGTCTGTTTTTTTATCCTGGGCATACCCTGAAAAGAATAACCCAATGATTAGCGAACCTGCAAATAATAACCTCATAATTAAAATAGGTTAAATCGCTTATGTCTTATTTGGACTTGAGAAGTGCGATTTTTATTTTGAGGTGAAGATAAATTAATTTGTGTATTAAATTGTGTGTAAATGAAAAAAACCGCTCGTGATCGCGCCGTCAGTTAAATGAAAATAGGCGACCAAAGGTCGCCATATGATATTCGTGATTCCGGCGCGATTCGAACGCGCGACCCACAGCTTAGAAGGCTGTTGCTCTATCCAACTGAGCTACGGAACCGGTTGGTAATGCCCGCCTTCGCCAAAGCTCCGGCGGATGTTAATTCCGCCAATGCAATTTCTCAAGGCTCACTCGCCTTCGTTGAAACTTCGGCGAGCACGCAAAAATAGCAAAAATCGCTTTCCAATAACTTAGGTGAATAATTTTTATTGGGAATTGGCAAAAACACAAAACCTGACAGGGTATGCAACCTGCCAGGTTTAAAGTAGTTTCAATCGTAAATCCAAAATCGTAAATCTAAAATCGTAAATCGTAAATTCCTACTTGTCCCTCTTCCCTCGTCCCTTCTTCAGCTCCTCAATTTCTTTCGTTAAAGAAGCTATCCTTTCTTCCAGCATTTTCACATCCGAAATATCGAATTGAATTCCCAGCAACCCTGTTTTGCCAGATGTAGCCAGCTCAAACGGCATTTTCGTTGTATTGAGATAATGCTGTTGTCCCTTGATTTTCTCAAGATGCACGTAGGTTGAAGCTCCCTTCTTTATGATTTCAAGTTCCTGTTTACGCCATTCATCCACATTTTCATCGGGATGATTGTCGTAATCCGTTGTGCCAATGATCTGTTCCGGTGATTTGTTATAGATAGATGCAACGGCAGAGTTCACTACCACAAATACGCCATTTTCATCTTTCAGGAAAATCTTTCCCGGTATCCTGTCCAGAATGTCAATGAGTAGTTTCCTGTACTTTAGCAGGTAAGCCTCATTATCAGCCAATTTATCAGCCTTCTCAATCGCATCCAATTCCAGCTTTTTCAACCTGGTAATATCTTTGCTGATACCAAAAGTGCCAATTATTTCTCCCTGGGCATTCTTTAATGGCATTTTTGTAGTGTTCACCCAGTTGATCCGTCCATCATCCATAACCTCCTTTTCTTCAAGATCTATAATGGCATTTCCGGTTCGTATTATTTCCTGTTCCCCTTCATAAGCCGGCCTTGAATGCTCTTCATCAAAGAAATCGAAATCTGATTTTCCCAGCAGATCTTCGGCCTTTTCCAATCCGAACAATTTTAACATGGATTTGCTGAAACGCAGGAATTTACTTTCCTTGTCTTTGAAATAAATATGCTCCGGAACATTATTCAGCAGTGCATCTAACAAGGCTTTTTCCTTTTGCAGTTCAATTGAAGACTGTTCTATTTCCTTTATCATCTCCTTATTGCGGGCATCTTCTTCAGCCTTCATCCGTTCCATCTGCTCATGCGTTGCCTGCAATTCTTCTATATTCTGACGTAGTTCCTCATCCTGGGCCTTCATCTCTTCGGCCTGCTGCTGGAATCTTTCAAGATACTGGGATGTCTGCAGATGCAACCTCACTGTGATCAGGGCAGCGGCAATGCTTTCAGCCACCTTTTCAACAAATTCAACTTCGTGGGGCTTGAACGGGCTGAATGAGGCGATTTCCATTACACCCAGTACATCTTCATCCTTTTTCAGTGGCACTATCAACAGGCACGATGGTTTGGCACCACCAAGCCCGGAAGTGATTTCCATATAATCCTGCGGTATTTTGCTGAGCAATATGGTTTTCTTTTCCATTGCACAGGTGCCTGCCAGTCCCTCGCCTATCCCTATTCTCTTTTTCAGGAATTTTTGCCTGTCGAAAGCATAGGCTGCCACCAGGTCAAGGTAGGTTGACTCTTCCTCCTTATCAATAAGGAAGATACCTCCCTGGTTCGCTGACAGATACTGAATTATATTGCGGATAATATTCAAACAAAGCTTTTCAAGATTGTTGTTGTCCATCCGCAGTATATCGTTGAAAAGGGCAACACCGTGTGTTGACCAGTTCCTGATTTCATCTTCCCGGATGCGTGTTTGTTCCTGTTCACGCCTGTTTATCAGAATATCTTTAAGATTGTTCAGGGACTTACCCAGTTTGTCCTCTTCTCCGTCAAAACTGATCACACCTTCCAGGTTACCCTCCCCTAACTGATCGGTGAATTTTGATGCCTCGTATATTCGCTCTTTCAACATATGCGCCGCCGAGACCGCTGTTTCAATCTCATCCCCTCCTGTTTCCAGAAGGACGGCGTTATTCCCGGCATGTATCCCACTATGGAGAAATCCGCCCAATACGGTAAGGCGTGCTGCCAGTTTATCGCTCAGAATGTGTACAAGTATATATGCCAGCAAGGCAAGGACGAGTGAAATGATAATGAGATATCCCGTGAGTCTTCTCACCGGTTTTAATGCCTGGGATTTGTCCAGCTGACTTACAAGCATCCATTTCAATCCCGGAATGGCTACCGGGCCATATGAACTTAATACCTGTTCACCTGTCTCCGTCCGGTATTCCTTCAGTCTTTCTTTTCCACCAAGTCCATCGGCAAAAGCCAGCGAATTCACCTGCTGGACCATGGCGGTTGTTTTAAGTTTTTCAACCTGCGAATATACCCTGCCGTCATCAGCAAGTCTTTTCATCCGCCGGACATACCGTTCGGACTCCAGAGCCAGTGACGGATCGTTATTTCTGTATAGCAGATCAGGACCAACAAAGAATGATTTCAATCCCGGAATAACGGCCTCATCCTCTTTATCCATGGAAAGCAAACCATCCAGGGAAGAGGCATCAACAGCAAAAACAACGGCTCCTTTTATTTCATTTCCCGCAAACAAGGGTGCAGAAACAAAAAGAGCAGGTTGCAGCAATTCGCCGGCGTATAATGATTCGTCTGTAATCTGAAATGAACCTGCCGGAAGTCCGATGGCAGCCTTAAAAGCCATCGCCAGTCCGGAATTGTGATAGGGTCCGTCATACAGGTTCGTGGCAAAATCGGGATTTTTCTGCAGCGAGTAAACTACATATCCGCTTCTGTAATCCACAATAAAGATATCCGAGATGCCGGTTTCTTTGGCATATTTCACCATGCCAGGCTGGAACTGACTGTGCAGTGAGCTGTAGGAACTTCCATCAGCGGCCTTGTTCATGTACAAGCTTTGAGCCAAATGGCTTTGCATTGGCAGCGATGTACAGATATTGCAATATTTTCTGTTTATTATCCGAAGGCAAAACTGAGCTTACAGGATATTTTCTTGTCCATCCTGTTTTCAAGAACAGGAATTACTTCAGTAGTATAATAGCCTTCAAGCAGAGAGTTGACTTTATCAGGAGTTTCAGCACCCGGTGTAGAATAGTTATCATTTTCAATATTTAAAAAGGATTCTGTCAGCTGACTCTGCATATCAAGCGTTTTCTGATCGGAAGCGAAATTTGTTATTTTATCCGTCAGACGTTCAAACCAGGCTTCCGCGAGTTTTGTTTTTACGCTCCGCAAAAGGTATACTTTGTCATAAGCATGATGAATAGCAGCTCTGCGCTGAAAAATGCTCACCATAATGATGACCAGGCAGGCCGTTAGAAGGATCCCGGCCCAGTAGGCAATCCTGATTTTCCAGCGTACACTCAGTGACTTCAGCCGTTGAGAAAAGCTCATCGCTTCCCTGGGTGAATCAACTGTTGGCATTTCTTCCTTTATACTCATTTCAATGGTTGTTAATGCTGATCTTAAAACTTATAAACGGAAGAACTTGCAGTAGTGTTACAAATAATGACACTTAAGACGATCCACCTGCTGAAATAAATAAAAATGGGTCAAATTGCCTGATGAGAAAATAAAATATGTGGTTTCTTCTCGTACAAATAATAAAAAAAATTACATTTGCGATCTGTCCGAAAAAATGAAGCATACATGAGCAAAAAAATAGAAGAAAGCGGTGCTGGTTTTCAAACTGTTGAGAACGCACTAAGTCGCACCGAACAGTACATTGAAGAGAATCAAAAAAGCCTTACAATCATTATCCTTGCCATTGTTGTTGTAGTTGGCGGATACCTGGGTTATAAGAAATTTTATCTTGAACCCAAAAATCGTGATGCACAGTCTGCCATGTATGTTGCCGAACAGTATTTTGAAAAAGATTCATTCAAACTGGCACTGAATGGTGACGGAGCAAATTATGGTTTCCTTGATATCATTGATGAATATGGATTTACAAAGGCCGCTAACCTGGCTCATTATTATGCCGGAATCAGCCTTTTGAAAACCGGGCAATTTGATGAGGCCATCAAGAATCTGGAAAAATTTGATGCCGATGATATTATGGTCGGTTCCGTTGCCATGGGTGCAATCGGCGATTGTTATGCTGAACTGAAGGACAATGAAAAGGCTGCTTCTTTTTATATGAAGGCCGGACAACGCAAAAAGAATGAATTCACCTCGCCCATTTACCTGAAAAAGGCCGCCCTTGTTTATGAGGAACTTAAGAATTATGACAAGGCCCTCAAGGCTTATGAAACTATTAAAAAGAATTATCCTGAATCACAGGAAGGAAAAGTAGCTGAAAAATATATTACTGCGCTGAAAATAAAAATGCAGTAGTTTCTGATCGAATAACTTAAAAGTATCAATGAATGGTATTTGTTGATACTTTTTTCATTTTATAACTGCTATGGCTACCGCTTTAAAAAATCTGTCCAGTTACGACCCCAACAGGGTGCCCGATGCAAGTGAAATGAAATTCGGTATTGTGGTTTCCGACTGGAATCATGAAATTACTCATGGCATGTGTGATGCAGCGCTGAATACGCTGATGAAACACGGCGCCTCGGCAGACAACATCCTTGTTAAACATGTTCCCGGAAGTTTTGAACTTGACGCTCGGGGCACAGCTTCTGGCCGAAAGCGAGGATTTTGATGCAGTCATTTGCCTGGGATGTGTGATCCAGGGCGAGACACGGCATTTTGATTTTATATGCCAGGGAGTTGCCCAGGGAATAACCCAGCTAAACATCATGTATAAAATTCCGGTGATCTTTGGAGTGCTTACTACAAATGATTTGCTCCAGGCCCAGGAAAGAGCCGGCGGAAAACATGGCAATAAAGGAGATGAAGCGGCTATCACAGCCATTAAAATGATCGCACTGAAAAAAGAAATTGAATAAAATGTTGATCAAAATCTGAGATTCATGTATACTGAACAGGATTTTGAAGACATCCGCCCGTACAACGATGATGAAATTAATCCTGCGCTGCATCGTCTCGTAAGGGTACCTGAATTCAGCAAGGTCCTGGAATATATATTTCCCGAAAGAAACAAAGAGGACATCATCGCTGAACTGAAAGGCATTCATTCTGCCATTGATTTTCAAAAGCAGTTCATGCATCCCCTTGTCAATTCCATTGTAAGAAAGACGTCAAAGGGACTTACCTACAGCGGATTTGATTTACTTGTGCCCGGAACACCCTATCTTTTTGTATCGAATCATCGCGACATTGTCCTCGATTCAGCCATTCTGCAGGTTTTGCTTTTTGATAACGGGCATCTGAGTTCGGAAATTACTTTTGGCAGTAACCTGATGTCGAATCCGTTTGTTATTGATTTCGGAAAAATAAACCGGATGTTTACCGTTTACCGCGGCGGTAACCGTATGGAAATGTTCAGGAACTCCCAGATCCTCTCTGCCTATATTCGTCATACAATTACCCAAAAGCGGACGTCGGCATGGATTGCCCAGCGAAACGGGCGCACCAAGGACGGAAATGATAAAACGGAAACCGGACTGCTGAAAATGTTCAATATCAGTGGAAGCGACTCATTCGATGAATCCTTTTCAGAATTGAATATTGTTCCGCTTGTCGATTTCTTATGAATACGAACCCTGCTGTGCGCTGAAAGTGAAAGAAACCAGTGTGGTTTCAAAAGGATTGACATACCAGAAGGCACCCAATGAGGATTTTATGAGTATTCTCACCGGTATCACAAGTCAAAAGGGACGCATCCATCTTTCAGTTTGCCATCCGGTGAATACATTTTTAAAGGAAACCGGGGATACAACTGTATTCAATGACAGGATCAATACATCTTGCATCGTTGATGGATGATGAAATATACCGGAATTACAGGCTCTGGCCGAATAATTACATTGCATGCGACAGGCTGAATAAGAGTAAGATCTATTCCGAAGTTTTATACAGCAGCGGATGAGGCTGAATTTGATCAGTATGTGAACAGGGAATTATCCGCATTGAATCTGAATACACCTGAACATGTGGATATCCTTCTGAAGATCTATGCCAACCCGGTGGGGAATAGCAGGGGCTGTAGGCGGTTTAGGCTGAAGGCTTTGGGGTCTTAGTTCGGCGTTCTGGGTTCAGGTCATCTTGCGTCATGAGTATCGACAGGCATCGAGTCGAATTCCGAAGATCTCAATCTCCAGATCTGCACAATCTCTCACTGCGCAACTCTCGTCACTCGTCCTCTAGTCCCTTGTCCCTTGTCCCTTGTCCCTGAAAGCACCGCCTTCTTCACACTTCCATATTTCATCAGCAACGCCCTGGCCTCCTCATAATCGGATATATTCATTTGTTCCATCACCATGCGGGTACCGCGATCTATCAGCTTGTTATTGGTAAGCTGCATATTCACCATTTTATTGTCCTCTACCCTGCCCAACCGGATCATAACTGCTGTTGAGATCATATTCAGAACCAGCTTTTGAACTGTTCCGCATTTCATCCGTGTGCTTCCGGTGACAAATTCCGGACCTGCATCCACCTCCACCGGAAAATCCACGCTGGCTGCCAGGGGAGATCCGCAGTTGCATGTGATGCAACCGGTAATGATCCCATGTTCACGGCAACTGGTAACCCCGCCGATCACATAAGGTGTTGTTCCGCTGGCCGCAATGCCTATCACCACATCGCTGTTCTGAATATGATATGACTGGAGATCCTTCCAGCATTGGTTTGTATCGTCCTCTGCATGTTCCACTGCTTTACGGATTGCTGAATCTCCGCCCGCCATTAAACCAACCACCAAGTCCTTGTTCCACGCCATAGGTAGGAGGACATTCACTGGCATCAAGAATGCCAAGCCTGCCGCTTGTACCGGCACCAATGTAAAAAAGACGACCTCCTGCCAGCATACAATCCACAATGGCATCCACAAGCGTTTCAATTTGAGGGAGCGCCTTTTCCACAGCCAGGGGAACCTGTTTGTCTTCATTATTCATGCTGACAAGCAGTTCATGAACGCTCATTTTTTCCAAATGACGGTAAACGGAAGGCTTTTCAGTGGTTTTTATAAATGTTCGCTTTTCAGGCATTGGTAATTTAATTTTGATTATGCCTGTAAAAGTAGTGAGGAATAGTTGATAGTTGATAGTTGATGGTTGATAGTTTTACTGGATACTGGAAGAGGAATTATGAATTATGAATTATGAATTATGAATGGGGACCGGGGACTGCACGATCTACAATAATTGAACCTCTACGAGGTTCCATGTATCCAATAGAATTAATAACTAAGAACCACGGAACTACAGAACTGCAGAACTCATAACCGCATAACTGCAGAACTGCAGAACCGCAGAACCGCAGAACTTTCTTCCTAGTCCCTCGTCCCTCGTCCCTCGTCCCTATTCCAGCATAGGCACCTCAATCGCCAGCACTTCCGATTTCTCATCCGCACGGATATTCACCTTTTCAGTTTCGGAAAGACCGGCACCATCGCGGTGGCCAAGTTTCAGATCATTTTCAATCGTTATATTTCCGCTGATCATGAACAGATAAACCCCGTTCTCCTTGTTATGCAAGGTATAATCAACCTGGCTTCCCTTTTCAAGGTCAATCCGTGAAAACCAGGATTGCTGCTTGATGTCGAGGGCACCATCAGGAGGATTTGGTCCAACCAGCAATTGCCACGTGTTTTTCCTTTCCTGCGGATCAAATGCCTTTTGTTCATACCGGGGTGTAATATTTTTTCTTTCAGGAAACACCCATATCTGAAGCAGTTTGGCAGGCTGGTCCCGCAGGTTATTTACTTCAGAATGGAATATACCTGTTCCGGCCGACATGGCCTGAACCTCATCCTTTCGCAATACTTCACTATGTCCCATGCTGTCGCCATGCCGCAATTCACCCTCGAGCATGATCGTAACGATTTCCATATTATCATGGGGATGTTTTCCAAAACCCATTCCTCCCGCCACATCATCATCATTCAAAACCCTGAGGGCACCAAAATGAATGCGCCCCGGATCAAAATAGTCGGCAAAACTAAACGTATGGTAACTTTCAAGCCAGCCATGGCTGGCATGCCCCCGGGTCCCTGCCCGGTGCAAAATGGTTTTCATTATTTCCTCCTTACTGACGGCTCAGTTCAACATTAATTAATATCTTGACTTCTTCACTTACAACAAGTCCACCGGCTTCGGTAATGGCATTCCAGTTCAGGCCATAATCCTTACGGTGCAATTTTCCGGTTAATTCAAAGCCCACCTTTATATTTCCCCAGGGATCCTTCATGAGTACCACCATATTCCACGTCAAGTTCTATCGGACGGCTTGTTCCCCTGATGGTCAGGTCGCCGGTCAGCTTATAATTCTCACTGCCCGTCTTTTTAATGCCTGTTGATTTAAAAGTAAGTTTCGGATGATTGGCTGCATCAAAGAAATCAGCTGATCTCAGATGATTGTCCCTGTCGGGTACGCCTGTATTGATACTTGCTGCATCAGCTGAAAACCAGACTTCAGCGTCGGTAAAATCTTCACGGCCTGATTCCATCCCGCCTTCAAACTTGTCAAAGCCTCCTGTAACCGTAGAAATAACAAGGTGTTTTACTTTGAAATTGTATCTGGGTATGTGCAGGATCGATCACCCATTTTGTTTTGTTTGTTGTTGTCATGATTATATTGGTTTAAAATTATGGTACAAAGTTAAGGCCTGGCATGATGCCGGTAAATGGAAAAATCAGGGGATCACATGTACAAATACTGGAATTGCTAACTTTGCAGGATGAATTCGGGGATTGAGAATATCGATCTTGTATATAAAGGAGGCCCGGCATCCTTTGTCATTCAGACCATTGAGAGACTTGAATGGTGAAATGAACAATGCCTCCGAGGAGCCGCACCGTCATAATTACTTTACGGTGATATGGCCTTTTTCCGGTTCGGGAAAACACATGATCGATTTCCGGGAACATGCCATTCAGCCCGATCATATTTTCTTCGTCAGTCCGGAACAGGTCCACCAGATAACTATTGAAACCCCGGTTACCGGATACCTGATCCGTTTTACCTGTGAATTCCTTGAAACATACAGCATACGGCAGGATTTCATCACCAATCTCCGCCTTTTCAAAAGCTGCGACGATTCACCTCCGCTTCCTGTCAGTGATTCCATGAAGAAACACCTGCATATGTTCTGCAAAAATATGCTTGAAGCATTTCAGTCTTCTGATGAAATGCGTTTTGAAACAATGGGTGCTTATCTGAAATTGTTCCTGATCGAATGCAATACAAGTTGCACAATCCGCCCTGAGGGCAATCCGCAAAACCTTGAGGTTGGACGAACCCTGGTCCGGAAATTTAAAGACCTGGTTGATAAGTCATTTTTCTGAATGGCACCAGGTAAAGGATTATGCATCCAGATTAAATGTAACACCGGGTTACCTGAATGAAGTAATAAAAACATCCATTGGTCAGTCGGCCAAGGAATACATCCAGAATCGCCTGGTTCTGGAAGCCCGTAGACTAAGTCTGTTCACCAGCCAGAGTTTTAAGGAAATTGGCTTTGGACTGGGCTTTAACGATCCTTCCCACTTCAGCAAGTTTTTTAAAAGTTCTACAGGAAGATCATTACAGGAGTTTAAAAACAGGGCATAATTTGCTAGCCATGTCTGATTTTGGTGAAATTATCTGCGGCAGTATTTAACAATAGCATCAATATGCAATTGTGGTTGTATTTAACATGGGAATTCCCGCATACTTCGTTTCTCCGTAAGGATCAGCGGAAATTCGGTACATCCAAGGATCAGGCCATCAATATGCTGGTTATGGACCATCTTTTCAATGATCCGAATGAGCAAATCGCGGGTCTCATCTTTAAAAATACCCAGTTCAATTTCTGAAAACAATTTCTCATTGATGATCTTCATGTCCTGTTCATCCGGCAGTGATTACCGGAATCTCCCTTCTGCCGAAAACATCCTGGTAAAAAGTTCCTGACATGGTAAAACCGGTTCCAATCAGTCCCGGCTTCTCTAAACCGAGCCGTTGAACTTCGTCGCAGGCTGCCTCAACAATGCTGATCAAGTGGCAGGGGAGATACTCTGTACAAGCTCATCAAAAACGAGGTGGGGAGTGTTTGCACTCATGGCGGCAAAATCAGCTCCGGCTTTTTTCAGTGAATCAATCGCACCAAGAAGGTATACAATAACCCTGTCATATTCTTTCCGGTTCATCATACCGATAAGTTCCGACAGGTTCATACTGTATATAATGATCTCGGGGTAATTAAGAGATGTATCTGTGCTTTTAAAAACATTGATTATTCCTTTGTAATATTCCAGGGTGGCTTCAGGACCAAGTCCGCCCACGAGTCCTATTCTCTTGCTCATGATTAATTAAGCTCTAAATTTCATTTACAAAATTAGGTGATTTAGTTGATAGTTATTGGTTGTTGGTTGTTAGTTGATAGTGAAAAACTAAAAGTGTTTCCTCGCAAATTCCATAAATCTGTCCCAATCGTAATACGTTAGCGCATGCGGGCCGGTACGGATATGATAACCGAGGGTACCCATAACCGGACTGTTAACCGGAGGCATTACCGACACGGGTAAACCTTGTTTGCCAAAAAGACGGTAAACCGGATTTGCATTCAATACTCCCAGGAATTCTCCTTTCGGATCGGCCCATTGGTCGTCCTGTGCGCTGGTAACATATACAGGCCTGGGTGCAATAAGGGCAATGAGCATGTGCTGATCCATCGGCAGATCACTTTCCTTGTCATTATACTTTTTGAAATTTCCACAGAACCAATGGGGAAACATAGTATTGATAGATCCCACAGTTTCTCCGAATATCCGTTTGGATAAAGCAGCTCCGCCGCATCCCGAATTGTTGGATATTACAAGGGCAAACCGGCGGTCCTGTGCTCCTGCCCATAAGGCGGTCTTGCCTAAACGCGAATGTCCGAAAACAGCCACTTTTTTTGAATCTATTGATTCATCATTTTCAAGATAGTCCATTGCGCGGCTCAAACCCCATGCCCAGGCACCGATGGCCCCCCATTCGTCGGGCTTTGGTGATGTCTGTCCCGGAGAATAAAATACAGGTTGAATTCCATTTTTGAATCCGTTATTTTCATCTTCAACAATTTCCCCATAGTACATTGTGGCCAGCGCAAATCCATGACCAACAATGCTTTTGACCGGCCAGCCAAGCGAATCTTCTCCGCGGGCATGGGCGGATGCCTGCCAGGCCCCCGACACTATAATACCCGTATCATCAATAATTGTATGATTTCCATCAAAATTGAGCCCAAGAAATACGGGTACGGGCTTCTGGGATTTGGGCAGATAGATCAGCAGCATCAGGGACGGTGCCTTGGGTTCGGATGGAAATTCAATTCTCACCTGTTTTCGGATGGCCATTCCATTCAGTGCCATAGTATCTACTGATACAATTGTATACCTGGCCTTGATTTTCCTGTCAGGCGTTTTGCCAAACATTTCGGTTTCAAACAGGGACAGTATTTCAGGTCTTCGCCTTTTCATCCACTCCACTGTATCCTTAACCTCGTCCCCGTTGGAAAAACGCAGGGGATCAGGCAGGGTATATGCCGGAACGGCTGATTCATCATAGTTTACTGGCTTATTCTGTGCCATGACGTTGATATCAATTGATAGCAGGATGACCAAAAGAAATCGTTGCGATCTTAAACAATAAGGATGTAAATCGATTCGTCATTGCTTAAAATTTAGGGGTTAAAGTAAATGTATCCAAAATTTTTGTTCAATGTTCAATTTCAGTCGCCAACAATTGATTTCTGTAATCTGTTTATCTTTGATCAACATAAACGATAATAAACCTTTCTTTAATTTCCTTTCAGAAATGACATTTGCCCGGAAAGTGATTGAATTCTACAGAAACCTGGAGTTCAAAGGAGCCTTGCCGGCAGGCGTCAGGATCATGGATCCGTTCCGTGAAAATCAGGTTGTGAATGATCTTGCAACAGAATTTTATACAAAGTTTTTTTCTGACAATAATATAAGAAGACTGATCCTTGGGATCAATCCCGGCCGGTTTGGTGCCGGATCAACAGGCATACCCTTTACCGATACCAAACGTCTGAATGAAAATTGCGGTATACCTTTTACGGACTTTCGAACCCATGAACCTTCATCGGCATTTATCTATGAGATGATAGAGGCGTTTGGCGGTGTAACGGAGTTTTATGGCAGATACTTTTTAAGTGCCATCTGTCCGCTGGGATTTACGAAGGAAGGGAAGAATGAAAAACCAGTAAACTTTAATTATTATGACACCAGGGAACTGGAAAGAATTGCCTTTCCATTTATCCTGGAAACATTAAAAAAGCAGATTGATTTTGGCGTTGATACATCTGTTTGTTACTGTCTTGGAACTGGTAAAAATGAAACCTTTCTGAGGAAATTAAACAAGGAGCACCATTTCTTCGGGGAAATAGTGCCCCTTGAACATCCGAGATTTATTATGCAGTATAAGGCGAAATTGAAGGAGCAATATATTAAAAAGTATATTAGGATATTAGGGGCTTAGCCTAAAAAGCACGCATGGTGCGATAAAAACATTCATGATTTTTTACTTTGTGTTAACCAATGATTAATAACCTATTGTAAACCGTTCCTTATGATGAGTTTTGTTTTCTGCCTCATCAATCATTGCCACAGCATAATCTTCAACTGAAATCCTGCTTTCACCCTTATCATTTACAATCAGATCATCTTTACCAAGGCGGAACTTACCTGTTCGTTGCCCCGGAGCCAGATTTCCAGCGGGAGAAAAGAAAACCCAATCTATCTCTTTTTCATTGCATAAAATATTGAGATAAAATTCACCCAATGATTTTACACCAGGCATAATTTCTGCAGGAATAACCCCGGAGTCAACAACCCGAAGACCCGGAGCACAAAAGAGTGTACCTGCGCCTCCAACACAAAGCAGCCGTTTAACGCCTGCCTTTTTTGCACCAGCCAGAATTGCCCGATAGACTGAAAGAGTTTCATTGTAAATATTTGGATTTGTCCACCCCGGATTATAGGCGCTAATGACGGTTTCAAATCCTTTACATACATCTGCCACGACTTCTGCAGACGAAACATCAGCTTTTACTATAGTCAGATTTTCATTCTTCAGCGTGATCTTTTCCGGATTGCGCACAACTGCTTTTACTTTATATCCCCGGTTTATAGCTTCCTTTAATATGGATGAACCTACAAAACCGCTGGCCCCGATAATTAAAATCTCTTTCATTTTTTAAGTTTTTTATTATTATACAAAGTTACTTGATGAAATTTGTAGGTTCATCAAACCCAAGATGAAATGAAATTTCCTTTATCGTTGACACGCTGAACGTCAGCAATCGTTTCGATTCCAATGGAAGTCCGCCCTTAAATCTGTCTATTCTTATTTCAGATCTCATTTATTGAATATTACATAAGCAATCAGAGTATCATAAGCAAATTTAACTGATTAAGCGGATCTCAAATCACTTTTGTTCCTTCATCAGTTTGATATAACTTTTACACACCGAGGAAATGCAGTCCCCTATCCCCTTTCATAATTCATAATTCCTCATTCATAATTCCTAATTCATAATTCTTCTTCCCTCTTATTTATACTCACTCTAAATTAATTTTTTTTTCATTGGTATTTATGCGGAATTTTTTTCCTTGTGATTTTGGAATAATTGAATTCAATACCATTGAGAATATAGTAAACAAGTTATTGACCAATTGGCATTCATCCGCAATAAAATTTCTTTTACTCATTGATTATCAATTTATTAGCTATTGTTTTGAGGAATTTAGTTATATATATTTGATCCATACAATTCCTTAATTAAAACCTCATAACTATGAAAAAACTTTTCCTTGCTTTGGCAGTCCTCGCTATCACCTGGCTTACCACAGGGGTAGGTTTGCAGGCTCAGGCTTTTCAGATTGGTCAGACATCTGAAGCACCAACTATTGATGGTACAGTTGACGAGTTATGGAATACCGTGGCCAGCTATGTTGCTGTTGATCCTACAACATGGACACCCAAGGCAGATCTCCGCAGTCTCGAAGATTGTTCATTCAAATGGTCAGGATTATGGGATGCAACCAACCTGTATCTTCTGGTGCAGATCATGGATGATACTACAACCATAGGTTCGCAGGCCGAAGGTTCGGCTGCCATCCAATGGATGAATGATAATATTGAAATGGTCCTTAATGATCCTGCCGGCGCAAAGCAGCCTTATAAATACAGGTTTGCCTTTGACAGGGACAATGACACACTGGTTGCCATTAACGCTCCTAAGGGATATGTATTTCATACTTCCGCAATTGAAGGCGGATGGGTATTGGAAGTAAGTATTCCCTGGAACATTCTTACCAATGACAGCATTGATTTTTCATCCTATCCTGCAATTGATAAGGTTCTCAATATGAACCTGGTCGCAGCAGACCTCGACAATGTAAACGGCAGCAGCTGGGATCAGCTGAGCGGCCATATCCAATGGCCAAAAGGATGGAGTGCAACGGATGTAACTCTTGTAGCTGAAGCGGTCATTGACGCAGTACCACCTGCTGCCCCTGCAAATGTTACAGCTTCCGATATAACTTTTAACAGTGCCACAATTAGCTGGGATGCTCCTTCAGAGGATGATATAACCGGAATGCTTGTGTTGAAAAACGGAGCACCTTTCAGTTATGTTTCCAAAAGTACAACATCCATCAGTGTCAATCTGAGTCCAGAAATTGAATATACATTTTCAGTAATTGCAGTAGATGCCCAAAACCTGTCTGTTGTTAGCAATGAAGCAGTATTTACCACGCTTGAGAAACCAGCACTGAAGGAAATGCAAATAGCCAAATACACCGGTACTGAGGCCAATCCCTTCAACGACCAGGATACATGGGCCTTACAGCCAATGTATGATTTATCCTACGGAGGATCCACAGTAGAAGGCAATGTCCTGAGCGGTTCTTTCAGGGCAATGTGGGATGATGACAATCTATATCTTGTTACGTATGTAGTGGATAATGATATCTACAATGCAGTAGCCGAAAATGGCTGGTCAAACGACAATGTGGAATATCATTTTGACATGGGCAATGAGCGTGATGGAACTTCCTGCGAGGATGTCGACGGTGCCAAGTATTTCCAGGATAATTTCCAATACCGGGCTGTTCCCTATAAGGGCGAAATGCAAACCGGTTCAACACCGGCACCGGACTGGACCGATATTTCACAGGCTACCTGGGAATATTATGGAGAAGAAGGCGGTACCACCACGATTGGCTATTATATTGAAATGAATTTCCCCTGGGCTACCCTTAATACATCAAGCGGCCTGTCCTTTGTTGCAGGCGACAATGCAGCGTTTGGATTCGATGCAAAAATTCAGGATATTGATGCAGGTCCTGTGAATGCAGGCGGCCTGGTCTGGAGTTCCTATGACCGTACCGACCTGAACCGGAATAATTCCGAATATGGTCAGATCATATTAAAAACCATTCCAACCTCCATCGATAAGGATTTTGCCAGTACATTCAGTGTATTTCCGAATCCGGCAACCGATAAGATTACTCTCCGGCTCACCGCCAATGGCACGCATAATGTTACTGTCTCCGACATGTCGGGCCGGACTGTATATTCAACCCGTTTTGATAATCCGGGAAATCATGTCATGAGTGTACGTGATCTTACTCCCGGACTTTATCTTCTGCGCATTGAAAACGGCCAGAGAATCGGCCAGGTTAAGCTCATGGTTAAATAAACCAGCTTTCGGTCAGTGCCTGTATATCGCAGGCACTGACTTTTTATTTGACCTCCCTCCTTTTTAGCTATACTATTCAGCTAAAAATAGCTTACCAGGTGCTTCCCCGAATCCTGAATGTATATATATTAAACAAAAAAGAAGAAATGAAAGCAGGCATTAAAACATGGTTGGCAGCGATTTTCTATGTATTCCTAATCCCCGGTTTACTCGCACAGGAGAATTTCATATCAGGGAGAATCATATCTTCTGCTGATGGTATAGGCCTTCCCGGTGTTAACATCCTGGAGAAAGGAACCACCAATGGAACAACGTCAGATACAAAGGGCGATTACAGATTAAAACTTACTAATGCCCAGTCAATCCTGGTTTTTTCATATATAGGATATAAAACTGAAGAGGCCACTGTAGCCGGTAATTCTGTGCTGGATATATCCATGACTGAAGAAATAACCTCCCTTGAAGCTGTACAGGTAGTAGGTTATGGTAAAATCAAAAAAAGTGATCTGACAGGAGCTGTGTCCTCTGTCAAGGGAAAGGATATGAAAAATATGCCTGTAATTGGCATGGACCAGGCATTGCAGGGTCGGGCTGCCGGTGTTATGGTTACAAACAATACAGGGGCGCCTGGTAGTGGTGTATCTATAAGAATTCGGGGAATTGGTTCCATTGCCCGAAGCAATGAACCGCTTTATATTATTGATGGCATACCTATCGATAACAGGC
Source organism: uncultured Bacteroidales bacterium (assembly GCA_963790105.1). Lineage (GTDB taxonomy): Bacteria > Bacteroidota > Bacteroidia > Bacteroidales > UBA10428 > UBA5072. The sequence goes on along the minus strand of CAWBNI010000006.1, from coordinate 26,087 downwards.
AGATTGGCAATCCGCAAACCGGTGAGAACGGGGATAAAATAAATCCCATGGCAAACATCAATCCCGATGAAATTGAATCCATTGAAGTAATGAAAGATCCTGCCTCATGTGCCATTTATGGCGCCAGGGGTGCGAATGGAGTTGTGCTCATCAATACAAAAAGAGGCAGTAAAAACGGTATGCAAGTGGAATTCAGCACCTATGTTGGTGTATCAAAAGTTGCAAAAACTCTGGATCTGCTTGATTCCAAAGAATACAGAACCCTTGTAAATGAAGGGCTGAAAAAAATGAGGGTTCCGGCTGCCAGTACACGGTACATATCGGAAGAAGAAGCAGCAAAATACAATACCAACTGGCAGGATGAAATATTCAGAACGGCACCCACTTATAACGCCAGCCTATCTGTTGGCGGCGGAAATGAGAATGCCCAGTACATGGTAAATTTCGGATACCTCAATACCAACGGCATTGTAATAAACACCGGATTCAAGCGTTACAGCTTCCGTTCGAACCTCGATCTTAAGGTATCAAAAAATATTATGGTGGGTGCGAATCTGTCGTTCAGCCAATCAAACGGGCAACGACAGCGTAATGGAGGAAGCGCAAACATTGAAGCAAACAAAACCACCGGCGGACCCATCGTAATGTCCGCTCTTACCTCCAGCCCGGTTTATCCTGTATATGATTCCCTTGGAAATTACGGATTTGACGCGCGCAACAGGGCAATTGCCAACCCGGTGATGCTGGCACAGGAACAAAATCTCGACTATTTTACAGACAGATATCTTACGAGTTTATACTTTGACTGGACAATTCTCAAAGGCCTTACATTCAAATCCGTTCTTGGGCAGGATATACGGAATACAAAAGAGAATTTTTTCTGGGGCCCTTACTATTATCCGGATGACGGATTGAAAATGCCCGGGTCATCAAGGACATCAGACCATAATATAAACGGACATTCTTGGGTATGGACAAATACACTGAATTACGAGCTGGAAAAAGGGAATCACTCGCTTATTATTCTAGCCGGTCATGAGGCTTCAAAAATTTCAAATGAGGGAACTTACACCGAGGTGGGTGGAATGCCTATTGACGGCATTAAAACCTTCGATTCTTCCCCTGCAAAACTTGGAAGTGTAAATTACTATTCCACAAGCACACTTGAGTCCTTTTTTGGACGTGTGAACTATAGCTATATGGGGAAATATATGCTCCAGGTAAATTTACGGGCTGACGGATCCTCGCGCTTTGGGGCTGAAAACAGGTGGGGATTCTTTCCTGCAGCATCCTTCGGATGGAATATAGCCAAAGAAAATTTCATGCAAAGATTTTCTTTTATCAATGAATTGAAACTAAGAGCCAGCCTTGGTATTACAGGCAACCAGGAAGTGGGTGATTATGCGTGGCGTGGTGCCTTTATGGTTGGGACCATACCCAATTCCTATGATGTGGATAATGAAGTCATGAATTACCTGAGTGCGCTTGGTGGAAGGTATGTTTCCATTTCTGATTACGGGTATTCCTGGGAGGAACGCCGGACAATCAATATCGGAATTGATTACGCCATGCTCGATAACCGTATTTATCTGAGTGCAGAGTATTATAAAAGCATATCTGATAATCTGCTGCTTGAAGTGTCCCTTCCTATCACAACCGGCATTTATAGTGCCTGGAATAATGCGGGGAAACTGACCAATACGGGTTATGAATTTACCGTAACAACTCATAATACCACCGGAGCGTTCAAATGGACCACTGATTTTAATATTGCAACCAACAAACTGAAGGTAAATAAACTGATCACTGATAGTATACATGGTGGAAATTCAATACTCATTGAAGGACAGGGACTGAATTTTTATACCTATAAGCGAGAAACATATGTCGATAGTCTTACTGGTTATGTTAAACTGATCGACCTGAACGGTGACGGCCAGATTTCATACGGAGGAGGTGATGCCGACAAGACCGTAACAGGGGATCCGCTTCCAAAATTTTTTGGCGGCATAACCAATACTTTCCGTTATAAGGGATTTGATCTGAATATTTTTTTCCAGTTTGTATATGGAAACGACCTTTACAATGCCACCCGGCAGAGTCTCGAAGACCTTCAGCTGACACCCGGATTGCAGGTGGGAATGAATTCCACCAGGGAAGCTTTCTGATAACCGCTATCTTTCATCGGATGTAAAGGATGCAGAAGGAAATGTGATCTATCCGAGAAATATTCATACAAAATACCCTACAACCAACTATTCAGGTTCAAACATTGACCAGCGCGAAGGCCATAACGGATGGATCGAGGATGGTTCTTATCTCAGGCTAAAGACCCTGACTTTTGGTTACACTCTTCCTGCAAAAATATTGTCGAAGAGCAGAATACGATCAGCCCGTATCTATTTTTCATCAAACAACCTGTGGACCCTTACCAATTATAAAGGTTTTGATCCGGAAGTAAGCACGGTTACCGGTGAAGGAATTGGTGCAAATCTGAGCATCGGAATCGATGCAGGCGCTTATCCCCAGTCAAAGACCTACACCGTTGGTATAAATGTCCAGTTCTGATATTATAAAAATGAGAATTATGAATACAAGACCAGTTATTACAACTGCAATTATCGTGATGTTGCTCTGTTTTTCCTGCAGTAAGGATTTTCTTGATGAAGTACCCAAGGCCAGCCTCGACCTGGAAAGCTTCTACAAAACATCAACCGATGCGGAAATAGGACTTACCGGTGCGTATGCCAAAATCATCTCAAAGCATATGATGCAGAACATCTTTTGGTTAACTGTTTCAGCCGATGAAATTACCGCAGGCAATCATGCCAAATCAGGGATTGGCGCAGGCGACAACCGCGACCTTGCCACTTCAGAGCTTTATGGCATGCTGGGAACTTATACCGAGCCCTATGTAGGAATCTGCAACATCAATCTTCTCCTTAAAAAGGTTCAGGAAATCCCTGAGAATAGTTTCAGGCCGGGCAGAAAAACCGAGATTCTAGGTGAGGCCTATTTTCTCAGGGGATATGCCTATTATATGCTCGCCATGGTATTTCGCGACGTGCCAATCGTTCTTGAAGTACCCACCAGTTCTGATCCCAAGGATAACTATATTGGCAAAAGCTCACAGGAACAGGTATTGAACCAGGCAAAATCTGATTTTAAAATGGCTGCCAGCCTGCTTCCCGACAGGCTGGATTCACAAACGGATCATGATGTCCGCGGCAGAGGAAGCAAATGGGCAGCCAAGGGATTCATGGCCCGAATCCATATGTGGAATGAAAACTGGGACAGCGCTTACCAGCAATGCAATGAAATTATCAACAGCAATATGTTTGTTTTTTCACCTAAATGGACAGACATTTTTGCCGGTGAAAACGATAATGATGAAGTAATCTGGCAAAGCCAGGGTCAGTCGAGGGCCGAATATGATTTTATGGGCGTTTACCGGTGGTATTGTGATGCGGATCCCACGGCTCCCCTGCCACCTTTTATGGTGGAAAAAGGAATGATGAACATGTTTGGTGGGGTATACAAGGACGTAAGACTTGAATACAGCGTACGTCAAATCGGAAGATCTACAGGTGAATCAAATTATGGTGGCAGAAATGTAAAGCATTTTCATGTTCCGTCCGGCCTGATCATTGAGGGACAAAGTGATGAATCAAGGGATAAAAACTTCCCACTGATAAGGCTGGCAGAAATCATGTTAATGAGGGATGAGGCGATTGTACAGTCAGGTTACAGCCTTGGCACTGCTGAAGATGTTCTGTCGGATCTCAATGCAATTCGGGCCAGGGCTGCCGATCCTTCGTATGTTCCGCAGGGAGGAGGATCCCCGGTATACCGGCACGGGAGGCTGTACCGGAATTCCCGCCCTGACAATCGAGCAGGTAAACCTGAAAGCTATCCAGGATGAAAAGAAACGGGAGCTCATGTTCGAGGGTGTCAGGTATATTGACCTGCTTCGATGGGGTCGCGAAGATGACTTTGTTTCCCTGATGGAGATGGTGCATGCACCCAATGTGGACAGACTATATGCAGCCATTCCGCAGTCCCAGATCAATGTGAATAAGGGAGTGCTTGTACAGAACCCCGGATACTAAGAATTTTGATCCTTAGCGAATGAAAAAAAATAGTTGTATTTTCTTCCTGATCATTCTCTTTGCCCCAGGCATATTTCTAAAGGCTCAGAAAACCGGGTATATTGCCCGTGCAATTGTACCACCGTCAATAGACGGAGTCAGGGAGGAGGAATGGAATGCTTCGAACTCCTATCCAATTGAATACAACTATAACGGAACATTCGATGGCCCGGCAGATCTGTCATCAAGGTGGTATGGTTTATGGGATACAGTGAATCTGTACCTGCTGGTTGAAGTCACGGATGACATGGTCCTGAATTCGGGCCGGAATGCAGAAAAATACTGGATCCATGATTGTTTTGAGGTCTTTCTCGATATGCTTAACGAAAAGAATGGGGTAGAAACCGGGGATGATCCAACTGATGATAAATACCAGTATCGCTTTATAAGCGGGCTCGACAATGAGCCGATCCCCGAGCAGCCTCCCATGGAAGGTGTCGTTAGTATCTCAAAGCCAACAGCCAACGGGTATATCATTGAGATAAAAATGCCCTGGTCTACCTTGACCGGAATACATCCGGTTGGGCCGATCATTAACGGAAGAAGCATTGGTGCTGAATTTCAGGTTGCGGATCTTGATGATCATCCGGAAGAATGGATGCCTGACGCTAACTTCCTTTGGAACAATCCGACCGGGAATAATATGAAACGTGCAGAGAATTTCGGAACACTTATCCTGGTAGAAAATAATCTGCCGGATACTGTGGCTCCCGATCCGGTACAGGACCTTTTAATTGATTCGGTAAGCGCGATTGAAGCAGTAATTCACTGGACCTCTCCCGGGGACGACCACCAGTCAGGCCTTGCCTGGGGATATGAAGTCCGGTATAACACAGATACCATAACCGAATCCAACTGGCTGACTTCCGTGCCTGCAGATGAACGTCCCGGCTCCCGCAATTGCAGGTACTCAGCAGACAATGACAATCAGTGGATTAACCGGAAATACCAGATACTATTTTGCCATTAAAACCCTGGATGAAGCATCAAACACATCGATCCTTTCCAACGTGGCATTCGCAATAACATCTGCGCCAGACACAATTTCACCCGCGAAAATTAACGATTTGACTGTCGTACGCGCACGACCGGTATCCGTTGAAATTTCATGGACCGCACCCGGAGATGATGCAGACAATGGAACGGCTCTGTTTTATGAAATTCGATACAGCAAAGTACCCATCACCGATTTAACCTGGGATGCTGCGGTACCTGTAATTAAATGCCCCTGATCCCGATATGGCTGGTAAATTGCAATCAATGATCGTAATAGGTCTGTCCCCGGAAACCTCATATTACCTTGCCATAAGAACAACGGATGAACAAAAGAACAGATCTCCGCTTTCAAATATTGTCCAGTCACAGACAACTGAACTTGTCATTTCATCAGGAACCTCAATGGATCATTTTATCGGGACCAATGCTTTTATCGATGATCCCCTGGAGAAGATAAAGGTGGCGGGATTTGTGCGCGAATACCATCCCTGGAGCTGGGATGTGGGAGAAGCTTACCCGAATAACAAAAATGCATGGAATCCAAGCCGGGCAGCCGGAGGAAATGCATGGTTCTTTGATACCTATTACCAGAAACTTTTTGATGCAGGCATCACAGTGGTTCCATGCATAATGAACAGTGTGGGATGGCTTAATGATGCCGGTAATTTTCCGGCTGAGCAAAAACCTGTCCGGCCCGGATTAAGTACGACAGATCCTTTATCCTATAAAGAACATGCGGACCATATGTTTCAGTATGCCGCCAGGTATGGAAGGCGCGAAGTGGATGACACGCTGCTCAAACTCTCGGCTAACCAGCCCCGGCATTCAGGCCTCGGCACAATCCGGTACCTGGAGAACTGGAATGAACCAGATCGCTGGTGGGGACCTGTTGAAACCCGTTTCTCGGCCGAAGAGCTGGCGGCAATGGGTAGTGCCGACAGGGACGGACACCAGGGTAAATTGGGCAATACATTCGGGGTTAAAAATGCCGATCCGGATATGAAACTGGTCCTGGGCGGACTTGCATTGATAGATCTGAATTATATTGAGAATATACGGAAATGGTGCCTTCTAAACCGCACCGATAAAAAATTTGTATATGATGTCATTAATGTGCACATGTATACGCCTCAAATCAGTCCGGAACAAGGAATGCTCAGGGAAACCATGCAGTCCATTGTGGATTACAGGAACCAGTTTCTTCCCGACGTGGAAATATGGATTACTGAATTTGGATGGGACAGTGGTATCAATGAGACTCCTTATTCCTGCCCGTCAATTGGAGAAAACAGCCGGGAAGAGAGTCCAGGCGTGGTGGATCGCAAGGGGATACCTGCTATTATCATCCACGGGTATTGAGAGGGCTGCACAATATATGCTGCGTGATGTAGACAATGACGGCAAAACACAGTTTGAGACCTGCGGGCTGGTGAATGAAAAAAACGACTGGACGCCTAAATGTTCCTGGTATTATACCTATACCATGAGAAACATCCTTAAAAACACCTATTATACCGGTGAACAGAACGCTTACAACACCAAAGTGCTCATATACAAATATGAAAATGCTTCACGCGATACATTGATTTATGCTGTATGGGCACCGACAAGCAATGGAACGGTTGTTGAAGATTACCAGCTGAATCTTACTGGAAAACCCGCCTCTGTGAAACAGATTGAACTGGTCGACGGCGAAACGCATGGCAAGGTGTCAGAATTGCCTGTCAACAGGAATACTGTTTCCATCACGGTAAAGGAGAAACCCGTATTTGTTCTGACAACATCGAACACACCGACAGCATTACCTGCACCTGCCGGCAACCTGCCTGAGGTTATGTTGTATCCTAACCCTGCCAAAAACAGGCTGATCGTGAAAATAATCAATACTGACAGGGCAGCGGACCAGGCAGATATTGTCATCCATAATCTCATGGGCCAGACCATTTTTCAGAAAAAGGCAATTCAACCGGAGGCGGATGCCACATGGCAGATTGATGTTACGGAACTGCCTGCAGGATCCTACATGCTTGAACTTGTTTTACCCAACTGCTCCGTTGTAAAAAAACTGGTAAAAATTCAATGATCGGGTAACTGAATCTCAATTATGAACTGATGAAAAGAATTGCCACATATCACATAAAATTCCCCCGGTCTCTGATTTTTGTGATGATGCCCTTTCTATTATCAGTATCCTGCAATAAGGGCAAGAGTGATAAAATGTCAATAACACCGGATAATTCTGCAGGTGTCATGCACTCTGTGGCCAATCCGGTAATTCCCGGTTTTAATCCTGATCCATGCATTATCCGGGTTGACAAGGATTACTATATTATTACCTCATCCTTCGAATGGTTTCCGGGTATTCCGGTTTATCATTCCCGTGACCTGGTAAACTGGAAGCAAACCGGACATATCCTTACAAGGGAAAGTCAGCTCAACCTTCGGGGAGTGGGCAATTCATCGGGAGTATATGCTCCTTCGATACATTTCTCAAAAGGTACTTATTATGTTTTATATACCATAGTTACCGGTCAGTTTCCATTTAACGGCTGTATGAATTACCTCATCACTTCCAAAAATATCAACGGTCCCTGGTCGGATCCGGTGTTCCTTAATGCCACCGGCTTTGACCCATCGCTCTTTTTTGATGATGATGGAAAAGTATGGTTTCTGAACATGACCCTTGATTTTTATCAGCCGCATATAACCGGTGGAATATCCATGCAGGAACTTGATCTGAAAACATTGAAACTAAAAAACAAATCGGCTATTATCTTCAAAGGAACCTGTTTTGGCACCGAAGGACCCCGGATTTACAAGCATAATGGCAATTATTACCTGGTAACCGCCGAAGGCGGCACGGACTGGGGACACCAGGTGACCATTGCCCGCTCACAGAACATTCAGGGTCCTTATGAAGTGGATCCTCTCAACCCGATTTTAACATCCAGGGATAATCCCAACTATCCGTTGCAACGTGCGGGCCACGCCTCATTTGTTGAAACGCCTGAAGGAGATCTATTTATGGCATACCTGGCCTCACGTCCCCTCATGCCAGCCAGAAAATCTGTACTGGGACGGGAAACATGCATTCAACCCATGAAATGGTCAGATGACGGATGGATAAGATCCTTATCGGGAAATCGTTTGCCCATGGCTCATGTTACAATGGCAGTCAAATCAATCCCCCCGGCCGCTGTGCGTGATGACTTTAATAATTCAAGCCTCCTGCCTTGTTATCAGACCCTAAGGGAATCCGCCCGTGAGGACTGGATCTCCCTTAAAAAACGTCCTGGCTACCTTCTCATGCGAGGCAGAAAGGCCTTTAATGAACTGGATGATCAGAGTCTGCTTGTTCGGCGTTTTACCTCGTTTCATGCCCTGGCTGAAACCTGTGTGGAATTTGAACCGGAAAGCTACCGGCAAATGGCAGGACTTATCTGCTTTTATGATACCCGCGATTTTATTTACCTGAAGGTTTCATGGGATAAATCAGCAGGCAAAAATATCAGTATCACACATCAGAACGGGCCTGACCAGAACACTGAACCGTATCCAAAAGTTTCGCTCACGGGTTGGGAAAAGGTATACCTGCGGGCAGAGCTGGATTCGGATTCCATCCGTTTCTCCTATTCACCTGACTCCAAAACATGGAAACAATATGGAAAAGCATTCTGGTCGGGCCAGTTGTCTGATGAAAACAACAAGTACGGATTCACCGGGGCCATGGTTGGCATTTGTGTACAGGATATGGTTTACCAGGATAAATGGGCCGGTTTTGATTATTTCGAATACAAAGACCTCAAATCAGAATGAATAACCCCTTATATCAAAATCATTCTGCCGTGTCTTCTCGTTCTTGCAGGAATCAGACTGAATGCACAGGAATCCGCTCAACGCATCAACGTCGACTGGGATCATGAACGTCACATCTGGGATGCATGGTGGATTACCCATCCGACTGCATCCAGGCTTGATTATGGAGTTTTCCATTTCAGAAAGAGTTTTGAGATTGATGATATCCCTGACAGTCTGATTATATATGTATCTGCCGACAACCGGTATCGGCTCTGGATAAATGGAAAACCCGCCGGAATGGGACCGGCCCGGGGAAGCACGGCATACTGGCGGTATGAAAAATACGATATAGCACCCCTTCTGAAAAAGGGCATTAACCTGGTCGCGGCCCAGGTGTTTAACCTGGGTGTGCACAGGCCGGTGGCACAGTTTTCAAGCCAGACTGCCTTTATACTGCAGGCACAGCCACCCTTCGGACCGCTTCTCAATACAGGAAACAACTGGAAGGTTTTAAGCAATGAAGCCTACAATCCAATACCGGTAATACAGGGTATGGTTAAGGGATATTTTGTTGCAGGACCTTGTGACAGTGTTGATGGAAGGTTATTTCCCTGGGGATGGGAATATCCGGCATATAATGACGGTAGCTGGTCAGGGGCATTGAAAATTATCCGGGGCACCGGCCGGGGATATATGCATGGTGTTCCCTGGAACCTGGTTCAGCGTACCATACCTCCAATGGAGGAATCGTCCTTTAAAATTGCCTCTGTTGTACGCTCAAATAATTCGGGTTTCAAACCCGGAGATTTGCAGGGTACTTCCCTTTCGTTCAGGGTGGAACCCAATGATACACTGGTTGTTTTGTTTGACCAGCAAACTCTCACTACGGCTTATCCCCGGCTTATTGTATCGGGTGGACAGGGCTCAAAGATCAGAATAACATATGCAGAATCGCTTTATAATTCTAAGGGCAGCAAAGGAAACAGGGCAGAAACTGACGGTAAAAATATAATCGGATACTATGATGTGCTTTTACCCGGGGGACAAGACAGCTCTTTGTTCACGTCATTATGGATGAGAACCTGGAGGTATTTGCAGCTGGAAATAATAACTGCCGGTCAGCCTCTGACAATTAATGATTTCTATGGAATATTTACATCCTACCCATTTACTCTGAAGGCCACATTTGAATCTTCTGATCCCGGTCTTAAAGCGATCTGGAATACCGGGTGGAATACAGCCAGGCTTTGCGCCAACGAAACTTACATGGATTGTCCCTATTATGAACAATTGCAATATCTCGGAGATACACGCATCCAGGCGCTGATCTCGCTTTATCTTACCGGTGATGACCGATTGATGAAGAATGCCCTGAAACTGGCTGATGAATCAAGGATCCCCGAAGGTCTCACCCTTGCACGCGGACCTTCCTATATTCCACAGATTACACCACCTTTTTCACTCTACTGGATCGATATGCTGCATGATTACTATATGCATCGTCAGGATGATGAGTTTCTGCGGCAATTCCTCCCGGGTGTCCGTACCGTCCTTGGATGGTTTGAACAGCGGCTCGGTGCCAATTATCTGCTGGGGCCACTGGACTGGTTCAACTTTACGGACTGGACCCCTGGTTTCAAAGCAGGGGCTCCTGAAGGTGTCGATACAGGGTCATCGGCCCTGATCACGCTCAATTACCTGTATGCCCTGCAACGTGCCGAAATTCTCATGGAGCATTTCGGACAGAAGGAAGACGCCACTCGGTATAGAAAACTGCAGGAAAAAATTGGGAAAGCAGTCATTAAAGAGTGTTTTGACAGTAAAAAAGGACTTTTTTCAGATACTCCGTTTATGACTACCTATTCCCAGCACACAAACCTGTTTGCCATTCTTTGCAATCTGGTGCCGGCTTCTTCCCAAAAAGAACTGATGAATAAGATCCTCATGGATTCCAGCCTGATACAAACAACAATCTATTATAAATTTTATTTATTCGAAGCTTTACGGCAAACCGGATCCGGAAATGAATATTTTGAGGGTCTTCAACCCTGGGAGGAAATGATAAAGCTGGGGCTGACTACTTTCAGGGAAGGTGATTATGAAGACCGGTCAGACTGCCATGCATGGAGCGCGAGTCCATGTTACCATTTTCTTTCCCTGGTATGTGGTATTCGCCCGTTAACCCCGGGATTCAGATCGGTAGAAATTGCTCCCTGTCCGGAAAATCTAACTTCCATAAAAAGTTCAATGCCGCATCCCGCGGGCACAATAGCAATGGATTTAAGTTTCAGTCCATCGGCCGTTTCGGGTACTATTTCACTCCCGGGAGGAATTGATGGGGTTTTTAAATGGAATGGAAGAAGAATTAAACTTCACGAGGGAGAACAGGACATTCATCTTCACAATTAACAAAATAGATAAATGAAATCTAAAATCTTACCTGCTTTGCTTCTCCTGTTTTTCACCTGCTTCCAAGGCAAAGGATTGTCGCAAAACGCTATAGAACCTCCCTATAAAAACCCCGAATTGCAGGTTGAGCAGAGAATTATTGACCTTTTGGGGAGAATGACTCTTCAGGAGAAGATTATTCAACTGCAATCAATGGATGGAGCAAACATGACACCTGGCAATATCGATCCTGATGATACTGCTATGATGCGGAAAATGTTCGGGAGCGGAATAGGTGCAATTCAGGCAACTTACATCGGAATTAATGAAACTGTTGAAATCCGAAACCGGATTCAACGCTATTTGCTTGAAAATACCCGGCTTGGAATACCGGTCCTTTTTATAGATGAGGGCCTTCACGGACTGTTAAAGCCTCAGGCCACCAGCTTTCCGCAGGCCATCGGACTTGCCTGTTCCTGGGATACGAAACTGTTCACGGATGTATATGCAGTAACTGCGGGAGAAATGCGTTCACGGGGCGCACATCATGCTTTGAGTCCGGTAATTGATGTCTGCCGTGATCCGCGGTGGGGCAGGTGCGAAGAAACCTATGGTGAAGATCCCTACCTGAACGGTATCCTTGGCACAGCCGCCGTTATTGGTTTTCAGGGCTCGGCAACCGGTGTGATTGCAAAAAACCATGTCGGGGCAACATTAAAACACTTTACCGGTCACGGGCAGTCAGAAAATGGCCAGAACCAGGGACCTGCAAACTATTCGGAACGTGTACTAAGGGAGGTCCATATGAAGCCCTTTGAAATGGTTATCAGAAATGCAAAACCTGCAGCGGTCATGCCAGCCTATGTTGAGCTGGATGGTATTCCCTGTCACGCCAACGAATGGTTACTGAAACATGTACTTCGTAAAGAATGGAATTTCAATGGACTGGTCACCTCTGATTTCGGAGGGATAGATCAGCTGTGGAACAAGCATTTTATTGCCGCGAATGCGAAAAAAGCTGCACAACTTGCCTTCAATGCCGGAGTGGATTGTGATTTCCCTTTAGGAAGCGTATACCCAAACCTGGTAGAATTGGTGAATGAAGGCATTATCAAGGCTCAGGACCTGGATTCATCCGTCGCCAGGGTGTTGCGCGAAAAATTCCGCCTGGGCTTATTTGAAAATCCATATGTAGATGTTAATACAGCCAGAGAAATTAGTGAATTGGAATCTTCACGTCAGCTGGCTCTTCATGCAGCGCATGAATCAATGGTTTTGCTGAAAAATGAAAACCATCTGCTCCCTTTGCCTAAAGACAAGTATAAAAAAATTGCCGTTATCGGACCCTGTGCAGGTGAAACATTTCTAGGAGGATATTCGGGAGAACCCTATAAGAAAATATCCCTTTTTGATGGTATAAAGAACAAAGTCGGCAGCCATGCCGAAGTGGTTTTCTCCCAGGGATGCAAGATAACCACCAATTATACCTCCAGCTCACACGACAACTGGGCCAATGTCAATGAAATCATTTTCCCAAAAAGGGACGAGAATGAGAAATATATCCACGAAGCAGTGGAAGTGGCGAAAACTTCCGATATCATTATCCTTGCTATCGGAGAATATGAACAGATATGCCGTGAAGCATGGAGTGCCAATCATCACGGTGATGCTGCCACTCTGGACCTGATCAGTGACCAGGATGATCTTGTAAAGGCAATGGTTTCTACCGGTAAACCGGTCATTGTTTATCTGGTGAATGGACGCCCGTTATCAATAAACTATGTGGCCCAAAACGTCCCGGCTATTATTGAAGGGTGGTATATGGGCCAGGAAACCGGCACTGCTGCCGCCGATATTATTTTCGGAGATATTAATCCGTCAGGAAAAATTACAATTAGTTTTCCAAAAACTGCAGGTCAGATTCCGCTATATTACAATTATAAGCCAAGTGCCCACCCTATTGATTATGTTACCGTTGACACAAAGCCACTCTACCCTTTTGGCTTTGGATTGAGTTACACACTTTTTACCTACAGTAACCTGAAACTTTCCCGGGAGAAAATGAATGCCGATAGTTCTGTGGTTGTTTCTGTGGATATTACAAATACCGGAAAGCTTGCAGGTGATGAAATTGCGCAGTTATATATACGTGATAAGGTTAGTTCGGTGACACGTCCGATTAAAGAACTCCGGGGGTTTGAACGTATCTCACTTCAACCGGGCCAGACTAAATCAGTTTTCTTCACCATTGATAAATCAAGTCTGGCTTTTTGGGATGTAAACATGAATTTTACTGTTGAACCGGGATATTTTGACATAATGATCGGCAGTTCTTCTGAAGATTTTAAAAGCATAGAATTATTGGTTGAATAGAAATAACTATTATACATCCATGAAGCGACGCACCTTTCTGCAATCAACCGCACTAGCCTCAATGGCTGCAGCAGCCGGCAGCTCACTGGTCAGTTGTTCCGGTAAAAAGAATCCCGGAAACAGTGCAAATGCATCCGGAAGCATCCTGCATTATCCAATGGCCATAGCAATGTGGGATTTTTCCTGGCTTGAACGCCGATGGACGGGAGCCGGATATGAAGATTGGGATAAAGCACTTGATGAATTATCGGACAGGGGCTACAATTGTGTAAGGATTGATGCATTTCCACACCTGATAGCTGCGGATTCACAAAAAAAATGGCTGATTTCTCCACATTGGGATAATGCCGACTGGGGAAGCCCTGATTTTAATGAGATCCAGGTGCAGCCCTATTTAAATGAGTTTATCCGAAAATGTGCGGCAAGGAATATACGCGTTGCCCTCTCTACCTGGTGGAGAAGGGAAAGTGAAAATCTGGCAGCTCAGATTAAAACTCCCGAAGATCTTGCTGTAATTTGGCTAAAGACGCTCGACAGTATATCGGCCGAAGGACTTCTCAAGCATATTGAATTTGTAGATCTTAACAATGAATTTCCCATTCCAATCTGGACACCTTACCTGGCTGAAGGCTTTGTAAGAAATTCTTCTGAAGGAAAAAGATGGATGACCGATTCTATCAAGGCATTGCGAGAACACTACCCTGGCTTGAACTATACTTTTTCATTTACCACGGAATATGAAAAGTGTCTTTCCGAAGATGTTTCGGCTCTTGATCTGCTTGAATTGCATTGCTGGATCATCCAGTTCTCGGATTTCTATAAAAGGATCGGCTTTGAATACACTCCCTGGGGCCATGAGCAATTCCGGAAAATTGTTAAATCCGGAGAAACGGAATATTATAAAAATAAAAAGGAATACCAGGAAAAACTCGCCAGTGGTATCGAATTGCTTGCAGACTGGTCAAGGAAAAGCGGAAAACCGATTGGAACTACTGAATGTTGGGGACCCATTGATTACAAGGATTATCCAATGCTTGAATGGAGCTGGGTTAAGGAAATCTGTGCCTTCGGGACCATTGAAGCTACTAAACACGGCAGATGGAAATATATTGCGACAAGTAATTTTTGTGGCCCTCAATTCACGGGGATGTGGAGAGATATTGAATGGCACAGGAAATTAACCGGGATTATAAAAAAAGCATCTGTGGATGCTGACCTTTCATAGGGTGACAGAATTTAGACTTACCTTGTTGTTTGTTACGAAATATTGTATTTTTGAGAAGATGACCCCTCAATTTACATGAAAAAACCGATCTTTCTTTGTTTGATCTTTCAGTTTTTCTTATTTAACAATTTTGGGCAACGGATCCTTCAGTTTGAAACCTATAATACGGATAATGGGATTTCCGACAATACGGTTTTTGCAATCAGCCAGGACCGGCAGGGATATATCTGGATCGGTACATCCGACGGATTGAACCGGTTTGACGGGAAGTACTTCCGGATTTTCAGGCTCGCTCGTCCAATTCCCGGTGCCCTTCAGAACAATACAATATCCGTGCTTTTTTCAGATTCCCGGGGCATACTTTGGATTGGTACACGCGGTGGAGGACTTTACCGCTATAATCCACAAAGTGAAAATTTCACCTTTGTCGATCTTAACCTGAAGTTAAATGTAATCCGTACAATTTCGGAGGACCGGTCAGGCAAACTATGGATAGGCACTAATGAAGGACTTATCCGTTTTAGTGTAGAAAATAATACACGGTATATTTATGCTAATGACCCCCGAAATAAGAATAGTATATCGGACAATTATATAAATGCCATTGCCCAGGATAGTGCAGGAATTATCTGGATCGGAACAGCATCCAGAGGTTTGGTCAGATTGGATACAACCCGCAATCAGTTCACCAGTTTTACAAAAACAAATTCTCAGTTAGCTGACAACGAAATAACTTCACTTTACCTGACGGGAAATGATTTATGGATTGGGAGCGAAGAGCACGGGATGATCAGGTATTTCATTCGGGAAAACAGGTTCATGCAAATCCCCTACCTGATCGAGGAATTTAAGCCCGGAGCCTTAGCTCAAAAGCGGGTGAAAACAATTCAGAAGGCAGACAATACACATTTGTGGATTGGAACACTTGGCGGAGGACTATCTCTTTTCAATACCATGACACAATCATTTGTTCATTACAGACATCTTGAAACAGATTACAGTACGCTCAGCAAGAATTCCGTAATGTCTGTTTTTACAGATGTGCAAAACAATTTGTGGGTTGGTACCGTCGGCGGTGGATTGAATTTTTCAGACAACAACCGGAAAAAAATCGAGCTCATCCGTGCGAATGCAATGAATCCGAACAGCCTGAGTAAGAGTTCAGTCCTGTCCATACTGCCGGATGGTCAGGATATCTGGATTGGTACAGATGAAGGAGGGATCAATGTGATGAACCGAAAAACCGGTAAATTCAGTTTTTTCATGCACGATCCTACCAATCCTTCCTCTCCGGGACATCATGTGGTGAGTTCATTATGCCGTGACCATTCGGGACATATTTGGATCGGCTATATGGACAACGGGATCGATCGCTGGGATCCCGCAAATAATAGGTTTATTCACTTCAGGCACAAACCATTGGATCCAAACAGCCTTTCAAATAACTCGGTTTTTTGCATTTACGAAGACAGGGAGGGGTTATTATGGATAGGCACAAATGGCGGAGGACTGAATCAATTCAACCAGGAAAAGAACCTCATCAAATACTTTGTAAAAGAGGAATCGGATTCAAACAGCCTTAGCAATAATTATGTTACAAGTATTTTGCAGGATGGCAACGGTACGCTCTGGGTAGGTACCTATGAAGGACTAAACCGGTTTATTGACGGTAACCGGACATTCATAAGGTATCTTCATGATGCAGTTAACCCAAATTCAATCAGCAGCAATGAAATAACCTGCATTGTGGAGACAACAACCCGGGATTTGTGGATTGGAACATATGGAGGACTTAACAGGTTTAACCCGGAAACAGGAAACTTTAAAGTATACACAACCCGGCAGGGTTTACCGAGTAATGTAATCTGTGGTATAACAGAGGATAATCATGGCAACCTCTGGATCAGCACATATCTTGGGATTGCGGTGTTGAATCCGAGAAAAGAATCATTTAAACTTTATGATAAATCAGATGGACTTCAGGGGAATCAGTTCAATCCGCGAGCCTTTGCAAAATTGTCCAGTGGGCAGATTATTTTTGGTGGCAGCAATGGACTGAACATCTTTCATCCCGACAGCATTCATGACAATCTGTATTTGCCTGCCATTTACCTTACATCCTTGAAAATTCTCAACAAAACGGTTTTGGTGAATGATAAATCTCCATTGAAAAAAAGCCTGGCTGAAACAAAATCCATCATTCTTAATTACAAACAAAATGCCCTGACATTTGAATTCACTGCATTGAATTTTTCATCATCAACAAAATGCAGGTATAAATACATTCTTGAGAATTTTGATAAATCGTGGATTGATAATGAAGATCGCAGGTCAGCCAATTATACCAATCTGCCTCCCGGAAATTACGTTTTCAGGGTTCAGGCTTCAAATAATGACGGATTATGGAATACGACAGGTACCAGCCTCAAGGTGCTTATACGACCACCCTTTTGGAAAACCTGGTGGTTCAGGTTTTTTGTATTGAGTTTCATTCTTGGCTCATCACTTTCCCTGCATGCCTACCGGGTAAGTAATATCAAGAAACAGAATATTATTCTTGAAACCAAGGTCAGGAAGCGGACAGATGAGGTGGTTCAGCAGAAAGAGCAGATACTGGAACAGGCGACTTTCCTGCAAAATGCAAATAATGAAATCATCCGGAAAAATATACATCTCGAATTTCAGAAGGATGAAATTGAGAGACAGGCCGGAGAGATCCGCAGGATGAATTACCTCCTTCAGCGTAAAAATGAAGACCTGACATTAAATGTGCAGGAACTTTCAATAGCACGGGTAATGCAAAAACGAGTTACCTATGAAGAATTCAGAGAGATTTATCCCAATGATGAATCATGTCTGGCCTTGCTCCGTGAGCTAAAGGAACCGCATCCCTTTGTTTGCAAAAACTGTCATAATTCAAGCTTTTCAAATTTGACCGGAGTTTTTATCCGTCGCTGCAAGGAATGCGGCTACAGGGAACCACTTACAAGCAACACTATTTTTTATCGCATAAAATTTCCCATCACAAAGGCATTTTATATCCTGTACCTTGTTAGCAGCGGAAGAAATTTAACCGTTGATGAACTCTCTCATCTTATTTCACTGCGAAAAGAAACCTGCTGGACCTTTCGAAACAAGGTCAGGGAAGTAATGCAACAAAGAAAAAAATATCTTCATTCTGCCGAAGGATGGAAGGAACTGATACTGATTAGGAAAGGCGGAACTTGAAGGATTTACGATTTACGATCTACGATTCACGATTAAGTTGATTGTTAAATATATATACTGTTTCCAAATCGTAAATCGTAAATCAAAAATCGTAAATCAATATTTGTATCGATTCCTGAAGTCTTTTGCTTCCCGGATCATCTTGCCAAACTGCTTGCCCATTCTTTTCCGGTCACCGGCGCGGATCTCGAAACGTTTTTGCTCTTTCATCAGTTTGATGTAACTATTGTATACCGCCGGATCAAGGAGACCGTTTTCAAATGCTTCGATCACGGCACAGCCTTCTTCATTTGTATGGCTGCAATCGTCATACCTGCACCTGAGTGAAAACTCATCAATGGCAGGAAACAGCCCGTCAGTCTGAAGTCCCTCGTCCAGGGCGATTCCGAATTCCCGCATACCGGGTGTATCGATGATCAGGCTTCCACCCGGGAGCCGGAACATATCTCGCGAGGTGGTTACATGCATCCCTTTATTCGTGGATGCACTCAAGGGCCCTATTATTCTCTCCGCTGATTTCCTGAATGAATTAAGCAGGGAACTCTTGCCAACTCCTGATGAACCGACCATAATGTAAGTTTTAGCCGGCAGGAGGGCCTGGTTAAGCAACTCATCCAGCCCGGAACTGTCATAGGTGCTGCAAAAGTATATCGGACAGTCTTTCCCGAGCCGTAAAACCTCATTCCGGTATATCTCTCTGTCGCTCACAAGATCAGCCTTGTTCAACACGATAATGGGAGAAATTTCGTTTGCCAGAATCTGCACAAGATACCGGTCCAGGCGCATCAGGTTAAAATCACGGTCCAGCCCCTGCACGATCAGGGCATAGTCAATATTTGCCGCAAGAACCTGTTTTTCCGATGTATTGCCTGGATTTTTCCTGGCCAGCCTGTTTATCCTGGGATATACTTCGGTAATATACCCCATTGTGTCGTATTTCAGGCAGAACACCCAGTCGCCGACTTTTGGGAGAAATTCGTTGTCGGTACCGAATAACAGTTTCCCGGATAACTCGGCTTCTATTTCTCCTGATTCCAGCATCAGCTGGTATTTAAAACCTTTAACAGAAATGACCCTGCCCGTGACAAAGTCATTGTTTCTGTTTTGAATATCGAATTGGCTGAAAAAATCATTCCAGCCGTATTGTTCCAATGTTTTCATGTGAAAAGATTGTTTGCATGACTCCTGATAATTACTTCCCGCTTAACGTTGATTAATAACGGGTATAGAATTATGCCATAGCCTATCAAAATTATTGAAATATTTTTGATGAAGCTGATTCCAGAAGTGAATAATTAAATTTTGAGCATTGCAAATGGCTGTAGTCTGATGATATTATTACAAAAAAAACAAAAAATCAAACCATTTGTTATTGTGGAGAGATTGAGGTTCTTATGATTTCCAAATAGGTTTTACTTCGGAGGAATGTTATGAGAATTTTATATACGTTCTTGATTTTCGTATCATCCGGATTATTTGCACTCACTTTCTCACAGGACATTTCTGCATACCGGATCATCAGTGTAACTTTAAACGTTTCCCAACCATCCGGTCTCGAGATAAATCATGGCAGACTGACCTGGAAAGACAAGGACTTTGGTCTGCAGACATATAGTCTTGAATATTATTCCGGGGCACAGATCTTCAGGCTCGATTCCAACATGGCAGGTTTTACCCATGCAATGGACGGAGACTATATCGCATGGAACACGGACAAAGAAAATATTAAGGTATTTAATACAAATGACTGGTCTGTCACAACCATTGGACCCTCCTACAATCCGGATTTTCTTCAGCCTGTTTCAGTGGCGGGAGGGCAATTAGCCTATGCCAAAAGGGAAGGTAATGGCTCAGTAATTGTCCTCAGGGATTTGGAGCTAAACCACGATACCGTTTTTTCAGAAGGAATATGGAATCTGCAACCCTCTTTGAATCATGGACAACTTGCCTGGGTACAAAAATTCCTTGCTGATACCAGCCTGTCCAACATATATTTTTATGATGGCCAGTCGACAAGACTGCTGACAAATACAAGCTCTGGCCGCAATCAACATCCGCTATTGAAGGATGGTCAGGTAGCCTGGCTTCAATCTGAAGATGAATTTACCAGGGTGAAATTATTTGACGGAGATTCCGTAACTACCCTGGCAGAAGCGGGATCCGGTCAACTGATCTCAGGGTATGATCTGAGTGATGGAATTGCCGTTGCAGCAATCAGCAACACCCAAACCCACTCAACCGAAATAAAAATATACAATTCAGAAACTGGTTCCTTTGTAAATCTGCAGGATACGGCACTTATTTCGGGACTTCACGTTGACAACGGACTGATTTGCTGGAGCTGGGGCAGCGGAAACCTTAAAAACCTTAAGCTATACCATGTTGATACCGGTGAACTGGAGGAATGGGGACTGGCCCAGAATCCGGTGGTGGATGATGAACAGATTTCCTGGACGTTGGGTGATGCGATTGATATGATGGTACCTCTTACTTATATTCAAATTATCCTCAGGCAATGAAAATGGCTGGCCCCAGTCAAGATTCAAAGATAACGATGGTCAGAAAGTAATATGGGGCAACTTTGATAATTCAACCAAAGCCCGTCTATATTACTCCGATGGCAATACAGCTATACAACTGACCGATTCCCTCGTCTATAAAGATTTTATTATGGTAAATGACGGCCATGCGATCTGGCGCCATGATTTTAACACTATGTATTTATTCGATGGTGTGAATCCTCCTGAAATAATTATAGATAGTCTTCAGTGTGAAAATATGTACCTGGCCGGCACGGCGATTGGGTTTCACGGTTTTAAAACCAATGCAGGTAATACGATAAACCAGGCCTGGATTTATAAAATAAATACAAAGGAATTGATTCAGTTAAGCCACGATGATTCAAGCAATATATCCAATAAATTCACCCTGGTTGATGGAAATTACGCTTGTTGGTTCAGGGACAGCGCCAACAATTCCATGTTAATGCTATACAATGGAAATACGGTAAAAAGGATTACAGATTCCCAGGTTTTTCCGGAATTCGGCTTTCGCAACGGCAAAATTATCTGGAGTGAAGAAACTCAGGGGACTTACCAGATCATGCTGTATGACGTGAACACCGGTGAGAAAAAACAAATAACTCATAACAGCAGTGATTCCTTCAGACCAATCACCGACGGATCGGTTGCAGTATGGTTTGAAGATGATCCTGCCGGTACGATCATGTGGTATTATGATATTGCGGCTGACAAAGCGCGTAAAATAGCCCGTACAAATCCACCGGTTGCCAGATGGTTATGGCTTAGCAACGGAAAGGTAGCCTTTTCCGTAAACGGAGAAATATGTGTTTACGATGGGAATGTCGTTAGCCGGTTGACAAGTTCTGCACCTTTCAATCCGAATGAAGAACCTTTCGTTGATGATGATGTGATCGTATGGAACAAGTATAATCCCGATCCGAATGTAAATCACACCGGGCAGGTATTCAGGGGTAAACTTCATGCACATGTAGCCTTTGATGCCAAGAATATAACCGGTCTTGCTCCCCTGCAGGTTTCCTTTACCAATCATTCATTTCAGGGAGTTCGTTCCTATACCTGGGATTTTGGAGATGGCCAGACAAGCACGGAAAAGAATCCGGTGCATATATTTAATAATCCGGGAGTTTATTCCGTAACGCTCACTGTCGAAGGACTTACAGGTAACACAAAAGAAAAAAAGATTAACCTGGTGAGGGTTAACCAGTTTACTTCTGTTAAAGAACCAGTTAGCGGTTCTCAAACCGGGTTTATCCTCTATCAGAATTATCCAAATCCTTGCAATACAAATACATCTATATCTTATAATTTACCTGTGCAGTCCTTTATATCAGTAAAAGTGTATGATCTGCAAGGCAGGGAAGTAGCAACTTTGGTAAATGAAATGCAGCCACAGGGCATGCATATTGTCGAATTTAACACCGATGCATATCCATCCGGAGTTTATCACTATGTTTTAAGCACTGAGAAATTTGTCGATTCAAAACCGTTAATTATTTTAAGATAAACAAGAAAATCCCATGAAACTTATTTGCCTTGTTTCACTCTGGGCGCTTCTTTTCGACTCAACCCATGCTCAAAATCCCGAAGAATTGTGGAAGAGATCTTTTCCGGAACCGGATACCAGTAATGTGCATATCGAAAAAGTAATATCGGATAATGAGGGTAATACATATTTAACCGGTTACATTTCTAAAAATAATGATTACGACTATATTACCATAAAATACAACAGTTCCGGAATTAAATTATGGTCAGCCATATACAATAGTCCTTACGATTCAACGGATAAAGCAACGGACATTGCAATTGATGCCTCCGGCAATGTATATGTCACCGGGATCAGTCTTAGAACGGGCTCGCACAATGACTATCTTACCATAAAATACAGTGCACAGGTACTATAATTTGGACAGAAAGATTTAACGGTACAGGACCCAACGAATATAACAGTTTAATTAAACTGGCACTGGACGATCATGGAAATATTATTGTCACGGGTACGAATTATGGAACACCAGATCAGACCTGGGATTTTGTAACCGTAAAATACAATAACAATGGAACCATGCTTTGGTCAGTTCACTATGATTCGGGTGGATCGGGTAACTATGATATGCCTTTTTTTATTGCCTGTGATAAAAAGGGAAATATAATTGTTACCGGTGGGGTTTATACAAGTGCACTACAGTGAAATACAATGCTGCAGGAATTGAAAAGTGGGTCGCAAAGGAATTAAGTGTTTATATCAATCATTAAGCGGTGGAATGGCAACGGACAACTTCGGAAATGTATATATTACGGGTTCCCTGCGGAGCACCGGGAGGATTATTGTCATAAAATATGATTCATCGGGAGTTATTAAATGGAGAAAAAACTTACCAGCTTGTAGTATAATCACGGACATAAAAATTCTGAATAACGGATATCTCTATCTTACAGGAGATTCCGTCGGGGCTTAATTAGATTCATATTGTACTACACTCAAAATCGAGAATGCATCCGGTACACTGATCTGGTCGGTAAAATACAACCCGGATCATATTAGCCGCCAACTTTCGGTTGATGCTTCAGGCAATTCTTACGTTACGACTGAGGTGCTTGATAGTTCAAATGTAAATTTCTCGATAGCAACAATAAAATATAATGACGGAGGTATACAGGAATGGTACCGTATTGATCAGGGGCCCCCTGGATTTTCATATAATACAGGTTTATTATCCCTGGATGGAACAGGAAACCCCTATGTGACGTATTACGCCATTTGCAATCTGTAGCAGAAATTTCACAGGCGAACAATGATGAAAAAGAAAACTTTTCACTTATAAAGCTTGACATTTCAGGAAATTTGCAGTGGTATTCACGTTCCGGCTTTGACAGTTTTACAGGTATGTCGGCCCTGATCTTAGATTCAAGGAATAATATCTATGTAACCGGTTGGACAAACCGGGATAACAATAATTCAGATATTCTGACGGCTAAATTTGATTCCTCAGGTACGTTGCGCTGGTCAAATACTTATAATAGTCCCGCTGATTCAACGGATATACCACATGATATTTGTCTGGATCGGGAAGGCAATGTATACATCACCGGGGAGAGTGAAGAAGGCAGCGCTACAAAGACCGATTATATCGTAATCAAATATGATTCCTCGGGTACAGAAAAATGGACCGCCCGGTATAACGGACCTGATTTCCGTTCCGACGAGGCTCAAAAAATTAAAGTTGACGTGGATGGAAATGTTTATGTAACCGGAAACAGCATGAACTCCAAAGGTAATTTTGATATTGCGACTGTTAAGTTTAACAAAACAGGTAAATTCCAATGGGCTGAGAATTACAATGGTTTTTCCGATGGAAACGATGTAGCCAATAGTCTCGCGCTTGATAATCAGGGTAATATTTATGTCGGGGGAACCAGTGACAGTATACCCGCTCTTTATGATTACCTGGTGATAAAATATAATCCATCCGGAGATAAGATTTGGGAGAAAAGATATAACGGACCTGCCAATGACGGAGACCGTGCCAAAGCAATGATCCTTGATGACGGGGGAAACGCCTATATAACCGGCTGGAGTGTCGGCCACAATACAAACACTGATTTCGCAACTGTTAAATACAGCCCTGATGGTATCCGGCAGTGGGCAGAAAGATGGGATGATCCGGATGGTTCGTTTGATGGGGCCAATGCTATTGCAATTGATAAACTAAGGAATGTGTATGTTACAGGTTACAGTGCAGATGGAGAAACAGGGAAATATATTACAACGGTAAAATATAATAGTGACGGCATTCAACAATGGGCCTCACAGTATATTGCCGATTATCCTGCTTCTGACTCAGGAATGTTCATTGTTCTGGATGATAATGGCAGTATATATGTTCTGGGGCAGAGTGACAATAACTTGAAATTAATTAAGTACAATACTGACGGGGTAATTCAATCTGAAATCAAAGCTGAACCTGATGAGTTTTCAAAATATGTTCCTTCGGGCATTTCAATCGGCAACAAGGGTAATATATATGTAGCAGGGACTGTTAAAGCCGCAAACTGGAGTTTGTGGGATATAAGAAAATACAAACAACCTGATTTTGTCCCAACCACATTCAAAAATAATATTTCCTCAAATTCAGAATCAGTTTTGCTTGAGAATTTTCCCAATCCCTTCGGATCGTTCACCACCATATTTTATTCGGTTCCTATGCCGGGCAGAATAACCTTAACCATTAGTAATGTGCTTGGCATCCCAATAAAAACCCTGATGAATGAATTCCAAACCCAGGGAGAATATAAGATTGATTTTTCTCCCGGAAACAAACTTCCAGGTGGAGTATACTTCGTTCGTTTGAGCCTGAACGGAAAACTAATGGAAACCCGGAAAATGATCCTGGTGAAATAGACGAACTGATCTCTTCGAAATCGGCTTTGGAAAAGGATATTCGGTGATCGGTACATACAATTTTGCAGAGTCCCTCCATTGGCGTCAGCGTCACCAGTCACCGTTTTCCCGACTATCAAAACTGCTATAAACTGCAAAACTATTTCTTTATATTTGATAAGGCAAACCTGACCAAGATATAAAAATTACTAATGCCTGATATGTCAAAGCCCATTCTGATAAGCATCATATTGGTATTGAACTCTTTTATGGTTATTTCACAACCCGTTTCCATTTCCCTGCTAAATGAAAGCACTGCCATCCCCTATACGCGATTCATAACAACCCCGATTCATCCGGGCATTCAGTTTGGCACTGAAGCCGATTTAAAACAATATACCGAATACACGGCTATTTTTTGCCCTGCATATCGGGTACTATTACCACAAATCCTTTGCACAGGGTATATATATTAAGCCATCCCTGGGCTTTGAATATCGTCATTCATCAGGTTTCGCAGTAGCAGGAAGTCTTGGGACTGGGCTACCTCCATACCTTTACGACACAGGAAGAGTACAGGCTTGAAAACGGATCCTATATTAAACAAAAGGATTCAGGAAATGCACGTATTATGCCGTCGTTAGGATTGACCCTGAACTATTACCTGAAACCCGACAATATACAGTCGCCGAAAATTTTCTTTGGCTATGAGTCATGGATCGAATATCCCTTTTCCCCGGGTTTTATCCCTTTAATGACCCATGTGACCACACAATTGGGAGTACAGTTTTATCCATTTGAAAATCATAAGAACAATGAATAGAGGGAAAGCCTGTTACCTCATCTTTTTGTTTCTGGCCTTCCTCGGTTGTACAAAAAGTGAACCGGGTACACCGGCTGTATACGCTTGTTCATTCGCCTTTGCAGATTCAAGTAAACAGAATCCAAAGAATTCAAAATACCAGGCCTTGCTGGACGATATTACCTCTGCCGGTGTACCTGGAATT
>CAWBNI010000005.1:0-22606 GCA_963790105.1 uncultured Bacteroidales bacterium | reverse complement strand
GGTGTTCCTTATTCGATGTTATATAGTCGTGCAGTCGTGCAGTTCTGCAGTTCTGCAGTTCTGCGGTTCTGCAGTTCTGCAGTTCTGCAGTTCTGCGGTCCTGCAAACTTCCATTCACCATCACCATTCACCAGTCACCAGTCACCAGTCACCATTCACCATTCACCATTCACCATTCACCATTCACCATTCACCATTCACCATTCACCATTCACTGTTTTCAAAATTTTCTTCACCGGTATCAGGGTAAAATAAATCTCGTGTGTGGTATTCATGAAACCAGTTAAAAACATAAAAACGGATCTCATGAAAACAAGAAATTTTCTTATCGGAATGATGACAGCAGTGGCTGTTCTTTTTCTCACCTCCTGTGAAAACACCTTAATGGATCAGAAGAACAATGATTCAGGGATTCTTCCTGAACGGTTCAAGGTGGATATTCCATCCTCTCTCAGCAATGCCGACCTTAAATCAACATCCTTTAAAAGTACGGCAATGGATACGCTCAACGGAAACCATATTTACGCTTATCTGAACGTGTTCATCGCTGTTGGCGAAGGAGCAGCCGATATGGTTCAGGCAATTATGTGGCATCTCCGTACATACAAAATTGAAAACGTGATCAGCCTGAGTTATACAAGCGAGGACGATCAACGCGTTAAAAACCTGGATGTTGTTTCAAATGTTGAATTTCAGGGTCGCACGTGGGAATACCAGCTGACAATCACTGATGCTGAGTCAGAAGGAAATACGGATGGTGGAATCGGGCTGCAGATATTCTGGAATAAGTCACCTATCGAAGGCATTGCTATATTCAAGCCTTATAACATCGACAGGAACAAGCATGAGGGTAATCCAAATGCCATGGCAAGCATTGAATATTCCGAAAAAAGCACCGGTCAATATGATTCCTACATGATTGTTGAATTGGCAGGGTTCCCCTTCGTGAATTCAACACCGCAAAACTATGCCCTGGAATCAATGAAAATGTTTGTTGGCAAAAAGGGAAACATTATAGACGTAACCGGCAATTCCAACCATCCAAATGCACGCTTCAACATTTATGATACTGATCACATCGGCTTCGACTGGGCCTTTGTTGCCTCCGGAAAAAAGAGCGAAGATATAGCTGTTGCCGAAGTTGGTCTTCCATCAAGCATAGCTGATCTTTCAACAAGAACAGCCATTCTTGAAGACAATTCAATAAAAAAGGTGCTCACCCGTGAAATGACAAACTTTGTGGTTGCAGCCTATGCAAATGCCGGAATTACACTTCAGCCCGATGAAATTGCTGCCTATTTAACTCCTTATCTTAAGAATGCTGATGCCCCGGGATATTTCAGTAACCATGGATTTGTACAAGGTGGTGTTGCGCCGAACAACAATTATTCAGAACTCGAATCCAGAATATCAGAACTTGTACCCTATAACCCAAAGGATATTAATAACCTGCAAATTGAATTTAATTATTAGGGTATTGATGTGCTGAGGTGCAAAAGATTGCGATTCTACAACATCCATTGAAAAATTCGTAAAGACGCAAAAGATTGCGTCTTTACATTTTTATTACTTTCGTAGAGATGCAGGATTTTGCATCTCTATACTTAAACAGGACAATTACTGGCATGAAGGATTTTTATGCTGTATTAGAGGTCTCTCCCAATGCCACCAGGCAGGATATCCAGGCATCTTACCGCCGGCTTGCCAAAAAATATCATCCCGATGTGAATAAATCTGCCGATGCACATGAAAAATTCTGTGAAATAACCGAAGCCTATGAATTTATCATGGATCATTGGAATGAAGAGGTTTACATTAAGGTCGATGAACGGGTGCGGGATAAAAAATATGCCACCCATCGTGATCCGGAAGAATACGAAGAATTCAAAAGAGAAGTTCATGAAAGGGCTCAGCAGCAAGCAAAAATGCGCTATGAAAAATTCAGGCAGCAGCACGAGGCGTTTCAAACCAGTGGTATCAACGACATCGGACTTTTGTTCAAAATATCATTCCACCTGATTGGTATAATACTCTTCCTGTTTCTATTCTTTCTGCCTGTTTTTATGGCTGTTCAATACAGCTGGGACTACCTGGCTCTTATACTGCTAACCTGGCCCTTTGCGGGCATTATTGGATGGTATATTTACGACAACAGGAAACATTACCTGATGCCGGGACAATTCTATTATTCCTCTGAACGAATCCGGCATCTGTTCACAGATGTCCATCCGGCCACACAACCCTGCTATTATTGCCCGGGCAAGCTGGCCGATTCGGTTCCCTACAACGTGGAGCTATTTAAGCTAAAGGATTTGAAACTCAGTACAGGCGGCTTTCGTCAACACAATGTGCATTATTCCAATAAAAGTCTGAGCCTGCTGATACCACGGTCACGCAAAGCTTTTATTGTTCATACGATCAGTTCGCTAATCAAAGTACTGGCCTTGTTTTGCAGCCTCCTGCTTTTTCCGGTGACAAGCATAATCTGGAGGATCATTTTTGGAATGGTATCAGGCGGGATTTTGAGCTCACTTATTTTTCTGATCTCAGGCACAAAATCAAAAGTGAGTTATATTATGAGTTATGGAATGATCATTCGGATGATCCTGTGGGTATTTTGTATTGTCCTGGTTTCCCGTTTCAGCCTGAAACCTTTCAATATCATAACTTCTGACTCTATACAGTTTGTCATAACTGCCATTTGTATTTTCGATTGCCTGCTCATGCAACTGCTGGATATGGTTCTCAGGGGAAAATCTTTTCGCCCGGTGAGCCGCCAATACCCTGAATTAATTCAGAAAATGGAAACAGGATTTATGGTTTACAATGATATTCCTGTGATTTCCGTAATATATCCGCTTTTTAAATGGTTTGTAGGTTGATTTTTCAGCAACCTTTACCGTTCCTGACCGATTTCGCAAACTTTTAATGAAAAACTGACCGACCAAAGTAATATTCTCCTATTTTTAGATCCGAATTTGAAACCTTCTAATATTATCCTGAATTCATGAATATTTCGGTTAAAAGATCCTGCCTGATCCTACTGATATTATCCGCCATTTTGAGTTCTCCGGCTTTCGCCCAGACTTCTGCTGTGGACACTATTTTGAAAAAAGACACAACTGTCAACAAGATCCCGGGTGTAAATGTCAGAAACTACACTACCATGAGACTGACCACTCCAAAGCCGGTTATTGACGGAAAACTCGATGATGAATGCTGGAGCACCGGCACATGGGCAGGTGAATTCACGCAATGGATTCCCGTAGAAGGAGGGAAACCTACCTATCCAACTGAAGTAAATATCCTGTATGACGATAAAAATATGTACGTCGCACTTCGCGCCTTTGATAAGGAACCAGATAAAATCCAACGGTTCGCAGGGGTAAGGGATGAATTTGCCGGCGACATCATGGGCATTAATTTCGATAGTTATCATGATCACAGGACAGGTTTTGAATTTGACCTGACTGCCTATGGACAACAGATTGACCTGGTACTTTTTAATCCGAACAACTGGGACCTCAGCTGGAATCCGGTATGGAACGGAAAGGTCGGCATGGAAGATTCCGCTTGGGTTGCCGAAATGGAAATACCCCTGAGCCAGTTGCGTTACAGCAACGAGGAGGAACAGGTCTGGGGAATGCATATCTGGAGATGGATAGGGAGACTTCAGGAAGAAAGCGACTGGGAAAGGCAAACACTCAGCAATGCCGGTGTTCTGTATAATTTTGGAGAACTGTATGGCATTAAGGGATTAAAAAAATCCAGCCGGCTTGAGATCATGCCATACGCACTTGGCCAGCTGGATACCTATGAAAAGGATGCAAACAACCCATTTACACAGGATGGAAAAACCTGGAGCGGTAAGCTGGGACTGGATGCCAAAATAGGACTTAGCAGCAATTTTACGATGGATCTAACTGTGAATCCCGACTTCGGCCAGGTGGAATCCGATCCGTCAGTCATGAACCTGTCGGCTTTTGAAACATTTTATGAGGAGAAACGTCCTTTTTTCCTCGAAGGAAAGACCATTTTTAATTTTGATTTTGACGATCTGAGTCTTTTTTACTCCAGGCGTATCGGGCATGCTCCTTCCTATACCGTGACTCCCGAAGACAGTCCCTATTCAGAGGCCCCTGAAAATACGACCATCCTGGATGCAGTGAAACTGAGTGGGAAAACAGCAGATGGGCTCTCCGTCGGGGTGATGCAAAGCCTCACTGCGAATGAATATGCCAAAATTGATGATGGAGAAGGAAACCGGGATAAGATTGCCGTAGAACCCATGACCAATTATACCGTTACACGAATTCAAAAAGATTATAACCAGGGAGCAACCACCTTTGGAGGAATGTTTACATCCACCAACCGGTTCATCCAGGATGACAACCTGGATTATCTCAGCCGGAATGCATATACCGGAGGACTTGACCTGTTGCACCAGTGGAATGACAAGAAATATTTCATTGATGCCCGACTGATTGGCAGTTATGTCAATGGTTCCACGGAGTCAATGACTACGCTCCAGGAGTCGTCAGCCCGTTACTTTCAGAGGCCCGGAGCAGATTACCTCCCGTATGACACAACCCGCACGCAGCTTGGAGGTTATGGCGGAAGATTTAAAATAGGAAAAGGATCCGGATTGTGGA
Source organism: uncultured Bacteroidales bacterium (assembly GCA_963790105.1). Classification (GTDB taxonomy): domain Bacteria; phylum Bacteroidota; class Bacteroidia; order Bacteroidales; family UBA10428; genus UBA5072. The sequence continues at coordinate 17,954 of CAWBNI010000005.1, read as the reverse complement.
GGTATAACACGGGTGTCAGGTGGCTGTCGCCCGGGCTTGAACTGAATGACCTTGGATATATGCAGATATACGGATGAAATAAGCCAGGAAAACAATATTTCCTATTTTGTTATTCAGCCGGTATCCATATTCCGTACCTATACAGTTAACCTGGAACAGTTTAATTCCTGGAACTATAATGGCAGTTACCTGGGATCGGGCGCACATCTTTCATTCAGTGCTGATTTCGTGAATAAATGGGGCTTTCAGACAAACCTGATCGGTCACTCGCAACAGCTCGATACGCGTCTTGTTACGCGGTGGACCCGATATGTTAATTCCTCCCGGATTTATGCTTTTTGGAGGGATTAATTCCGACAGATCAAAAAGAATATCCATGACCCTTCAATACCAGTACGAGGTAAAGGCTGATCAATCGTCATGGAATTATGCCCTTGAACCCGGACTTTCAGTACGTCCTTTTAACGCTCTGAAAATAGCAATATCAGCAAGTTATGCAGAAAATCATGATGAGTTGCAGTATGTGGAAACCAAAGAGCTGTCCACGGGTAACCGGTATATCCTGGGAACTATTGATCAGAATACCCTGGCCTTAACCTTCAGAATTGATTACAGTATTACCCCTGAACTATCGATCCAGTATTATGGAAGTCCGTTTATTTCCAAGGGAAAATATAATGAGTTCAAAAATGTGACTGATCCGATGAACTCCGAGTATGAAAACCGGTTATGACTTATATCCTGAACCGGAATTAATAGATGGTTCTTATCAGCTCGATGAAAACGGAGATCATGTCACGGATTATACCATTGCAAATCCTGATTTCAATTTTCACGAATTCCGGTCCAACCTGGTTGCCAAATGGCAATGCTTTCCGGGTTCATTCCTTTATTTTGTATGGTCAAGTGAACGGACAGGATATGAGAACAATGCCGATGCCACCATGGGAGAATCGTTTAAGCAGCTTTGGGGTGTATATCCCGGTAATATCTTTCTTGTGAAATTTAATTACTGGTTTTCCCTTTAAACACGGATCAGTTCCCGGTGAAAAAATTGATTGCTGAGATAATAGCCTGCTCATTAACAATGCCATAGCTCATTTCATGCTCACTGAACTTATGCATAAGTGACATCAGGGTTGGCCGGTAAAATCCCTTTGACGTATAATTGGCACCTTCAAAAACCCCTACCTTGTCCTTTAGTGGATGATTATTCATAAAATCATCCAGCTTTTTATTCACCTCAGCGATTTTGTCTTTATACTCCTTCGAAGTCTTTTCAATTTCGGCTGCCCCGGCACCCTTTTTATCAAGACTTTTTAAAAGTCTCATCCCTCTCCTTGTTCAGAATTACAATCCGGTTATTCAAACTGTCGAATGTAGCCTTTCCCCATTCTGTGGGAACCTTAATCCCCGGGGACAGATACTTTTTCCACTTCACATTGGCTGTATCGGGCAAAATGGTAATATTGGGATCCAGGGGTTCAACACCAGGCGTGATAAAATCTTCGTATGCCACCGGTGATGAGAAATATTCATCCCCCAGTCCGGCAAACGCATGACCAAACTCATGCAGAAATACATAGTCATGCCAGGGTGAACCGGTAGTAAAAACGGTCTGCCAGTTATAAATGCCACCACCGCCATACCGGTCAATGTTCACCATAATCATCACTGCATCGTAAGGCACCTCGCTGGCCGCATCACGGATGCTCTTATTGTCTTCATCCAGGCAATACCGGTCCAGGTCGAATGAATTAAATGAACTTCCAAATTCAGTATTTTTATAGGATCGTTCCCGGGGTTCGTCTGTACCGCTTTGTTCCGAGGGACTGAAAATTCCCGTAATATTGAACATTTTCTTCCTGCTTTTATATGGTTCAATGCTGAAAAACAAATCGGTATAATAGGCAAGATCCTTTTTGAATTTTTCTGCTTCGCTTGCCTGGTATCCTTCACCCAGTATGACCAGGTCTACACAGGCATGGGGGTTTCCACTCTTCAAAACCGGAATGATCACATCGTTTTTCCGTTCAACAGGCTCAGTATTTACATGGTAATCTGACGGATCAATTTTCTGGATGAAAACAGGAGCCAGTATATTCTGCCTGTCCCTTTTCTGAATAACCAGCTGGATGGGTTTGCGGGGATTGGGAATCAGCACGGATTCATGGCAGGTTTTCTTTACTCCGTCGATTGCCGGACCAGTAGTCTGGTACTCAGCAAAAATACTGCTGTATCCCCTTGTATAGATCAACCTATTTGGAGGCAATATCATATACATCCACCCGGTAGGTGCCCAGTTCAAATGGCTGGATGAGGTGTGCAGGATTTCCGGCCCATGTCCCCTGCCTGTATATTTTATCCAGGGAATATATCTCAGATTTGGCATCTCCCGTATGAAAATAATCGATCCGCATTGTCTGATCGGTAAAATACTGATCAAAGTTCACAGCTTTCTGTGCGTTTAAAACGAGCGGCATCAGTAAGCAGGAGAAAAAGCACGTTCTTCATGGCAATAAGGATAATTATAAAATGTATCTGATTGAGAATCAGGATGATAAATTTACTATGAATTTGCTTAGGAAAAAGAAATTATGGTATTGAATTAAAAAGATTACCTTTGCTGCATGGGATTGACCATATTGTCAGTCACGATTATACTCTGCTATTAGATTTCTACTAGTCACTCGTCACTCGTCACTCGTCACTTATTAAGAATCCCCATCTATTTATTTAAATTATTATTATGTCTTTTCAATCATTAAATCTTATTCAACCAATACTTGATTCTTTACGGGATGAAGGTTATACAGTACCTACCCCGATCCAAAAGGAAGCTATCCCTGTAATTATTGCAGGGAAAAGATCTCCTGGGCTGTGCACAGACCGGTACAGGTAAAACTGCCGCCTTTGCCATTCCCATTTTACAATTTTTAAGTCAGTCAAAATCAAACGATAAAAAAAGAAAAATACGTAGCCTCATAGTTACCCCCACACGTGAACTGGCCATCCAGATCGGCGAAAGCTTCAAGGCTTACGGCCGGTATACCGGACTCAGGCAAACCGTGGTATTTGGTGGTGTAAACCAATTTGCGCAGACCAATGCCCTGCAAAACGGCGTTGATATTCTTGTTGCCACACCCGGGCAGATTACTTGACCTGATCGGCCAGGGATTCATATCGCTGAAGGAAATTGAGATTTTCGTGCTCGATGAAGCAGACCGCATGCTCGACATGGGTTTTATTCATGATATCCGTCGACTTCTGGCCTTGCTCCCGGTAAAACGGCAATCGCTTTTTTTCTCGGCCACAATGCCTCCTGAAATAGTGAAACTGGCTGGTACCATTCTGAATAATCCAAGGAAAGTTGAAGTCACTCCTTCCGCCTCCACCGTGGAGATCATTGGCCAGTATATTTATTTTGTAGATAAGGGCAACAAGAATGCCCTTTTGATGGATATTCTCAAGGATGCATCCATCAAAACAGCCCTGGTTTTCACCCGTACAAAATACGGTGCCGATAAGGTGATGCAGGTACTTGTGAAAAACAATATCAGGGCTGAGGCCATTCATGGAAACAAGGGACAGAATGCCCGTCAGCGGGCACTGGCCAATTTCAAGGCACAGACCACACGCGTACTGGTTGCAACCGATATCGCCGCCAGGGGTATTGATGTGGATGACCTGGCACTTGTAATCAATTATGAAATTCCGAATATTGCCGAAACCTATGTTCACCGTATTGGCAGAACCGGCAGGGCCGGTGCTGCCGGAACAGCTTATTCATTCTGTGATGCAGAGGAAAAAGCCTATTTGAGGGATATTGAAAAACTGATCAACAGAAAGATCCCGGTAGTGGAAGACCATCCCTATCCTTTGGTGAAACTGGAATCAGCAAGTGCAGCAAGGCAGGAGCCTCGCCGAAACACCGGACATGCAAGGCCGGGTCAGGCCGTTCGAAGCAAAAATAACTGGAACCGCAGACCGGGACGGTAATATTTTAAAAACAGATTTTAGGTTGACTCCTTAAAATCCGGAAAACTTTCTTACTTTGGGTTAACCTTTAATAACAGGAACCCAAAGTATGAAAAGAAGATCCTTTCTGAAAAATTCAGCCATGGCAGCCGGTGCAGCATCCCTGACCGTACCTGCCATGGGAAGCACAAGTGCCGCACCCAATGCCAAAAGCATTTTTGAATTGCGCATATACCACATTTCCCGTGCCGGTAATGCCAAAAATAAACTGGAACAATATATTCAAAGATGCCCTGATTCCCTTTCTTAAAAAAGAGGAATGTGAAATTAAGTGCCTTTAATGAGTACAGCCTGGAAGAACCGGCTAAATTGTACATATTGCTGGCATATCCTGATCAAACCACATACTTCTCAGCCCTGGCTGAAATGATGACGGATGAAGCATATCTGAAAGCCTCTGACAGCTACAACAAAATTGCCGCCGCAGATGCCGTATATACAAGGTATGAAACCTTCCTGCTGGATGCATTTGATTCCTTTCCTGCCCTTTCCGTTCCGTCTGAAAAGAAGGGATTATTCGAGCTCCGTATTTATGAAAGCGCCAATGAGGATGCAGGCAGACGCAAGATCCTGATGTTCAACAGCGAGGAAATTGCTCTTTTCCTGAAAGTCGGTTTACAGCCTGTATTCTTTGGAAAGATCCTGGCTGGTGAATATATGCCGGCACTGATCTATATGGTGGGATTCAAGGATATGGCAGAACGCGATGCCAACTGGGGTAAATTCGGATCGAGTGATGAATGGAAAAAAATGTCTTCCAAACCTGAATATGCCGACACGGTAAGCAATATTCACAAGATTTTCCTTACGCCAACGGAATATTCGGCTGTGTAAGTAGTGAACAAGAGTGACGAGTGACTGCAGTTTTGCAGTTCTGCAGTTCGAATCCCGTAGGATTAGATGTCGGAGAAAAACAGTCATGCGCTCATGCAGTCCACCTCATCGACGTCATGCGTCACCAGTCACCGTCACGCAGTCACTCTGTCCCTGGTCGCTCGTCCCTTGTCACTTCTTACTTCCTCATCGAAAACGTATACGTATACTTTACCAGTATCGTCCGGTCACTTAATGATCTCATCTGCACCGGATCCTGGTTCAGGTCTGTATTCCGGCCTTCATTGTAAACGATGTAAAAATCATTTCCCTTCGCGGGGATTGTAGCGGAGCCTTACATTGGCCAGCATATTGGCATCAGCACTGTTATACTGGATAAAAGCACTCAGCGATAATTTAGTGGAAAACATCAGCATGGTCCTGATGCGGGCAATATGGCCGTCAAAGCGCTGATCGCGTTCCGGAAAACGCAACCGGTCATAGCTGTATTCTGCACTCAGTTGTAAGGATGAACTGATATTCCATTTAGGGGCCAGTGTGATCGAAAAACGGTTCCCGTCATAAAACTGTCCGCCAAACAGGTCCATTCCCACATAAAAGGCACGGGTTTCCGGTGTCTGGCCATGATATTCAAGCATATAAAAATTGTATTTTCCGGGAAGTACATAGGCATCATCCGAAAAAGCAAAGCTGTCAATCACGTTCTCATACTGCTTTACCAGTCCTATATAGGAAAACATGCTGGATTTGAATATAGCAAAATACCCCGTATTGAACATCTGGGATTCATTTTCACCCGTTTCAAATGAGAAATAATTCCTGCCACTCACCTCTACCCCGTCATTATTTATCGAGGACGACTCTCCCCTGATCCATCCATAGTCAAGTGTGGCGCTATAAAACGAATAATCATTCCTCATAGTAAATCCTGCCTCCGGATTATAATCCCTTCCACTTCTTGAAAAGGTAAAGCTGTATCCGAATCCCTTGTTTTTGAACCTTTTCCAATTCAGGTATAATTGAGTAGGGTTCATGGACCAGGCCTTATTCACTGCCGAATCATCCATCACCTGGGCCGCTTTTGCCACCAGGTAATCGTCACCAAACATTTTGATCGTGGCATCCAGGCCATAGCCAATATTATAATGACCGTCATTTCCTATACGGGAAACGGCCACGCCACCCACATAGCTGTTCGGATTGAATACATTTCTCCGCATCCTGAGAATGCCAAAGTTTTCGGAAGGAAGATCATTCGCCGGATCCTCATCTGAAACAAATTTCCTTGTTTGCATATCCAGCATGCCGATATCCCATTTGCCGGCCATACCAGTAATACGTGCCCCTCCATAAATAGGAACCACCTCACCCTCTGAAAGTCCGATCCTTCGGCTATAAAAAAGGCTGTTCCCCTCATCAAAATCAAAGGTAAATATGCTTGAGCGTTCCTGGAAGAAACTTCGTCTTCTCAGGGAAGAACAGTGAAAACCGGGTAAGATTAATTTGCTCATCATCGGATTCCACCTGCGCAAAGTCGGTATTCACAGTAACATCAAGTGTAAGGTTGTTGGTGAGACCATATTTTATATCCACACCGGCACTCAGGGTGGGTGTTTCCTTTAATACATACTCTGTTTCTGCATCATTGAGGCTATTTTGCTGCTGAAATCCGCCGGCGACAAAGGGAGCAACATAAAATGGCTTACGTGAACGAATGCCCTTGAATACGATTTCACGCGATTGGGAAGGCCGGTAAATGCTAAACGGTCCCCAGTTGGGTGGTATCGCAGGAAAAATATCGGTTTCATTTTTATGGGCTATCTGCCTGAAGCAGGTCATGCCCATCACAGCCGTTCCGCCGTTTTCCTTGAATCGCATGCTCGACAGCGGAATTCGCATTTCAAGGTACCATCCCAGGCTGTCCCTGGTAGTTTTCACATCCCAGAAAGTGTTCCAGTTCAGGTTGAACGGCATTTCAGGCATCTGAACAATACCATCCTTGAAGATCGTATAGTCACTTCTCAGACCTGCCGGTGTTGTTGCAAAGGCAAGTCCGTTTTCCTTATCGTTAAAAGAATCGAAAATCACTGTGAACCAATCGTTACCTGCAGATACTTCGTCGCGCTTCTTTGAAGTGGACATGATCTTGTCGGCCTCACGGTCGAACAGCCGGGCAGAAACGAAAATAAATTCATTGTTATAGGTTATCCGTAATTTCTGATTTTTCGGAGGGATCTTTTCCAAACACCGGGGCATATTGAACCATGGGTAAGGGTGCGATATTTTCCCATGCCTGTTCATTTACATACCCGTCAAAGTCAATCGTTCCTTCCAATAGCTGAATATCAAGCTGTTCAGCTCGCAGAATCATTCCAAAGCCTGATGATGAGGAAAAAAAATACCAGGCTTATCCTGAGAAATAATTTGCTATGCCGAAAAATGCAATTCATTCAAAAAGTGAGTGAAATATTGAAAATTCCGAATAGTAAATTCTGATTGCAAATGTAGAAAATGAATGATAACCTGAAAGAGGCTTTTCATTTTTCTGATAAATCAAAACCCGAGCTACCCCTTTTTCGTATAAATTCTAAAAACACCGCTATTTATGCAATTGGCATGTAATTTGAATTCACAATTATAAAACATAAATAGCGGCAAATTATGAAACGATTTTTACTCATCATACCAGCACTTGCACTACTGATGGCCGGTTGTCATCCGGATCCGAATGCGAGCTTTATGGTATCTTCCCATAAGGTTCATGTATATGAAAGTGTAGATTTTACGAATACATCTTCCGATACTTCCCGGCACATGCGAATGGGATTTTGGTGATGGAACCATTGCAATGGCCATTCATGCCACCCATTTTTATGAACATGCCGGGGTTTATACGGTAACGCTCAGGTTATATGATCATTCCCGGCTGGTAAGTGAAGCTGCAACCTCTGTTGAGGTAGTAACCACGTCGCTTGCCGTAATTGTAAAAGAATATGGTACCGATGTCCGGATATCAAATGCCAGTGTGATTTTATATCCAACACAGGACGACTGGAACTACGAGACGAATGCCATTGTGGAAGGAACCACAGACAATGATGGTGTGGTGGTGTTTGACAACCTCGACCCGGCCATCTATTTTGTGGATGTATGGCATGAAACCTATAATAATTACCAGCTGGCATCAGAGGATCCGGGATGGATAATGACGGATCAGCTGTTACCGGATGCGGTAACGGAATTTGTAGCTTATGTTGATTATGTGGGTGCAACCAAGAGTACGGAAGGAAAGAAAAGTGCGCAGTATCAGGTACAGCAGCGCTGAACGCCGGATAAAAAATGTAGCAAAGTAAACGAAGATATTGCTCAAATAGAGCGTTATTGGAATCAAACCCAATGATTCAAAAGGCCGGTTTAATTACCGGCCTTTTTGTTGATTTTTTTCTATTATTCATATTAATTTATATATTTGCACTCCTGTTTTTAAGGAGGTAATTGCCCGGATGGCGGAATTGGTAGACGCGCTAGTTTCAGGGACTAGTATTCGTAAGGATGTGCAGGTTCGAGTCCTGTTCCGGGCACTGGTTATTTGTTGATTTGTTGATTTGAAATCAGCAATCAATAAATCAACAAATCAATAAATAAATCGCCCAGGTGGTGGAATTGGTAGACACACCAGCTTGAGGGGCTGGCGCCTGTTACAGGGCGTGCAAGTTCGAGTCTTGTCCTGGGCACAGAATGTAAATTGCCGTCAGTTTATACTGGCGGCAATTTTTTGTTTTATGGTAACTCCGCAGGACTTCTGAACTGCACAACCGCAGAACTTCTTCTTCCTATCAACCATCAACAATCACCTATCACCTATCACCTATCACCTATCAACCATAACTATCAACTATCAACTATCAACTATCAACTACTCGTCCCTCGTCCCTTGTCCCTCGTCCCTTTTTAATAACTTTGCCCCATGTCATTCGAATACCAGTTTCCGGATCCGCGGACTGCAGATGCCGACGGCCTGCTTGCAGCAGGCGGGGATCTGAGTATTGAGTCGCTTGTAACAGCTTACTCCCAGGGTATCTTTCCATGGTACGACAAGCATTCTCCCATCCTCTGGTGGTCTCCCGATCCGCGGCTGGTGCTGTTCCCTTCCCGGTTCAGGATATCGGACAGCCTGAAACAACGGATACGAAGCGGAAAATATGAGGTAAAAACTGATTGTAATTTTGAAGCGGTGATCGGTCATTGTGCTGAAACACGCCGCAAGGGCCAGCGGGGAACCTGGATCACCGACGAAATGAAGAAAGCCTACATAGACCTTCATCACGAAGGCCTGGCCCACTCATTCGAGACCTATTCTGAAGGTGAACTGGCCGGAGGCTTATATGGTGTATCTCTGGGAAGGGCATTTTTTGGCGAATCGATGTTTCACCTGAAAACCGATGCTTCCAAAATTGCCCTGGCAGCATTGGTGAAGTGGTCTCTTGAACATGATTTTCATTTCATTGATGCGCAGCAATCCACCTCCCATCTGAAATCAATGGGTGCTGAAGAAATCAGGAGGACTGAATTTCTTGAATTGCTCGATACAGCAATCAAGTTCCCCACATGAAAGGAAAATGGATTACCGGCAAGGGGTTGAGGGGCAGAAGTTTAAACGCAGAGGCGTAGCATGGATCTGCGAGATTCGGGAATCTGCGAGAACTTCCTACAGGGTTTTTACTTTATGACAAATTAGTACTAAATTGCTCCTGTGAACCTGAATATTTCATAAACCCCCATACTATGAATACTGCATTTAAAAAAAGGCTGGAAGAGCTGGAAAAAAATCACAATCTGCTGATTAACAGAAAGAACATAAAGATTGAACCCGGCAACGGCATATATCACCGCTATGCCCATCCCGTGCTTACCGGTGCACATGCCCCGTTACACTGGCGATATGATCTTAATCCTGAAACCAATCCATTTCTGATGGAGCGGATTGGCATCCACGCTGCCTTTAATGCCGGTGCCATGAAATTCAAAGGCAAATATTTGCTGGTTGCCCGGGTGGAAGGCAATGACCGGAAATCATTTTTTGCCATCGCTGAAAGTCCGAATGGCATTGACCAGTTCAAATTCTGGGACTATCCGATTACCCTTCCCCAGGTTAAAAATCCGGAAACCAACGTATATGATATGCGGCTTACACAGCATGAAGACGGATGGATCTATGGCATTTTCTGTGCCGAACGCAAAGATCCGGCCGCAGCTCCCGGAGATCTGTCATCTGCAGTAGCCTCCGCCGGCATCGTTCGCACCAAGGACCTGAAGACCTGGGAAAGACTGCCCGACCTGAAGTCTTCGAGCCAGCAGCGGAACGTCGTTCTTCATCCTGAATTTGTTCAGGGAAAGTATGCCTTGTATACCCGTCCCCAGGACAGCTTTATTGAAGCCGGCAAGGGTGGCGGTATCGGCTGGGCGCTGATCGATGACATGACCCATGCTGAAACCGGTGAGGAAACAATCATCAATCAACGATATTATCACACAATTAAAGAAGTGAAAAACGGGGAAGGACCCCACCCGATCAAAACTCCCAAAGGCTGGCTTCACCTGGCCCATGGTGTAAGGGGCTGTGCTGCCGGCTTGCGCTATGTATTGTATATGTATATGACTGACCTGAAGGAACCCTGGCGCCTGATCGCAGAACCTGCAGGCCATTTGACTGGCTCCGGACGGCGAAGAGCGGGTTGGCGATGTGTCAAATGTGGTATTTACCAATGGATGGATCGAAGATGAGGATGGCACTGTATTTATTTATTATGCTTCTTCGGATACACGCATGCATGTTGCAACCTCCACAGTCGATCAACTGGTGGATTATGTCCTGAACACCCCGGCAGACGGCTACACTTCTGCAACATCCGTGGATAATCTGAATAAACTGATATCCCGTAATCTGAAATTCCTATCAGGAAAAAAATAACAAATCCATAAATGACATCCATACCTAAGAAATTAAGTGACAGTGCCCGTGCTGAACTGACAGGCAATATCCTGCCATTCTGGATGAACAGGATGACTGATGAAAAAAATGGTGGATTCTATGGCAGGATAAACGGCAAGGCACAACTGGTTGAAAATGAAGACAAGGGTGGCATCCTGAATGCACGGATACTCTGGTCATTTTCAGCTGCCTTTAATCACCTGGGCAATGCAAAATATAAGGAGATGGCCGGCCGAGCCAAAGATTATGCCCTTGCACATTTTTTTGATCCTGTTTATGGCGGAACATACTGGACCGTCGATTTTAAAGGCAAGCCTGCCGATACCAAAAAACAGATCTATTCACAGGCATTTTTCATCTATGCCCTGGTTGAATATTATATGGCCAGCGGGGATAAGATATGTCTTGAAAAAGCCATCGGCCTGTTTCATCTGATTGAAGAAAAAAGTTTCGATACGCTGAAAAACGGTTACCTCGAAGCCTTCAGCCGGGAATGGAATCTGCTTGAAGACCTCCGGCTCAGTGCCAAGGATGACAATGAAAAGAAGACAACCAACACACACCTTCACATCCTCGAGGCTTATACCAGTTTGTATAAGGTATGGAAGAACGAGGAACTGGCTGGTAAACTGAGAAACCTCACCCATATTTTCATTGAGAAAATTATCGACAGCGATTCCCATCACCTGAACCTGTTTTTCGATGAGGACTGGAACAGCAAATCAGCCTTGATTTCCTATGGTCATGATATTGAAGCCTCGTGGCTGATTTATGAAGCTGCTGTCATCCTGGAGGACAAAGATTTGTTGATTTCGGTAAAGGATGCCTGCATAAAACTGGGCACGGCAGCCCTCGAAGGTCTTCAGCCTGACGGAAGCCTTATTTATGAAAAGGAAGGAGCCAAAGGTCATGTTGACGGAGACAGGCATTGGTGGCCACAGGCAGAAGCCGTGGTTGGCCTGCTGAATCTATATGAAATGACTTCCCGGGAAACATATCTCCACCAGGCAGTTCGGTGCTGGGAATATATCGAAAATCAACCTGGTGGACCGCAAACATGGCGAATGGTTCTGGAGCATAAAAGCGGATGGCAGTGTGAATACGGCGGATGACAAGGCCGGATTCTGGAAATGCCCTTATCACAATACAAGGGCATGCCTTGAAATCATGCATCGTACTGAAAAACTGATAAACAAGTTTCAATTTGACAAACTATGAATTATAGCAAACCGGCCCTGAGCCTGAGGAAAATCTTCGTCATTCTGGTTCTGTTTGTCCCCTCCATTTTACAGGCGCAGTACATCCTCAATTTTGGACTCCGGGCGAAACAGGATACGGCTACCCTGCCCCATTCCAGATCACCGGTTCAATTTCCGGATCGCAAACAGCAAACACCTCCCAAAACGGTTTTGTCACCCGTAAATGAAAGAGAATGGATCCTTTCAGAGGGCTGGATGCTGGCAGAAGCCAATGTGCCTGTCAATTCAGAGAAATCAATTTTTAACCCGGAATTCAATATGGCCGGCTGGTTAAATGCTACTGTGCCGGGTACAGTGCTTACCACCCTGGTAGACCAGGGCATTTATCCCGATCCCTATTATGGACTGAATAACCTTGCCATTCCCGATTCGCTTTGCAGGATGGACTGGTGGTACCGAATATCATTTCCATTACCGGAAACACCAGCTCAACAGGAAGCCTGGCTTATCCTGAATGGGATCAATTACAAGGCGGATATCTGGTTAAACGGACATCTTGCCGGAAAAATGACAGGCGCTTTCTGCAGGGGAAATTTTAAGATTACCTCCCTGCTGAACAAGAACAAGGAGAATGTACTGGCGATCCATATTTTCCCACCCCCCAACCCGGGAATTCCCCAGGAAGAATCAGCCCTTGCAGGACCGGGTCCGAATGGCGGACAGCTATGCCTTGACGGACCAACCTTCATTTCTTCCGAAGGCTGGGACTGGGTGCCTGGAATACGTGACCGCAATATAGGAATATGGCAGGATGTAAGGCTCCGGTATACAAACGGAGTACAAATTATTGATCCGCAGGTGATCACCGGACTCGCATTACCTGATACAAGCCAGGCCGATATTACCGTTTCTTTTGATCTTGAAAATTCCTCCCCGGATATCAAAACCGTGGAAGTTGCCGGAAAAATAGAAAATATAGGTTTCAGCCAGCAAATCACCCTTCAGGGTGGAGAAAAGAAGAAAGTAGTATTTTCCCCTGCCGGATTTCCCCAGCTCCGGATGTCTGAACCCCGGTTGTGGTGGCCGAATGGTTATGGCAGACCCGCATTGTATGATCTCCTGTTAACAGCAAAAGAAGTGAACGGCGCGATTTCCGATGCAAAGAAGATCCGGTTCGGCATTCGGGAGTTATCCTATGAACTTAGTGTGGATGCCCCTGGCAAGAAAGGGTTGAGAGTTGAATACAATCCTTTGGATGCAAGATCCTATGGAAAACCTCTTTTTAATAATGTAAGCCGCCGTGATGCCGGTGATGGGGTTGTGGTTCCTTCCCTTCGGACCGGGGTGCCCTTAAGCTTGTTCACCCTGCTGGATGATAGTGTCATGTCGCCTTACCTTGTTATAAAGGTGAACGGCCGGCGGATCTTCTGCAAGGGAGGCAACTGGGGCATGGATGATGCCATGAAACGGGTACAAAGGGAACACCTGGAACCCTATTTCAGGTTACACCGTGATGCGGGCTTTACAATGGTTCGAAACTGGACCGGTGAAAGTACGGAGGAAATATTTTATGACCTTTGTGATGAGTATGGATTGCTAGTATGGAATGACTTCTGGCTTTCAACGGAAGGCTATAACCTGGAGGTAAATGATAATCAGTTATTTCTGGATAATGCCCGGGAAGTTATCCGGCGGTACAGAAACCATCCCAGCCTTGCCATCTGGTGTCCCCGGAATGACTTTGCAGTATGGGCACCCACTTGGGGAATATATTCCTACGCCGCTTGATGTAATAGGAAAAAGCCTTATTAAATCACACAATGCAATAAACAAGGTAATGGTATCAAGACAAACAACCAGTACTACTGTGGGCAGACATCTGGCGTCAATTATATTTCCTAGTTCTTCAGAAAATTTTGATCTTACTGACGCTTTAGGCGAAACATATGGAAGATTTAACTTAAATGAATTACAAAATGCTCTTTTGATTGCAAATGATCAGGTTGTTGTTGGCAGTAAAGACTCTACGTTATACCCTCAAATAGAAATACGCGGATTTGTCTTGGGTGGTTCTAGCTCGGGCAATACCGATACAGGCGCTCTAGGAGCCATTGATGCATCTGATGCAATGAGTGTTGTAGAACAAGAGATGGATTCAGTAAGAAGCTGGTTTCTAAATCCTCGTGGACTATACTCGTCAGATGACCAAAGATTTGCAAATCTTACTAGTTTTTTTACTAATAAGGCATTATCACCATCAAATATATCGACAAACAGTACTCCATTGGTATTTGGCAATGATCTAAAGGTTAATAATGCCTATCAGCGTTTGCCAAAAGAAGAAGTATACTCTTTGGTTGATGGTAATAATCCAGAATTTATACAATTTGTTGTCGAAGTAGTTTTAATTTTTGGAGTAATTTAATGGCTAGAATGCCGGTTGGATATGCAGTACGCTTAGCTATAATAACTAATGTGTACAGAACATATGTTGAATGTATATTCACTGATCGCGAAGGTGAACATACCTTACAGTGCCCTGTTCCACATCCACATGCCGGAGATGGTAGTGGCATATTTGTTGGTTTTGAAAAAGGAACTCGTGTACTTATTGCTATGGCGCCCCAGGAACAGGCGCATATTGTTGGTATTATTCCTAATCGTAGTTTTTATTTTCTCAAGAAGGTGTTCCAAACAGCACAGTAACAATGCCATCTTATCCATCTATTGCGGCGGGCGAGATTATATTGCAAGGGCCGACTGGCTCGGATATAGGCCTTTTAGAAAGTGGTAATATATCGATTGATGCTGGTACAGGAGAGCTTGAAGCAGATTTTGAATTATCTACCTATTCTAGAGCACTATATTTACGAACAGATAATACATACAGATTTACGGAAGCAGGACGCACTATAGAAGGCGTTATTAAAAGAGATGAGAATGACTCAGAAGATTTAAGTGATACACAGACTATAAATTTTTTGAGCGGAGAATCTTATGACTCACTGCTTACGGATATTGGCAGATCTCCAAGTGATGAAGTATACGCTAGGACGTCTCAGATTTCAAAGCATACAACTAGAAATCCATCTTTAGTAGAGAAAAGAGACATAACATATGAATATGCTAATGCCTTTAGTGTGAGAGGAATTCCATTTGAAGCTACAGCAATGAAAGATGGCTATAATTATATACAGTCCATTGTAGATCTTGCCGCTAGAGAAAATCGACGAACTGATATACTAGATCTTAATATAAGAAATTATAACCATCTTATTGAAAAAGTTGAAGGTACGGTAGTTGACATATATGGCAACATATTAGATATTAATAGGAACGTTATAGATGTACCACCGGCCGCCAGCGCTTTAACTATACAAGACTTACAAAGAACATATAGTTTTGCTCGTAGGTCGGTTAAGTATCATTTCGAAATTAATTCTAGAAAGCCTACATCGGCATTAGATTTTTCCTTAATTGGAGAAACCAATAATATCGCGCAGCATAGCCGATGGAGCGTGGATGTAGATGGTGAGGGACTTACCAAGATAAATATCCCAGCATCTTCCGAAACAGGTAACATTCCTTTACTTGGAAGATATTACGTATCAAGAAATCCAGATCCAAATCAGGCCGGAAATGGGGCTTGGAAAGATCCACAGCAGGTAGATGTACGATTTTTGCCTTTTGCTAAGCCAATGGGTGAAAAAGTTGCAGATACAAATTATATGCCACAAACTTCTCCGGCAGCAATTCCTGCAACAGCAACACCAGACCCAGTTATTCCGCCGGCCATAGTGGGAACAGCAAATTATGCCATGGCAAATGCTGCTTCTCAAATTTTTGCTTCGGGAAGATTGAGAAACCCAAGCCCTGGAATTGGGGTGCCCAGCGTTCCTTTATTTTCCACTGATGCAATAAATAATCAAATTGCGCAGAGTGGAAATGGAGCTAATCCAAATGCAAATGCTGGAGGACGTAGCCTAAATATGAACTTGGATGGCAGTGCAGAAGTTTCAATCGGCGCGGACACTATTGATAGAAAATCTCTGGTATTAGATTTGGCAGGTAGTTCTATAACCCATTGCGGAAGAGATTTAAACGGAAGAGGAGTTGTTCAACAAATAGATGGTGATGTAATTATTAATGTTGGCGGGCCTGGAATTTCCTCAGATACAAGATTTACGTCTGCATTGGATACCGAAGATCGGCCGGGAAGAATTGAGATTCATTTACATAGATTAAATGGTGGGAGCGATCAGGTTTTAGTGATTGATGAAAATGGAATTACTCTACAAATAAATGGCAATGGTGTGATACAAACGACGGGCGACTTAACATTAACGGCCGGCGGCTCATTATTATTAGACGGCGAAAACATTTATATGTATGGTGCAGCAGATACAAGTGTAGACGGAGATCGTGCAATCACTGGAACAGAGCAATTAATGGTTAGAGATGGAAGGATTAAATAATGGTTGACATTCATTTTATAAATAGCAGTAATCCAGCCCTAGTAGCTTTAAACGAAGTTTTAAACGTCGCGGGCAATAATTTTATTGCCCCGTATGATACAAGTGCGCAACCACCTACCGGTACGTCTCTTAATGCAGATACACTTTTACAGTTTCAATTGCCAGGCGGCGCATCTCTACAAGGCTATGCAGAACCCTCTACGGCAAAGTCCATTAGCGCATCTATAAACAGTCTAATGGCCTGTTTGGCTCCATTTGTTTCATCTTATATGATGCTTTTGCCTATAATGGGAGTTATAAGAGGACTGTTAGAGGTTATATGCGCATTAATGAATCCGTTTGCTGTTATAGCCGCTGTGGAGAGATTGTTTGCAAAATGGATACCTCCTTTTATTGCATTGTTCCCTCCTTTCGCTGGGGTCTTATTAATTTTGAACATAATCAAGATAATTTTGGCAATCGTGTTTTTCGTGTTGACGGTAATTATTCCGATGATCGAACTAATAAAACACAATGTGACAGTCCTTACGTCTGCTTTTGGGCCAAATGGAAATGCTCAACAGCAAAACGCCGCCAAAACCAAATTGCTTTCATTGGTGGCTGATATAATAAATCAGATAGGTCTCTTTAGTGTTATTCAGCCGATTTTGGATTTGGTATTTTCTATACTAAAATTGGCTGCCGGAATTCCGTGTCAGGGTGGAGATTCAACTTGTTGTAATAATGACGTATGTCCACCTGTGTTAAAAAATATGCCGACAGGAACAGGTTTGTTATACGCATCTCCTTATTCCGATGCTCCTATTGGATATGCATGGAAATTATTGACATTGACAGGCAATTCGTTGTTGCCAGAGCTTGCGCCTTTAGTGCAAGATTTTACCTCACAATTGAATGCGCAGTTAGATAATCCTGTTAATGAATCAGTTCCGGCCGGACAAACAGGAGACTCTGCAAACTTTGATGTTCAGATTTCTGGCATGCGTGGAAATGCTAACATTATAACTGTTCCTCTCGCAGAGCTTAATGGAGATACGCTTACCTTGATCAATGGTGGGCTTGCCAATCTTGGTGGTATTGTAAAATATACAATAGTTCCTAATTGGACAATGCTAATCGCGAGAAACATAATTTCTATGGGCTGTAGTCCAACAATTGCCACGGCTATAACTAATCTTAATTTATATTCGGCCGTAGAAAACCCGGCAATAGTAACTCATCCTGAATTAGATATAACGGGCTCACAAGCACTAATGTTAAGTCGTTTGGATGGATATATAAACAATCTCAAAGACGCTGTTAATTGTGTAGTGGATAATTTGCCTCCATATGACACTTGTGTAGATGATTTAAACAATGTAGAGAATAATATAGTGAATCTTATGAATAATCATGCTTCTTATTTGACCGGCGTAA
>CAWBNI010000004.1:0-18584 GCA_963790105.1 uncultured Bacteroidales bacterium | reverse complement strand
GATTCAAGTACCCAATTAAATTCCCGTCAGCAGAAGGAATTGGATTTCTATTTAAAGGATTTTAATAAGGAACTTCTACCGGATAAAAAATTCAAAAAACGGTTTGATTTCTTTTATTATAAGGATTCCCTGTTCACCTTTTCCATAAATCCGATCCTTGGCTTTCAATACTGGTCGAATGAAAACGGTTCCAATTACCACCGGTGGAATGGTCTCGATGTATATGCCTATGTTGGGAAACACCTTGGCATCTATGCAAGCCTTCGGGACAATCATGAGGAAAAAATGCTTTCAGGTCCTGAATACCTGAATACCCGGCCCGGGGCTGTGTATAAAAGCGGCCAGGATTACAGTGAAATGCGCGGAGGAATAACCTGGGCCTGGAAATGGGGTATGCTGGGACTGGTAAAGGATCACCTGGAATGGGGAAATAATTATCATCTATCCTTCCATCCTTTCGGCCAAGGCACCTTCCTTTACACAGCTCAAACTCAGGCTTTCCCCGGTCAAATGGTTTGAATTCAATTATTATCCATGCCTGGCTTGTATCCGGGGTTGTGGATAGCTCAAGAAGCTACTATTATACAAATAGTTATGGAACAAGTTATCGCAGAATATATCAAAAGAAATTCATGGCGGCCAATATCTTTACATTTAAACCATTTCGTGGTCTGCATACTTCCATTGGCAATTCTATTATTTACAATGATGTCAATGCCCAGCCGGTTTATTTTATCCCGTTTTTACTTTATAAGTCGGTAGATCATACCAATAACAATGCATCGAGCAATGAAGGAGGACAAAATTCCCAGTTTTTCATTGATATCAGTTCCCGCCAGATCAAACACCTTCACCTGTATGCGACGCTGTTCTTTGATGATGTATCCACAGCACGGCTGAAGGAGAACGGGCACCTGGATTATTACAGTCTGAATGCCGGCTTCCAGGTTTCAGACCTGGTTCCGAATACCTTCCTGACCCTTGAGTTTTTTCAAAGCTATCCCCTGGTTTATAAACATAATATGCCGGTAACCACTTATGAATCGAATTTTTATAACATGGGACATTACCTGCAGGACAATTCAAGGGGATTGTATACTGAAGTGGCTGTAAGACCGCTTCGGGGATTGGAGGCAAAGGTGTTTTACAATCATGCCATCCATGGAAAGGATCATGAAGAACTGGGAACTGACC
This sequence comes from uncultured Bacteroidales bacterium, assembly GCA_963790105.1. GTDB lineage: Bacteria > Bacteroidota > Bacteroidia > Bacteroidales > UBA10428 > UBA5072. The sequence goes on along the minus strand of CAWBNI010000004.1, from coordinate 17,390 downwards.
GTGTGGAAGTGGTAGATATGTTTTTGGACTCCATCGTATGGAAAAATACATCCAGTAGGAATTGAAATCAATTACCAGATAATCAATGATGTGTATATTTTCGGAAGTTATACTTACCAGCACAATACAGGCGAAATAGAAAAATACACGGCTCCCTATTTCCGGGGAAAAACAAATACGTTTTCGATTGGAGTGAATTACGGATTTTAGAGGACCCGGGTTGGTCTGCGTAAAAAGTTTAAACGCAAAGATCGCAAGGGATGCGCAAAGGACGCTAAGAAAAGTAAATACTTTGCGTTCTTTGCGATAACCTTGCGATCTTTGCGTTTAATTTTTACCAATTCTACTTCGAAGTCTAAAACCAATTTCTGGCTAAGTTGATTACCTCACCACCACCTTTTCCGTCCGGGATTTGCTTCCCTTGTTCGATGGTAATGAAATAAACCCCCTTGCCGAATGGGGAAAGATCGATACGATCGGGTGCAGGTTTAAATCCGCTGCGATACGAGTAGACGGTTTTGCCTGAAACATCGGCGACCGTTATCTGGTGCAGGTCTGAACCCAATCCTTCCAGTCTGATCGAACCGGATGTCGGATTCGGATATACTCTCCAGGAATCTTCCTTATTTCCCGGTAAGCCCGTCGGTATTACCTCCTCACTCCGGAAATGAATATCGTCAACCAGCAATTTGGCGCCTACATAGGATAATGCCGTATCCTGCCATTGACCGGATTGAATATCAATGATAACGCTGTCGGGTGTATCCTGATGCCAGGAATGGTACTTCCAATTCAGTATAGTTGGCCGCAGCAGGCAGGGAAACTCCCTGGGACCAGAAAATGAGAACCGTCCTTTTTCAGGTTCATATTTATCCAGGCCATCCCCGAGGGATTAGCCGGTGCATATTTATAGTTTAGCACCAGCGTATCTGCCTGGTTGGTAAACGGGTATCCGCCCAGTTGCTGGCAATCTCCGCTGCAGTTTTCAGGATAATGCCCGGTGGAGGCATTCCCCGCACGGGCAATCGGCATGGTTGTTCTGGTTTCCCTCGTAGGTGCTGAGCTCCAGCGCATAAGTCCCTTTCGCGGCATCGGTGCTTCTGGCAAATCCCTCTCCCCGGTCGGTTTGAATGTACCACTGAACAGGAAAGTCAACTGCCCGGCTATCCCACGATTCAAAATCACCGTTCAGCAAGGCAGGCTGCGCGGTAACTCCTGTAAAAGAAATGCTGTCGAGAAACAGGGTACTCCCTGCGGGTCCGTGAGGTTGTTCATCCCCCTTCGAAAAGTTGCAGGAAAGCGCACCCAGGGCGACTGAATCGGGAACCTGGGTCAGTGCCGGATCAAAGTTCACATTAAACAGCGTATAGCTGTCTTTAATTCCTCCGAGTTTGATATAATAGGTGCCGATATTCGTTCCTCCCTTGCTGAATGCCACGATGATGGTGCCGGAATCGGCAGAGGCCACATTATACTTGTACCATCCCCTCAATCCAACCGGTTTCTGATCATAGGGCATGCCTCCTGTCCAGCTTTCGGGACTGCCTTCGGGAGTGGTATTGATAAAATAGGCAAACACAGTGTCAGTCGCCGAGGCAGTTGGTGGTCAGTTCAACCGCGCTGGTACCATGGTAAGCTTCCGCTGACTTGATCACATTGGAAGGAAGACCATAGCGAAACAATTCATCCGCATTGGAAGTATTTGGATAGTTCGCCGGATTTTCAATTGTACTGGAATTCCAGTTCTCAAAATCCCCATTGGGGACCGGACTCTGACCGAACCCCACTGCAGCCCGTCAAAGCAAAGCATATCAAAAGCAAATTTTTCTTCATTTTCATGATTTTTAAGACCTTCCGTAAGGTAGATGTCATTAGCAAGGCGGAATTAATGAATTTTAACACTTTACATCATTTTCTCATTGAATATTTATTCTATATTTTGTATATTTGGGTCTTAATATCTTATTTTAGATTGCCTTAGATGGCAAGATGGTTTTGCGGTAATCGCCGATCCCTCACAGCAGAACCTCGGACATTACAACAATTTTTCGAACCAAAATCCTAATAAAATGAAAACACGGATTCTCATTTTATCAATTTGCTGTATGCATGATTTTTACCGGAAAGCAGGCTAGTGGCCTCCTCCGTTCCCGATCCACAGGCAGCCCTGGAGGCACCCGGTGGAAGCGATCTGATTGCTGACTGGATCACGGTGCATCTGAAAACGATCAGGAACAGTAAAATCCCTGGTCAGCCGTTCCGCCAATCGAGTCTACACCGGTATTGCCCTGTATGAATCGATCGTTGCCGGAGATAAGAACTACAAGTCACTTTCCGGGCAATTGAATGATTTTACGTTGTCCAAACCAAACGTAAATGCCACTGAAGTATGCTGGCAGGCCAGTGCCAATTCAGCCTTTGCAAAAATGCTGCAGCTATTTTTATCCCCAGGATCCGTCTGACCTGGCCCGGTTTGATTCCATCGAGCACGCATGGAATGTGAAACTTGATGAACCAGGGCTATAGCGAAGCTTCCATCATGACCGGACTGGATTACGGAGGAACCATAGCCCGTGCCGTGATCGATTGGTGCCAGTCGGATGGTTCTGACAAGATCAACGATCCCTATGAAGTCCCGAAAGGAAACGGACTCTGGGAACCGACTCCCCCGAAATTTGCCAACCGGTGCAGCCCTATATGGGAAAATGCCGTACGCTGGTAAAGGGTGACATTGAAAATACCATTCCATCTCCGCCCCCTGTATTTTCAACTGATCCGCAGTCTCCGTTTTATAAAATGGTGGATGAGGTTTACCAGGTTTCGCTGTTAAAGGACGCCAATAACATGGCCATGGGACTCTTCTGGGATGATTTTCCGGATAACAGAGCGCTCACCGCTGCAGGTCACTGGGCAAACATTCTGAGAACCGTCATGGCCCAAAAAAATACTTCCCTCATGGAAGGGTGCCATGCTGTATGCCGGACTCTTTATCGCAACCAACTGATGCAGCCATCGGCTGTTTTAAGGCCAAGTATATCTATAACCAGATACGACCGGTTACCTATATTCAAAAATATATGAATCATCCCGAATGGACTCCCCTGATCAGTAACTCCCTCCCATCCGGAGTACCCGGCTGCCCATGCGACCATCTCCATGTCCGCTGCCACTATACTCACTCATCTGATGGGAGACAACATATCGTTTACGGATAACACCTATGCCTACCTCGGCTATAAGCCACATGAGTTCCGCAATTTCAAGGAAGCGGGAAAAGAAGCGGGCATGTCGAGGTTTTATGGTGGGATCCATTATAGGCCGTCTATTGAGGCCGGCGCAAATGCAGGGAGAAAAGGTAGCGACCAATGTAGCGAATTCGTTGGTGTTTAAGAATTAACGTAAAAATTTTAACCAAGAGAGCGCGAAGTTTCGCAAAGGGCGCAGAGAATATTATTCTCTGCGCCCTTTGCGTAATCCTCTGCGATCTCTGTGCGTTTAATTTTTTTACTATCTTTAATATGAAACCCAACCCTACCAAACTTTTCCCCCATGATTCTCATCGACCGGAACATCATTAAAGAAAAGCCCGGTTCTGCGGCAACCGGACGAAACCTGAAACCTCCTGCAAGTTCAACGACCTACGACACCTATTACTCCCGGCTCGTTAAACTGATCCCCTCGGAAATCATTGCCCTCTACCTGGCCCTTGATGGGATCGCATCGGCCATGAAACAAAAAGAAATCCTCCTCTGGGTGGTCTTTGGCATCGCGGTGATCGGCGCCTGGTTTTACCTGGGAAGGCTGGCCAATGTCAGGAAAGTGACCCAGCGCCTATTAACTGTTCTGGCCTTCGCTATCTGGGTATATGTGTTTGGCGGACCGTTTGCCCAATTATCCTGGTATGACCCGGGGTACGGAAAACTTTTACTTGTCGTGTATACATTTTTTGTGCCGATGTTGTTTAAAGGAGAAGTTCAAGTGAAACGTAAAATAACATCGAACAGTCGAATGCGAATATTGAAGTTGTTTTTTGGCAGATATCGCAGATGAGAGTGTTCGTTGATATGGGGGAATGAATGCATTTTGGATCACAGGTACACTGAATTTCGATTATCGAAGACTTAAAATGGAAGCAGAAACGTACGGGAATATTGCCTTCAACTGAAAGGAGTGACGGAAAGCTTTCCGTTTGGTGAAGATACCCTGGTATTCAAGGTGATGGGAAAGATATTTGCCCTGATGAGCCTGGAAGCAAGAACAATTAATCTGAAATGCGATCCTGAAAAAGCCATTGCCCTCCGCGAGGAATTTAGCGAGGTAATTCCCGGTTACCACATGAATAAAACCCACTGGAACACCATATCACTCACCGGCGTGGTTCCGGAAAAATTAATCAGAGAGTGGATTTCAGATTCGTACTTACTCGTTGCAGAGGGATTGCCGATTAAGACGAGAAAGGAATTGGGTATTCAGTAATCGGTATTAGATTCATGCAGTCATGCAGTTCGTGCAGTTATGCAGTTTCTGGGATGAATCTGGAATTATGTCACTGGTATTGAAAAGTAAAGTATTATAGTCGCTTATTTTAAAATGTAATTATAGTTGCTTACTTTATTTCTATAAGCTTTCTACTAGTCATAATCCAACAAATCTTCCATTAACTGCAAACTGCAGAACTGCACGAACTGCAGAACTTCATTACCGATTACTGATTACCCTGCTTTTAACTACCTTTGCACCATTATACTCTGGAAACTGATTAAATCCGACATATGAAAAAACTTTTCCGCTACTTCCTGCAGGGATTGCTGTTTGCAGCGCCTGCCGGCATCACAATTTTTGTTGTGTACTGGGTATTCGATACCATTGACGGTCCCGTTCGCAATATTGTGAATTACCTCTTCAAAATCCAGATCCCCGGCATCGGCCTGGTGGTAACTTTTACCGTGATCACCCTGCTGGGATGGGCGGGACAATCCTTCCTGTTCAAGCCCATCGGCCAGTTTTTTGAAATGATCCTTGAAAAAGCACCGATCGTGAAGTTGCTGTATTCTTCACTGACCGATTTTTTCAATGCCTTCGTTGGCGAAAAACGAAAATTCACCCACCCGGTCCTTGTAAAGGTCAACATGGTGTCGAACCTTGAAAAGATCGGCTTTATCACGGCGGATGACCTTACCTATTTTGGAATCAAGGACAAGGTGGCTGTTTTATTCCCGCATTCCTATAACTGGTCGGGTGAAATGTTTGTGGTTCCCAAGGAACATGTTACCCCCCTTAACCTTCCCCCCGGTGAGGTCATGAAATTTGTTGTCACTGGCGGAGTAACAAGGGTTTAAAAAATATTCTTATCTTCGTGTTTTACCCCTTTGTACGCCTAAATTGACAAATTCATGAATCCTAAAAATATGATACTGCCGGGTGCTTATCCTGGTTATTGCATGGACAATCTCCGGTCCCCTTCAGGCGCAGACCCGGCCTGTAAACCAAACCGACAGCCTGGTGCAACTGCTTGGTAATTCCACCGATACTGCCCGCATTGACCTGCTGATTTCCCTGAGTGAACGGTTGAATTCTGCCGATCCCCGGCAGGCTTTCCTGTATGGCCGCGAAGCGCTTGACCTTTCCCTGGAAAGAAAAGACATGGAACGCACAGGATTGTCCTATGTGGCACTGGCCCATATCTACACGATGAATGCGGTTTTTGACAAGGCCCTTGACTTTTCGCTGCAGGCCATGAATGCCTTTGAATCGTTGAAAGATACAGCGAAATATTGCCCATTGCGATGATCAGATTGGCCTTGATCTATATGCTGGCCAATGATTTTGCCAATGCGCAGGAATATTATCACAAGGCGCTTTTATTGAATAAGGACATCCGCAATTTTCGCGCAGATCGCCGAGAAATTATATGCACATGGGTCAGAACTATGTGCAGAACAGACAGCGTGGAAAAAGGACTTTCGTATTTTACGGTCTCCCTGCTTCTTGCCGATAGCCTGAACATGCAAAAGGAAAAAGTTGATTTGCTTGAATTATATTGGCTATGGTTACGAACGCCTGGGCAAGCATGAAGATGCCCTTAAGCGTTTTTACAAGGTGCTGGAATTTGTCGGAAATCCTCCCGATGACTACATCCGTTCCTCCGCCATGGTAAATATTGCCCGCGGATATCTTAACCTGAAAAATTATCCGGCTGCCCTGAAGTATGGCCAGGACGGATATAAAATATCCAAATCAAAAGGCTTCCTGCAGATAACCCGTGATGCGGCAAAAGTTCTGTCCGACATTTATTCGGCAAAAGATGATTATAAAGAATCCTATGCCTATTTCGTGAAATATAAAGATCTGTCGGATAGCGTAATGAATCTCGACAAGGGAAACCAGCTTGCACGGATCCAGACGCTTTATGAACTGGGCAAAAAAGAACAGGAAAATGCCGGTCTTAAAATTGAAAACGTTCAAAGCCAGAAGTCGCTGAAAACGAGGACGCTCGTCATCATTCTCTTTGTTACGCTGGCCTTGGTGCTTGCCTTTATGCTATACCTCCTGAACAAGCTCAATAACAAGCAGCTTGCGTTAAACAAAAAACTGGCAGAGCAGGGAAAAGAACTTGAAGAACTGAACGACCAGAAAGACCGGTTTTTCTCATTCGTAGCCCATAACCTGAAGAATCCCTTTAACACCATCATGGGCTTTGCGGAATTGATGCAACGCACGGAAAACACAAAGGACAAGCAAAAACCACAACAGTATGCCCGCCTGATATATGACCTCTCCTCACAGGTTCAGAAAGTGCTGTCGAATCTGCTGGAATGGTCGCGGCTTCAGCGCAGATCTTTTGAATGCAAACCCGAAACCGTGGAACTGAGCAGCCTGGTTAAGGATGTTCTTGAAATGAACACCCGTGAAGCGGCCCGAAAAGATATTCATTTCAGCATTACAACCCAGGATCATGTGCTTGTGTCGGCCGACCGGTCCATGATCACCACCGTGCTGCAAAACCTGGTTTCAAACGCGATCAACTATACTCCTTCCTCAGGCCAGATCACTATTTCCTGCTCACTGGAGAATCAACAGGCCATCGTATCCATAGCCGATACCGGTATCGGGATCTCCCCTGAAAACATGGCCCGCCTGTTCAACTTTGACTTTTCCCAGGCGAGGATAAGTTCATCTGACAAGGGAGGTGCCGGATTGGGACTGATCATCTGCCAGGAAATGATTGCCAAGAACAATGGCACCATCAGGGCAGAAAGCGAACCGGGAAAAGGAAGCCGGTTTATCTTTACCCTTCCTGCCCTATTGCGTGACGATGATGGCGAACTGATGTCGGACCAGCCTGAAAAGGAATCGGAGATTATTGAAAAATTGCTGGACGGCAATGAGGACACGTATGCCAAGGCAGGTCCTGAAATTGTAAGGACCCTCACACCCGAGTTTGAAGAGGTCAGCCGCGTGCTTTCCATCGAAAACCTGGAAAGCTTTTCAAAATCGGTTACCGCTGTTGGTGAAGAATATGATATTGCACCCCTGGCAAATTATGGCCGGATGATCCAAAGGCTCACCCACGCACACCAGATAGATCAGATCATAAAAGTATTGCCCGGTTTCAGAAAATACCTTGACAATATCCTGCAGCATTCATGGAATTAGAAGAATCCTATAAAAAACAGCAGGTTCTGATTGTGGATGACATCCCCAGTAACCTGAATTTCCTCAGCGAGGTGCTGCATGTGGAAGGGATTGGTGTGCTCCTTGCTACAGGGGGTGCCGATGCATTGGAAATTGCCCGTTACAAGATGCCTGACCTGATCCTCCTGGATATTGCCATGCCCGTGATGGATGGCTACGAGGTTTGTGCCAATCTGAAAGCAGACCCCCTCACACGCGACATTCCGGTTATTTACCTTACGGCCCGCACCGAGCCTGAAGATATCCTCAAGGGATTTAATACAGGGGCTGTGGATTATATCCTGAAGCCATTCAATGCGGCTGAGCTGATTGCCAGGGTGAAAACCCATCTCGAACTTAAAAACACAACTGCCGAATTAAAGGCCATAAACCTCCGTCTGGAAGAGGTGGTCCGTTTACGCACCACCGAGATCACCGAAGCCAACAAAGAGCTTACAATCGCTAACCGTAAGCTGGAAAGGGCATATGAGGACCTGTCAAACCTCGACAAGGCAAAGGATGAATTTATCCGTCATATAAACCATGAGCTGCGGACTCCCCTGCAGGGAATTCATGGATTTACGCTTATAATGGAAGAAATTGTTGAATCTCCCGAACAAAAGGAATATATCCAGGCAATCAACTCGCTGGTAAAACGGCTGGTGAAACTGTCTGAGATTTCCCTCCTGTTTACCGAAATAAAGGCCAAAAACTATAAAATCACGCCTGAGGCCTGTATTGCTAAGGACATCCGTAATGCAGGTAATGGAAACCTTCCGGCTTGACCGGTCAAAAATTCAGTTTGGTCCGCCGCCCCAGCAAAACGTATTTGTGAAGGCCGATCAGCGGTTGCTCAATACCTGCATGGAACTGATCGTGGACAACGCTCTCAAATATTCCTCCGACAGGGGTGAAGTGAGTATTAAGATTTTCCAGGATGAAGGTTTGGCCGGAATTGAGGTAGCCGACAACGGACCCGGATTTTCGGCCAAGGCAATGGAAAGCCTGTATGATCTTTTTGCCGCCGATAACCTGCGATACCATTCCCATGGATTTGGAGTCGGTTTGGCAACTGCAAAACTTATCCTGGATACCTTCTCTGCAAAACTGGAAATAAATAATCTTCCTGAACGGGGCGCCATGGTCAGGATTATTTTTGACTGCAGCCCGGTCCTGGCGGACTCTGTCAACATAAGTGCGGTTTAACCCTGGCCCCTGCGGTTTGTAACCCCTGCCCTGTTTATCCGTAATACTGTCAAACCACTTCTTTCTTTAATATGCGAATTCTTATTCTGGCCGGACTTATCCTGATTCGTATTCAATTCCTTGAGGCACAGCCTGTAAGATCAGGGCCTGCCGATTACCGGTCAAAAGCCATGGCAGACAGTCTTGTCAATCCCGAACTGATCCGTCTTGGCCGGTTATATAAACTCGATTCATCTTCCCTGGCCGCCTATGACAAGATCATCACATTTGACAGGGAGGTTTTCGTGGGGAAGATCATCAATGTAAGCTTTTCAGAAGTTCGTTATACCTGTCCGCTTGACAAAACCGTCCAGAACCTCAGCCGCTCAAGGGTAAGCCAGATACTTTATGCAGACGGAAGACGTGACCTGTTCATTGCCCTGGATGATGCCGAGGTAAAACAAAAGGAACTGGTTGATACCGGGCGAATTATTGTAAAAGGACAAAAAGACTGGATGAAGGTGATCGTGACTGAAAATCCGGGAGATGTAAATAACCTGATGGCGCTGGGTGAAATCAAAACCCGGTATGAGGCTGAAACAGGCAACATGAATAACGAAGAACTGATGCGGCATGCGGCCATAAATCTTCGTAAAAAGGCGGCTTCCATGAATGCGCATTGCGTGCTGGTGGAAACCAAGTTTTTCCGTAAACCGTATGGCGAATTGCCGGTGGTGGATGTCACGGCCAGGGTGTTCGGATACAGGTAAAAAAGTTTTGCAGTTCTGCGGTTCTGCAGTTCTGCAGTTATGCAGTCATGCAGTCGTGCAGTCGTGCAGTCGTGCAGTCTCTCCCCATCACCCACTCTCCCCATTCACTCCATCTCCCCCTCACTATTCACCATTCACCATCTCACCATTCACTTTTTTCTTCTTCAATCTCCCCTCTAAAAACCGGCTAAAAATCCTGGTTTTGGCATTGTTTTTGTAATATGTATAGTGACAGTTCCTCAAAATATACCTGATCAGTCAGGGCAGGTCCCGGTGAAGAGCCGGGACTTTTTATTTGGAGTTGATTCGTAAAAATTTAACCACAGAGGGATCCGAGGTTGCACGGAGGGCGCGGAGTTGGTAGCTTAGTTAGTTGATAGTTGTTAGTTAATACCGGATATTTCTTATTGAGTAAGAGACCGACTGCACGACTGCAGACTGCAGACTGCATGACTTCCTGATCGCAGAACCGCAAAACCTAAACCCTAATCAATCCCGTCAGCGCCTTCACCTCATTTAGCGTTTTCTCCGCATATTCCCGTGCCACGGCTGAACTATCCCTTACAAGCAATCTGATCCGGGCCTGGTCCCTGTTAAGTTCTTCGCGCCGTTCCCGAAATGGTTTTAGCGTCTCAACAAGAGAATCGGCAGCAGCATCTTTCAGATCCTTGTATTTCAATACGCCTCCATTGTAATCCTTCATCAGTGAATTCCAAACATCCAGATTGCCGCAGGCCTTAATAATCGTGAACAGGTTGGAAACACCGGGACTCATTTCTCCAGCCGGCTGGCCTCCGATGTCGGTAACAGCGGTTTTCACTTTTTTGCGGATGGACTCCTCGCTTTCAAATACCCCGATATAATGCTTATCGCCCAGGCTTTTGCTCATTTTTTTCGTGGGATCTGCCAGTGACATCAGCTTCTGAACTTCGGTAAACAGGGGGGCGGGTTCAGGAAAAAATTCCCCGAACTGGTTGTTGAAACGTACAGCAATATTCCTTGATAGTTCCAGGTGCTGCTCCTGGTCCTTTCCTACCGGGACAAAATTAGCCTTGTAAATAAGAATATCGGCCGCCTGCAGAACGGGGTACGTAAACAATCCGGCCGAAACAAACGATTTTTTGGAACTCTCATCCAGCTGATCGGACTTATCCTTGAACTGGGTCATGCGGGACAATTCCCCATAGGAAGTCACGCAACTGATGATCCAGGTGAGTTCAGTATGCTGGGGAACAAGCGATTGAACGAAAAGTACCGACCTGGCAGGGTCAATGCCCAGGGCAAGCAGATCGATAAACATTCTGAGGGTATTTTCCTCCAGAACTTTGGGATCATATGGCATTGTCATGGCGTGCAGGTCCACAACCCCGTAAACGCAATCATATTTATCCTGGATGTCAACCCAATTCCTGATAGCTCCGAAATAATTGCCGATATGGATCTCCCCCGTGGGTTGAATGCCGGATAGTACTCTTTTCTTTGTCATATTCATCGTGGTTTGCGTGATGTTGCATTTATACAAGGCCACAAATCTATAAAATGTTATTTAAAAAATTTACTTTTACAGGGCAAGGTTGTCATGAAGAGATGGGTTGGGATGACAGGGATCCTGTTATATTGGCAGCATAAAATCATTTTATATTTAGCAAAGATGGATTCAGTAAGGCAAAATAAGATAGCAAGGCTGATACAGAAAGAGCTTGCCGTACTTTTTCAGGCTGAGAGCAGGAATCTCTTTCCTGGCCGGATGATTACAGTCACGATGGTAAGGGTTACTCCCGATCTGGCGCTGGCAAAGGTTTATCTCAGTGTATTCCCCAATAACAAGGATGAGGATATTGTGGCTCAGGTTAAACCGCATGCCAAACATTTTCGTTCGATCCTGGGTCAGAACATACGTCACCAGGTAAGAGTGATCCCCGATCTTGTTTTTTACCTGGATGACTCCATGGATTATTTTGAACGTATTGACAAACTGCTGAAATCTTAACCGGTATACCCCGCCTGATGCTTTGAACCTTCCTTACTACATAGCAAGCCGTTACCTGGTAGCCAGGAAATCACACAATGCCATCAATATCATTTCGGCCATCAGTGTTATGGGGGTTATGGTGGGAACCATGGCGCTGATCGTCATCCTTTCCGTGTTTAATGGCTTTGACAACCTTGTCAAGTCCCTGATCAATTCCTTCAATCCCGATTTGAAAATAACGCTTGTAGAAGGCAAGTCGTTTATCCCCGACGAGGAGACCCTTCGTAAGATAAGGGCAGTGCCGGGTGTGCTGGATATCAGCCTGGTGCTGGAGGATAAGGCGCTTGTAAGGTATGAGGAACTCCAAACCATTGCCATTGTAAAAGGCGTAAGTGAAAATTATGGCACCATCACGGGGTTGGATAGCATGATGGTTGAAGGCACCTTTAATGTAAAGGAAAATCCTGAACCCCATGCCCTGATTGGCAGAGGGATCAGTTTATACCTCAACGTACGACCCTATTCGCCGCGCCAGATGACTATTTATGTTCCGCGCCGGCTTAAGCAGCCGTCGCTGGATGCAGAAAGGGCGCTTAACCGTCAATACATCTCCGTCTCCGGGGTGTTTAGCATTGAGCAGGATTATGACACAAGGTACATCCTCGTCCCGCTGACCTTTGCGCGAAACCTGTTTGAATACAGCCATGGCGAGGTGAATATTCTTGAAGTTAAATTTAAGAATGAAGCCGGCGGTGCCGACATACAAAAAGCCGTAACCGCCATTATGGGAAAGGACTTCGTTATTCAGAACCGGTACCAGCAAAATGATCTTTTTTACAAGACCATGCAAACCGAGAAATGGGCGATATTCCTTATCCTGATATTTATTCTGGTAGTGGCATCTTTTAATGTAATCGGCACATTGACCATGCTGATGCTTGAAAAGAAAAAGGACATCATCACCCTCCGGAACCTGGGTGCTGATTCAGGATTGCTGAGGCGGATATTCCTGCTGGAAGGATGGATGATCTCGGCCTCGGGGGCAATTCTTGGAGCTATCCTGGGCTTACTGATATGCTGGGTGCAGATGCGTTTTGGGGTGATCAAGCTGCAGGGATCGGGGACCTTTATTATTGATGCATATCCTGTACTTATAAAATTTTCCGATGTAGCGCTTGTGCTGGTCAGTGTGATTATAATCGGGCTGATTGCGGCGTGGTATCCGATACACTTTCTGAATAAGGGGTATGTGGAGGAAATGAAGGAAGAGTAGGCGCCTTCGGCGCCTTTGGGATTTTAACGCAAAGGACGCAATGTTTTGCGCTAAGAACGCAAAGTTTTTAATTATCCTTTTCGTCGGTCTTTGCGCTATAATTTAAAATATGACTTACAAATTATTAACCACCCTTCTTATGCCGTCCTTGAGCAATACCACATTGAAATTTATTAATAATCCAAGTTTATAATGACCCATTCTCAAATAGGTGAGAATTTGAGCCAGATGGACCTGGGTTAATAATTCTATACTTTTTATTTCAATTACCACCTTGTCTTCAACGAGGATATCGATTCGATACCCGCAATCCAATATTATTCCCTCATAAATCAATGGAACGGATTTTTCCTTCACAGAATGAAATCCGGATCTTTTGAGTTCATAAAATAAACATTCCTTGTAAACACTTTCAAGTAATCCTGGTCCGAGGCTTTGATGTATATCAATAGCCTTCCCAATGATTATTCGGGATAATTCATTTTCATTCATATCCTTAAGATTACCAATAACGTTTTGAAATAAATCCACTATTAAATTTAAGAAATATTTGTATTCTAGTGCATTGCGATCATAAAAAATTTATCCTTTGCGCTCTTTGCGCTTATCTTAGCGCTCTTTGCGTTAAAATTTTAGCGCCAAAGCGCTCATACTAGGCGAACTGGTTACACGCGTTTATCCACAACGAAACTTATTTATTAACATTTCGTAAACATTGATATTATTGCGTTTTGCACCTGATTTTAACTGAAAATAACATAGATATTCATGAAAAAATTATTTGTTGTGTTGCTGTTTTCCTATCTGGTAATAGCTCCCATGTTCTCCCAGGCTATACAGTATGAAATAAAGACCAAATACAACACTACGGCTACGGAAGTCACAGCCAGTATCACTGTGACCGTAAAAGAAGGCGAACCCGGCTTTACTTACTATCTCATGACCAATGACCCGATGAATGGCAAAGTGATCATGCAATCAGAAGCCAACACAGGCAAATCCTATGTTTTCAGGGATGTAAAACCCGGAAAATATTTTGTCAAAATAGTGGATAATATGGGATTGCCTGCAGGCAAGACCGTTGAGATCAAAGAAAACGAAAACGGAAAGAATTAATTTTTCATCCCATGACCAACCGGAATTTCAAATATTCAATGGTTTGCATCCTGGCAATGCTCTTTGCATTTGCCGGCCTAAATGCGCAAACCATTACTTTTACGAAACAAAATGTTACCTGTAACGGCGGTACAAACGGCTCGATTACGGTTACCCTTTCGAGCGGTAGTTCAAGTTACCGTTACGTTTATTACAAGACGTTCATGCCTTCGGTCAGCGACTCTTTCGGTCCGACTACCCTTTTAACCCATACATTTACAGACCTTGACCCGGATTTTTATACTGTTTTTGTCAGGGATGTCAATACGGATGATGTAATAGACTTCAATACAATGCAGATCACCCAGCCGGCGATATTGGGCGCCACTGTCACCTCAACGAATATTTCCTGTTTCGGGTCTAACGAATGGAACCATAACCATCAGCAGTCCGACCGGCGGTTCAGGAGCCTATGAATATACAATCAATGGCGGAACATCCTGGCAATCCTCGGGACTCTATACCCTGTTATCCCCTGCTACTTATAATGTACGGATACGGGATAAAAACGACCCTTCCTGCATACGCACACTGAATGGTGCCCTTGTGATTTCGCAACCGGCCCAGCTGAATGCAACGCTCACCTCCACCAATGTTACCTGCTTTGGAAAAAACAACGGAACCATTGTGATCAGCGCACCAACAGGTGGCTCAGGAACATACCAGTACAGCCGCAATGGCGGTACAACATGGCAGGCTTCAGGAACTTTTTCACCGCTTGCCCCGGGTACATACAATGTGGTAATGCGTGACCAGGCTACACCTTCCTGCACCCGCACATTAAATGCGGCTCTTGTAATTACCCAGCCGGCACAGCTTACCGTTTCAGATATTACTATTATTAAGGGACTCACCTGTAATGAAGGCAGTGACGGTATTCTGCAATCGGTTGTAACCGGCGGAACCGCACCCTATACCTACGACTGGTATGTGAATACTTCAGGAAGCTGGGTCACGATCAACCAGCATAACCAATCGGCCACCAGCATACCCAAGGGATGGTACGAGGTAAGGGTAAACGATGCCAATAATTGCGGAAATCCCACACCGGCCACAGCCCGCGAATTATTCCTGGAAGGAGTTACCGACAGCATACCCCCGGCCTTTATGTTTGACTCCGCCAGCGTGGTAAGCACCTGCCAGGGCCAGTCAAACGGATCAATAACCATTTATGCCCATGGTGGCATTTCCCCGAATAAATATTCCATTACCAATGGCGGTGGCAGTGGCTACCAGGCCGGCAATGTATTTGGCGGACTTTCCGGGGGTGCATACCAGACCTGGGCCATGGACAAAAAAGGATGTAAAAAGAGCGGCCCGAATAAAGTGGTTACCACAACTCCCAATTTGCCTGTCAGTGTAAACATAGTCGCTAATCCGGCAGGAAGCTTTTGTCCGGGTACATCCATAACTTTTACTGCGACCCCTGCAAACGGGGGAACTGCTCCTGTTTACCAGTGGCGTCTGAATGGGGCCAATGTTGGCACAGGCGGACCAACCTATACCAATGCAGCCCTTGTTGCCGGTGACCAGGTAAATGTCCTGCTCACTTCAAGCCTGAGATGCAATTCAGGAAATCCGGCTACATCCAATACCATTACAGCTTCCCTGTTAAGTCCTCCTGTCATCACCGGCCAACCGGCAAACGTAAGCCAGTGCGCAGGCACAAATGCTACTTTCACCGTAACGGCAACCGGTTCAGGACTTACCTATCAATGGAAAAAGAACGCAGTCAACATTGCAGGAGCTACAAACGCTTCCTATACCATCAATAACATCGGTGCAGGCGATGCAGCCAGTTATACCGTAACCATAACCGGCACCTGCGGGGTTGTCACCTCGAATGCGGCCACACTGACGGTAAGCACAGCCCCGGCTATTACAGGTCAGCCGGCCAGTGCCACCCAGTGTGCAGGAACGAATGTTACATTCACTGTAACAGCAACCGGAACAGGACTTACATACCAGTGGCGAAAGAACGCTGTAAACATTGCCGGAGCTACCAATGCAAGCTATACAATCAATAATATTGCTGCTGCAGATGCTGCTAATTATACCGTGGTGATCACCGGTACATGCGGAACGGTAACCTCAAATGCTGCCGTCCTGGTTGTAAATGCCTGCAACCGCGATAACAGGTCAGCCTGTGAGTGCAACCCAGTGTACTGGTTCAAACGTTACTTTTACGGTAACCGCAACCGGGGCAGGACTCACCTACCAGTGGCGTAAAGGCGGAGTAAACATAGCCGGTGCAACCAGTGCAAGCTATACCATTAACAACATAGCTGTTGTCAATGCAGGCAATTATGACGTGGTTGTAACCGGAACATGCGGTACAGCAACATCAACTGTAGCCACCCTCACTGTAAACACAGCCCCGGCCATCACCGCACAACCTGTAAGCCTGGCCCTGTGTGCCGGTACAAATGCAACCTTCAGCGTGACGGCAACAGGCACAGCATTAACGTACCAGTGGCAAAAAGGCGGCGTAAACATTGCCGGAGCCACCAATGCTTCTTATACAATCAACAATATAACGCCTGCAGATGCAGCCAGCTATACTGTAGTTATCACAGGAACCTGCGGCAACCTCACATCGAATGCTGCAACCCTGACGGTGAACACAGCTCCGGTCATTACCGGTCAGCCTGCTGCTGCAACGCAATGCACAGGTACTTCGGTCACATTTACTGTAACGGCAACAGGAACCGGACTAACCTACCAGTGGAGGAAAAATACGGTGAATATTGCCGGTGCAACCAATGCCAGTCTTACACTGAACAACATATCAGCCGCCGATGCAGCCAATTATGATGTTGTCATTACAGGCACCTGCGGAAATGCCACTTCAAATACAGCAGCCCTTGTAGTAAATACAGCGCCGGCCATTACTACCCAACCTGCAAGCCTGGCGCTATGTGCAGGCACAAACGCAACATTCTCAGTGGTCGCAACCGGAACAGGCCTCACATACCAATGGCAGAAGAATACGGTAAATATCGCAGGCGCTACGAATGCAAGCTATACAATCAACAACATTTCCGCTGCCGATGCAGCCAGCTATCGCGTTGTCATTACAGGTACCTGCGGAAACCTCACATCGAATGCGGCAACCCTGACAGTAAATACAGCACCGGCCATCACCGGTCAGCCTGCGTCTGCAACCAATGCACAGGTACTTCAGTCACATTTACTGTAACAGCAACCGGAACCGGACTGACCTACCAGTGGAGGAAAAATAACGTGAATATTGCCGGTGCCACCAATGCCAGTCTTACACTGAACAACATCACTGCCGCTGATGCAGCCAATTATGACGTTGTAATTACAGGCACCTGCGGAAATGCCACCTCAAATACGG
>CAWBNI010000003.1:0-55105 GCA_963790105.1 uncultured Bacteroidales bacterium | reverse complement strand
ACGGACTTAATTTAATGGCAGGGAGGTAAAAATCTGCCAAATCATTACCGGTCAATTCTGTTTTAGTTTTTCGAGGTCGCCCATCGGTTCAAGAACAATTGCATCAACAAACAGACATCCGGGTGATCCTGGATTTGATGCCCCCCGGTAAACAGCCCTGATGGTATGTTTGCCTTTGCTGAAATTGTGCATTTGCCCTAGCTTTATGTCAGTAACAAAATGATGTTCCTGAAATAGATCAATAGCCTTATCCGGTTTCTGACCATCTAAACTAAAATCATAAATACCGGCATCCCCGCGAGGCCATAACCGAATATATACCAGATAATTTCCACTGACTTCAATCTCAAATGGAAGTAAAAGTGATTCTCCCACCTGGTTCGGAATAAATTGTATACCCTTTTTGTTAGTATATGAATTATCCTCCCTTAAATGTACGTTACGGGATAATTTTTCTGCCGGAATTTCATCAACCTGGATTAGTTCAAAGTGTGGCATCCTGTTCTCTGGCGGAAGGAAGCTCAGGAAACGGATCAGGTTCCCCCTGCTGATACCAGAATGCAACCGATGAGAATAAATCCGGGCGTCGGTCGGTGTAAGCCTCTGCCAGGGTATTGTTCTCAAAAAACAAATTTCCTTTGTGCTCTATAGTAAATTTGAGTGAATCTTCAAAAAATACAGGATCTGTTACATGCCATCGATAGGCAGTTATATGGCTGCCGGCATTCATCCCTTCCCAGATGGAAACACCATAGTATGGCCTGTTAACTACCCGGAATGCCCATGCGTCGTTAAAATAATCCTCAGTCCCCGTTCCCTGTAGTGTTGGAATTGTATCCCCATCCACATAAAACCGGTCATCCCCTTCCCCAAACCAACCGGGATGGCTTGCCCTTACCGAAAGTACAGTACCTGCGTAATGTCCTTTCCCCTTGATATCGGCAATAAGATAATCACTGCCGGATTTAACCGGATTCTCCTGGCGATACTGCGCATAAAAATAAGGGACATCCTCGGGAATTGCCCTTTTCTCCCATTCAACAGACCAATATAAACCCATCGACTCTGTTTCTGATTCATTTGAAAGAGTTATCCTGGCTGCCTTTCTGAACGGCATGGACCAATAACAATTGTATGCCCTTCCAAATGAAGAAGTGGCTACCCTGGAACTGTTAACATCAACCTGCATGCCATGGCCGGCTGCAAAAAAGTCACCCAAAGGTACTTCCACCGCGGGTTTATTGCTACCATCCCAATACATCCTGATCACGGCGGATCTGGGGAATCCGCGTTCATTCCCTGCTGCAGTAAACCATATGTGGGTGATCCGTCCCGGACCTTCAAGGTCAGCCAGTATCCGTGTTTGTCCCGGATCAAAATTCCTGGCATCTGCATTTCCGTTTTTCCAGTCCCTGTCGAAGCTCGATTCTCTCTGAGTAACAGCTCTGCCGGGATACTCCATGGAACCGGAGGGATAATCGGTATTCGCTCCCGGTCTTTTACAGCTACTCAGATTTAAAAGAATCAGTGGAATTGCCAAAAAGTACAATTTAAAATTTTTCATAGTTCATTTATTGGATAATGGGAATCTTTAAGGCACCGGACACTGTAGCCTATCTCCTTGCGCCTGGAGTATCGGTATACATTTGAATAACCATAAAACATATAACGGTTCCATGCATATGCTGTATCATTTTCCGTAGATGACCACCAGTAGCCGAAGTTTACTATGTTATCGAATGTACCGTTGTAGTTGCGGTAACCTCCGGGAAGATGCGGAAAAACCGCTTTCGTTTGTTGCTCCGGTGTTTGGACGTTCCCAATGATTTATTCCTGATTCTTTTAACTTTCCACCGGCAATATCTTCACCACCCAAACAGGATATAAGGATTGTCCATTCTTCGTCAATGGGTACATGCCATCCTGTGGGACATAATTTTCCGGTATTTACAGCGTACCAATTGTATAATGCGCCGTAAGTTGTTCCAATCGATTCTGAATTTTCATACCAGCAAGTGCCTGGAGTTGTTAAGTTGCCCCAATCTGTCCTATCAGTTACCAGGGGGATATCTGAACCATCGTTGTATTTGGTTGCTCTTAAGTTCTCCTTCATCCAGATCTGATTGCCAATTGTTACTGTATTATAAACATTGCCCTCAATATCCGTTATAGTATCTTCTTCAGGAGCAGGATAAAAAATGATGCTATCAATTTCTTCAATCGAGATTGCTGTTATTATTTTTCCTTTTTGGTAGATAAAAACAGAATCTTGTGATGTTGATGGTATAATTAATAAAACTAAAAAAAATCCTATTAAAAATATCCTTTTCATCTTTATTCCTCCCGGTAATTACTGTTTCAAAAATTTGTTTGTCAGAACAGCTTTTCTATCAATAAAACGGCATAAATACATGCCTTCAGGCAATGAAGAAACGTTAATTTTTACCTGGTTTATTCCGGATTGAATAGTAAGGATCTTCCTTAGGACTATCTTCCCTTCCAGGGTCATTACTTCAACTTGTATTTCAGCACCCAACGAATGGTAATTTATTATTAAAATATCATTCACTGGATTTGGGAACAGAATCAAAAATTGCGGGTTTTCTATCTCCGAAGGATAAATATCCGTTGACAGATCTGTAAAATTTATATAACGAATATCTTTTAAGTCAAACGTTTCGGAATTGCCGTCAAAGTTGAGCACGGTCACATTACCTTCGGGGAAAACCAGTTTCCGGATGTCATTTATGGTAAAAATGGTTTTTGTTCCACTTTTCTCCTTAACATACATCATTTGGGCTTGTCCTGTCATACCCAGGCTGCAAAGGAATAATGCAATCAGCCTTACCCGTATTGTCATGATGATTTGGGTATTGGAATAAATGGATGTAATGCAATTTAAAACGATAAGTTAAGACATAAATAAGTCAAAGACAAAAGAAACAGGATCAATCCGGAGGGATAAGAAAAAAGTGGTTACAGAGTTACAAAGGTTATGGGGACTATGGCTTCAGTTTTTTAAATTCCAAACAGAAACAAAATTCATAATTGAATCGTATACACTTGCAAAGACTGCTTATTTAAGTCGGTACTTTTTAAAGAATTAGGGGGAAATAACGGAAATTTCCCCCTTTTCCATTTTAGTAACATCCGCTCTGTTCAGGTTCTGTCATTCAGATTTTTTCAAATTGACAGCTTCCAAAATGTATACATCTTCAATAAATTTGCCTAACTTTTCTATCGTATTCAAGTTTTTTCTGGTGACTGAGCTTATGGAAACGCTTAGCGATACAAGTAAACCATTCCTGTATATCGGACTTCATACTTATATAAAAAGGGTACGCATATGAAACTTAGAAAAGGCTTTTTATCTGTTTTGATATTATATTCATTAAGCGGTACCGTGTTTTCGCAGGATAAAGAGGTTATTAAACTAATCCCGCTCGATAAACCCGAAGGCGAATTCGGTCAATTAGGTTTTAAAATAGCCGCATCATGGATGGATGGAACAATTGAAATGCGTTTCCCTGAAACGTTGGACGGTGAAGAGGGAATGTATTTTATAGATCATAATCGTGCGGATATGCAGCCTCTCTCTAAAATGAACCAGTTCCCGGATTGGCAAATAAACAAAACTACGGGGGAGATTTCTTATTCCCATACCACCTCCAATGGAATTGAATTCGGTGGAATTGTAAACTCCACCTCTGATGAAGTTCATATCGAGTTTTTTGTAAAGAATCATACCGATAAGCAGGTAAGAAAAGTTTCTCCGCAGTTTTGTCTGGCTCTCGACAAATCAAATGACTTTAACCCGTCAGGGGTGACTACGGGTGTTTTTGTATGGGTGGAAGGTAAGTGTCTGAGTCTTGACCAGACAACACCTATCGCGGCCGATAAAGGATCCGACCCGATGCTGGTCATTATGCGAAAAGGTTTTTCTGACGTTGTAGCTCCTGGAAAAGTAAAGATTGAAAAACCCGGAGCTGACATAGGGTGGTCCTGGCGGTCAGTTAACGAAACAAGCGACGAGGACATTATCCTGCGCGAGAGCCGGGATAAAAAACACCTGGTTGCAGTTGCATGGCCGGGCCAAACAAGCTACCTTGTTTTTAATTCTCTCATCCCTTGCATTCATGGCGGACCATCGATTCAATTTACCATCGATCCGAACAGGGAACGCCATTGGTACGGAACGATATACTTGTTACAGAATGACAAAAATGAATTAATGAAACGTTACAAAAACGGGCAAAGATACAATTGATCGATTCTTTGCAGGAAAACTCCTTTTTAAAATATAGGAAGATGAGAAAGCAGACGACTCGTCATCCTTTACAAAGACTAAAGAGAGATAAGTTCCGAATCAAGTCCCTTAATCTCAATAGTGCTTGTTTTGTTATCCAACTTAACCGTAAGGGATTCTTTAGTTTCTGATAAGTTCCATAACAGAACCGCTTTGATTTCAGGATACCAAGCACACACAACTGGTTTATCTTCAATAACATATGGTACACCTTTCAATAAGGGAATGATTTCATGCTTAAATGCAAAGATTTCATTTAATCTTTCCGGAACGAATCTCAATCCAGCCAGTTTTTTGTCTTCATTGGAGCCATATATAAACTTAGTCCCGTTTGATTTTAACTTAGAAGCTATTACATCCTGAACATCAAAATCGGAAAGGAAAGTCCAACCATCAGTTGCAGGAATATCAGTAACCTCAAAAGGTATTCCGGAGGCCATAAAAAGGCTGTATGGCTTATCATCCCCCACCATCCTGCTGCGTTCTCCCCAATAGTGTTTAAAAGGCCCGCGTAATTTCTGACCTGCTGTTTTTTCATGTATTGCTGCAGCCTTAACCATGGCAGGAGCAAGTGTACTCCAATGATCAAATGGAAAAGGATCCAATCCGCTCATCATCATGGTATTTCGCACATCGGAAATGGTAGATATGTGCAATTTTGCAGCCATATTTCCGGCTGAGAGCTTATCGGGAGGATAGGCTGTTGTCTCACTGAAGGCCATTTCCGGTTTTACAAATCTCCGGTGAAATAGTGAACTGAAAAGCTCATCAGTTTTACCTTTTATGGGGGAAAAATTATCATCGCTGAACATAAATTCTCCGACTCTTAAGATAGATTCCCTATAATCGCTAAGCCTGATGCCTGCTTTTTCTGATCCCAGGTACATCACCATAATACCGAGCATAACATTTGGTGCTGCGGCTTGTTGTGCCTTGAAGGAATGAGTGAGCTGATCACAATTAAAGTCAATCCAATTTCGTACGATCGAATTCAGGTCGCGATTTTTAATGGAATGTTTTAGTTCCTCCCAATCTTTATAAGAATATTCGTATTTACTGCAAAAGTCAGTTTGGTGATCATCGCAGAAACACCCGCCAATGGTACCCGGTGCCATGGCCAGGCGAAAATCATCATCCAGAAATAATTTACTGAACCCTGATTTTTCAACTTTTTGAATGACTGAAATATTCTCCCGGGTTATGGACGGATGTACGGATGTCCCTGAATATTTATTTCCTTCCATATCAACACGCCTGGGCCAATAACCAGGTGTAATGTCATAATTTTGTGAATCGCCTAATGAACCGGCGGGATGCCCGAAAGGGACGCTTACTATGTTTACTGTAATGCCTTTTTGCTCAAATCTTTCTTTCCATAGCAAAATGTCCTCAACCGGATAAGGCCAGTATCCATTTATAAATAGCGGCATCCATATATTGTTGATGCCGCTCCCTGATATGAGATTAATAAAATCGGGATGGCTGTTGAGTGTTTTTGTATTTGTGCAAAGCCCAAAACTTCTTATATTGTTGCGTTTAAAGGTGAAAGGATTAATATTTCCGAGCCATACACCACTGCCGGTTAATGCGGATACTTTTAGAAAATTTCGTCTGTCAATCATAATCTCAAATCTATTATTAGAGCCTGAATCCTGTTCAGGATATTCCGCTCTGATTTCAGGTTTTGCATTTTAAAGACCAGGTCAATCCCGGTAACAATTATTCAAATTTCAAGGTCTTAACAGGATTCATCATGGATATTCTGTATGCCCTAAATCCACTGATTACAAGTGCAATAAAAAGGGTGATTAATCCGGAGAGAATATATAGCTCCCATTGAGTACCAATATGGCTCGAATAGTTGTTTAACCAATGTGTTGTTGCAAAGTAGCTAACAGGCCATGCGATGAGGTTTGACACTATTAAAAGCAGGAAAAACTCATTAGACATTAATTTGATAATACTGCCGGTAGAAGCTCCCAGAACACGCCTGATCCCGATCTCTTTGGTTCGTTGCTCGGCAAGAAATGAAGTTAAGCCTATGAGTCCCATACTGGCAATTATGATGGCCAAAACGCTGAGCATAACAGTAAATTTTCCAAATTTTTCCTCATCGTTATATTGGCTGTCAATCTGCTGTTCAAAAATAGTATACTCGAATGGACGGGTCGGAACAAACTTATTCCATTTGCTTTCTATAAACTTGATCGCATCAGCATAATTAGTTGAATTTATCCTCACCGCGATGACTCTCGCGAAAACCTGTGGCCGACGGAACATATCAATAATGAAGTTGTTCAGGGGTGTACGTAACGACATGGCATTGAAATCCTTCACTACTCCAATAACCCTTTCATCACCATCCTGTGATTTAACCTTTCTGCCGATAGCATTTTCTAACGTCCACCCCATGTTCTTCACCATTCTTTCATTTATGACAACAGCATTCAGTGTATCCCCGGGAAAATCCCTTGAGAAGGCCCTGCCGGAAATCACTTTAAAATCAAATGTTTGAATAAAATCCCAATCCACCATGAATGCAGGTACGTAATAATCTTCATCAGGATTTAATCCTTCAATCTGGTAGGCCCGGGTATTATGATTTACACCCAGCACATCTTCCATCCCGGTAACAGATACTATATCACTATTCTCTTTTAATTCCTGCTTAAAAGCCTCATAGTTTCTGAATAGCTGTCCCGAGGTTTCAAAAGTGATAATCTGATCCTTCTTAAAACCTATTTTGGCATTTCGCATATAGTTGAGCTGGGCAAAAACAACAAAAGCAGTTATAATTAAACCTATTGAGATTGTAAATTGGAATACTACCAGAGATCTTCGGGCAGTTGCACTTTTTGAGCCGTTTTTGAGTACTCCCTTTAAGATATTTAATGGCTGAAAGGAGGATAGGATTACTGCAGGGTAAATACCGGCAAACATACCTACTACAATGGACAGCATTACTGTAAAAAAAAGTAACCTGGGCTGAAGTAATGACGATGCAAGTATCTGTTTACCTGTAAAATTGTTCAGGTAGGGTAGGATAAGGGCCAGAAGGATAAAAGCGATTATCATGGCAAAAACACTTTGAATAATTGCTTCGCCAAGGAATTGAATGGCAAGACCCTTGCGATCGCCGCCGAATACCTTCTTAATCCCAATTTCTTTAGCCCTCCCTGCAGAACTGGCTGTAGCCAGATTCATAAAATTGATACATGCAAGGATTAATACAATGCCAGCAATAAGTGACAATATGTAAACGTACATAATATCGCTATTCTGATGCATTTCATACATGTGATGCGACTTCAGATGGATATCGGTTAAACTTTGAAGATAGTGCCTAACATCCTGATTTTTAATTTCAGTATAGTAGGTTTTATAAAAATCAGGAAATTTTTGATCGAGCATCTCTGGCTTTATACCTGGTTTTAGCAAAACATAAGTCCAATAAGGATTACCAATCCAACCAGGATTAAATTGACTTCGTCCACCATTAAATTGAATAAATGTTGACATTGAAGCCAGCATATCGATTCTGAAATGCGATTGAGAAGGAATATCCTTAATAACGCCAGTTATCTCAAAATTTGCAAATTCCTCTATTCGTAATGTTTTTCCGATGGGTGACTCATTGCCAAAGTATCTTTTTGCAGTTGATTCTGTTAATACAATAGTGCTAGGTCTTGCAAGTGCAGTTTTGGGATCACCCTGCAAGAAACGGAAAGGTAAAAACCTCAAATACAGTTGAATCAACAAAATAAAAATTGGATTCATTAAACTTCACCACCTCGTTCTTACTATTTGTATAATCAAAGAACCATTTTGGTCTTAATCCATTAAAAAACATCACTGTTTTTTCAACCAGATCAGGGTAGGCTGTTTCCAGGGTTTAAGCCAAGGGGAATGGACAAGTTGCAGCATCCTCATTGGCATTATTGGCATTATAAAATCGGTTAACCCTGTAAATCCTATCGGCCTTTTCGTTAAACCTGTCATAGCTCAGCTCATCTGATATGTAAAGGATAATAAACATGAAACTTGCTAAACCAATAGCCAGTCCCGTAATGTTTATTAAGGAATAGTTCCAGTACTTCAGAATATTCCTTATGGCAATGGTAAAGATATGCTTAATCATTTCCCGTGAAAGATGATTTTATTTACTCTTTATAAACCAGGAATATAAATTTACTCAGTTGTAGTAAGAATTACAAGTTTTTCTAACAATAAGGTATGGAGTTACAAGGTCGGCCTTTTATGAAAAAAATCACTCCATTTAAGAAGTCCTAAGCATGTTCAGGAAGAGTATACGGAGAACCCGGTACTTCAAACCGGCAATTGACATTTTCAAGGTTTGCCTGGATAATGTCAGTCAGTTTACTGATTAACATTCGATCTGGGGTGAGGGTTCTGCCATGCAGACTTTTTCAAATTGACAACTTCCAAAGTGTATACATCTTTACTAAATTTATCTAACTTTTCAATCTTATTAAATTTTTTCTGGTGATTGAGCTTATGGGAACGATTAGCGATACATGTAAGCAATTCCTGTATAGAACACTTTATATTAAAATAAAAAGGGTACGCATATGAAACTTAGAAAAGGCTTTTTATCTGTTTGGATCTTCTATTCTTTAAGCTGCACTGTGTTTTCACAGAATAAAGATGTCATTAAACTAATCCCGCTCGATAAACCCGATAGGCGAATTCGGCCAAATAGGTTTTAAAATAGCCGTCATCATGGATGGATGGAACAATTGAAATGCGTTTCCCTGAAACGCTGGACGGTGAAGAGGGAATGTATTTTATTGATCATAACCGTGCCGATATGCAGCCACTCTCTAAAATGAACCAGTTCCCGGATTGGAAAATAAACAAAACCACCGGAGAAATTTCTTATTCCTATACCACTCCCGATGGAATTGAATTTGGTGGAATTGTAAACGCCACAAGTGATGAAGTTCATATCGAGTTTTTTGTAAAGAATCATACCGATAAGTCAGTTAAGGAAAATTTCTCCGCAGTTTTGCCTGGCTCTCGACAAATCAAATGACTTCAACCCGTTACGGGTGACTTCGGGTGTTTTTGTATGGTCGCAAGGTAAGTGTCTGAGTCTTGACCAGACAACACCCACAGCGGCCGAAAAAGGAACCGACCCGATGCTGGTCATTATGCGGGAAGGTTTTTCAGATGTTGTAGCTCCCGGAAAAGTAAAGATTGAAAAACCCGGAGCTGACATAGGGTGGACCTGGTGGGCAGTTAACGAAACAAGCGACGAGGACATTATCCTGCGCGAAAGCAGGGATAAAAAACACCTGGTTGCGGTTGCATGGCCGGGCCAAACAAGCTATCTTGTTTTTAATTCTCTCATCCCATGCATTCATGCCGGACCGTCGATCCGATTTACAATCGATCCGAAAAGAGAACGCCATTGGTACGGAACGATATATTTGATTCAAAATGACAAAAATGAATTAATAAAACGATACAAAAACGGACAAAGATACAATTGATCGATTCTTACCAGGAAAACTCCTCCAGATACTTTTTATTTCAAATACATGCAAACTGGTTTTGCAAATTAAAAGTATCAAAAATAAAATGCGAATTATTAGGACCATCCATCATATTTCTTGTCATAGAAGTATGAATTGAACAAAGCATTAAATAATTACCATTATGAAAAAGTCAATTGGTTCTAAGATTGGATTTTCGATAGGCATAACTATCCTTTTTGCAATTCTGACCCTTTCGAACAGTTGCACAAAAGATTCAACAATGTATGGCATGGGAAGCAATAGTGGAAGTTCAGGTTCACCCGGAACAAATGAGGTCTGGATTGAAGGTATGGCTTTTAACCCGTTGTTTATCAACCTTGTTGCCTAGTGACAATTCTACTATTACCTGGACGAACAAAGCCAGTATTGCCCATACAGTTACAAGTGATAAAGGGCTGTTTGATAGCGGAGATATAGGCAGTAACGGAACATTCAGCTTTAAATTTACTGCAGCCGCATTGTACCTGTACCATTGTGCGATCCATCCGTCAATGAAAGCAAAAGTTGTTGTGAATTAATAAAGCCTTTCTTCAAATTGTTTTAGGATAAGCTGTTTAAATAACTTTCGACAATCATTCTAATTGGCAGGCAGAAACTTTCATCCTTATACGAGTGAGATGAAAGGGTTTACTTGCTGTCGCTCGTGATCCCCATAGAGAGTGTCTTACAAGATAAATGCTGCCTGCAGTTTTGAAGCGAGGGATTACTTCATGATCCGCAATGAGAGGGTTCTTCAAGATTGATGATGCCGCAGCTACGCTGCTTTCATTTTCTCTATTAGTGGCCACCTTTGCAAGCACAAGAAGTGCTTTAACGGTGGCCACAAATAAAAAAATGCCCCACCGCCAAAGGCGGCGGGGAATCGTTGGCCTTGTGACCCCGGGGGGCCGAATTCAAACTATATATTGGATGAATCTACAGAAATTCAATAAGTTAAGAAATATCTCCTTTTACATTGGCTTTAATTGACGATCCTGAACGCAACCGGTAGTTCTCCATTGTTTCCCAAAATGGAAAAGTATTGCAGTTCTTCCGCTGTAAAATTGCCGGTTATAATGCAACTGCCGTTTGAAATTTCTTCCCTCACAAGAGGGTCATAAATTACCTGGTTATCCAAAACAACAGCAATTGATTTGTTCAGATTCTTGCGGGTAGCTTCAGCCCACAAAGAAACTGCTTCCTTTTTGAATTGAATGGCAGCATACGGCCTATCCGACTGGTCGAGCATGGATTTCATACTTTCGATGTTTTTTCCTTCCAGAATCACCCTTTGTGTGCCGGGCTCGCGGAATTCAAATCTTCCCCGGGCGATAAGCATATTTTTAATTTTGTCGGTAGCATATTGTTCATCCACCTTAAGGATAATTCTGCCCGGTTCGATATTAATTTCAAATACTGAAATACCAGCATCCTTCAGTCGGCCGGCCATTATATCTGAGGAACGCTTCATTACATCTTCGGAAGAATTTACATCGGTTGCCTCCATTACTATACGAACATATTGATTCGCGTTAATCAAATTCAAGGGCAGCATTTCCAGAATGAAAATGGCAATTAAAACACTTATAATAGTTTTCATTTTTATATATTTAAGTTAGATTATTAATGTTCCCTTTATCAGGGAGATATCACTATCTTCAATCATCTAACTCAAAGAGGGAGGATCATCCTGTTTTAAAGGAATCAGTTGGAAATTAATATGCAATTGAGGAAACGGAATGATGACTTTGTGGCTCTTTCCTATAGTTTTTAAACGCTGTTCAAACAAGCGTGAGTCGAAGGCAATTTTATTCTTTTCAATAACCGTTCGGTTACTTTCAGGTATATCGACGGGAAGAAGTACTGCAAAAAAGGTTGTTTCAGGAGCAAGTACAGCCTGAACATCGGTTTGATGAATATCTGAAGTAAGTTTACATTCCGGTATCGAATAATTCCTGGAATTGCTGTCGGTTCCTGATAAAGCTAACAGAAAAATGATTGCAATAACAACAGTTTTCAAATAACAGGTCATATCTTCGTCAGTATGCTTCATTAAGTAAAAATAGTGCAATTATTTTAATCCACATTCAAAAAGTGTCTTACGCCCCAAATAACTGGACAAACCTTATTTTGCAAATTTGAAGCACTTGAGAATAAAACTATACTGGTTTGCTTAAGAAGAGAAAAAAGAGTTATTAAACCGAATTAGAAAAGATCATATTCATTTGGTAAGAAACATAGACTATTCGACTCGTTTGATAATTTCATTTCCTAAATCAATTGAAATGCCTACCAGTTCCGAATATAACTTACTGCCACTGTCACTGTCAGTAAAAACAACAATTCCCCTGTTCGGATTCAGGAAGAAGGACTATTATCGTGTTTACACCAGGATTTCTACCAGTATGTACCAACGCATATTCTCCATTGCTTAATCCCCTTGTGATTGACCAGCCTAATCCGAATTCCTTTTTATCGGAAGGCCTGGCCTGCGTCTTAATCATTTCATTATAGATTTCCTGATTCGAATGGATGTTTTTCATCACATACAAACCAAATTTTCCATAATCCTGCACTGTTGTCAGAACCAGGTTTGAAGCATTGGCATCCTGCCAGGTTTCATATTCATAGGGAGTCCCGTCCTCATGATATCTTCCTGCATAAAGCGAGGAGTCAGTATCCTGATCCCAGTAAAATTTTGTATTTTTCATTCCAATGTTTTTAAATAGAAGGGAATCGGCAAGTATTTCGATTGGAATGTTAAATTTATGTTCAATGGCTTCACGCAGATATTCAAATCCTTCTCCTGAATATTTCCATTTGCTTCCCGGCTCAAATTCAAACGACAGTTTTCCTCCCGGTTCATGGCCCCTCCAGTTTGGCAATCCAGTCTGGTGACTAAGTACAAGCCTCGTGGTTAACTTTTTATTTCGCGGGTCCTGTGAAACATCAGGATCCGTCCAATAATGAAACAGGGGTTCATCCAATTGCCATTGGCCCAGGCTGACAAGCTTTAGGGTTAGCATTGTCACCAGGGGTTTTGTCAGAGAAGCAATATTAAAAAATGTATTTTCAGAAATTGTTTTATTGTCTTCCCTGAAAGTTTTAACGTATATCAATTTGGCATTTTCGATCAAACAAATTCCAGCAGTGGGTACATGATCTCTTTTCATCAATGTAACTATAGTATCCTCATTTGGAATTATTACAGTGCCTTGGGAATAAACAAGTATTGTGGCAGAAGAACAGAGAATACAAAGTAAGGCAACCAGGATTTTTTTCATAATTTCACTGCTTTAACTGGATAGACGTGTGCTTTATTGATTTGTTGCATAATACGGATTTTAAGTATCCACAACTAAGTGCTAAAAGCACAACAAGTGCAGGAGATTACCAGAACCGTCGCAAAGCTGCATTGCAAAACCTCATCAGTCTCAGCAAATCTTCGCGAATCAGAGAGTCCCTCCTCTGAGTGAAAAAAAATCCCACCAAAGACGGGAAGTGCTGAGTGACCCCAAAAGGGCCGAAATCCAACCATTTATTGGATGACATGTTGAAATTCAATAAGATGAGAAGGATTTTGCTATAATTTACTCATGAATTACAGCGTAATTTAATAAAATGATATATCTTAAAGATTTTAAAGATTATTTTTAAGATCTGTTATAGTCAATAATTATAGTTTAGAATTTGTTTGTATCGGAAACCAAAATTGAAAACTGAATAACATGGGTCGTCTGATTATATTTATCCTTGTATGTTTTACCTCAATTTCTGCCTTACCCAGAAGAAATCAATTAATAATAATGAATTGCCCGAACGGTTGATCAGTATTGATTTTAGCCGTGAAAAGGGGCCTTTGAATACCATGTTTAAAGAGTGTGTTGGTGCAGGCCTTGCCAAAACTATATAATCCCAGAACAAATGATTGATAATAATTCCAGTCTAAAACAAATTGATCCTGATTTAATTCCCAGGGATACATCTGTCCGATGGAGGTAAAATTCCTGTTATCGGACTGGGAACCTTTGGCTCTGATTCGGTGGACCCGGAAACGGTTGCAGCAACAATCAGGAAAGCAATATTTGCAGGTTACAGGCATATCGACTGTGCCTCAGTATATGGAAATGAAGAAAATATAGGCCATACGCTGAATGAACTCTTTAAAAGCGGCATCATTAACAGGGAAGAATTGTGGATAACTTCCAAGGTATGGAATGATAAGCACAACGATGTTGCAGGCATCATGCCGAAAATCGTTGGCAGATCTTCAACTGGATTATCTCGACCTATATCTGATTCACTGGCCTTTTCCAAACTATCATCCACCCAAATGTGATGTCAATACGCGCAATCCCGATGCAAAGCCTTATATTCATGAAAATTACATGAATACCTGGCGGCAAATGGAAAGCCTGGTAGAAAAAGGACTTGTAAAAAGAATCGGAACTTCCAACATGACCATTCCCAAACTAAAACTACTGCTCAGGGATGCAAAAATAAGACCTGCATTCAATGAAATGGAGTTGCATCCTCATTTTCAGCAACCCGAACTATTTGAGTTCTGCCTGGATAATAATATACAACCAATCGCCTATTGCCCGCTTGGTTCTCCGGGTCGTCCTGAACGTGACAGGACCCCTGAAGACACTGTTGACCTTGAAGATCAGGTAATTACTAAAATCGCTGAACGGTATCATATTACACCTGCACAGGTGGCCATAAAATGGGCCATTCAGCGCGGACAAATACCCATTCCGTTTTCAGTAAATCACTTTTTTGAAAACATTGAAGCAGTCGTTAAGGTCACGCTTACCGATAAGGATATGGAAGATATCGCAAAAATTGATAAAAATTGCAGGCTTATCAAAGGACAGGTATTTCTTTGGAAAGACAACCAGCGGTGGGAAGATTTGTGGGATATTGACGGAGAAATAAAACAATAAATATTAAAATTTTAAAATACACATTATGAGTAAGATGCTTGGAGCATTACTGCCGGGGAACAGTACTACGGAATTAAGAGAATTTAATATTCCTGTTCCAAAACACGGAGAAGTATTGATAAGAATGAAATCGTCTACTATCTGCGGTTCGGATATCCGTTGCATATATCATGAGCATCTGGGGAAAGGACCCGAAGGATATCAGCCGGGAATGATTGCCGGACATGAACCCTGTGGCCAGATTGTGGAGACAGGTCCCGGATGCCGGAGATTTAAAAGCGGCGACCGTGTGATTATCTATCATATCTCGGGCTGTGGAGTTTGTAACGATTGCAGGAGGGGATATATGATATCCTGTACAAGCGAGTACAGGCGTGCCTATGGCTGGCAACGCGATGGCGGAATGGCTGAATACCTGCTTGCTGAAGAAAAGGACCTGGTATACCTGCCCAATGAACTGAGCTATTCTGATGGTGCCCAGGTGGCCTGCGGTTTCGGAACTGTATATGAAGGCCTTGAAAAAATCGGCATCTGTGGAAATGATGATGTGCTAATCACAGGGCTGGGCCCTGTCGGGCTTGCTTCTGCCATGTTGTGTAAAGCATTGGGCGCGCAGAAGATATTCGGAATTGAAGTAATTGATGAAAGAATATCCCTGGCAAAAGAATTGGGATTATTCACTGAAGTGATCAAAGCCGGTGATGATAATGTACAGCAGATCAAGGATTTGACTTCAGGTCATGGCGTGGAGAAATCAATAGATTGTTCTGCCAGTAACAAGGCACGGCTTACATGTATTCAGGCTGCCCGTAAATGGGGTAAAATTGTATTCATTGGAGAAGGTGGCACCTGTGAGTTTCAACCTTCAGAAGATATCATTCACGATCAAAAAACCATTTATGGTTCCTGGGTCACTAATATCTGGCGAATGGAAGAACTTGTGGAACGTTTGGTCCGGTGGAATATAAAACCGGAATCCCTGATTACTCATAGATTTGAATTGAAAGATGTTAGTAAGGCTTATTCTCTGATGGCAAGCGGAAAATGCGGCAAGGTGGCGGTGGTTTTTGACGAGGAGATAAAATAGTTGTTGCCGATGGAAATTTCCCATCTGCTGCTGTTGCCCAAAGACAATAATTACCCCGGATCAGGGGAAAACAACCTGCCCAGGTGATTACTTCATTTCATTTGCACGTAACAGTCTAATAATAATCTATTTAGCCCAGGCCATTCCCTCCGGAGTTCGCCTCCATCGGAAATAGGAATCCAGTACTTTAAGTGATTCTTCGTCTCGGTACAGGACCTGGATGCGGTGTTGGGCCAAGGTACATCACCATATGATTTTCGTCGCTGAATGCCGGCCACTCCGGGACACCTTTTCCGTTAGGCTGGCCGTATTTGGCAAAATTAGTCCAGTATGTTCCCATCGCTTCCGAAATTTCAAGGTCCGATTTTGTAGTTTCCGGGTTTGAAGGATCAAGGTTCATAAAAACATAAGCAACATCCTGCCCGTGTGGTGAGCCATACCCAAATTTTGGTGAGTCTTCAGAATAATTGGGATGTTGATCGAAATAGTAGTAAAACACCTTTGATTTTCCTGTTTTGGATTGAAGCCTTGCCCAGCTCCAGGTGTGCCATCCAAACGCGGCATCGCGTGCCAGGTCCCGTGCGGTTTTAGGGACTGTGGTTTTTCCGGCAGGATAAGCTTTAATCAGGTCATCGGCAAATTTACCGTACCGGGTTTTAACACCGGCAATGAATTCTTCAGGAGTTTTTTCACGTGAAAAGCTTGCCCCTTCGTCAGAGTTATAGCCTATAAGAACAGGTACATCATTATAATTACCCGATTCATACATCTTGAATTGATCGTCGGGAATTACGTAACCATCAACAATTGGCCAGGCACTCCCCGATCCCCATCCTGGGGGAAGTTTGTCAGCTTCCATCTTTCGCAATTCAGCAATGGAAGAAGCACCAGCTTTTTGGGCATATTCAATTCCAGCCTGTTCGGCTTGCTGAAGACTTTTCATATTTTCCCCGGGGAATGTAGTTGGGCGTGTCGGTCCAAAAGAACCACCGCTTTGTGAAATCGCACCCTGGAACAATCCTTTGGCCAATGGCGATGCGCATAGCATGCTAACGGCAATACCTCCGGCCGATTCTCCAAAAATGGTCACTTTACCCGGATCCCCGCCAAATGCAGCGATGTTCTTTTGTATCCATTGAAGTCCCGCAATCATATCGAGCAAGCCATAATTTCCTGAAATATGATTCGGATTCTCAGCACTCAATTCCGGATGTGCCAAAAAGCCGAGCGGCCCCACACGGTAAGCAATGCTCACCAGCACAACTCCTTTCCGGGCCAGATGTTCGCCATTATGAACAGGGTCGGAGGTAGATCCAAAACTAAAACCACCTCCGTAGATCCAAACCAGCACTGGAATTTTTTCTTTCTCCGATTTTGCCGGTGTCCAGATGTTCAGGTAAAGACAATCCTCGCTTTTCCCCGATGGTGGATTGCCTGGCTGAATGGAAGCCGGTGCATATCCGGTTGTACGTTTAACACCTGCCCATTTTTCTGCCGGTTGCGGGGCTTTCCAGCGTAAATCGCCTACAGGTGGCGCAGCAAAAGGGATCCCTTTAAAAATCCTCAATCCGTCTTCTATAGTTCCCTCAACAATGCCCTGTTCGACCTTCACTTGCACCTGAGCCCAACTGGTCGTAATAAATGTAAATGCTATAGCTATCAATAAAACGATCGTCTTCATAAATTTTGATTTATTGGTTTCTCCACAGGTTGGGTAAAAATCGATAATAAAGCAGATGGCGCCAGGTGGCCCAATCATGACCTCCATGTCCGCCAACATAATATTCGTGTCTGATGTTATGATTGTTCAAAGCCTCGTGTAATGCAATGCATCTTTTTCCCATAAATCCCAGAGACTCTTCTGTGCCCTGACCTATGAATAAATAGTCCACTTTCTTATTAACATCGGGATCGTTCAGAAAATAGGCTATCGAAGTTTCAGCGTTTACATCGCCAGCGCTTAACACACCAAACGAAGCAAACAGGTCAAGCGACCTGAATCCGACAAACATGGTATGACGTCCGCCCATCGACAAACCGGAAAGTGCCCTGCCTTTCGGATTCTGCTTCACACTATAGGCACTTTCAACCAACGGGATAACGTGGTTTCTCAACTCTTTTTCAAAAATATCGAAAGTAAGTTCTGCGTGTCTGGGATTGTTGCGGTGAATAACCTGATTGTTCGGTACGACAATCAACATGGGAATTGCTTTGCCTTCAGCCAGCAGATTGTCCATTATCAGGTTCACCCGGCCATCATAAATCCAGTTAGAAGGCAATTCTCCGCTACCCCCAAGGAGGTAGAGAACCGGATACTTTATTTTCGGATCATATCCCGGAGGGGTATAAACATAGAGTTCACGCTCACCGTTTGTCACGTCTGAATGATATATATGCCTGGTTACATTTCCATGAGGGACGTTTCGGGCATCATACTAGGCGGGTCCATCGCCATGAACAATTAACTCACTATAGGGGGGCATGGCCGTAAAAGCAGCAAACGTATTGCATGGATCGGTAATTTGCACACCGTCAACATTTAAGTAGTAAGCATATATATCAGGTTCCAACGGACCTACTGTCAAGGTCCAGATACTGTCTTCGCCCATAGTAAACGGAACTTGTTCATTCCCTTTTCCAAGTGCAGTAAGGATTGCCACTCCTGCTAACTTCACTTCCCGTGCTTTCGGAGCCTTCAGACGAAAAGTAACTGTCCGGTCGTCGTGAACATCGGGTGAATTTAAAGGTGCACTGAAAGGAATAAGCCCTTCCATATTCTTCTGTGGATTGTAATCGAGATTGACGTTGGCTTGTTGTCCCCATAAAAATGTGGGCAATATGATAAGGGGAACGGTCAAACAGTGAAATAACTTTGTCCTGATATTCATTGAATTCGTTTGTTATAAGATAGAAATTTTAAGTACAGGTATAAAAATAAATGTGAATTCTATTTGAATAATAATTGTGCGTATTGATACAACGACCTGCGCCAGGTCAGCCATTAGGGTTGAAGGTTTGAAATCTTCGATAATTGAAGTCTGGCCTGCCTGAGAAAAACACAGAGAACCCGATGTGATAAGTCCCAGTAGAACAATAATTGGATAATTTTTCATCTGTTTATTTTTAAAATATTGAACAATAGAAGTGCAAATGGATAAAGGATAGGACTCCAACTTTGTTTCAAGTAAAGATAGCCAGATATAAGTATTTTTATCCCTTGCACGTTCTTCAGAATTCAATCCTGGATTTTGATAAGGTCCCCACAGTTATGCATTTACGTCAAAATAAGCCAAAATCACTTGACTTTGCTTTCAATATTTTGTAAATTATGTAATTATAATATATAAGAACCACTCCGTCTGTTCATTACTTGTTGTGCATTTTTCCCAGCGATCCATAACAACCAAACCTGAATATTGTGAAATCGTTGTTAAATGCATCTTTCCTGTTGAATTCTATATTCGCCTTTAAGGATACAGATTTCACCTGCTATTGTCTTCTACCAGTAAAACCCACTACAATGAAAAAATCAATTATCTTCTTGTTGGTTTACCTGATTTTATTGGTAAACCATGCTAAGACTCAAACTTTTACCAATTACACTGTTGAGTCAACTTCAGGTGGTCTTGTGGATAATTTTGTTATTTCAATTGCAATTGATGCAGAAGGTAATAAATGGTTTGGAACCTGAAAAGGGAGTTTCAAAATTTGATGGAACAAACTGGACAACCTATACCACTGCAGATGGTCTTGCAGATAATGCTGTTTATGCAATTGCCATTGATGCCCAGGGTAATAAATGGTTTGGAACTACTGGATGGAGTTTCAAAATTTGATGGAACTAACTGGACAACCTATACCACTGCAGATGGTCTTGCAGATAATTATGTTTATGCAATTGCAATTGATGCTCAGGGTAATAAATGGTTTGGAACTGATAGGAGGAGTTTCAAAATTTGATGGCACGAATTGGACAACCTATACTACCACAGATGGTCTTGCATTTAATTTTGTTAATGCAATTGCCATTGATGCTCAGGGTAATAAATGGTTTGGAACTTGATTGGGGAGTTTCAAAATTTGATGGCACTAATTGGACAACCTATACAACTGCAGATGGTCTTGCAGGTAATATGTGTTTACGCAATTGCCATAGATGCCCAGGGTAATAAATGGTTTGGAACTTATGGAGGAGTTTCAAAATTTGATGGTACGAATTGGACAAACTATACACTTTGGATGGTCTTTCAGAATAATTATGTTTGGGCAATTGCCATAGATGCCCAGGACA
This sequence comes from uncultured Bacteroidales bacterium, assembly GCA_963790105.1. Classification (GTDB taxonomy): domain Bacteria; phylum Bacteroidota; class Bacteroidia; order Bacteroidales; family UBA10428; genus UBA5072. The sequence continues at coordinate 34,938 of CAWBNI010000003.1, read as the reverse complement.
ATAAATGGTTTGGAACTAATGACTGGAGTGTCAAAATTTGATGGTACGATTTGGACAACCTATACCACTGCAGATGGTCTGGCAAATGATACTATTACGGCAATTGCCATAGATGCACAGGGTAATAAATGGTTTGGAACACTTGGAGGGGTTACAAAATTATCCGCTGAACCCACAGAAATAAAACAAACAATACACGAGAATTCCTTGGAGATATTCCCTAATCCTGCTAACACATCATGTATTATCAGGTTTATGCTGGAGAAAGAAAGCTATGTAAATATTTCAGCTTTAAACAGTCAAGGACAAATGGTGAAAACAATTTATAACGGGACTTTATCTCCAAATAGCTATGAATTTGAAACAGATATTTCAGATTTATCAGAAGGATCATATCCTATTTTATTGAAAACAAATTTGTTTAATATCATCCGAAAATTAGTGGTAATAAAATAAAACTTTATGACTATTGGCAATTATCAATAATTATCTTTTCATAATTGATGCCAAATTATCAAGAGGCAAAGCCCTGATATGTAAAAGCGCAGGTCGGAGTGAAACGGGGCTCTGTGTAGAAAGTAATCAAGTGAATTGAGGGCTGAAAGTACGAAATGCTGCAATTTAATTGTAAATGCCAGTATAATTCTTATTCTAAATCCATTAAAACCCAAAGTCATGAAAAATGTATTCTTTTTTTTATTCATGTTGATCGCACCAGGCAGTTTTGCACAGGTGATTAAAATCGATACGGTAAATTTTGTAAAACCCGGGACTGAAGAGGTAATACTTGACACGACGATAACCAATAAACTAGAAGCCTTTATCGACAAAGACGATGCAGTAGTTTATATTTACAGGTTGAGTTCCATGGTGGGTGCTACTGCAAAATGGTTAGTTATGGCCGATAACATAAAACTCGCTAAACTAAAACAGAAGGAATATGCAGTAGCCCATTTAAATACTTTGGAAAAAAGCCATTATGTAGGTTATCCGAATATGCGTTACAACTATGTTGGTTTTAAGCCAAACAAATATTATATGGTAATGCTCAAAGGTTTTACCATGAAAACCGGTTATCTTGATGCGACTGCCTATGATGAACTTAAAATTTGCAAGAAATCAAAACCCTTAACAAAATAGCAGTCATTTAAATTGTTATTATGACTATCCCTAATCTTTAACAATATCCTTGTAAGTGGTTCATTATCAAGCGAACCCAAGGGGACTGAATTTAAGCCAGATTATCGCGGATTTACAGAAAATCAATGAATTAATCCCATATTTAACTTGACTTTAACTTTGCTTTTTTGTAAATTAATAGTGTTTTAATAAAAGGAAATAGTATCCATCCAGCAGATTAAAAAAAACCACTATGAAAGCATTAATTGCAGTTTTAATGATCTTTCAGGTTACTAATTCATTATGCCAAACAAGTTTATGCACATATGAATTATTGGCAAAAGAAATCGATAATGCACAGGATTTTAATGTAAAGAACCGAAAACTATTGGAATCAAAACTTTCAGTTTTTCCAATAAGTAAAATAGGATCATATAGGGAAAAAACGGAAGAAGATCCAATTGTGATCCCAGTTGATGATAGCATTTTCTCTATTTCTCTGACAAAAGGTACTACAACCGATTTTTCATATATGTCGGCTTCATATGGTCAACCAAGTTATTATGCAGTTGGCATATTTACGCTGGAGGACTCATTATTTGAAGGCGTCATAGTGCACCTTGATAGCTTATATATGCTCACTATGCCTGGAGAATGGAATGTATATGATATCTATTTTGATTTAACCCCTGTTGCTATGTTTCCAGTGGGTACTTACGATGTTAAAGTTGTTTCATTTTTTTATAATTCAAATAATGAAATAATAGGCGGGAATATCAGAGAGAATATTAATTTAACAATACAAGGTGAAGACAATATTTTAAATGCCGGTTATATTGGTATACCAACCAATGGCACGGCACCTTTGACAGTTTCATTCACTGATAATTCAGTGGGAAATATTTCAAACTGGTCCTGGGACTTTGGTGATGGAAATACGAGTTCTGAACAAAATCCCAGCCATACTTATACAGTTGCCGGGACCTACACTGTTACATTAATTGTTTCAGGTGCAGGAGGAGCCGATACCCTGTCTCAAAAAGATTATATTACAATTACTAATGTCACGGGTACTGAAAGTAATAAGATTGAAAATGTATTGAAAATATACCCTAATCCCGCTAACTTATCATGTATTATTAAGTTTATGCTGGAGAAAGAAAGTAATGTGAATATTTCAGCTTTTAACAGTCAAGGGCAAATGGTGAAAATATTTCATAACGGGACTTTATCTCCAAATAGTTATGAAATTGAAACGGATATTTCAGATTTATCAGAAGGATTATATCAAATTTTATTGAAAACAAATTCGTTTAATGTCATCCGGAAATTAGTGGTAATAAAATAAAACTGTATTTATATATTCATATTTTTAATTAAAACCCCGGCGATTTTGCCGGGGTTTATATTCATTCATTGAATACAATCTGTCCGATTTCAGATCTTCGCTTGCCTATATTTTATCTCTTCAATACCATTTTCCTGCATTCGGCAAATGAACTGGTTTCTAACTTATAAAAATATATGCCGTCCGGAAATCCCCCTGCATCCCACGTCACCTCATAAATTTCCGGTCTCATTTCTGCATTTAAAAGAGTTGCGATTTCTTTACCAAGCACGTTATAAATTTTCAGGGTTACATGGTCGCAGTTTGTAATCTGGAATTTAATGGTCGTAGTCAGATTAAACGGATTGGGATAGTTCTGGAGAGGTTCAAAGATTGTCGGGCCCAGGCTTTCTTCAATTGACGTTGCTCCAGCCAACTGAAAGATTCGTATTAAACCGTTAGCACTCCCAGTGACGAGAACGTTCCAATTAGAGCTGAACGACACTCCTATTAGAACGTCCGATTCAATATTCAACCGTGGCAGCTCCGTGCCGGTATTGACATCCCATATGCGAAGAAACTTATCCTCATCGCCAAGTGAGATCGATATTCCGTCGTTTGTGCGCGTAATGTTCATGCCGCTCCCGAGTGACGCCATCATTGATGCATCCTCACTGAACTCTAGATAATCTGGAAATGATGTGTGTCCAATCAGCGTGTTAGTCGTCTGCCCGTTTTGGGCGTTCCGGACCTTAATCGTCTGGTCTTCACCTCCAGTGGCAAGCATTTGGCCGTCGGAACTATAGGCGACCGACTGAATCCAACCTGTGTGTCCGTCAAAGCTTGTAATCTCATTTCCAGTGATAACATCCATGAGATACACTTTGTCGTCACGTTTTCCTGTGGCAATACGGCTTCCATCCGGACTGAATGCAACCATCCGGAACACACCGGAAATATTGCGTAGGACGCTCAATGTGATTGTATCCCATAGACATACTTGGAGTGTAGCTCCTCCGCCTCCAGCGCCCGCAAGCATAGAGCCATCAGGGGAGAAGGCAAGCTGGCTTGTACCTGCCGGGGCTGTCTCCACAAAGGCGAGTTGAGATCCGCTTGCAACGTCCCAGAGGCGGACTGTACCGTCAACCGGCGAACCCAGATTAACGGTGCCGGTGGAAGCAAGAAGTTTGCCGTTTGGACTAAATGCAAGCGCGGTCACTGGTTGTGTGTGTCCAATTAAGGATCGTATTTCTTGCTTTGTTTCTACATCAACGATCCGAATGAGAGTGTCGGCAAAAGTGCCGTAAGCGATCGTATGTCCATCTGGGCTAACTACAATGCTGGCGATAGCTTCTACCGGTCCTTGGATCGTGCCGACCTGAGTGAAGATGCTGTTCTGCGCTACGGCCAAATCAGAGACAAGTAAAATCTCAATCACGCAGCAAAAGAATTGGAAATGCTTTTTCATTTTCATCCCATTAAATATTAGACTTTCAATATATTATACCTTATTATTGCAATTATAAAAAAATCACAACTTCAGCAATTTTATTGTCGTCTGAAAAGTGCCTTTCAGCATGACGAAGACGAACTTATTTGTGAAGTTCGTCTTGTTTAACGGGTTCCATACCTTATCAACATATCCAGGCGGCATGGTGTGAACAATTTGGGTTTCAGATTTAACGTTGTACCGATCGGCACAGCCTTAGTTATTGTATTCGTTTAGTAGTAGCCTATTAAATAGTATTCGAAATTGCAAACTATCACTTAATAGCCATTAATTTAATTGTTAATAAAATATTGAATTTCGGTATTACTTAAATATTTTTCCCTCAATTCTATCTAAATATATAAAATAAAAGAAATCAAGTCAAGCTTATTTTGAGTAAAAACCTTAATAGATCATCCATTTAATGATGTCAAGAGTATATTTAACTAATTACGTGTGTATAATTGTGTGTAAAATAAAAAATGGCATTGTAAAATATTGATTTACAATGCCATTACTCGCAATCTAGTGACCCCGAGGGGACCGAATTCAAACCATTTTTGAATGACTTGGTGAAACTAAGCAAATTACGGTCATTTCACTATTAAACTAACAGAATTGAACTACAAACCCTTTTGGCGCGAGGATGATCATTCGTTCCGGAGCAAGTTTCTCATTATAAATCCCCGTCCCAAGTTTTCCGAGTTATTGGGAATAAATTGCTAATTTTGTTGTGAAATTGACAGTGAAAGAAAAATTAATTGCTTAATGCTATGCGAACCATACTGGTAGAACTCAGGGATAAAAAGGCTTTTGAGGAACTTCATAACTTAGAAGCAAAGCAATTAATCCGCATTATTAGTGAAAATGAAGTCACATCCTCCTATAGTCTGCCCGGAGATCCTATGAGCGTGGAAGAATTCAGAAAATGGATATATCTTTCAGAACATACCCCTACCGTTAGCCTAACGCAAGCAAAACAACAATGGCAAAACCGAAAGAAAAAACTCCAACAACTTATCAAGTAAGGGTTACTGAAAACGCGCAGCAGGACATTGATTACATTACGGGTTACATTGCCTTTATCAATCATCAGCCATTAAATGCCATCCGTGTGGGCGATGCCCTTTTTGAGACCATCGACCGAATAGGGCAAAACCCTCTGGCTTTTCGTGAGTGTGAAGAAATTCCGACAGCAGATAAAATATATCGCAAAGCAGTTTGCCAAAGCTGGCTTATTATCTACAAAATAAAACCCGCAGAGGTGATTATCCTGGGTGTTATTCACAGTGCACGCAAACCCTCGCGAATTAATAAGTTGAGAAAAATCAGTTGATCTTGCTGTAATGTAAAAGACGATTTTGAACCAGGTTTTGTTTTTTTGTATTACAAATAACTGCAATTTTTCCATGTAAATGGTGTTATTAAACATAGCTTTCAAACGTTGATGGCTCCTGCTTTTAAAGTTTATGGCTTTGTTGTTTCAACAGACAAATGGAAAATCTTCAATTAAAAATATCCTTGTTCAGATCCCTTTTCAAAGGGCGCGATGATGTTTTCGCTATCCGGTGGGAGAAAGACAAAAAGAGCGGCTATATGCCTGAATATCCGTCCTGAATTTGAAGTGCTGAAACCTTATTTTGAAAATTTCTTTAAATCGAAAACAGTAACAGTCTTCATAACTGCCATTATGAATAAACAGAAAGCTGTCACTGCTTTATCTGCAAGCTCATCAGATCCTGAAAAGCTGAACAGGGAAATTGTTGAAAGTGTACGGTTCCGTTTTGTGGAAAGGAACTTTTTTGGCAAGAGTTTTCCTATAGAACAAAAAGGCCTAAATAGAGACCTTAGTAACGGAACCGGAAGCAACATCTATGAATCAGCGGAAGAATTGCTCTCAGATGTTTTGAGCAAAGACAACTACAGGCACCAAAAGCAATTACATTATTTGGCGGAACGGCATGAAGGCAGTGTATTAAAGATCCGGTTTGTTTTATGGAAAGATGCACTGGAGGAAAGGCTTGTTTAGAATGAAACCTGGTAGTACTCGAACCACAAATATCAATGTATATCAATAGATTGTGAAATTACCAACAGATTCTTCTGGTTTTATCGAACCAAAAATAACCTTCAAAATCAATGACTTTGAAGGCTATTTAAAATAATCAGTGACCCCGGAGGGATTCAAACCCCCGACTTTCAGAACCGGAATCTGACGTTCTATTCAGCTGAACTACGGGGCCGGCCTCGACCGCCATAGCCTTAGCGAAGGCGGTATTTGACTGCGTTCACCGAAGCTATGGCGTTACTTGTCCGCCTTCGCCAAGGCTACGGCGGACGAGGCAAAAGTACCTAAAAATAGGGGAAGGACAAACAATTTCCGTACAAATTAATGAGAATCTGATGAAATGATTCATTGTCATTGATGTTAAGTTAAACAAATCAGTTGCCGGCTATGTTATACTTTGGTAATCAATTCTGGCACGGGTTTATTTCGCCAAATGGCAAGTGATTCATCAATGAGCAAACAAATTCCAATAAAACAGTATATCGAGGATGCACTTCAGGCAAGCAGGCTTGCTGTGCTGGCAACTGAGAAAGACAATCAGCCACATGCAAGTCTGATCGCGATAACACCGGTCAACGGTTTGAGACAATTGATCTTTGTGACTTCCAGCAACACACGCAAATTCCAAAATCTGCAATATAATGGTAAAGTGGCCGTCCTCATTCAGGGGGAGGATCCTTATAAGTCGGGCCAAAATAGGTCTGTTGCAATGACGGCATTTGGTATTGCTCAGGAAATTCTGGCCTCTGATCATGCAGAGCTTCTTAATGAGCACTTGAATAGACATCCTGATCTTGAGAATTTTATGCAGAAAATGGATTTTGCCTTAATTCTTATAACGGTTGACACATACCAGGTTGTTCGTGATATTGATAACGTTTCATGGTGGCCGGTCAGCGATTTGGATACAACTTCTTCCATGGTTTCATTTTAAAAGCCTCAAATAATTCCTTTCAATTATGGCATATTACCAGCTTCATAAAACACAATTCGTTTCCGCTTCAAGTAAAGAAGTCTGGGATTTTATTTCATCACCCAAAAATCTTAAGGTCATTACACCTGAATACATGGGCTTTGAGATTACTTCGAAAGATCTTCCAGAAAAAATGTACCCGGGAATGATCATCAGTTATACAGTAAAACCATTGATGGGAATAAAGATGATATGGGTTACGGAAATAACACATATTGAGGAAATGAATTATTTTATCGATGAGCAGCGAATAGGTCCCTATTCTCTCTGGCATCATCAGCATTTCATTGAGCCCAACGGGGAAGGTGTTCTAATGACCGACATCGTAACTTATTCGCCGCCTTTTGGCTTTTTGGGAGCCATTGCGAATCGCCTGTTCATCCGGAAACAATTGGATACCATTTTCAATTACAGGAGTGAAATTCTCGGCAAGCATTTTTCTTAGGGTATAATCAGGAGGTCACTTTCACCCGGGCAAATTCTACTGAATCCGTTTTCCGGGTTGCAGCCAACATTCGGTGAAAAACCCTGTTTCTATATGCAACCAATTCAAAACTTGTGCGTCCTATTCAATAGATATTTAAATTACCAGGATATGCTCAGAAACTACTTTACCATAGCTGTAAGGAATTTGGGAAAACATAAATTCTTCGGATTCATAAATGTGGCCGGACTTTCCATCGGAATTGCCTGTGCCTTGCTGATTGCATTGTTTGTCACCGATGAACTGGGGTACGATAAATTCAATACCAAATCGGATCGTATCTACCGGCTGATCAGTCATATAAAATACGGTGGAAATGATGCGCGGTATGCGGTTTGTCCCGCACCCCTTGCCCGGACCATCCGTGAGGAGATACCGGAAATTGAGGATGCAACCCGGTTCCGGTCATGGGGAACATTCCTTGTAAAAAAAGACAAAGAAAATTATAAGGAATACAATGCCATCTGGGCTGATCCCGGTGTATTCAGTATATTTTCAATTCCCCTCCTTAAAGGGAATATCAATTCGGTTTTGAAGGAACCTAATACAATGGTGATTAGCGAATCGGCCGCCCGAAAATACTTCGGGAACAATGACCCGCTCAATCAAACCCTCCTGTTGAATGGGAATATGTTATTTACAGTTAACGGGGTATACAGGGATATACCCCGCAAGTCCCATTTTCATTTCGACATGATGCTTGCCATGAGTGGTCTCGAAGAAGGTCAAAACAATGAATGGCTGAGCAATAATTTTAATACGTATTACCTGGTGAAGGAAGGGGCAGATGTAACTTCTATCCCAAAGAAGATCAATGACCTGTTTTTTAAATATGCGGGACCACAGGCATTGGCTTTTACCGGTAAAACTATTGATGAGCTCCTGAAGGAAGGTACTATTGTAGAAGAGATCCCCCAGCCCCTGCTGGACATTCATCTTCATTCCGATGCACTTGCTGAACTGGAGGCCAATGGAGACATTCGGTATGTGTATATTTTTTCGGTAGTTGCCATTTTTATTCTCCTCCTTGCCCTTGTAAATTTTATTAACCTGGCTACTGCCCGGTCGGCAGACCGTGCCCGGGAAGTCGGACTGAGGAAGGTCCTGGGTTCCCAGCGGAAACTCCTCATATTCCAGTTCCTTACCGAATCTGTATTAATGAGCATTGCAGCTGTCATCGTTGGAGTTTTCCTTGCAAACCTGCTGATGCCCTTTTTTAATTCACTGTCGGGAAAGGCGCTCATTGTTCCGAATGGAAGTATCCTTTTCTGGTTGATCATCCTACCGGTTGGAATTGTAATTGGAATACTGGCAGGCCTTTACCCGGCTATGATCATGTCGGCTTTCAGGCCCATGATCATCCTGTCGGGCAACATTGCTGCCGGAAGCCGGGGCCGGCTCATCCGCAGCATACTGGTGGTGTTTCAGTTCACTATATCCACTGTGCTGATCACAGGGACTATTGCAGTGTATAACCAGATGAATTTCATACAGCATTTCAAACTCGGATATATAAAAGATCAGGTCATTACTGTGGATGTTACCAGCATTCCCGAAAACCAGGCACAGGCTTTTAAGGAGGAGGTTTTGAAGGATCCCGTGATACTTTCCGCCAGCGTTACAGGTTTTCTTCCGGTTTCGAATTCAAACAGGAACAATACCACATACTGGAAAAAAGGAAACCGTTCTCCTGAAACATCCGTTAACATGCAATCATGGGCGGTGGACCATGAATATATTAAAACACTTGGAATGCAAATTGTCGCCGGACGGGATTTTTCGCCGGAGTTTCCGAGTGATTCATCGGCCATTATCCTGAATGAACATGCAGCAAAACTCTTCGGATTTAAGAATCCGATTGGTGAGGAAATTCAGATATTTGAAGGAACTGTAGATAATTCAATTGATTTAAGCAAAATAAGGACGTTACATATTATCGGGATTGTGAAGGATTTTAACTGGGAATCCCTGCATGAAACCATCGGTTCTCTATGCATGTACCTGGGTCATTCGAATGACAGGATCTCATTCCGTTTCAATCCTGCCGAAACCAGTCTGGCCCTGAAATCAATTGAAAAGACATGGAAAGCATTGAATCCCGAATTTCCATTCGAATATTCTTTTCTTGATGACAGCTTCGCCAGAATGTATGCAACAGAGAACCGCACTGGCAGGATAGTCACGGCTTTTGCCGTACTCGCCATCCTGATTGCCTGCCTTGGCCTGTTTGCACTGGCTTCTTTCCTTACAATTCAACGATCACGGGAAATCGGGATCCGCAAAGTGATGGGAGCTTCACCGCGGGATATTATTTATCTTTTATCAAAAAACTTCACTTTCCTGGTTCTCACTGCCTTTCTGATCTCTGTTCCCATTGCGTGGAAAGGAATAAATCTCTGGCTCAGAAGTTTTGTCTATAAAAACAATCCGGGAATCCTTCTGTTTCTTGCAGTTGGAATTGCAGTATTATTTATTGCCTGGCTTACAGTGGCATACCAGTCCTATAAGGCGGCCTCTGCAAATCCGGTGAAAACGCTCAGAAATGAATGATCGGCTAATTGTCAGTCATAAATCTCATTTTTCTGATTGATTATAATTTCGCATAAAAATCGCATTAGATATCTGCAAAGTATAAATTGATTTTTGATCTTTGACATAGGATTTAATATTGAAGAAAATGTCGGGAATTAAGAAATCATTCATTCATTCAATTGTGCTGACAGGTTTTGTCTTGTTTTCAATGAACCAATTGATCGCACAATCCCTTTCTGAAATCGAAGCAAAACGCGTTTCCCTTCCTAACGGCTGGAAATTAACGCCTGTTGGAAAGCAGCTCCCACTTGGGGACCTTCCCCTCAACATGATCCTGTCCTCATCAAAAAAATACCTTGCCGTTACCAATAACGGCCAGAGCAACCAGTGTGTGCAACTTTTTGATGCCGTTAACCTTAAGTTACTTGACACTGCCATCATGGCAAAATCCTGGCTTGGACTTGCCTTTTCTTCCGATGAAAAATTCCTTTATGCCTCGGGTGGAAATGACAATGCTATAATCAGGTTCTCCATCACAAATGATAAGCTGACCAATGCGGATACAATCCGGCTGGGTAAACCCTGGCCGGTGAAGATATCCATAGCGGGGCTTGCACTCGATGATAAACGGAATACCCTGTATGCTGTGACGAAGGAGAATAATTCCTTATATGTAATAAACACAGCTTCAAAAACAATAACCGGCCAGTTTCCCCTCGGCGGGGAAGGATATACCTGCCTGCTTTCCCCTGATGCCAGGATTCTGTACATCTCCTGCTGGGGCTGCAATAAAGTTATACTCTTCGATACGGATAAACAACAAATAACCGGCTCCATCCCTGTAGGCAGTCATCCGAACGAATTGTGCATTAACCGCAAAGGGACCCTTCTCTTTGTTGCCAATGCCAATGACAATACGGTTTCTGTAATTGATACCCGCCGGCATGCTGTTATAGAAACATTGAATTCCGCTTTGTTTCCTGATTCACCAGCGGGCTCAACCACAAACGGCCTGTCACTTTCCGAGGATGAAAAAACGTTATACATCGCCAATGCGGACAACAATTGCCTGGCAGTTTTTGACGTACAAAAACCCGGTACCAGTGTCAGTAAGGGATTTATTCCTACAGGATGGTATCCTACCTGCGTGCGCATTGCCCATAACCAGTTGTACATTTCCAACGGGAAGGGGCTGACTTCACGCGCAAATCCCTATGGACCCCAGCCTGTAAGAGATGAAGAAGAGGTGGTTTATCAGAGTGGCGGAAAGATCAACCGGGTGAAAGTGCAGTATATTGGAGGACTGTTCCGGGGTACGCTGGGCGTTGTTAAAATTCCTGATGCCCAACAACTGTCGGTTTACTCGCAGGCTGTATACCACAATACACCTTACTCAAAGGAAAAAGAACTCACCTCGGAAGGCATGGCCGGAAATCCAATTCCCTCCCGTGTTGGAGATCCTTCGCCAATAAAACATGTATTCTATATTCTAAAGGAAAACCGCACGTATGACCAGGTGTTGGGAGATATGCCCGAGGGAAATGGCGATACCAGCCTGGTGCTATTCGGGGAAAAAATTACACCCAACCAGCATGCGCTGGCCAGGGAATTTGTATTGCTGGATAATTTTTATGTTGACGGGGAAGTGAGTGCGGACGGACATAACTGGAGCATGGGAGCCTATGCCACTGATTATCTCGAAAAAAACTGGCCAACCAGCTATGGTGGCCGGGGAGGGAATTATGATGCGGAAGGGACACGGGAGATTGCCAATAACAAGAATGGATTTATCTGGGACTTCTGCAAAAAATATGGGGTGACCTATCGCACCTATGGAGAATTTGCAGACGATTATAAGGCCAATATCCCTGTTTTGATTGACCATTTCTGCCCGTATTTTACAAGCTGGGACCAGCGCGTGAGAGATACCGTGCGGTTCGGCCAGTGGAAACGGGATTTTGACTCTCTTCTTTTAGCCGGCAAATTGCCGCAATTGAATACATTGCGGTTTATAAATGATCATACGGAAGGATTAAGTGTGGGGCGGCCCACGCCTTTTGCACACGCGGCCGATAACGACCTGGCTGTGGGGTTATTTATAGATTACCTGAGCCACAGTTCGGTTTGGAATGAAAGCGTGGTATTTATAGTGGAAGATGATGCACAAAACGGTCCGGACCATGTGGATGCACACCGCACAACAGCCTATGTGGCCGGAGGTTTTGTAAAGCAGGGCCTGGTGGATCATACGCCCTATTCCACATCCTCCATGCTGCGAACCCTTGAGCTGATTCTTGGCCTCCCTCCCATGAGCCAGTATGACGCTTCAGCCACACCCTTATGGCGGTGTTTTAACAATACTCCAGGACATGCACCTTTCACCGCCAGGCCAATCACGGTTGATCTGAATGATAAGAACCAGGTAGTAAGCAAATGGTCAAAACTGAGTGAGAAATTTGATTTCAGCAAGGAAGACCGGGCTCCCGATGGTTTATTTAATGAAGTGATCTGGAAGGCAGTAAAAGGTCTCGACAGTGAATGCCCACCCCCCGTGCATGCGGCGTTCTTTACCCCCGGTGTTGAAGAGGAGGAGGATTAAGGAGGTATTCGGTGGTATCGGTAATCAGTAATTCAGTATTCGGTAATCTGTGGACGGTATTCGGTGATCCGACATGATCTCTTCCATCTCCAATTTTTATTTTTATGGCATTATGCCCGTTCAGGAAGGCGTGATCAAAAAATGATGAAAAGTCAGTATTATATTTTTCTCACTTTTTTGGTTTTAATCCCGGCCGTTTTGCAGGCCCAAAAGGTGAAAGCACAGTTTGAGAATCAGCTCAGCGGATGGACTACTGTAAATTTCAATGATCAAACCGGTTTTCAGTTGGGCGGACGTTATATTCCAACGTTGAGTTTATCTGACAGCCTGAAAAGATCCCAAACGGTTTCTGCCGAGATTTCCTTCAATGCCTATGGAAGTTATTACACATTGGGAGGCGATAATTCAGATTTTAGCGGGAATATAAAACCGTATCGCCTCTGGCTCCGATATTCCTTACCACGGCTTGAATTAAGGGTCGGATTGCAGAAAATTAATTTTGGCTCTGCTTCCATACTCAGGCCCATGATGTGGTTCGACCGGATCGATGTGCGTGATCCGCTGCAATTAACGGATGGCGTATACAGTTTCCTGGGCCGGTACTATTTTCAAAATAATGTGAATATCTGGTTCTGGACACTATACGGGAATGATGAACCGATGGGTTGGGAAACAGTTCCCACAAAGAAACGTACCCCTGAATTCGGCGGGAGGATACAGATTCCGGTACCAAAAGGGGAGGCTGCCATCAGTTACCATCACCGAAATGCCCAGACTGCATTTGATACCAGCTTTTTAATAAACAATGTCATGTACCCTGAAGACCGCCTGGGGATCGACGGTAAATGGGACCTCGGTGTGGGAGTCTGGTTTGAAGCGGTTGCCAAACACAATAATATCACAAACACCTGGATCCCGACCTGGGAGACATATATTAACCTGGGGATGGATTATACTTTTGGACTTGGCAATGGATTGAATGTGATCACGGAATATTTTCGTTATGGAAGCAATTCGCAGCTCACTTGAAAATGGTCTCAAGGCAAATTTCTCGGTTCTCTCTGTAAATTATCCTTTTGGCCTGATGAACACCCTGACCGGAATGGTATATTATAACTGGGATCAGAAGGAATGGTACCGGTTCATCAGTTTCCAGCGCAAATATGACTACCTCAGCCTGTACCTCATGGCGTTCTGGAATCCGGAAAGATTTGCACTGTATAGTATCGCAGAAGACCGCAACCTGTTTGCAGGGAAAGGAATTCAGCTAATGGCCGTATTGAATTTTTAATTTTGGATTGAATAACCTAACCATATGAATACAGATAAAATAATTGAAATTGAGGGTCTGAAAAAGACGTTTTCAATGGGAAGCGGAAAGTTCACCGCGCTCAATGGGATCCGGCTCGACTTTGGAAAAGGGGAATTCGCCGGAGTCATCGGACCCAGCGGATCGGGCAAGACAACGCTGCTGAACATCATCGGTTCATTGGATTCACCCTCCGAGGGTAAGGTGATGGTAATGGGGAAGTCAGTGGGTAATTTGAGTGCAAAGGAATCTGCCTCCCTGCGTAAATCGCAGCTTGGTTTTATCTTTCAAAGCTATAACCTTCTCCAGGTGCACACCGTGTATGAAAACGTTGAATTTCCGCTGCTTCTCCTGAAAATAGATGCAGGTAAAAGAAAACAGATGATACTGGATGCCCTGGAATGGGTAGGACTTACCAGCAAAATCGACTCCCGTCCGGCCCAGCTTTCCGGGGGAGAATGTCAGCGTGTGGCCATTGCCCGGGCCATGGTTAAAAAACCGGTGATCGTCCTTGCAGACGAGCCAACCGCCAACCTCGATGCAGCCAATTCGCACCACATACTTCAAACCATGGAAAAGCTGAACCGGGAATTTCAAACCACCTTTATTTTTGCCACACACGATGAAAAGGTAATCAGCTATGTGAGGCGAAAAATATACCTTGAAGATGGCAAGGTAGCCCGTGATGAATTCATAAACCCTAAAATGACAGGAGGGCAAACCCATGATGGCCATTAAGCTTGCCTTGCGGAACCTGCTGGGTGCAGGACTGCGCACCTGGCTCAATGTAATTGTATTGTCCTTTTCCTTTGTAGTTATCATCTGGCATAAGGGATTCCTTGACGGATGGGACCGGCAGGCCAAAACCGATATGATCGCATGGGAACTCGGGGGAGGTCAATACTGGGAAAAACATTACGATCCGTATGATCCGTTTACACTCACGGACAGTCATGCCCGTCTGCCCCGGGAATTATCCGGGCTTGTCAGCCAGGGAGAAATGGCTCCCATACTAATTACCCAGGGTACGCTTTATCCTTCAGGCAGAATGCAGAGCATCCGGATCAGGGGTATTGATCCATCCCAGCATGTTATTTCAATACCCTCCCACATGCTGGATTCTGTGAAGGAGGAATTACCGGCAATTATCGGCACAGGTATGGCAGGAAGTACGGGACTCAGAAAAGGAGACCGGGTAACGCTGCGGTGGAGGGATAAAAATGGAGCCTTTGATGCTACAGAGATCACTATTGCAGGTATTTTTAAAACAAATGTACCCACGGTGGATGGTGGGCAGGTGTGGATCCCGCTGGACAAACTTCAGCAAATGATGATGTTGCCCGGTGAGGCAACGGTGATTGTAGTAAATAACAAGGATCAGGTATGGCCGGCGGTTAAAGACTGGAATTTTAAGACGCAGGGACTTTTGCTCGAAGATATCGACAAGATCATCAAAACAAAAACAACCGGCGGCGCCATTGTGTGGGGAATACTATTGATGCTGGCCATGCTCGCCGTTTTCGACACACAGGTGCTGTCCATTTTCAGGCGCCAGAAAGAAATCGGGACTTATATCGCCCTTGGAATGACAAGAGGGCAGGTGGTGGCGCTTTTCACAGCAGAAGGGGCCCTGCATTCAGTATTGGCCGCAATGTTGGGCGCAGTTTATGGAATTCCGCTTCTGGCACTTCAGGCTGTAAAGGGAATCGCATTCCCTGCTACCAGCAAGGATTTTGGAATATCCATGGCGGACAGGATATATCCGCAATACAGCGCAGGCCTGATTATAGCTACTGTCCTTATTATAATGCTCACAACTACCGTGGTAAGCTACTGGCCTTCGAGAAAAATCTCTAAAATGAAACCAACTGAAGCATTAAGGGGGAAAATACAATGATAAAGTTTCTGCTTAAAGGATTATTACGTGACCGGCACAGAAGCCTGGTGCCTTTGATTATTGTATTCCTCGGGGTGATGCTCACGGTGGTATTTCAAAGCTGGATATCCGGGGTTATCGGCGATGGCATTGAATCGAATGCCCGGTTGCAGACCGGACATGTGAAAGTCATGACAAAAGCCTATGCCGACAACATTGACCAGATGCCCAATGATCTGGCCCTGCTGGAAACTGATTCGATAATGACTTCACTCAGAAAGAATTTTCCCGCAATTGAGCTGGGCTGAACGCATTCATTTTGCCGGGCTGATTGATGTACCGGATGCTTCAGGTGAAACAAGAGCCCAGGGGACAATAATGGGATTTGGAATTGACCTTCTTTCAGGAAACAAGGTTGAAGCAGACCGGATGAACATCCCAAAATCCATTGTAAAAGGCCGGTTGCCGGCCAATTCCGGGGAGGTCCTGCTGAGTAACCACCTGGCTCAAAAACTGAAAGTCAGGCCGGGAGAAACCGTGAGCCTGATTGGTTCAACCATGTACGGGGAAATGGCGATCTATAATTTTGTACTTGCAGGAACCGTGGAATTTGGCACCCAGGCAATGGACAGGGGAACCATGATCGCTGACATCCGGGATGTGAGAAAGGCACTGAATATGGAAAATGCAACCGGGGAGATCCTGGGATTCTTTAATACGGGATACTATGATGATGAATTGGCTGGACTGACAGCTTCCCGGTTTAACAGGGATTTTAATGTGAAGACGGATAAATTTTCACCCGTGATGATCACCCTTAAAATGCAGAATGGAATGGGCATCCTGGTTGATTATTCAACAAAAATTCTGGGAATAATGATTTTTGTATTTCTCGTTGCCATGTCAATCGTGTTATGGAATGCCGGTTTACTCGGAGGCCTCAGGCGTTATGGAGAATTTGGAATGAGGCTGGCCATTGGCGAGGAAAAGGGGCATGTATACAGAACGATGATCTATGAATCCCTTGTTATCGGGATCATGGGATCCGTTGCCGGTGTGGTAGTGGGGATGGGACTGGCCTGGTATCTGCAAACCAATGGCATTGACATTGGAAAAATGATGCAGAATGCCACCATCATGATGCCCACGGTCTTTCATGCACGGATCACTGCAGAAACCTGGTTTATCGGTTTCATACCCGGGGTTTTCTCTACCCTTATCGGAACAATGCTCTCGGGCATAGGAATTTACAAACGTCAAACAGCACAATTATTTAAAGAACTGGAAGCATGAAAGCGATCATAGGAATATTGTTGCTGGGTTTTTTCAGCGTGAATGCCCAGAAGCCAGACGGCAAAGAAATACTGAGAAGGATTGATCAGAATATGTCATCAGAGAACCGGATTTTCACTTCAAAAATGATAATCCACGGAACACGCAACAGCCGAACTGTGGAATCAAAAACCTGGACTTCGGGGGAAAAGAAATCCTATACCGAATATCTTTTCCCGGCCAGGGACCAGGGAACAAAAATGCTGAAACTCGAAGACCAGCTTTGGATTTATTCTCCTTCAACAGACAGGATCATTCAGATTGCAGGGCATATGCTGCGGCAGTCGGTGATGGGCTCCGATCTTTCCTATGAGGACATGATGCAGGACAGCAAACTTACCAATCATTACACTGCAGAAGTCACCGGCAATGAGAAGATCGGTGACCGTGCCTGCTGGATACTGACCCTTACGGCCTTTGATCCCGAAATGGCCTACCAGGTAAGGAAATTG
Organism: uncultured Bacteroidales bacterium; assembly: GCA_963790105.1. Taxonomy (GTDB): domain Bacteria; phylum Bacteroidota; class Bacteroidia; order Bacteroidales; family UBA10428; genus UBA5072. The sequence continues at coordinate 17,378 of CAWBNI010000003.1, read as the reverse complement.
TGGGTAGACCAGGAGCGGAACATTCCCCTTCGCGAGGAACTTTATGCCAAAAGCGGAAGCCTCCTGAAGCGCACGGAAATGTCAAATGTGGTAAACATGAACGGGCGATGGTTTCCCAAAAAGATCGTTTTCAAGGACGTCCTCAAGGAAGGCGAGGGCACTGAATTTATAATTGAAGAAATCCAATTCAATGCCATCATTCCGGATTATGTGTTTTCAAAAGGGAGTTTAAAGTAGGGACAGGTCGCGACCTGTCCTTGCGATTAAAGCAATAAATTGATGGACTATTTTCAGGGAACAACCACCTTCGTTCTCGCCACGATCCTGCCATCGATTATAAGAACACAGATATAAATTCCTGAAGGAAGGGTTTCTGCTTTTAAAGATGCACTGTATTCACCAGGTGAAAGGGTTTCATCCAAAATTGCATTTACCATCTGTCCTTTTTCATCATACAGGTTCAGTACAACATGTGCAGCACTTTTTATCCTGTAACTCACCACGCTTGTTGTTGTAACCGGATTTGGATAAACGCTCAGACTATAACCATTGTCTTTTAGATCCGGATCCAGGCTTGTAGGAAATTCATGGTTATCCTCTTCGTCATTTTCATCCGGGATCACAAATCCGGGTTCGAGCACAAGAATGGCTGTATATTCAGTCAGAACATGTTCGGTTAAACTGGTTGTAATAATCTGGTTTATTAACTGGTTACTTTCTTCCTGTCCAAGCAGATCCTTTATTTTATAGGCAGCCCATACGCTGCGTATCGTTGAGTCTCCCAACACGATATCATTTTCATTCAATGTATCAGTTACCTGGAATACAACCCCGTCAGCCCGCTGACCAAACAGGGTAATTATAAAAGGTGCAGATCCAAGGAATTGTCCTGTAATTGTAAAAGCTTCGTCATTGTAAACCAATCCACCTGTGGCATTCAGTTTATAATTTGAATAGGTATAACCGTCTTTGGTCTGAACAAATAATTCCAGACTTTTGAAATACCCGGAAATCCTGTGATTGACCTGTTCCAGCATTGACAGCAGGGAACGGGTTCGTACGGAATAGTATTCACCCACTGTAAGCTGGCTCAGCCTTGTGTAAAAATATTCATTGCCATTGAAATACTGTCCACCGATATAATGCTGCTCATAATAGTCGTAATTTCTGTCATCCAGGTCAACAATATGAATGGGTATTTCAGTCCCTTCCAGGCTGTGCATGAAATCTGTTATCAGTGAATTAGCCGGGTTAGCTTCTCCGAAGGCGTTTGAACTGCTGACCAGGATCAGGGAGCCATCATCTCCATGCTGCCGTACAAACGCGATTCCGTCAATCAGCAGGGTGGGCAGGTTGGAATAGGAATTGAACACCGAATTATCCAGTTTCTTAAAAAATGCGGAAATACTGGCTGAATCTGCAGGCACCCATTTTTCTTCAGGAAACGTTGTAACCATGCCTGAAAAAAGTATATTGAAAGAATCCAGGGGAGTAAACGTATTCCGGATTGAAAATTCAAGGGAAGTTAATATGTCCGCTTTACTGTATTTTGAACAATTCTCATCAATGAAATCAACAAGGAACAAGGCTTTCCTGTTTTGCACAGAACCAAATTCCTGGCTGTGGTTAATAGCTAACTGATAAAAGTTCTCACCGTTCAGGGAATCCGCGTAGGTGATAAGATTTATATTTTTTGCATCCTTTTGTGTAAAAGTCAGATTCATCGATGAGAATGACTCAAGATCTGCTATCCCGGCTGAAAGACAGTTACCAAAATCCGGATCCTGTGAGGGTACAAATGAAATGGATTCATTCTCAAGAATGCCGGGACCGTAATTGTTATTGCCCGGTTTGAAGGCTACTTTAAAAACGGAGGGCAGGGTAGAGGACAAATTCAGGATATTATAGGGAAGGGGAACCGAAGGGCTATTGGTCATGAGGTTGTTTACCGGCGTAAGATACCGGATCTTAATTTTTCGTTTCAGGTAGGTAAGCAACGGAAAGACCTTTATATTAAATTCATTGGAACCCAATTTCGTAAGAATGGCCGGATCGATTCTTCTCTGAACAATACTTTCATAGATCAGGGATGCTGTCCAGCGATCATACCAATCTCCGGTTACAGGATCCTCATTGATCCAAAGAACCAGATCAGTAATCTCACTGCCTTCAGGAAGCCTGAAATTCATGTTGACTTCCAGGCTGTCCATGTTGCCGAATTGTGTTTCATCCGCTGCAAACTCAAGGATTAGGGTGCATTCGGCATAGATGCCTTTGGGCTCAACCAGCAGGGATGCCGAATCAATGATTCCCTGTCCGTTCGACCACCAGGAATTAACGTCTCGAACCTGAAGATATTCAGTAGCAAAAATTTCGCTAAATATCAGGTTGAGCAGGATGAAAAGGGTGGAAAAATTTTTCATTGTGATTGGATTTAATGAGAGGAAACCTTCAGTAGTTTAAAGTTTTCAGAAGATCCGGCCCGTATGATTTTGCAAATCAATAATCCATCCGGCCAGTTTTCAGTTTCAAAATGAAATGTATTTTCGCCAACATCGATTTTCTGCTGGTTGTATTGTCTTAATAATTTGCCATCAGTGCCAAAAATATGAATGTCAGCAAAGCCCGACGTTACTGGATGAATATTGAATATCGAAATATCCTGAAAACGGATTCGGATAAATCGCAATCTTTTCAGGGGGGATTGATCCCGGTTCTTCAATGCCGGTAAAATGGGCAGACATATTAACGCCGTTATCTGCCAGGACCCATATTCTTCCGCGACTATCAAATAAAATGTCTGTAAGATAGTTACTTGAAAGCCCATTTGAAGTACTGTAAGTACTCCAGCTGGAACCATTGTAAACGACCAGACCTGTATAGGATAGTCCGGCCCAGATCTGTCCGTTTAAATCGATAGCAATAAATGTGACATAGTTATATCCATAACTATCATTTGCAAAATAGGATACAGTTTGCGTATCCTTATACCTGATGATCCCATTATAGGTGGCGAGCCAGATTGTGTTATCCACATCTATTACCATATCATAGATGTATTGATTTCCCGACAGGGTTATATCAGTTGACCAGCTGATTCCCGTCAAAAATGCTGATCTGAGCATATTCCGAAACCACGGCCAGTCTACCATCCGGATATAAGGCCATGGTCCTTATATTGTCTGTTGCCAATCCCTGTTCGGTTGTAAAGCGTGTCCAGTTTGTGCCGTCATACCTGTAAACACCCTGATAAGAGACACCCACCCATAAAGAACCCTTCTTATCAAGTAATAAGGCTCCCGATATACCCGTTATTGAAATAGTCGGCCGATGAATATCTTGTCCAGGTAGTTCCGTCAAATTTATACAGGCCACTGTAGGTTGTGCACCAGATATTCCCTTTCAGATCTGTCAGAATTTTTCCATAATTATCCCTGATCCCTGCTTTTTGTGTGACATTGTTCCAGTTTTGTCCATCAAAACGGAATATATCTCCATATGACGTGAACCACAGGTTATGGTCCTTGTCTTCACACATGTCATACAGATAGTTAGTGGTCAATCCGGACGAATTATAGTAGTTATACCAGCCAGTCCCGGTCTTCCTGAATAGTCCCTGGTTGGAAGAACCAAACCATCCATTTCCCTGCTTATCATAGAACGCAGAGTAGAAGGATGTTGAGGTTGCCAGGTTATCCGGTGCAAAAGACGACCATGATCCGTTACTCAGGGTATAGATCTTGTTCACGGAGGCAAATACAAGTTCATTTTCCTGGTTTTCACTAATGGCGTATACCGGCTTTCCCAGGAGGCTGTCAGGGCATGCTAAAACAGTGCGGGTCAAAAGATCAACCTGTTGCGCCCCCTTGTCGGTTCCAATCCAGACTTTATCACTATGATCCCTGAAAATTGAAAAGACCTTTTTTCCCACCATGTCATTCCCGTTCTGCAATGTACGGACCGTATCGTTCTCCATAATGATCAGTCCTTCATTGAGTGTACCGGTTACGATCAGTTTGTCGGACAGGGCCAATATGGATAAAACATAGCTATTGGCAATCGATTCAGCGGTGTATTTCTTAAATCCTGTTTCAGGCCTGTAGGAACAGATGCCATGCCCATATGTTCCAAACCACATGGTACCGTCAGGAGATTGGCTGATCGCTCTGACCACGTTATAGGATAATCCGTCGTTAATCGTAAAATTTCTCCAGGTATCGCCGGAATACATGTTTATACCCCCGCCATTGGTGGCAACCCATATGTTGCCGGCTTTATCCTCAAATACCTGGTAGACAAAATTGCTTGTCAGATAGTTTTGTGTGTTATAGGTTGTCCAGATTGAGTATTCTGAATCATAACAGGCGACTCCCTGATCGGAGCCAAACCAGAGTTTATCATTTTTGGCAACAAAGCCCGACGAAATCATGGTACCCTCAATTCCTTTTGTATTGTAAGGGTTGTAAACTACCCACTGGCATTCGCCAATCTGTGTGATACCTAAAAGAAATGGTAATAATATCCGAATAATCTTCATGGCAGGTCTCTGGTTAGGATGAAAGAAGCTAATCCGGCCGTCTGATCATCAGCCTGTTAGAAGCACTACCCGAAAGATAACAAAAAGTCCCTTGAATTGAGAATTGAGCAATTAATTTTTGACAGACGTGTCGAATGTATACTCGAACCAGTCAAACCAGGCAGGGGAAGCAGAGACTTTACCATTTCCTGAAGCAAACATTCCCAGATATACACCAGTAAAACCTCCGGCCACTTCGGAAGAAAGATAGCGGGTTTCCATGCTGCCAAGAGGAATAAAATCCGATGCGCCGGCAGGAAGATAAGCGAAAGTGTATAATAGCTGTTCCGCGTTAATTCTCAGTTGCACAGGTCCGGAGGGCAACTTTGCCTTCTTTTCAATATGTTTGATGCTTCCCAGGCGGTAACGCAATACGATATACCTGTCATTTCCCTCTTTTTGAATGTACAGGTCATAATGATGTCTTTCATTCATGAGAACGGTGATCCCGGCAGTCTCATTCTCAGCCACCGGATTGAAGTCAAGGTTAACCGTTGAAACGCAGCTAAAGTGCTGTTGACGCCGGCCAATAAATGCGGGTGATGCAGCCTCATCCAGAGTATGGGAATTTCCTGTAAGAGTTAAAGATCCCGGTTTATTTTTCAATGACCAGGAAGCCTCATCCGGGTTACGCAAAAAATTCCAGCACAGATCCAGCTTCTCGGAATTAAATTCATCCCTTGCAGGTTCCTTTTTCATTGGAACCAGGGGTAAGGTGCGGGTTGCCACAAAAGAACCGACAGTATCGGCGGCACTCACTTCCGGCCATCCGTCGGCATTCCATTTTACAGGAGTTAAAAAAGTCTCGCGACCCAGATGGTGAAAATCACCTCCGGCTTTGCGGAATGCCAGAAAAACCATCCACCATGAACTGTCATGTGCCTGTACAAGGTCAGCGTGACCGGTTCCCTGGAAGACCTGGTTTTGTCCGGCCAGGCCACGATGGGTCAGAATAGGATTATCCGGGTTGGAAGAATAGGGTCCCCAGATATTTTTGCTTCGGGCAATGGTTTCCATATGACCATATTCGGTTCCACCCTCGGCTATCATCAGGTAATACCATCCACCGATCCTGTAAATATGAGGTGCCTCGGGATATCTTCCGCCCGTGCCTCCCCATATGTGCCTGACGGGAGAAAGGAGTTTCCCGGTTTCAATGTCTATTTCAGAAAGGGCAATGCCTGTTTTGCCCTCTGCATTGGCATTGGAGGTTAGGTAAACCTTGCCATCCGCATCAAAGAACAGGGTAGGATCAATCCCTCCCTGCTTTACCCATACTGGTTCTGACCATTCGCCGGCCGGGTCCTTTGTGTGAACATAGAAATTGCCTCCGCCGGATACATTGGTGGTTACCATATAAAATGTTCCGTTATGGTAGCGGATGGTGGGTGCATAAATACCGCCGGAACTCCAGCATTTATCCAATGGCAGCTGCGATTTACGGGTAAGGCAATACCCGATATGTTCCCAGTTAATAAGATCCTTGCTGTGATATACCGGTACGCCGGGAAAATATTCAAAGGTGCTGGTCACCAGGTAATAGTCGCTGCCTACCCGGCAAACACTCGGATCGGGATTAAATCCGGGAATGACAGGATTCCGGAACCCGGTTTGCTGTGCGGTGCAATCAAAGGCAGGTGTGGTGACGGTTAACAGGGTAAGAACCCCGGTTAGAAATTTTAGTTTAGAATTCATGGTTTTATGTATTCAGTAATCAGTAATCAGTAATCGGTAATCGGTATTCGGTAATTTGTAATCTGTAATCAGTAAGGTTCAGAAGTCTTGCAGTCATGCAGTCCTGCAGTCGATTTCCATTGAAGCGTCTCCCTACTCCCTACTCATCTCTCCCTACTCCTCTCTCCTCCTGGTCCCTCGTCCCTATCTTGATTCCCATCTTCTTCATCAGAATAGACGCATTCAGGCTGGTACAAACTCCCGGGGTAAGTTTATAATCGAAATATAGTTCTTCTCCCTCAACTTTTACATCAAAATGATAATTTTCAATATGGTCCGGAAGTATTTTTTCCATTTCTGCCAGTTTCAGGTCGTGGGTGGCTACAATCGCAACAGTTCCATAATCCGATAATTGCCGGATTAGGGCTACGGATCCTGTATAGCGGTCATTGGAATTCGTTCCGCGGAGAATCTCATCAAGAAGCAGTAAAACCCTGGGATCCTGCTCTGCCTGGCGGATAATGTTTGCCAGTCGTTTCAATTCAGCATAAAAAGAGGATGTATTATCTTCCAGGGAATCGGATATACGCATACTGGAATGAATCTGAACATGCGACAGGGTGAAGGATGTTGCACAGACAGGGCCTCCTGCCAGGGCAATAACAGCATTCACACCGCAGGTTCGCAAAAAAGTACTTTTACCCGACATGTTTGAACCGGTAACGATCAATATGCTGTTCTCCTTTTCAATGCTCAGGTTGTTCAAGATCCTGCGTTCCCGGGGTATTAACATATGTCCCATGTTTTCAGCCCTGAAAGTGAAAAACCCGGGAACAATCCGGGGCATTACCCAGTCCGGATTATTGAATGCCATGTTGGCGATGCTGTTCAATACTTCGAATTCTGCCATTACAGAAAACCAATGGGCAATATCATCCGAATGCTGGTTTTTCCATTTTTCAAGAGATAGGCAGGAATGGATATCCCAGAAGAAAAAAAGGTTCAGTGGAATGGAAACCAGGATATTCAAACGCGTATCGAGCCGGTTCACCAATTTTGAAAGTATTTTTATTGATTCGGAAGCCGAAGGATCTTTTAAAAAAATTTGCTGAAGTGAATTCAGTTTTTCCGTTTTGAATTGCTTTTCTTCAATTGAAGATATCATTTCTGAATAGGTCTGGATAAGTCCGGATGATTTGCTGACCTGCTGATGGATCGTATTGATTTTTTTACCCTGTCTGAAATAAACCATGGCATTTATAAGTGCAACGACCAGCAGCATAGCAGCAGGCCAGGCGATTATCACCATAATAATGACGCCCAGGCTTAAACCACTCAAACCAAAAGCAATTAATTTAAGCCGTTTGACTTTCCGGAACAAGTTTTCACTTTGCGTCCAGGATAATAATTCTCCGGGATTATTGATGGCCTGCCGGTTGAAATGCCCCAGGGTCATGAATTGCTGTCTCCATTCGATTTCAGGATTTAATTCCTGAACGGCTTCCTGCCGTGATTTTATCTCCGTTATCCCGGCTGGAAAGCTTAGCCACTGTGCCAGCAATTGAGCGCCAGGCATACTCGTGGTGCGATTAATGTACTGAAATACAGATGCGTGTCCGAATAAATCAAGATCATAGGAATTGGGATGATCCCTGTCTATAAATTCATTTCCGTCTGCATACTGGCTGTAGTCTCCTGTGATAGCCCGGAATTCAAGCGTATTGATCTCCGCCAGGTGCCGTGCGTAGTTTTTCTTCTTTTCTGTCTGGTTATATTGAATGACCAGCCATCCAAAAGTGACCGCACTTGAAATGGATGCCACAATCGCAAGGATTTGAGAATACCTGTACAGGGCAATGAAAAGGATGAAAATAAGCAAAAAAGAGACCAGACGACCCATGGAAATCCTGTCTTCTTTTTGCTGCAAGCGGTCGGCCTGTTGTGTGAAATTGGATATCCTCGACTGGTAATAGGCTGACAGGTTCATGAATTTCATATTAAGCAGGGAAATCAAAGATTCAAAGCTAAAAAAAATCGCAAAGGTATTATTGCACCCTGCTTTCATCCTGGTTAATTATTTTTTACATTTGCCGTAATTGAGACACCTAGCCTGTAAATAATGGAATACAACTTCGGCAACATAGAAAAGAAATGGCAGCAATACTGGGAAGAGAATAAGACCTTCAAAACCAGGGATAATTTCTCCAATAAAAAAAAATATTACATACTCGATATGTTCCCCTATCCTTCGGGAAGCGGATTGCATGTAGGGCATCCGGAAGGGTATACGGCAACTGATATCGTTGCCCGCTACAAGAGGATGAAGGGTTTTAACGTACTTCATCCCATGGGTTGGGATGCATTTGGACTGCCAGCTGAACAATATGCCATCCAGACAGGAACTCACCCAAAACTCACCACTCAGAAAAACTGTGAAACCTTCAGGAGACAGATCAAGTCACTGGGGCTGGGTTATGACTGGGACAGGGAGATAGATACGACGGATCCGCGGTACTACAAATGGACGCAATGGATTTTTATCAGGCTGTATAATACCTGGTTTGACGAAAGCCTGCAGAAAGGACGTCCGATCAGTGAACTTTCCATCCCGGATGATATTCGTAAAAAAGGAGGGAAGGCTATTCGTGAATATACTGACAGCCAGCGCCTGGCCTACTATGATAACGCCCAGGTCTGGTGGTGCGAGCATTGCCGCATTGTTTGTGCCAATGAAGAAGTATTGACTGACGGAACCCATGAAAAATGCGGTAATCCGGTTGTAAGGAAAAATCTGAAGCAATGGATGCTGAGGATTCCTCATTATGCCGACAGGTTGCTGAGCGGCCTGGAAAAACTCGACTGGCCCGAAGGGGTGAAGGATATGCAGCGCAACTGGATTGGCAAATCCACCGGAGCTGAGGTGGATTTTGAAGTGGAAGGAATCCAGGAAAAACTAAGAGTATATACAACCCGGCCGGATACATTGTTTGGCGCGACATACATGGTAATTGCCCCCGAGCATCCCCTGCTGGACCAGCTGGCAACGCCTGACTGTCTGAAAGCGGTAAAGGAATATGTGCAGGCGGCTTCACTGAAGTCGGATCTTGACCGCACGGACCTGGCAAAAGACAAATCAGGTGTCTTCACCGGAAGGTATGCCATCAATCCGGTTAACGGGAAAAAAATACCGATCTGGGTAGCCGATTATGTATTGATCGGGTATGGTACCGGTGCGATCATGGCCGTCCCGGCTCATGATACCCGCGACTTTGAATTTGCTGATAAATTCGGATTGCCCATTGACTGCATCATGGATCCGCAGGGCGCTGATGAAGCGCTGCGGTCGAAAGTGCTGAGCGGAAAAGCTTGCTGGACGGAAGATGGAGTATATATCAATTCAGCCAATTCTGAAAAAGGAATATCTATTAACGGGCTGAAGAAGGAAAAGGGATTGCAGACCATCATTGCCTGGTTGGAACAACAGGGCATTGGTCATGCCACGGTAAATTTTAAACTGCGTGACTGGCTGTTCAGCCGGCAACGATACTGGGGTGAGCCATTCCCGGTTATTCACTGGGATGATGGCGAAATAGAAGTATTAAAGGATGAAGACCTGCCGGTGATGTTGCCGGAAATGAAAAAATACGAGCCCGGGGCAGATGGCGAATCTCCGCTTGCCAATGCCACTGAATGGCTGTTCGTTACAAAAGACGGACGAAAGGGCAGGCGGGAGACAAACACGATGCCGCAATGGGCCGGTTCATGCTGGTACTACCTGCGTTTTATCGATCCGGAAAATGACAAGGCTCCTTTCTCGAGGGAAAAGGAACAATACTGGATGCCTGTAGACCTTTATATCGGAGGGGCAGAGCATGCCGTACTTCATTTGTTGTACAGCCGGTTCTGGCACAAAGTGCTATTTGATCTTGGCATTGTTTCAACCGATGAACCCTTTCAGAAGCTTTTCAACCAGGGCATGATCCTGGCTTTTGCTTATGAAACATCCACAGGGGCAAAGATTCCCGGCGACCTTGTTGTTGACCGGGAAGGGAAGTATTTCCATAAGGAAACAGGGGAAGAATTGCGGCAGATAGTGGCTAAAATGTCCAAATCACTGAAGAATGTAGTCAATCCCGATGATGTGGTGAAAGTATATGGCGCTGATTCATTGCGTTTATATGAAATGTTCATGGGTCCGCTGGATGTGATCAAACCATGGGCTGACAATGGAGTTAAAGGCGTGTATGGATTTTTGAACAGGGTTTGCCGCTTTTTCAGTGAAAAAGAAAATATTTCTCTGGAAGAGGAGGACCGGGAAGTGCTGAAGGAATTGCATTATACGATCAAGAAAGTAGGACAGGACATAGAACATTTGCGGTTTAATACCGCCATCTCGCAAATGATGATATTTACAAATCTCTGTCTTAAAAAGGGAAAGGTGACTAAATCAACGGCTGAAACCTTTATCCTGGTACTTTCTCCTTTTGCACCCCATCTTGCTGAAGAATTATGGAATTTGACCGGCAATTCCAACAGCGTGACCAGCTGTGATTTTCCGGTGGCCGATGAATCTTTTTTAAAAGAAGACACGTATGATTACCCGGTTTCCTTCAATGGCAAACTCAGATTCAAACTACAACTTTCTCTCGATTTAAAGTCAGACGCAGTGGAGAAGGCCGTAATCGAAGATCCGCAGTCAAAAAAATGGTTTGAAGGAAAACAAATTAAGAAGATCATTTTTGTCCCGGGTAAGATTATTAATGTTGTAGTTGCTTAGATTATGAAAAAGAAATTGGTGCTCCTGGTCCTGTCAATTGCGGTTTTGCTGGTGGTTTCCACAACGCTGCTAATCGTTTATGAAGACTATCCGAAAATACCTTTGGTTGAAGTCCAGGATTCAGGAGTGGTTCAACCTGTAACTCCCCTGTTGTATGAACTGCCGGTAGATTCTTTTGCTGTTGAAACCGGAAAAATCAGGAGGAATGAGAACCTCGGGCAGATCCTGGAACGATATAACCTTCCCGAGCATAGCCTGGCGCAGCTTCTTCAATATGCCAACAGGTCTTTTGATTTGCGTAAGATGCGCGTAGGAAATCCCTATACTGTTTTTCTTTCCAAGGATTCGCTGGCAAGGCTCAAATACCTGGTTTATGAACATTCGCCGGTTGACTATGTAGTTTTTGATTTTAAGGACAGTGTTAAGATATCTGTAAAACAGAAAGAGATAACCACCATTCAGACGAAAAGCGTATGGAGAGATCCAAACCTCTTTATGGGATGCAATAAAGCAAAGCAATATGAATCCGATGGTTGCGCTGCAATTATCGGATATTTATGCCTGGACGATCGACTTTTTCGGCTTGCAGCCCGGTGATCATTTTACAGTTGTATATGACGAGCTTTATGTGGATTCAGTCTCTGTTGGTCTTGGACAGATATACGGAGCCAGTTTCAATCATGGAGGACGCGATCTGCTGGCCATTCCATTCAAGCAGGATAGTTCGCTCAGTTATTTTGACGGTGAGGGGAATAGCCTTCGGCGAGCATTTCTGAAAGCTCCGCTTCATTTCTTTTCTCGTATATCTTCACGGTTTTCAAACAGCCGCTTGCATCCAGTTCTGAAAATCAGGCGGCCCCATCATGGTGTTGATTATGCTGCACCGGTCGGAACACCGGTATATTCAATCGGCGACGGAAGGGTTGTTTCGGCTACTTACCAGGGGGGCGAAGGCCGCATGGTAAAGGTAAAACACAACGGCGTGTATACAACAACCTACATGCACCTGAGCCGGTTTGCAAGCGGCATACAGTCCGGAAAATATGTTACCCAGGGAGAACTCATCGGATATGTTGGCAGTACCGGTCTTTCAACCGGACCACATCTCGATTTCAGAGTATATAAAAATGGTGCACCTATTGATCCGCTGAAAATGGAATCTCCTCCTGTGGATCCGGTGAAACCTGAAAATAAAACAGCCTTTAATGAAGTCAAATCCAGCACTCTCCAGATACTTACCGGTGAAACTCTTCCTTCAACAGCCAAACTTGGTGAACTTGAAGAACACATGGTTATGAAACCGCTGTTGATGATGAAGTAGGGACTAATAGGGACGAGGGACGGGGACTAGGGACAAGCAAGAATAATCCCTTCAGGGATTGAACCAGTGAAAAGCAAAAATAATCCCGATAGGGATTACCTGTCGGTAGAAAGAATGACGGGAAACACATGAAAAATATGAATAATCCCTTTAGGGATTAAATGTTGGTAGAAAAAATGGATAAGGAATCCTCCGGAGAAACGGGGGATTTTTTTATTCCTATACTGTCGATAATCCGGGATTGTGATGAGGTACCGGGATCCCTTCATCAAATAGAACCGGTTAAAAATCCGGACATTAAGATTATTTGCTATTTTTAAGCTGAAGCCATTTTTAATATAAACAAAAAATCCATAACAGTCATATAATCAATATAATAATAAAATGTCGGGCAAATGTCGGGCGAAAACCGGTATTAATCCCGTTAAAATCCGTGGATCAGTTTTTAAGTTAATATATAATCTTGCTCAAAATTTCAATGAATTATGAATCAACCAGAATTAGGCAAAAAAATTGCTGAACTTAGAAAAGCAAAAGGCTTAACTCAGGAAGAACTTGTGGAAAAATGTAATTTAAATGTGAGAACCCTTCAACGGATTGAATCTGGAGAAGTTACTCCAAGAAGTTACACCATAAAGATAATTTTTACCGCTCTGGATTATTCACCGGATAATTCATTTGAAATCACACTCAATGGGTTCGGTAACACCGGTTCTGTTGTTCAAAATGGCTCGAGCAATTTTATAAATATGTATTTGATTTATTTAACTTAAAAACGAACACAATGAAAAAAATATCAATTTTGTCAGTTACAGTTGTGGTTATCGGTTTGGGATTATTTATGCTTTGTTCAGATGGCAAGGCGCAGTCCACCTCAAAAGTGAAAAAGATCTTTGAACAGGCCAACAGCGATTACATGCGACGGTTCAATAATGGGCAGGTGGATTCCATTATGGTTCAGTACCGTGAAGATGCCTGTCTTTTACCCTTGCCAATTTGTGGCAAAACGGACATCCGGGAGTATTTCAGATCAGAAGTTAACCAGGGATATAAAATTGTACGGATCAACACCCTTTCCGTTAGCGTTGCAGATTCCATTGCTGTGGAAAAGGGAGAATGGATGATCAGGAAAGATTCCGGAGAAGTATTAACCGGGATGTATTTAACCGAATGGCATTATTCAAACAAAAAATGGTTGATTGTCAATGATTTGTCAGGTGCGAATTAAAGAAGGTCTATTTTTTAAAGGTTGAATTTTCCTTTACCCTGAACTCCACAATTCTTGTTATTAAATCCCAGGGAATGGGTTTATCAATTGGAAACTGCACTGAACCCTTTCCCTGTTTGTATTTCGACAATTCATCCGCAAATTTTTCATGGCCTGTCGGTGTGGCATAAAATCCCACGTGCTTTTCATATCCGGCAAAATACACCAGGGGCCTGCCATGTGTTTTGTATCCCGGCATGCCGTAACTGATGCTCTCGGCTGCATCCGGAGCTTTTTCCTTTATGATCGTACGAATTTGTTTCAGGATATCCTGCACATTTTTTGGAAAGGCCAGTACGTAGTCATCGACATTTTCTAATTTGGTTTTCATACCTCTTCTTGTTTTCAGTGTATCAGGAGGACTAAGATAATGATTTATTAAATTTGAAAACAGGGGAGTTCTATGGATGGGACTACTTCAAGATCAGCGAGGGGGGGAGAATGAGGAAAGTGGTAATTAGGAAAATAATCTACGACCAATTCTACTTCTTAAGCCCAGATTTAAAATGGTAAGGTGATAATAATGGTTTATAAAAAATGAAGAAATATTAAGAGGAATTATTAAGTAAATTGTGTTTTCATTTGACTTGACTTTTTGCTTGAAATTTAAATAAATGGATGGACGTTTTTGATGATAGTAATATAAATCTCTATCTATCACTTTTCCATGGAAGAGAGGATATTTATGCCCGTCGTTGGGAAAAAGAAGGTAAAAGCGGCTATATGCCTGCTTATGATATTAATTGGGATGAATATAACAGACATAAAGCACAGGGAGGTTTGTTTAAGGATTTTAATGGCAAAAAGCCGCAACCATTTACTAAGAATGCTGTTTTTGAACATCTTAATGGAAGAGCCACAATTGGAATATATGCACTACTACCAGACAATTCCTCCTGGTTCATTGCTGCAGATTTTGACGGCGACAAATGGAAGAACGAATGTTTGAACTATCTTACAGAATGCAAATCAAGAAATATTCCTGCATATCTTGAAAGGTCGCGTTCGGGGAACGGAGGTCATGTCTGGATTTTTTTCGAAGCGCCTTATCCAGCTTTTAAAAGTCGAAGAATAATTTTCGAATTGCTGCGTAAAGCTTACAATGTATCTGAATTTGACAAGGAAATCAGTTTCGACCGACTATTCCCTAATCAGGATTACCATAGCAAACAAGGATTTGGTAACCTAATTGCATTGCCATTAAACGGAAAAGCACTGGAAAAGGAGAACGCTGCTTTTATTAATCCTGAAACATTTGAAGCCTACGCCGATCAATGGGAGTTCTTATCGTCAATTCAAAGACTTACGATTGGAGAATTAGAATTGAATTACGGTAAATTAGTCGGCATTAATTCAGATTCTGAGCACTTACTATCTGCTTTTACCCAGCCCTTAAAGCAGTTACAAATCATACTCGAAATAAAATTATTCCTGAATCGGATTCAGCTATCTCCTGAAATAATTGCCTTTCTTAGGGATAACCTGAATTTTATCAATTCCGATTATATCATTAAATCAAAAATCGGAAAGAGTAACTGGAAAACCGAAAAATACTTCAAACTCATAGATGAAACTACCGATCAAATTGAGATACCCAGAGGATTTGTCGGGAGGTTGGTTAAATTCTGCAAGGAAAAATCAATCGGATTTGAAATTAAAGACGAGCGCCAAAAAAAGGGAGGGGTTGAATTTGATTCAAATATCAGTTTGTACGATTATCAGGAAGATGCGCTGGAAATAACCGATAAAAAAGATTTTGGGGTCATCGTTGCACCGCCGGGTTCTGGAAAAACAATTATGGGTTTGGAATTGATTACTCGCAAACAGCAACCTGCATTAATAATTGTTCACCGCAAGCAATTACTTGACCAGTGGGTAGAGCGGATACAATCATTTCTGGGAATTCCAAAAAAAGAAATTGGGCAAATAGCAACAGCAAAAAATCACCGCATTGGCAAGAAGATAACCGTAGCTATGATTCAAAGCCTCGTTAAACTGGATGATGTTAAGGAATTTGCCAATTCATTCGGAACAATCATTATTGATGAGTGTCATCATATTCCAGCTAAAACATTCCGCGAAGCAATTATCAATTTTAATGCATACTACCTTTATGGACTTACTGCGACTCCAATTAGAAAGAATAACGATGAGCGGCTGATATTTGTATACATTGGAGAAATTCTTGCCCAGGCTAATCCTGCTGTTATCAAAAATGAAACGCAATCAGACCATGAAATAAGGATAAACATAAAGGAAACTAACCTGTATGCCCCGTTCGACTATAAAATTGATAAGTATGAGACTATTTCCAAAATACTGATCTTTGACACAGCCCGCAATAAAATGATCATTGACGATATTATATCACAGGTGGAGGAAAGGAAACTAATATTAGTGCTTACGGAAAGGAAGGAACATATCAATGTGCTCAGCCTCTATTTGAAAGAAAGGTTTGAGACCATTACGATCAGCGGTGATGATCCTGAATCGGTTCGTAAATCCAAGTTGGCACAAATAAAAATGGGGCATTTTCAGATTGTAATTTCCACAGGCCAGTATTTCGGGGAAGGTATTGATATTGATAAACTGGACTGCTTGTTTCTGGTATATCCGTTTGCCTTTGAAGGCAAACTCATTCAATACATCGGACGAATTCAGCGATCAGAAAAGGCGCCAGTTATTTTTGACTATCACGACAGTAGAATTGATTACTTTGAAAAGCTCTTTAAACAGCGCAACAGGCACTACAGAAAACTTCAAAGAATAAAGTAGCATATTTTATCAAACTGTTTTTGTCTGTCTAAGTGGTAAGGTGGTAAGGAACAAAATAACCTACAACCCGC
Source organism: uncultured Bacteroidales bacterium (assembly GCA_963790105.1). Taxonomy (GTDB): domain Bacteria; phylum Bacteroidota; class Bacteroidia; order Bacteroidales; family UBA10428; genus UBA5072. Next base: position 917 of record CAWBNI010000003.1, on the reverse strand, counting down.
CTTACCCTTCCGTCCCAGCTTGAAAATGGTAAGGTGGTAAGGAGTAAATCAGGAAAATGAAAATTATTTAGAGGAAATATTGAGTTTATTGTGATGAAATTTGCATCAAATTCGATTGAAAATCATAAAAAGTCATTATTTTCAGATGGAATTGAATAAAAATTGATTGATTTTGAGTTAAAAATGAGTTAAAGAACGGTTTGGTTATAACCATTCAATTGGCTTCTTTAAAATGTACCCACTCTTTTTCGGAATTTCTTCAGGAAACTGACTATCTAAAAGCTTTTTGCGGCCAATGGTCATAAATCCTTTCGCAACAGCTGAAACCGATGCATTATGTCTTTTGGGTGGAAATGCAACAAATACTCTTTTTTGTGAAAAGTTCTCATGAATTGCTTTAATGGGAGGAACAAAATCGCTATCACCTGAAATCAACATGGCCATATCAAAAGCATCCTTATAGGCATCAACAAGCATCTGGGTTGCAATATTAACATCGGTCATTTTCTCATTGTAAGAAGGCCAGATATTTCCACATCGTTTGCATTTAATGGTATTAGACTGATAATGTCCATAGTAAATTTTCACATTTTGTTTCAAGCGCTTCAATATAGGTTGATTGACGTTTTTGCTTATCGGGATTATTGCTTACCCGACTGGTAAAATACTTTATCAACAATTCCTGATTCGGTTTAAATAAACCTAAAATCAATTGATAAATGTCAAGCCATTTACAGTTTTCAAAACCAGCCTCTTTAATTCCAAAATAGAGGTTGAAACCATCTACATAAACGATGACGCGTTCTTTTTTTGCCTTAACTGTTGTTTCTGTCATTTTTATGTCTATATTTGCACTACTTAAACATCACTAAAGATAGCATCTTTAGTCCGACGCTCCGAAAGGAGCGTTTCTGCTT
>CAWBNI010000002.1:0-5546 GCA_963790105.1 uncultured Bacteroidales bacterium | reverse complement strand
AGAACTGGAACGGAATGTGTGCGGATTGTCATTCCACAAACCTTAAAAAGAATTACAATCCGCAAACGGGTTCATTCCATACACCTGGTCGGAAATTGATGTCAGCTGCGAAGCCTGTCACGGACCCGCCTCGGATCATATAAAATGGGCAAACCTGCCTGAAGGTTCACGTCCCCAGGATGTGAATACGGGACTTATCATAAGAACACGCAATCTTGACAACAAGGAATTGCTGAATGTTTGTGCACGCTGTCATTCACGGCGGGCCATTATGGGCGATTATGACAATAATAATGAAGATCTGCTCAATTATATGATCCCGCAGCTTATCAGAACTCCCATTTATCATGCCGACGGACAAATACTGGATGAAGATTATGAATATGCATCCTTTACCCAGAGCAAAATGTTCGAAAAAGGGATTAAGTGCAGCGATTGTCACGATTCCCATTCGGTGAAAACCCTTAAAGATGATAATGAGCTCTGCATGAAATGTCACCGCCCTGATCTCTATAACACACCAGAGCCATCATTTTCATAAAATGCCGGATCCGGCAGGAAAACACCTGGTAAACCGTGGAAAACCGGAATATAAACAGGGCACCGGGGCCCAATGTGTGAATTGCCATATGGTTGGAAAATTCTATATGGGTGTTGATTACCGCAGCGATCACAGTTTCCGGATTCCAAGGCCCGATCTAACACAAAAATCGGAACTCCCAATGCCTGCAACGATTGCCATACCGATAAGAGTACTGCATGGTCGCAGGGATATATTGAAAAGTGGTATGGATCAAAAAAAAGGCCGCATTATGGGGAGACATTTGCGGCGGCCAACCGGGGAGATCCAAAAGCAATCCCTGATCTCATTCTTTATGCGGAAAATGAATTGTTCCCCCTGATGGTAAGGGCCACGGCAGTGGACTTACTGGCCAGGCTATAATGACAGCCTGAGCAGGAAAGCCATTGAAAAGGCACTCAGCGATCCGGCCTCCCTGGTAAGGCATTCAGCAATTAATGGATTTCAACCGGAAAATATACAGTCCTTTGAAAAACTCCTGACCCCGCTTTTAAATGATCCGGTCAGAGGTATCCGGACAGAAGCCGCCATAAAGCTTTCCACAGTCCCTGAAGACCAGTTGTCGGACCCGGTTAAAAAAGCCAGGAAAGCAGCCCTGGAAGAATATGTGAAAGTTAATCTGTATGTGGCTGATTTTCCCGGGAGGAAACTATAATCTGGGGGTAATGTATGCCAACAACGGGGAACTGGAAAAAGCGGCCGAATATTACAGGACGGCCCTCGATATTGACAACCTTTTCTATATGGCGAAGGTTAACCTGGCCTCGGTATATAACCTGCAGGGCAAAAATGCAGAAGCAGAAAAACTGCTGAGGGAAGTTCTGACCGAAAATCCCGAAATAAGTCAGGTCAATTACTCCCTTGCCCTGTTACTGGCTGAGATTGGGAAAGATTGATGAAAGCCGGAAATATTTTCTTAAGGCCATGGACCTTCTGCCCAATGAAACCAGGATAGTCTACAACCTGGCCCTGCTTGAAAATTCACAGGGAAACACTGCCAAAGCAGAAGAATACCTGCTCAGGGCATTGAAGACGGAACCGGATAATTTCGATTTTTTGTATGCCATCTGCACATTTTACCTTGAGCATAAACAAAATTCCAAAGCGGCTGTATATGCAAGGCAGATAAAAGAAAAATATCCGCAAAACCCTGTCGGGGAAGAGTTACTGAAAGCTGCAAATCAGAATTAGTTTATCTGGATCCATTTTTGATCTCCTTCGAATTTTCCGTTTTAACCTGATCCTGTATATTAACTAATTTAGAATTAGTCTATCTTAGGCAAATCATTTTCAACACAAATATTTTCAATAATTTCTAATCCATAATCAATCTACTTATGAAGAAACTGTTTTTCCCGTTTGCCCTGTTACTGGCTTTGTCAGTATCAGCCCAGACGGCCAAAAAAGCTGCCCAGCAGCACCGGCAGGCAAACCCAACATCATCATCATCTGGGGTGATGATATAGGTCAAACCAATATCAGTGCCTACTCACACGGATTAATGGGCTACAAAACACCCAATATCGACCGGGTTGCCAAAGCAGGAGTGATGTTTACCGATTATTATGCAGAACAAAGTTGTACCGCTGGTCGTGCTTCGTTTATTACCGGACAGTGTGGATTACGTACAGGCTTAACCAAAGTAGGTCTGCCCGGGCGCACAGTTGGTCTTCAAAAAGAAGATCCCACCATTGCCGAATTACTGAAAGGACAGGGTTATGCAACCGGTCAGTTCGGGAAAAACCATCTGGGCGACAGGGATGAATTTTTGCCAACCATGCATGGTTTTGATGAATTCTATGGAAGCCTCTATCACCTGAATGCCGAAGAAGAACCGGAATTAACGGGATTATCCTACTGAAAAAGATTTTCCCGGTTTCAGGGAAAAATTTCGGTCCCCGTGGAGTATTCATTGCTGGGCAAATGCCGATGGCACCCAAAAAATTGAAAACACTGGTCCGCTTACCAAAAAACGCATGGAAACCGTTGATGATGAAGTTGCACAAATGGGTGCAGCATTTCTTGAAAAACAAGTGAAAGCAGGTAAACCGGTATTTCTATGGGTAAACTTCACCCACATGCATTTCCGCACCCATGTCAAGCCTGAAAGCGAAGGTCAATCAGGCCGCTGGCAAAGTGAATATCACGATGCCATGATCGATCATGATAAAAATGTGGGAACCGTTTTGGATATGATTGAAAAATTGGGCATTGAAGACAATACCATTATCATGTACAGCACCGATAACGGACCGCACCGAAAACAGCTGGCCCGATGCCGGAACAACTCCTTTCCGCAGTGAGAAAAACACCAACTGGGAAGGTGCTTACCGTGTACCTGCCATGGTTAGCTGGCCCGGTCATATTCAAGCCAGGTACCGTTTCAAACGATATGATTTCGCATCTCGACTGGATGCCTACTTTGCTTGCTGCAGCAGGTGTTCCTGATATTAAAGAAAAACTGCTGGCCGGTTATACAGTAGGTAACAAAACGTATAAAGTTCATTTGGATGGATACAACATGCTTCCGTTGCTTACCGGAGAAACCACAAAAGATCCGCGCGAATCGAATTTTTGTATTTTAATGATGATGCACAACTGATAGCCTTGCGATATGATAACTGGAAAATCGTATTTATGGAACAACGGGTAAAAGGTACCATGCAAATATGGGCAGAACCTTTTGTTACACTTCGGGTTCCAAAGATATTCAATCTTCGCACCGATCCGTATGAAATGGCTGATGTTACCTCAAACACTTACTACGATTGGTTGTTCGAGCATGTATTCTGTTGGTTCCGCACAGGCTTATGTCGGTAATTTTATCATCCACCTTCAAAGATTTTCCGCCACGGCAAAAAGCTGCATCCTTTAACCTGGATGAGGTATTGAAAAAGATGCAGGAAGGCGGCGGAGGCAACAATTAAAAATAGTTGAGGATGTAATACGGTCGTTTTTAAAGTGGCCGCTGTTTTGTATTAAAATAAGCAAAATATTGAATTATGAAATTTAAATTCGAATCTCTATTAGCATTAAATCTTGTAACAGTAATTGTAATCACAACGCAGACAAATCCAGCACAAAAAACCCTGAAAAGCAAGCGTTCGTTACTGACCCGCTTCCCTCCTGGAATGAGGGACCAGCCAAAAAATCCATCATCGATTTTGTCACCAACAGCACCACGGACAGGTAGTTCTGATTTTATTCCGGTTGCAGATCGTATTGCCTGCTTTGATAACGATGGCACCTTATGGTCAGAGAAGCCTCTTCCTTTTCAATTATATTTTGTGCTGGATCGCATTAAAGCCATGGCGCCGCAACACCCCGAATGGAAAAACAAACAGCCCTATAAAGCCATTCTTGAAGGAGATCTGAAAACAGCCATGGCAGGAGGAGAGAAAGCCTTGACTGGATCTGTATGATGACAACGCATGCCGGCATGACCACCGATGAGTTCGACAAATCGGTGAATGACTGGATGGCAACGGCCACACATCCCAAAACAGGCAAGCATTACAATGAAATGGTCTACCAGCCTATGCTGGAACTATTGGATTACCTGAGGGCAAACGGCTACAAACCTTTTATTGTTTCCGGCGGGGGCATTGACTTTATGCGGGTATGGGCTGAAGAGGCCTATGGAATTCCTCCTTACCAGGTTGTGGGTAGTTCGGTCAAAACGAAATATGATACAACCCTTTCACCGCCTGCTTTAATGAAGCTTGCCGAACTTGATTTCAATGATGACAAGCTGGGCAAACCGGTCGGCATTCACCAGCACATTGGCAAACGCCCTGTATTTACCGGTGGAAATTCCGACGGAGATTATGCCATGATGCAATATACAAGCACGGGCAGCGGCCCACGCTTCGGATTATATATTCATCATACCGACTCTGTACGCGAATATTATTACGACAGGGAACCCGGTCTTGCCCGTTTAAGCAGGGGATTGGACGATGCCCCAAAGTATCATTGGGTGATCGTGGATATGAAAAATGACTGGAAGAAAATCTACCCGTTTGACAAATAATTCAAAATTATTCTATACCATGAAACAAAAATCAAAACTTAAAATCATGGGCATTATTGCCATGGTTTTAATTGTATCTTCTTTTATTTCTGTAAAAGCACAATCTGATCTTATAGCCATAGACGTATTGCTCGATCCCGGACCAGACCATGCTCGATTCGGCAAAATTCTATAATAACCTGATGCAGCAGAATTATTCCGGGCCTGGCAGTTTTGCACTTGATGCCGCACACAATCCGCACATTACGGTTTTGCAATGCTTTGTGAAAAGGGCTGACCTCGAAAAAGTAAGTGCTGCGGTAGCCGGGGTAATTGAAAGCGAAAAACCCTTAAATGACGAACTCACCGCCAGTGGCTTCTATTATATTCCGCTCAATGGATTGGGTTTGGCAGGCATTACTGCCAAAACAACGCCTAAACTACTGAGTTTTCAGTCGAAAATTATTGAAGCACTCAAACCTTTTATGGAGGTTGGAACGGATGCGGGATTTGTGCAGAATGCTGACGGAAAGGAAATAGCGGCTGGTACAAAAGAATATGTAAACGCTTTTGTACCCGAACATAGCGGGGCAAAATACAATCCGCATGTTACCATTGGACTTGCCCGGGAAGATTTTCTGAAAGCATTGCTTGCCAAACCATACAATTCCTTCCGCTTTAAAAGTGTTTCGGTAAGTATTTACCAGCTCGGCGATTTCGGCACGGCGCAAAAGAAATTGTGGACAAGCCTTACCCCCTGATACCAGCTATATAAACACCATAAGGGCCTTAAAAAACCTTATCTGCCCCAGGACAGTTTTGACTTCCTACTTGCCTGGAAAACAAATTTCCTTAATCACGCTTAAATAATTGCCTTTCGGTTTTGTCGTATAGGAATTCTTGTCATTTGCCCATTTTAATTCCGCTGCAAAATAATCGATCTTTTGTACCGGT
>CAWBNI010000001.1:0-42375 GCA_963790105.1 uncultured Bacteroidales bacterium | reverse complement strand
GGTTCCATTATTGCCTGTCATGCCAGTAAAAAAATGTCCTGACATGAAAAATGCCAAAACATTAGTTTTCATTTTACCGATTTTATATTTGTTTTTTGCCGGAGATTTCAAAAACCGTAAACAATCGATAATCAAAAACGTTCACGTCTCTAAGCTGTTTAATAATAACTTAAAGGGAAATCTTCGGGAGAAATTAAGGCGTAGTCGTATTGAAATATCCGCGAGATCAGCGAGAGAAATTAAGGTGTAGTTGATTTAAAAAAAACTCGAGAAAAAAATGAGGCCAGCGATAATCTCTGTATACTATATTACCCGTAAATTAACGCTGACCCCGTAAACATTGAATCTTTACTTTATTGCCACAGCTGCACTGGAAGGCCCGGTCAGCGGCATGATATAGCTTCTTTCAAATCCGGCTTCCTTTGCCCAGCCGGTAAAATCCGCGCCGGTGTAATCATAACCCTCGGCCGTTTCAATCAGCATGTTCAGCGACATCAACAATCCAAAGGCATTCTCCCGCCTTTCATCATCAATGATGTTTTCAATAACAACCAGGGCTCCTCCTTTGGGAAGGGCATCGTAGGCCTTGCTGATCAGTAGTTTCTTTTGCTCGGTATTCCAGTCGTGCAGTATATTTCCCATGGTAATAACATCGGCATGCGGGGAACGGATCATTGAAAAAGTCCCCGGCCCGGATTTCCACCTTATCGGCAATTCCCATCTTGCTCATATTTTCAAGGGCAATGGGAACCACTGGCTGCAGATCAAATGAGATGCATCTCATATGAGGGTTATGCAATACCACCTGGGCCGACAATTGTCCTCCGGCTCCCCCAATATCACACAGGGTATGATAATTTGAAAAATCAAAATTCGTTGCAAAACGTATAAAATTTCCTGTTTGTGCGCCGCCCATGGCATTTACAAATTCACGGGTCCTGTCCTTATCCGCATATAATTCATCAAACAGCGTTGTTCTGCCACGTTCTGATCTCATTTTGCGGCATACCTGTCTTTAACCCTTCTTCAAGATAGTTCCAGAAAGGATATAACCTGTTATTTGCCATTTCCAGGATTCCCCCGATATAGGACAGCTTGCATTTATCCAGGAAAAGATCCGTATCCGGTGAATTCGAATATACAGCCGAGTCCTTATACCCGGTTCTCTGCAAAAATCCCAGGGCAACAAGGGCATCCAGAAAATCATACAGGCCCCGTTCCTGCAAACCCAATTCGGTTTTGATCTGTTGTCCTGATAAAGGTCTGGAAGCCAAGAGTGTAAATAGTTCCAGCTTAACGGCTGTTAAAAGCGTTTTAGAAGCAAAAAATCCCATTCCCGTTTGCATAATGTGCATCGGATCTACCATTTTTTCCTGCTGTACCTGAACATCTGATGAAGTTTTCATACTTACATAAATTAAGTTTAATTGAATAAATGATGTAGGAAGAATTAAGAATGGAAGAATATCCGACTTGCGTAAATCAATTTCGTAAAAACATAATTGGTTGGGAATGTTCAAAAAAGGGATTAGGGGATTAGGGGTTTAGGGACTTAGGGGTTTAGCTTAGGCTGAGGCTTGTGAACATTTAGCGGATAATATCTGTTAGTCGGAAAACACAAAATTGATTCGGATGGTCCGGAAAATTACATATCTGTTGTTTTGTGCCCTGGTGCTGGCGGGAAATGTTTGGTCGCAGGATAAAACCTACGGCATACTGGAAAGGACAGGCCAGATCCTTCCTGAAAATGTGATGATTACCAATGAGGATTCAGTGAAGGTGAGATTTGGAGACCTGATCGACCGGCCTACCCTGCTTTCATTTGTATATTATAAATGTCCCGGGCTCTGCAGTCCCGTGATGAATGGCATTGCTGAAATAATCCAGAAATCAGATCTTCAGATAGGAAAGGACTACCAGGTAATTACAATCAGCGTCAATTACCAGGAACCGGTGAGCCTGGCCAGATCAAAAAAGGCCTCCTATATGAGAACCCTTCATAATCCGGATGCGCAAAAATACTGGCAATTCTATGTTGCTGACAGTAATGCCATCAAAACACTGACAGATGCTGCCGGCTGGGAATTTAAGCGCACCGGCAATGATTTTGTGCATTCTGCTGCCACAATTCTGATCACTCCGCACCGAAAGATCAGCCAGTATTTTTATGGAACATTTATCCTTCCCATGCATTTTCACCTTGCCGTGAATGATGCCAGGGGAGAACTTACCGATGCATCACGGATGAAGGATCAGATGTATTGTCTGAATTATGATCCCGTTCCCAATAAATACTTCAGCCTGATCGTTAATTCAGCCGGAATAGGCATCCTTGTCCTTGGCGCTTTCCTTTTTATTTGGCTATCTTTGACCCCTGCACCCAAGCAATATTCCAAGGACAAATTAACACAATGACCCGACAAGAATCAGGTAGTTACTTATCTGTCATCCTCGAACTGAGCAAGGTAAAAATAACTGTTGCAGTTGCCTTCACCACCATCACAGGGTATATTCTGGCTGCCAGGGGTTATGATCCGGGTTTTCTGCTGCCTACCCTGGGTATTTTTTTCCTGGCATGCGGATCTTCTGTCATTAATCACCTGCAGGAAAGGCGCACGGATGCGATGATGGCAAGAACCAGGAAACGACCCCTGCCATCCCATAAAATTTCTTTTTCATCTGCCCTGCATGTTGCAGTGACAGAAACGCTGGCCGGTTCGCTGATCCTTTATTTTAGTTCAGGAGTAACTGCACTTATTTTAGGGTTGCTGGCCATGGTATGGTATAACCTGATCTATACCAACCTGAAACGCATTACTCCCCACGCTGTCATACCGGGATCAGTTATTGGCTCAATTCCTCCGCTGGTAGGCTGGGTATCTGCCGGAGGACATCTTTTCAGCCTGCCGGCATCTCATCCTGGCCGTATTCTTTTTTGTATGGCAGGTACCGCATTTCTACCTTCTGGCCATAAAGTACGGAGCACGAATATACCGAAGCCGGACTGCCATCCATTACTGAACGATGGTCCGACAGCCAGACAAAAAAAAATATTTTTCTTTGGATCCTACTCACATCCATTACTGCAGTCATCGTCTCATTCAGCAGTCTTCCGGTATCAGTCATCAGTGCTGCACTGATCATGGTCAGCAGTTCTGATTCTTGTAATTCTCGTTCCGTTCCCTTGTATCTCGTTCGGATGAAACTTTCAGTCCGTTTCAATATTTCATGCGGATCAATTATTACGTTTTGGCCGTTACTGTAATTCTCATTACAAGTCCGCTGTTTTATACTTTATTTCGGATATAGAACAGTCTGTCATTCGGCATCCAGCCTTCAGATAGCGAAGCTGACAGGCAGGCTGAACAAAAATTACCATGCGGTTGTTTAACTCGGGATATCATACTCTCAACCATTAACAACCTCATATCATGGATCAAAATAACCAATCCCGGTTTATCTATCCTTCCGAATCAATTGTAAAAAATGCCAATGTCACCGAATATGAAAAGGCGTATCGTCATTCAATTGAACACAGGGAAGAATTCTGGTCAGAACAGGCTGAAAAACTGCACTGGTTCAAAAAATGGGATAAGGTGCTGGATGATTCCAATCCGCCTTTTTACAAGTGGTTTACCGGTGGAAAAACAAACATTGTTTATAATGCACTCGACCGTCATCAGTTTACAGCAAACACGAAATAAACTGGCACTGATCTGGGAAGGAGAACCCGGTGATCTGCGCACATTTTCCTATCATGCACTCAACCGTGAGGTATGCCAGTTCGCCAATGTGCTTGAAAAGCATGGGAGTTAAAAAGGGAGATGTGGTTACAATTTATATGCCCCAGATTCCTGAACAGATATTTGCCATGCTGGCCTGTGCAAAAATCGGCGCTGCACACAGTGTTGTATATGGCGGATTCAGTCATGAAGCCCTGGCTGACCGCATAAACGATGCCAACAGCCGGGTGGTGATCACTGCCGACGGCGGTTACCGCAGGGGAAAAATCGTTGAACTGAAAAGTGTTGTGAACAAAGCCATGGAATTGTCGCCCACCATGGAAATATGCATCACGGTGAAAAGAACGGGACAGGATGTATACATGGAAAATGACAGGGATTACTGGTATCATGATCTGAAGGGCCTGCCCATTGCCGGAAATAAATGCGAAACCGAACCGATGGATTCGGATGATATGCTGTTTCTGCTTTATACATCCGGCTCTACCGGAAAACCCAAGGCCCTGGTTCATACCCATGGAGGTTACAGTGTATACACTGCCACCACCATTAAAATGGTATTCGACATAAAAGCCGGAGGACCGCTACTGGTGTGCTGCTGATCCGGGCTGGATAACCGGACACAGCTACATTGTATATGGTCCCCTGATGAACGGGGCGACCATCATGCTGTACGAAGGAGCACCCAATCATCCATATCCTGACAGGTGGTGGAAAATGGTTGAAAAATACGGAATTAATATCCTTTATACTTCTCCTACTGCGATCCGGGGACTGATGCGTTTCGGTGAATCATGGCCAAAGCGTAATGATATCAGCTCCCTGCGTTTGCTTGGATCAGTAGGGGAACCCATCAATCCGGAAGCCTGGAAATGGTATTACAAATATCATCGGGCAGGAACGCTGTCCGATAATGGATACCTGGTGGCAGACCGAAACCGGAGGTTTTGTTATCTGCCCGCTGCCCATTACCCCCTTGAAACCGGGTTCAGCCACCAAACCATTTTTTGGCAATGAAATAGGAATTGTGGATGATGATGGAAAGGAAGTAAAGGCAGGAGAAGAAGGGAACCTTGTTATCAAATCTCCATGGCCGGGAATGACTGCCGGGGTATATCGTGATCCGGATCGTTTTGTGGAAACCTACTGGAAGAAATATGCAAAACAGGGATGGTATCTTACCGGCGACTCGGCCAAAAAGGACGAAGATGGCTATTACTGGATCATCGGCCGTGTTGATGATGTGATCAAGGTAAGCGGTTACCGGCTGGGAACCGCAGAAATTGAAAGCATCATGGTAAGTCATCCTGCTGTTGCGGAAGCTGCTGCCGTTGCCATTCCGCATGACCTGAAAGGCAATTCGATCCACATTTTTGCCATCCTGAAAAAGGGATATGAGGGTTCACGTGAACTGGAACATGAAATGGTACAGCATATTGTGGATCATCTGGGACCTATTGCCAGGCCGGAAGCGGTAAAGATCGTAGATTCACTTCCCAAAACACGAAGCGGCAAGATCATGAGACGGGTCCTGAAAGCCCGGCTTCTGGGTTTGCCTGAAGGAGATCTCAGTACGCTGGAAGAATAATTATACCAGGCGGGGCTTATATTCAGGAGCTTTCCGGTGTTTGGTAGCCTGTTCAAATGCATAGGCAATTTTGATCAGAGCAGGCTCACTCCAGGCAGGGCCCATAAATGTGATCCCGACAGGAAGTCCGAATATAAATCCCGCCGGTACTGTTATGGCCGGATAACCAGCACAGGCAGCCGGGGCGGAACTTCCTCCCGAAAAATGGTCTCCGTTTACCCAGTCGGTATTCCATGAGGGACCTCCTGTAGGTGCAATAATTGCATCCAGTTTGTTTTTCTGAAGTAGTGGCGTCAATTCCCTCTTTTCCGGCAAGTCTTTTCAGGTCAGCCACTTCTTTCAGATATACTTTGTCAGTCAGGGGTCCCTTTTTATCGGCCATAGTAAAAAGTTCCTGCCCGAACCAGGGCATTTCCTTGTCCTTATTTGCTTCATTAAAGGCTATGAGGTCAGTAAGACTCCTGCTGGCAACAGAGGCCGGCAAATTGGACAAATAGCGGTTTAAATCGTCTTTAAATTCATAGAGCAACACGTCAAACTCAATATCCCCGATTTCCTTTTCGGTTTCAATATTTGCCGGATCAATAATTTCTGCCCCTTTTTCACGCATATCCTTAATGGCCTCTTCCATCAGCCGGTCAACCTTGTCATTGAATCCGAAAAAATTCCTTGCCACACCAATGCGGGCTCCTTTTAACCCGTCTGCATCAAGAAACCTGCTGTAATCGTCTGATTTCTTATCCTGCGCTGCTGAAGTTGCCTCATCTCCGTGAATCCAGTCCGGTCAGAAGGCCCAGCATAACGGCTGCATCTGAAACGGTTCGTGCCATTGGACCGGCCGTATCCTGGCTGTGGGAAATGGGAATTATGCCGCTTCGGCTGATTAAACCGACAGTGGGTTTAATACCAACAATACCATTTGTGGAGGATGGACATACAATGGATCCATCTGTTTCAGTTCCAATCGCAGCCACGCATAAATTGGCGGATACGGCCACACCTGAACCTGAACTCGAACCACAGGGATTGCGGTCAAGTTCATAAGGATTCACCGTCTGACCGCCTCTGCCGCTCCATCCGCTGGACGACCGGTTGGACCTGAAATTAGCCCATTCACTCAGGTTGGTCTTGCCCAGGATAACCGCACCGGCATCCCTGAGTCTTTTAACAATAAAGGCGTCCTGCTTCGCATGGTGTTCTGCCAAGTGCCAGAGAACCGGCCGAAGTAGCCATTTTATCTGCCGTATCGATATTGTCTTTTATTAAAACAGGAATTCCATGCAATGAACTTCTTACCTTGCCTGATTTTCTTTCCTTGTCGAGTTCCCTGTGCCAATAAAAGCGCATCGGGGTTTAATTCTATAACGCTGTTTAACCCGGGACCGTTTTTATCAAGCTTCTGAATCCGCTCAAGATATAGCGAAACCAGTTTTTCGGAAGTGTATTTGCCGTTTTGCATATCCTGCTGCAATTGCAGAATGGTTATTTCCTTCAATTCAAATTCATCCTTAAAGGGTTCATCCTGTCCCGGTGCTTTTTTTCAACCGGAGTTGAACAGGCCTGAACAAGGGTTGTACCAACAGAAGCCGCACCAGCTGCTGCAGTGGTTGCAAGAAAATTACGGCGTTTCATAAAATGAGAATTTGATTGTTTCTATTTTGATTTTTCTATGGCTTGTTCAAAATCAGCCTTAATATCATCAATGTGTTCAAGTCCGGTTGAAACCCTGATCATTCCATCACTGATCCCTGAGGCTTTCCGTTCGTCGTCCGTAAGTTTTGAATGGGTGGTTGTGGCCGGATTGGTCAGTGTGGTGCGGGTATCTCCCAGGTTGGAAGTAATCGACATCAATTGAAGGGCATTCAGGAATTTCCGCGCTCTCGCGGCCCCTCCTTTCAGTTCAAATGACAACAGACCGCCGCCAAGTTTCATTTGCCGCCTGGCCAATTTATACTGTGGATGGGAGGGCAGAAAAGGGTATTTTACCCAGTTAACTTCCTGATTTTTTTCAAGAAACCGGGCAAGTCTGAGTGCATTTTCACAATGCCTTTCCATCCGCACCGAAAGAGTTTCAAGACTTTTGGACAGCAGCCAGGCTGTAAAAGGCAGACATGGTGGGACCTGTTATTTTCGAAAGGGTCCTGACCTCTTTAATGATATCCCTGCTGCCCAGCACTGCACCGCTGATTGTCCTTCCCTGTCCGTCAATGAATTTGGTGGCTGAATGAATCACTATGTCGGCACCCATCAGGATCGGATTCTGCAGATAGGGTGTGGCAAAACAATTATCCACAATCAGATAGAGTTCATTTTTGGCAGCAAATTTTGCCAGCCATTTCAGGTCAGCCAGGTCCATGCCCGGATTGGAAGGGGTCTCGGTGTAAATAACACGGGTGGTGGGAAGGAGATTATCCTTCCATTCCTGCTGATTCTTCATGTCCACATAGGTGTGAGATACTCCCCATTTTGACAATACCTGCGTAAACAGAAGGTGAGTGGTTCCAAAGAGCTGCCGGCTGGCCAGAACATGATCACCTGGACGCAGTAGGGCATTCAGACTGAGATATACCGCGGCCATTCCCGATGCGGTGGCAACTCCATCTTCGGCACCCTCAAGGGCACAGAGCTTCTGAATAAATTCGTCTGTATTGGGATTTGAAAAACGGGTATATATGTTTCCTTCTTCCTCCTCTGCAAAAACCGCCCTGGCTTCTTCAGCCGAGTTAAAAATATAACTTGAAGTTTCAAATATAGGTACACTGTGCTCTTTATGTGATGACCGTTTCGCCTGTGTCCTTACACAATGTGTTTCAAATTTCATATTCTTGTTCATGCTAGGAAGCGGCTTCTTCTGATTTTTTCGGTTTTGCTTCCTTTTTAGCCGGAGCAGTTTTGGGAGCTTTCACTTCGGGAACAGCAGCCTTAACCTCTTTTACTTCTCTTTACTTCCTTTACTTCCTTACTTCTTTTACTGCCTTTACTTCCTTGCTTCCTTTTCCTTCGTGTTTTTCACGGCAACCGGGGCAGCGACCGGTTTATTTTTTGGTCTTCTTACGCCAAATGAGCCCTGGAATAATTTTCCACGTCTGGTTTTCTTATCGCCTTTTCCCATAATAGTGTTGATTTATTTGTTATATTGATTCAGATTACCAAAATTAACAATTCAGGGAGATTTATCACTATGGATAGATGCAGGGCTTGCTTTTTTACCATAATTTTTTTATGAGATTGACAATCAGTGTCAACAATACACTCACGATGATCATTGTGGTAATTGGAAAATAAAATCTGAAGTTTTCCTTTTCAATACGGATATCTCCGGGCAAATGGCCCAGCCATTTCAGACGGTCCACCGCCGAAGTGAAGGAGAAGTCCGGCCACTACAAGGATGATTCCGATAAAGATTATATATTTGCCCACTGTTTGAGGCATAGAGGTTTTTACTTTTGCCAAAAGTACTTAAAATATCAGGTGTATTCCATGGGAGCCCTTTACAAACATATCATTTTTGACCTTGACGGAACGCTGTCCGATCCGCGCGAGGGAGTTTATAATGCGTATTATTATGCTGCAGCAAAACTGAAATTAAAAGTGCCGGATGTGGATATACTGGCCACCCTGATTGGTCCTCCGCTGCAAAAAGGTTTTTCGGATGTATTCGGTTTGAAGGGAAATGAAATTGATGAAGCTGTTCACGCGTTTCGTGAATATTATGGCGACAGGGGATTGTTTGAAAACAAACTGTATGATGGCATTCCTGAATTGCTGGAGGAACTCACCCATACGCAGACCCCTGTTTATGTGGCCACTTCCAAATATGAAGCTTATGCAAAACGCGTGCTTGAAAACTTCGGAATACTGCGATTTTTTCACGGATGTGGCAGGCGCTGACTACAGCGGTTATCATGCCACCAAAACAGGACTGGTATCCGGACTGCTTTTAAGAAACGGTATCCGCGATCCCTGGGAAGTGGTGGTTGTGGGAGATACGCATTATGATATTGAAGCTGCCGCGGAACTGGAACTGGATTCAGTGGGTGTATCCTATGGATTCAGCTCCTATGAGGAAATTGAAAAATTAAATCCAGACTATATTGCACAGTCTGTAAAAGAATTACGGGGTTTACTTATAGAATAAATTTATATTATTACGAAAATCGTAGAGACAAGGCATTGCCTTGTCTCTACGAATATCGATTCCATATCTACACGATTACCGATTACCGATTACTGATCACCTGGAACCTGTTTCTTTTCATTTGCAGCATAATCCTCCTCGCCCTGCTCCGGTATCCGGCTGAAGCATCCGGCATTTTCTCCTCAAGAATGCGGTAAAGTTCTTCCCCGATTTCAGGTATCTCCCCACTCAGGTTATACAGGATCTGCATACTGAATACCTGCACGGCAATGGGATATTCAATTGACACCAGATAGTCAAAGCACTGGTTGAGCAGGATGGATTTATCCTTTTTTGTAAGTTTGACGGGGACTTCAGCCAGCGTTTTCAGGAAATTCCGCATGGCCCCCTCGCTACTGAGATTTTTTAATGCCGCAATAACCCTTGAACAGTGGGGCTTGAATAATTCCGGAAAAGTATGGCTGCAAATACAGATTACCCGTGAAGCACGCTCGGCGTAATGTTTCTCATCCTGAAGGGCCAGTTCAATAAAAACGCCGAAAAGGGATGGCTCCTCATACACCATGCTGGCAGTGAGAAGGGACAGGGCACGACTGCTATCACCCAGTTGCATCCGGGCCTGCTCGAGGGTGTATCTTCCATCTTCCATCTTTAATCTGCAATCATTAATAATTATGACCAGTGACCGGGAATGATGTGCCCGCAATGCCTGCATTTACCTGAAACGATGTCGTTTTGCAATATGCGGTATCCCTTGCGCACAACGACTGTCTTATGGCAGGAGGGGCAAATTGTATTTTCCGCATCCGTATTTGCCACATTGCCAATATATACATAATGCAATCCGGCATCCAGTGCAATTTTGCGAGCCTTAACAAGAGTCTCAACCGGAGTTGAAGGGAACCTGGGTCAAACGGTACTCCGGATGGAAGCGGTTAAAATGCAGGGGATAGTCATCAAAACCATTGGTATGAAGCCATTCGCACATTTTTTTTATCATGTTCAGGTCATCGGTCCAGCCCGGGATTACCAGGTTCGTGATCTCAAGCCAGACTTTCATTTCCTTTAACACCTTCAATGTATTCAACACCGGTTCAAGCCTTCCACCATTAAGCTTTGTATAGATCTCATCACTGAATGATTTCAGATTAATATTTGCAGCATCAATATACCTGGCCATTTCACGCAACGGTTGTTCATGAATATATCCTGCCGAAATGAGAATATTCTTTACTCCTTTGGACCGGGCCAGCTTTGCCGTATCACAGGTATATTCGTAAAATGTGACAGGTTCCGAATAAGTATAGGCAATCGATTTGCATTGACCGGCTAACGCTCCTTCCACAACCTTATCGGGCATCAGGTCTTCATTCCTGGTTTTATCCGGCG
Source organism: uncultured Bacteroidales bacterium (assembly GCA_963790105.1). Lineage (GTDB taxonomy): Bacteria > Bacteroidota > Bacteroidia > Bacteroidales > UBA10428 > UBA5072. Next base: position 31,517 of record CAWBNI010000001.1, on the reverse strand, counting down.
TCGTCTGAGAAATTGTCCAGTTCTGACAATTCAGGCAGGCCAGGTTGCATCCTGCAGTGGCTATTGAAAAGGCAAGACTTTGGGGATAAAAATGCAACAATGGTTTCTTTTCCACAGGATCTATATGCACCGAACACGGATTGCCATAGGCAACAGAAAAAAGCTTACCGTTGAAATTCCGACGGTTTCCGCAGTTTCCGGCTTCACCTTCCCGGATACTGCATTCATTCGGACAAATCATGCAACGGACACCTTTCGGGGTTTGAACCTGGAAACTGGCTTCCTTGCTGAATTTGCCCGGCTTATCTGTAGATTTCCATTGTTTTACCTGTATTAGTTCCTGACCCTGCGAATGAAGTCCAGCCACCATTAACCGACCAGGCTAATGCTCCTCCGCAGATTATCCCTTTTTTAATGAATTCCCTTTTCTGCCTGATGCCGGAGTCCCTTTCCATAAGTACAAAATGAACATTCAAAATTATTGTTTTTTTGATCTTCCAGGGAGAATATTTTGACGAATCAGCGTGTTAAAAATAACCACTATATTGAGGAATCCTGCCAGGCAGGAAGCCATTTTGATCCCAACAGCCGGTATAAAAAGGAGAGAAGTAGCCAGGGCACCCAGAGAAGCTCCGGCCAGGTCAGCACCATAAATATGACGGATATTTCCGCCCTTGCTGATTTCCGGATTGTTGGATAAAACCGAAAAGGTAATCCCGGTAGTAACAGAAATAGCCAGGGTGAGGACCAGAAACAGCAGGAAAAGCAAATTTGGCAAGTCAATAATACCCTGTGCCAGTATAATAAAACCCGGAATGGCGAATGCGATAACTGCTAATGCCAATTGCATATAGATTTGACGATGCCTTCTCATTTGCGATGCAGAGACGGGTTTCAAACCCGTCTCTACATTATTCATTTCCAGCGGGAGATTCATTTTCCTGACCCTATTCATATACCTGCTATGCAAAATTGCCCCCGCCGCCAGTCCCATCATAAAAATTGCCGCAAACAGGCCGATTGTTTTGAAAATGTACCCGAAAACAATCTGAAAAGCAAGAATCAGTATCAGTTGCAGGGAGGAGGAGCTGAAGCCGGCTGCAAACATGCCACCCTGAAGCGGAGAAATGAACATCATGACCATGAAAATCAATAACAAAGCAACCACAACGGCTATCCTGAAGGACAGGATGCTCATTTGAAAACGATTGAGCCAGTACTTGTCAAACGCAGCAACTGCAGCAGGTGCAAAATCGGCATTGATTTCTGTTTCGGAATTAAGCAAACCTGAAATGTTCTGAGACCTCCTTTCCATATCGGATTCATCCATGTAGTAATAGTTCACATAATCAGTCTTAATTGATTTTTTTTCAATGATTTGTAAAATATTTATATCTAGATTGTGATCCGATGCGACAAAATAACTTTTTAATCCGGGAAAAATGTGGACCTCCCGGAACACAGACAGGCATGTATTGTAAAGTGAAGAATACATATCTACAGATCCTTCGTTCAGATAATTGGTCGTCAGGGGAAGTGAAAATGAAAATACACCGGATTCATTCATTTTGCTTTTCACAAGTAACATGAATTCCCGGGTATAATACCTGTTTATGAAAAAGGACGAAGGCGGTGGCAGAAAAGTAATCACGGCATCATATTTCCTGCTTGTCTCGCGAAGAAAAATCCGCGGATCAGCGGTAATCAGATTTATATGGCCGGACTTCAACGAATTAGTATACTTCTTTCCGATCTCAAAGATAAGTGGATCAATTTCAATATAATCGATTGTATCAATTGAAGGATATTTAAGGATTTCAGTTGTGAGTCCAGTAATACCGCCTGAAATGAGAAGAACATTTTTAGGAGAATTATGCTGCACAAGAACAAAATGAATCGATTCCTCGCTGGACTGCTGATTATCAGTTGAAAATAAAAGAGTGTTATTTTCAAACACATTAGTTTGCTGGCCAGTGCGGGTTACTGAAAGATTACCATACGGTGTATCGCGGTTTTCAATTAATTGCTGGCCCGGGAACAAAAAGTTCCGCGCAAATCGGTTCCCCGTGAAAAAGGCAAGAATTCCAAACAGCATAATGGCTATGCTGAACAGGATAAGAAGGTATTTTCGCTTATAATCCCGCCAACCCCACAGGATCATCAGGCAGCCGGTTATTGTCACTATAGCGGAAGCCCTGAAATTATCATACAAATAAACCAGGACAAAGCTAAACAGCATTCCCCCGGCCATGCTGCCCGCGGATTCAATTCCATAAATTTTACCGGACAATTTTTTTTCACCGGAGATTATCATCTTTTCAGCCAAACTGGCAAATAGAAATCCGGAAAGCAAACAAAATGGCAACAGCAAAACAAAAGTGCTAATGAGTTCGGTCATCAGTTTAGGCTCTATACCGGGCTCAAAAAGGAAATTTCTGCGTTAAATCGGGAAGGAAAATCAATATCAAAGGAAGCAGGGTGAGAACAAGTGCGAAAAAGGGAATATGTGGTTCTTTCAACTTCAGGAAGCCGGCCATATATGAACCGGCAGCTGTAAGCAGCATCCAGACAGCGAGAAAAAGTCCGATAAAGAGTTCATTCCCTCCAAAAACCATAAGCAATTCACGCATTAGTATTACCTGGGCCGGAATAGCGCAGAAACCAATGGTGAAAATGAGCATCATGCCAGTATTCGATTGACTCCTCATGTACTAAAGTTACATATTATTTGCTTAAAAGCGCTAAATTTGGACAGTTCTAAATGTTATTTCAGCATGCAGATCAAAGCGCCGGAACATATAATCCCGTTGAGAAACAAATTTGAAAAACTGCTCAGGCTTATTCGCAAGAGTAAGGAGATCAAGGATTATAGCAAATTGCGCAGTGCGTTTGACAGAATGGTTATCACACTGGGAAATCAGAATGACCATGCCGGGCAGCAGGAAATTATTTCGGCTATTGAAATTGCTGAAATTGCCGTAAAGGAAATCGGTCTTGGGATGACATCTGTCCTGGGCATATTTCTCATCCGGGTTTTCAAGAAAAAAGGAATAAGTCAGGCTGAAATCGAGAAGGAATACGGGAAACCGGTATGCGGTTATCACCATGGGACTGAATTCAATCCTAGAATTGGGCAATAAAACCATGGCCCCCCAGGCGGAAAATTTCAGGAACCTGTTGTTGAATCTGGCCGGGGATGTCAGGGTGATCCTTATCAAAATAGCCGAACAGCTGAGCCTGATGCGTGCAATGAAAAACATGCCTGAAGAAGAACAGATCAGGCTGGCATCTGAAGCCTCCTATCTTTATGCCCCGCTTGCCCACAGATTAGGTTTTTATATCATTAAGTCGGAAATGGAGGACCTGTCGCTGAAATACACCGACCGGAAAACCTATGATACCATTGCAAGGCAACTGGCCCAGACCATGTCCGACCGGAAACAATTCATCGAGGATTTTATCGGACCTATTGAAGATGCATTAAAAAAACAGGGATTTGATTTTGAAATACTGGGAAGGCCCAAATCAATTCATTCCATCTGGAACAAGATGGTGAACAAAGGTGCATCCTACGAGGATATTTATGACCTGTTCGCCATCCGTATCATTCTAAACAGCGAACACAACAATGAGAAGGCCGATTGCTGGCAGGTTTACAGCACAGTTACCGATCAGTATCAGCCCAATCCGCTCAGGCTGCAGGGACTGGATTTCTGTTCCGAAGACAAACGGGTATGAATCGCTGCATACAACCGTGGTCGGACCGGGAGGTTATTGGGTTGAAGTGCAGATACGTACACGCAGGATGAACGAAATCGCCGAAAAAGGATTTGCTGCACACTGGAAATACAAGGGACTGGAATCGGAGCAGGGCCTGGAAGAATGGCTCAAACACATACAGGGAAGTACTTGAAACTCCTGAACCGGATGCAAGGGAATTTCTCGATGATTTTAAACTCAGCCTTTATTCCAAGGAAATATTTGTTTTTACTCCGAAAGGAGACCTGAAAAAATTCCCGGCTGGAGCCACCGTGCTTGATTTTGCCTATGATATTCATTCCGAGGTCGGTTCAATGTGCACCGGTGCACGCGTAAACGGCAAAAACGTACCGATCCGGCATGTTTTGCAGAATGGGGACAGGGTAGAAATTCTCACCTCAAAAAACCAGACCCCGAAAATGGACTGGCTGAGCTTTGTTGTTACATCCAAGGCAAAGACCAAGATCAAATTCAAGCTGAATGAAGTTCGCGTAAAGCAGGCGGAGCAGGGGAAGGAGATCCTTACCCGCCGTTTGAAAAACTGGAAAATACCCTTTTCCGATGAAACAGTCAGGAAACTGCTGAAGGCCTATAAATTCAAAATTATCGCAGGATCTTTATTACCAGATTGCTACGGAGGAGATTGACCTGAGCCAGGTCAAAGAACTGCTTCAGGAACCTGTGGCTGAAGAAAAACCTTTGATTACTGAACCTGAACCCAAACGGTTGAAAGCGTTTCAAGAACAGATGATTACCTGATCATTGATGACAAACTGGCCAATGTGGATTTTAAACTGGCCAAATGCTGCAACCCGATAGTGGGAGATGAGATCTTTGGATTTGTCACCGTGAGTGAAGGAATCAAGGTTCACCGGCTGAATTGTCCGAATGCTGCCCAGTTAATTTCAAAATATGGTTACCGCATTGTAAAGGCCCGCTGGAGCACAAAGGGCAAACAAACGATGTTTACGGTTGAAATTGCTATCCAGGGTGAAAATGATCCGAATATCCTGAATAACATATCTACGGTATTATCCAAAGATCTGAAGATAAGCCTGCATTCGATCAACCTCGATAATGCGGATGGAATGTTCAAAGGTCGTTTGAAAATATCCATCAAGGATACCGCCCATCTCGATACACTGCTGGCCCGTTTATCCGCCATCAAAGGAGTTTACCAGGTTACCAGGGTGGAAAGGTACGGGTCTGAAATAAGGAGTTGCAGACGGGTTTCAAACCCGTCCTGCATGTCAATTTTAAAAGATTAATTGGTTACAGATTTCAGAATCAGCATCTGATGATCAATCAGGGCAACCTCATTCATAAAATTGTAAAATTCCGGATAGGTTTCCTTTGGATATTCTGCCTTATTAATTACCAGGTTGTTTGTGTAATAGATGTATTTGCCATTGCGTGAAATGGAACGCGAGTAACTTCCGAATTTTGACGTAATGGTCTTGTTCTCAGGAAGAAATTCAGCATTGTAACCCAACGGAATTTCAATTCTCACCGAATCATGCCGCTGGTAGGCAGTTTTTAATTCAATTTCACCGGATCTTCCCATATAAAATGGAGCACGCGATATAAATGAAGGTGTCACATACAACCGGTTTCTGGCTCCTGGCAGAAAGATCTCTTATATGCACTTCAAAATTTGCAGTGGCTGCAGGAATTGGGGTATTTTTTTCAAATGGAATAACTCCTCTTTCTTTATTTCAAAAGCAGCATTTTCAAATTGGGCAGCCAGCCATATCTTTCGCAAATCGGGCCTTGGTTTCTGAAATATCCATACAATTCGTCATACATAAGTCCCGTTTGACGATATTGCATTTTAATGTCCGCATCACCGGATGTAAGCAATGAAATTTCGGAATAGGTGTTGATTTTGTTGTATTCCAATCCATATACCGGTGTTCGCATAAGTTTTCCGCCATCCGGGGTAATGGCCAATACATCCCTGTCACAGGTGAAACTGCCAAGATAGTTAAACGGTGCAGTCTGGCTTGTGCATTCCAGCCATATCATGTCCTGGTTGTCAGGCACGCATAAAATGATGTGATCAAACTGGTCGCTGGGAAAATCAGGTTGTATAAATTCATAATCTCCCGATTTAACCAGTGTATAATAGGATTCGATTCCTATTGCCTTAAGCAGGGCTTTCATGTAATTACTAAGCGCCTTGCAGTCGCCATAGCCATTTTTAGCCACTTCATTGGCAGGTATAGGCTGCGCGCCTCCGATACCAAAGCCAACATAAAAATACCTTGTATTTTTCTGCATGTATTCATACAAGGCCTTGATTTTATCACGGCGGACCGGAATATCTTTCACAATGGCTATGGCCTTGTCGGCAAATTCTTTATCCAGAACATCACGACCTTCAATAAGCTGATTCATCCATTTTCCATATGTCTGCCAGCTATGGAATGAGCCTTTGTAACCCTTTATATCAAAATTTTCAGGAGCAGTATATACAACCGGCAATTTTTTAATAAGGGGAGGTGCATATTTTCTTTCTCGGAGTGCAGGACGATTTTCCTCCTGCCAGGTAAGATAGAGTTTGTTCTTTATCCTAGCACTGTCAACAGGATTTTTCAGGTTTAATTCCTTATAGTTAATATGGGATTCTATCTGGTATAACAAACTGTATTCCCGACTGTTGAACTGATATATCGGGATCATCCTGAAAATTCCATTCTGTGCTTAGAAAATAATTGGGCATTTTAACCTTATAGGAATAGGTAATTGTAAAAGGATAATTGTACGAAGGAATTTCAAAAATCTTTTTCCTTGAATCGCTGAGATACTCCGGTCCCTGAAAATCACGCATGTCGCGTATATTATATTTATTCAGATTCCAGAGCAGTTTGCCTGATTCATCCCAGGCCATGGAATTGATTGATGAAACCTGTGTGAGTCCGTCATAGGGAATCTGAACAATAAGCAAATCTTCAGCGTTTTCATTTAACAGGGTAATAACGGTTTTATACCTCAAGCTCGCTTTGTTTATCATCTTTCATCAGGACTTTCACCTGCTCGGAACGAATTACGGCTTTTGCCCCGGCCCTTAAAAAGGCTGGAATTGAATCACTCGGATACATCAGTTGTGCTTCAGCAATGGGTATACCAAGAAAAATGGCAAGTAAGATGACTGAAATTTTTTCATGAAAGGAAAATTATTTGTCATTGGTCTTTTTCAATATGATCATTTCAGAACATTTCTTGTTTACCTGGGTATAAAACTCACGCACCGCTGAATATTCCGTTGTTTTAAAGAAGGTTTTTCGCAGATCAAGTTCGGCTATTAATGGAAATAACATCCATTTCCCGGAGTAATGCCAAACAAAAACCTGGCGTCATTCTCTGGCAGGTTTATACGCATTGTTTTAGGTAATTCCTCTGTTATAAAATTCGCAGGAAAATGCATTAGTGCAAGTAAAACTGCTGATTACAGGACAGCCAATGTCAATAGGAAATCTTCGTTCATCTTTAACCCATACATTTACAGTATTTCCCGAAAATACTGATCAAAGGCTTGAAAAAAAGCATCTGGTTCGCAGTCTGCATACTATGTTTGAATTTTATGTCAAAAGAAATCCGCAATGGGGACTTCAGGCTATCCAACGCATTGAATTTCAGGTTGGAGACCGTTAAATCTCCTGAATTCGCTATCTTCTCCTCACTAAAGCCAATTATACCTTCGTTATGTACCATTTTACGTATTTCCAGGGCTTCATAACCTGAAAATGAAACATCCCCATGACCGGTCAGTTCCCCGGACTCATTTAATGTTAAATCATAAAATTCCTTAACGGCCCTTTTTTCATTGTCCTAAAAGTTTTACCCATCTTCCACGGTTTGGACTTAAGAGCCAACCCTCACCATTCAGGCATTTAAATGGCAATTCTCCCATGGGCAAAAATTTATCAGATGCATCCATAAGATAATCCTTTCCCTCAATGGTGGCTATGCAAACAACATAATTGAGCTCGGTTGGCAGGGCAACAAACGGATTTATCTGTCCGTTTTCACGGGTGCTTAAAACAAGGGGATCGGCAGTAACTCCGGCTGTTCTTAGCATGTTTACAAGCATCAGGTTAATGACTGCATTTGAAGCTGTCTTTTCCCTGTGCGCTTTAGTAAAACTCTCGTCTGGTAGCATTTCCTCATAGCCGTTCCATTTCATGTGTTGCTGCACATAACTGTATATTGCCTGTGATTTCTCCAGCAATGTATTCTTTCCTGCTGTGAGTATCTTTCACTTTTCCTGCGAAAAGAAGGGTGTTGTTAATCTGGCTCAACTGACCGAAACCCAGCAGTTTGTCATAAAGTTTGGCGTACGTGGGCGATTCTTCAAAATAACCTCCATTGGGCATTTTAATATTGGTTAAAACAAAATCAACTCCTGCAAAATATTCATCGCTTTCGGGCATCATGGGTTCAGGTTCAAACGGAACAAGATTGTTGCCGGTCCAGTGATACTGATCAAATGATACTTGTGTGGTATTATAGTAACCCTTCAGCGTAGCATGTTGCTGCTGGATCATGCTATTATGATTAAGATTGATCGTATAGGTAAAAAATCCCGGAATAGTGGCATAATATTCTACATGACGCACCGGAATCATTCGTTGAAAAAGAAAAGCCTTATAGCTTCGGATTTCCTCCTGTCGCAGGGTGTATATGAATTCGATAACAGACCCTTCTCTTACATTGGGAAATGAGAAGCGCGTGGTATAACGGTATGAATTAACCCTTTCAAGATAAAACTCTTTACTGCCTACCTCATCGGTTGTAATCTTGTCATCCTCCAGGTTATAAGTTGCAGCCTTTAAATCGGAAATTTTATCGAATTTGGTATATACGATCTGAATGTTTGCCTGGTCCAGTCCGGTTGATTTAAAAATTTTGATCCGCACATGCCGGGTGAATTCAATCTGGAATTCATCATTTACTTTTGCCGTGGCATAGTCGCATAAAACTACCGCTTCAGCACCCTTCTCGGTCGGATAGAGTTCTGTTTCAAGATCTGCCCTGGATACAGCGCCAAAGGTGATTGGGGAAGTCTGTGAAGAAACTGTAGTGATGAAAAGGAATATGCCAAGTAAACAGATCAAATGTATATTTCATGGAAAGGGAAATTAAAGTTGATAATTAAATTCTAAAAGTTTTCAGAAATTAGGATCGAATTCATAGACATCATGATAATTCCGATAATAGTTTTCATTGTCCATCAAGTATCCTCCGCCCAAGTAGATTTTGCCATTGTAACTATAACCATACATGCTTCTCCGGCTCATCGGAAAGTCCGTTAATCTTTTCCATGAATCGCTGGCGATTGAGTAATACCAGAAATCCTGGTAAAACGTTTTATTATTCAAATTAATTTCAAAACTGGCTGCACCGGTTCCATAATAGATCCCGTTTACGTCGTTGATTGCAACTCCGCTTGCCCGGGCTAAACCCGGAAAAGTTGCCTTTTTTGTCCAAAGATCAGTGGAAGGATTATAGGAATACACATTCTTTCCCTCAATAACATAGGCTATATTATTGTGGACAATGGCAGAACTGCCTGCTGCAGCGCCTCCAGGATAATCCGCCTTTTGAGTCCACGTATCATTGGAGGAATTATATTCCCAGAAGTCTGAATATAAGGTGCCATTTTTACTTCCTGTACCAATATACCCATGCGATCCCACCGAGAAATAAAAGCTTCCTGACCTGGCTCCACCCGGAAAATCATTCAGCTTTACCGAAGTATTGTTTCCTATGGCAATCTTGTAAAATGACGATGTGTACTCGCCTCTGTTAAAACTATTTCCAATTCCAATATAGGCGCTGTTTCCAATTACAAAGGCCGCACAACTCAATAAATCGCGCATTTCCGTAATTCCGTACTCATATACATCCACATGGTTGTCCGTGCAGTTATATACCTGGTAATACCCGCTGTTATTACCCATTCCTCCTAATAAATACATTGTATTGTTTGTCACGATCAGGGACGGATCCTGTCGATCGTCAAAGGTCCAGCCAATCATTTTCCAGGGACTGAAGCACTGGAATGTGCCCGCTTGCGCTCCGCTTGCGCCGGTGCTTACCTCCAAATTATAATTGCCCGTGGGCAGGCTGGGAACTTTCACATCTATATGATACCTGTCGCCATCCAGGGCGGTCACATGCGTGCTGTAATCAAAATACACCTCATTATTGGCCGGATCGGGATTAAAGTAATCGCCCGTGAGTGTAATGATATCTCCCGGTTTCCCGCTTGAGGGGCTGATACTGCTTATCACGGGAGGAGTGATCCTTGGGTCTTCATAGCTGTCTATTTTCACACCCCGCGTTGCAAGTGAGAATCCAAAGCCACAAACAACATTCAGGGGCATCCTGAACCGAATTTCGCTGGCTGTTGCTGATACAATTTCAACATCAATGGTATTGCAAAGTGTGATATGAATGTCGTCAGGATCAAAATTCTCGCCTTTAACGGTTACAATTTCACCATAAAAAACATAAGCAGGTGAAACGGATGTAATTTTCGGATTCTCAATGGTCAGAAGATTTGAATAGGATCTGGACTTGCCTGAAACCCAAACGGCAACGGTTACGGGACCATTTGAAGTAATATTTCCATTCAGGTTTCCGGTAATCTGCCTTGTTGTTATTGAACTGATGTTGAAATTATTGATATTATTAAAAGTTATGCTGGTATTATTTACCGGATTAAAGTACTTTCCTTTAATCGTTATCGACGCGTTTGATGTGACAATTGCAGGAGTGATTGAAGTGATCTCAGGCCCCTTCAGGTCAATTGCATTGGGATAAACAGACGAATACGACCCTGTTTTGATTTCAAGTTGGGCCGTATGGGTTTGCAATAACGGTACAATACAGGTAAGGCTGGTGTTATCCGCCTTAAGGACCTTTGCACTGATTGAATTGAACAAAACCTGGTTCCTGGTAATATCTGCAATGAAAATGCCCCTGATGACTATCGTATCGTCCCAGCCAAAACTGGCCGGTGCAATAGAGGTAATATTCGGATTGAGCATGGTAATAAATACTCCAGTGTTTATCCAATGTAAATCAATTCCCAATTGAACTTCAACTGACTGGGTATAGTTGGACGGAGGGAATAGGGCTATTATCTGATTCTCCTTAAGATCTAAAATTGTAGCATTAATATTATTTATCCTCAATGCAATGGCATGTTCCGTATACGGAAAAACACCTTTTATCAACAGTGTATCTCCCCATTTTGCTGTGGCCGGAAAAACGCTTTCAACAGAGCCATAGGTTAACAATGTGAAATTTCCGTTAGCAACTGATTGATTCCCCAATATATCCAAAGAAAATAACGGAACTCATACCATCTAACTCATTGGGTACCTTTAACCACATCATCTCCTCTATTGTATGATTTGAGCGCAGTGGCAAGGATGTAAGTCCCAAAATGAACTTTTACACTATTTTGCTGAAATGACAGATTTGTACCGTAAATGGTTACCGATGTCTCCCCAGGTGGCTCGACTCTGGGCTCAAAGTTCGCAGTAATTTCAGGGGCCATGCTTCCCGAGGCCTGGTAAATTTTACAGGATCACCATTACACCACAAGCTGTCCGATTTTTAAATAAGCCCTCACATAATATTTCCTTCATTGCTTCGAGGGAGTAAGCTGATATTGATTGAAAACTCGATCCAATTCCCGGGCGCATCCTCAACAGATGCTTTATCTGAATTACTTACTGTAAGAATATTGTATTGACCCCAAACAAACCCATGTTCACTGAATAGTTCCCTTGCGCATCTCCGCTGATTATTGACTGCATTAAAACGTGGCACCTTCCCGATGGTAATCTGATCCACAGCCATGGTTCTGATCTGCGGATACATCACGTTCCGGTCTTTTTTTCCTTCTTTTTGACAACCTGCAAGAAAAAACAACAGAAATCCAGCCAGTGGAAATAAAGTAAAATCTATTGTTCATTCTCCTTAAGTATTTTGAAATTTCTAAAGTATATATTATTCCTTTCGTTGATACTCGCGGATCCTCATAATTAACATATGATTTGCATAAAGAATTATTTTAATGGTTTTTTTGGGAAGACCGGATTGGTTTTTTTAGTATGTTTAAATTTTAGACCATTTTACCAAAGACATGAAAAAAGCAATATTTGTCAGTATCGTTCTGGTCATATTCAGTTTTTCGATAATGGCCCAATCAGGATTCCGGCCGGGTTTCATCATCAAGAATAACGGAGATACGCTGAATGGCCTGGTATTCTATGGCTCAAACGGCAAATTTGAAAAATCATGCCTGTTCAAAAGATTCGAAATTGCACAGGAAATTTCATATTCTCCAGGTCAGATAAAAGCTTATGGCTTTCGCAACGGCAGATACTTTGAATCCAAAACGATCGGCAGAAAGAAAACTTTTCTGGAATGCCTGGTAAAAGGAGATGTGAGTGTTTATATAATTCCTGGTAAATATAAAGGTACTGTATATCTCCAGAGTCCACAAACCGGTTTGTTTAAATTGGCATAAGGGAAATAATAACCTGGAAGGCGGCGGTAATTTTAGCAGTTATCGTGATGCGCTGGCCTGGATGCTGAATAAAACGGGAAACCAGCAAGTATCCCTGGACAAATCTGGATTATGATGCCAAAGATATTGCTGCTGTTGTGAGGGAATCCTCGTCTCTTTCCGAGAATGCATCCAAGGGATTTTACCTGACTCCCGGTGTAAACAATTTACGGGACAATTCCGTTTTTAAGCAGGGTTCCCTTTTGAGCATAGGATTAACCGGCGGATATCAGTTTGTATAATGTTACTACTCCGGGGAATGCAATTACACCAGTTTTTCCGTGAGGCACAATTTAACAAAAGCTATCGGCCGGCCATAGGATTATATTATAAACAGCAAGTTTTCAAGGAAATCAAACCTGCTGTCAGTTGATCTTGCCATGCATTATGTAACTGACAGCTATTATGCCTATTCAGAATATTCTGATGGGATTGAAACCATATAGTGATGATATCAATATTGATTTCTCTGAAATTCAGGTTCCCCTGTCATTGCATTTGACTTTTGGAAAAGGAAGCATACATCCGTATATCAAAGCCGGCGGATTTATGTCCTTTCTTATTGATCAGTCGTACAGCAGGCTATCGGAAGGACAGCGGGGAGAATCGGTTTATACTGAATATTATGAAGATTTTACCCTTGATAATGCATTGGGATTTGTTGCCGGAGCCGGAGTTGAATTTGAACTTGGAAAGGCCAGATTACTTAGTCTTGAAGGCAGGTTATTCCAAAGGAAGCCAGACATTGACCAAATCAAATTCCAGCCAGGGAACAGATCTGAAAACAAGTGTTATTTCAATTATGGCCCGGATTAACTTATAATTCTTTTGATTGTTGCTTGAAAAGAAGGCGACACACTGTTAAATCCAAAGCAATGTTCAGGAATACAATCCATACCTGTCAGTTTTCTTTTCCTGCTTATTTCGGTTACTTCGTGCTACAGCAAAGTGACTATCAGTGTGCTGGAACCTGGTACTTACATTCTGCCGTCCTCCGTTCAAAAAGTGACCATTTATTCGAAACCGGGTATGCAGGTCACTCCGGGTTTATTCGACAGCCTAACGGATTTGCAGTTTTGATGCTGAAACCGATATAAATAAAATCAGGCAGGGATACCTGGATGGTGCTGTATGAAATAATGTCGGTTTCTCCGCGTTTCAAAAAAGTTGTATTATCCGATACGGTATTTGATAAGCTGCTGTTATATGGCAACCTTACCTGGAAAGCCGTGGACAGGATCTGCAGCCATGATACAAGTGATGCATTGCTTTTTCTTCTGGAAGGCAGTAAGCTATTCGGTCACGTGAGAATTCAGCTTCTTTTTCCTGGCAGCCTGAATACCTGGATCTTTCACATATTTTAAATCACTCAAAATGGATGTTTTTCAAGCCTGTTACCCATCAGCAACTGGCATCCTATACCTATAATGATACAGTTTCCATTGCTCCTGAACTTTTTGTGGATCCGGATAATATTGAAGATGTATTGTATCAGAATTGTTATGTAATGGGCAAGGCATTCGGAGAAAAACTCTGTCCTCACTGGAAGGAAACGGAACGGATTATGTACGTTGGTCCGGGCCGGGAATTAAGAAAGGCCACAGCCTTAACGGCTGATGACAAGTGGGTGGAGGCCGGAGCCATATGGGATCAAGCTGGCAGAAAGCCAGCACAAAAAAAAGGCCTACCGGGCTGCATTTAACCTGGCACTGGCTTATGAACGGGATGATGTGCTTGACCAGGCCTTATTATGGATCGCTTATGCCGACAGTCTACAGAGTACTGCGGCTTCCTCAGCCTATAAAAAAATTCTGGAAGGACCGGCTCAAGGTGAAGCCTCTACTGGATGAACAAATGGCAGGGAATTGAATTATTCTTGTTAATATTGCAGTTAATTCTATTAACTAAATTAACATAAAGTATGAAGCTTCTCGAAGGAAAAACTGCTATTGTCACAGGTGCTGCAAGAGGTATTGGAAAGGCTATTGCCATTGCTTTTGCAAATGAAGGAGCCAATGTAGCCATAACCGATTTGCGGCTTGACGACAATGCACTCGAAGTGGAAAAAATGATCGCCGGTCTTGGTGTTAAGTGCAAGGCATATGCTTCCGATGCAAGTAATTTTACGGATACCGAAAAAGTAGTGGAACAAATTGTCAGTGATTTCGGAACCGTTGACATCCTGGTCAACAATGCCGGAATTACCATGGATGCCTTGTTGCTGCGCATGAGCGAACAGCAATGGGATACGGTGATCAATGTAAACCTGAAATCCGTATTTAATTTCACCAAGGCTGTTCAGCGTATTATGATCAAAAAAATGGGCGGCTCAATCATCAATATGAGTTCGGTAGTGGGTGTTGGCGGCAATGCGGGACAGGCTAACTATTCTGCATCAAAAGCCGGTATGATTGGCTTTACCAAATCAATTGCCATGGAACTGGGTTCACGCAATGTGAGGTGTAATGCCATTGCCCCCGGATTCATCATCACTGAAATGACGAATAAACTACCAGAGGACGTAAAGAAACAATGGGAAGAAAAAATTCCGCTCCGTCGTGGCGGAACCCCTGAAGAAGTGGCCAAAGTTGCTCTTTTCCTGGCTTCCGATCTTTCATCCTATGTTAGTGGACAGGTACTTGGTGTTTGCGGTGGCATGAGAACGTAGTACTATAACAATCCGGAAATCATCTGTGACAGCAGATGATTTCCTTTTCCAAACCCAATGAATTCCAATTTTTTCTCAACTTTCAGATTACCGCTTCTTCTTTTTATCATCACCGGGTGTTCAACAGCCCGAATCAATATAAGCGTGCTGCAACCTGCTGAAATTTCAATTCCACTTATCCATCCAAAAAATATCTCTTTTTCCCGGGGCAGGTATTCCCAATCCTCCTGGTACATTCGACAGTATTGACCGTGTAAAATTGAAACCGGATTATAATTACAATCCGATTAAAAGGGGCTATATGGAAGGGGTTTATGAAGTAATTCAACAGATCTCCCCGATTTAAAGGGTTGTCCTGACTGACACAAGCTATGAAAAACTTGTTACCGACAGGCGTGATCAGTTGGGATGAGCTTCGGCAAATCTGCATTCATGACTCAACAGATGCGGTTTTGTTGCTAAAAAAGGCTGTTTCCCATGATATTCTGGATTATTTTTGTGAAGATGAATATTGCGGTCTCCGTTATAATCTGGTAAGTCATACCAAATGGTGCTTTTATCAACCCTTTTTGTTGTTTGCGTTCTGATGATTTTGTTTTCACTGATTTCAATAATTACGAACAACCGTTTGAAAATTGTCAGCCTGTTTCTCTTCAGAATGTTACCGGGTATTTTGTATGATGCGTGTGTTCTTACAGGGAACAAGCTGGGGGAGCGGATATGTCCCAGCTGGAAGGATGATGTACAACGGATTATCTTTAAAGGTCCGGGAAAATCCTTAAAACAGGCCTATTTCCTGGCCAGCCACAGTCAATGGAACCAGGCAGCGGTAATCTGGAATGAGCTCTCAAACAGTCCAAACAAAAACCAGGCATACCGTGCATCGTTTAACCTCGCCCTAACCTGGGAAAGGGATGATGATCTTGAACAGGCAAAAGAATGGACCCTATATGCTGACAGCATCAGCAGCACGCAAAAGAACAACGGCATACCTGAAAATACTGGAGCAAAGGATCCAATTTAAAGCGGAATTGGATAACCAGATGAAAGGGGAATGATTTATCTCCTAATTTTGTATTTTATCCGAAATTTTTAAAAACGTATGATCAACACTGTATTTATCGCAATTGTTATTATCCTGGTCGCTGGATTTTGCCCTGGAGAGATACCTTGATTATCTGAACAGCCGTCATCGCACTACCCAACTGCCCGATGAGTTAAAGGATGTATTTGATGCGGAACAATACCGCAAACAGCAGGAATATAAAAAAGTAAATGACCGGTTTTCATTGCTCACCAGTTCATTCAGCTTTCTTGTGATCCTTCTGATGCTGTTTCTGGGTGGCTTCAGCCTGGTGGACGGGTGGGCAAGAGGTATCACAACCCAGCCTGTACTGATTGTCCTTGTGTTCTTTGCCATTTTAGGCACTAGGAGCAGATCTGATGGGTACACCGTTTAGCCTGTATGACATATTTGTCATCGAAGAAAGATTCGGATTCAATAAGACCACGCCGAAGATATTTATCATGGACAAACTCAAGGGCTGGCTGCTCGGAGCAATCATCGGCGGCGGACTGCTCGCTTTGATAGTGTGGTTCTACCAGTGTGACCGGTTCTTTGTTCTGGTTATATGCCTGGATACTGGCCACCGTATTTTCAGTCTTTATGGCCATGTTCTATTCCTCATTCATTGTTCCTCTGTTCAATAAGCAAACACCGCTTGAAGAAGGCGAATTGCGCGACGCAATCAGCACATTCAGTGAAAAAGTCGGATTCAGGCTGAACAATATTTTTGTGATCGACGGATCAAAAAGATCGACCAAGGCCAATGCCTATTTCACTGGATTGGGACCAAAGAAGAGAATTGTATTATATGATACGCTGATAAAAGACCTGTCCACCAAAGAGATTGTAGCTGTGCTTGCCCATGAAATAGGCCATTACAAGAAGAAACATACCCTTACCGGTATGATCGCAGGCATTGTGCAGACCGGACTAACCTTGTTCATTCTGTCTCTTTTCATTGGCAATCCTGCCTTATCTGCGGCGCTTGGGTTCTGATCAGCCCAGCTTTCATATGGGACTGATTGCTTTTGGAATTCTGTACAGTCCGATTTCATTGCTGGCCGGACTCCTCATGAATTATGTCTCCAGGCGGAACGAATATGCAGCGGACCGGTATGTAAAGGAGAATTATGAGGCAGAGGAATTGGCCGGTGCCTTAAAAAAACTGTCCTCCAAAAACCTTAGCAATCTCACTCCCCATCCGGTGTATGTGTTCTTTCACTATTCACATCCGACCTTGCTGCAGAGAGTGAGGGCGCTGGGGAAGTAGAGGAGTAGGGAGTAGGGAGGTAAGATGAGAGGTGAGAGGTGAGAGGTGAGATATGAGCATGATCGATTCTCACTATTTCTCATCTCTCATTCTCATCCTACTCTCATTTCTCACTACTTATTCTTGTTTCAATCACTAATTATTTCTAATTTTGGCGCCTGACAATAAAATTGCCACTTTAGCTCAGCTGGTAGAGCAGCGGTTTCGTAAACCGCAGGTCGGGGGTTCAAGTCCCCTGAGTGGCTCATTTGATAATAATTTGCGGGAATAGCTCAGTTGGCAGAGTGAAAGCTTCCCAAGCTTTAGGTCGCGGGTTCGAATCCCGTTTCCCGCTCTCACCCGCCGAAGCTCCAATTTTCGGAGCGAAGGCGGGTTTTATGAAAAATTATGAACGCTGAAATTATTACCATAGGCGATGAAATACTGATTGGACAGGTAGTTGATACCAATTCGGCATTTCTGGCCACTGAATTGAATAAACTGGGTATCTCGGTAGTTCAGATCACTTCTGTTCCCGATACACGGGAAGGAATCATTGCGGCCCTTGATGCTGCCAAAAGCCGTGCCGGGTTAATACTTATCACCGGTGGACTGGGTCCTACCAGCGACGACATTACCAAACCGGCTCTTACTGAATATTTTAACACCAGGCTGGTGGAAAACCCGGTGGTAATTGAAAAGATCCGTTCAATCCTGGCCTCGCGCGGTGTAAAAATGACAGAAAGAAACCGCAAAATGGCGGAACTTCCGGCCGATTGCGAAATACTGAATAACAGTGCCGGCTCCGCCCAGGGAATGTGGTTTGTAAAAGACGGAAAACACTTTATTTCGCTGCCCGGGGTGCCCTTTGAAATGAAGGCCATTTACCTCGAAGAAATTGAACACCGTTTAAGAGAACGGTTTTCCCTTGCCCAGTATCCATCATATTACCATACTTACCCACGGAATGCCCGAATCAATGATGGCAAACCTGATCCAGGAATGGGAAGAAAATCTTCCCTCCAATATTAAGCTGGCCTATCTGCCTTCACCCGGAATTCTCAGGCTGAGACTTACCGGTAAATCGACAGGTCCAAAGGAAGAGCTGATCATGCAAATGGAAGTGGAGAAGGGCAAACTCGAAGATATTATCAGAAAATATATATTCGGATACGGGGAAGATACACTCGAAAAATTAATCGGCAAGGCGCTGAGTGAAAAGAAAATGACGCTGGCACTGGCCGAAAGCTGCACGGGCGGAACCTTAAGCAGCATGATCACTTCCGTTGCGGGCGCCTCAGCCTACTACAGGGGAGGAATAATCTCCTATGCCAATGAGATAAAAACTTCCGAACTGAATGTAAGTCCCTATACACTTATGATCAATGGTGCTGTAAGTCAGGCAGTTGTTGAACAAATGGCAGAAGGAGTAAGGATCCGGTATCAAACCGACTTTGCAGTGGCTACCAGTGGCATTGCCGGACCCGATGGCGGATCACCTGAAAAGCCGGTCGGAACCACCTGGATTGCAGTTGCATCAAAAAACAGAATTATTTCAAGTCTTCATAACTTTGCTGATGAAAGGGGTCGTAATATTCAAAAGGCCGCCATTACTGCGCTTTTCATGCTATGGAATGAGGTAAAGGATTGTTTATAAATATTTTTCAGGCGTATAGTTGAATTTTTGAAAAAAAATACCGTTCTTTGCGATCTGTTTTTAGAAAGCGAATAAACCGATTTATCCAATGTCAAGAATTTGTCAGATTACCGGAAAAACCGCGCAGGTGGGCAACAATGTATCACACTCCAAGCGCAGAACGAAGAGAACTTTTGAGGTGAACTTGTTTGATAAGAAATTTTTCCTGCAGGAAGAAAACCGCTGGATTGACCTCCGGGTTTCAGCAGCCGGCTTACGTTTCATCAACAAACTTGGTTTGAAACAGGCCCTCGAAAAAGCAAAAATTAAAGGATTTATTAAAAGTTTTTAACACCAAGCACATCAGGATATGGCAAAAAAAGGTAACAGAATACAGGTAATTCTTGAGTGCACAGAACACAAGAACAGTGGTAAGCCCGGTACTTCCAGGTATATCACAACCAAAAACAGGAAAAATACACCTGAAAGACTCGAATTGAAGAAATTCAATTCAGTTCTGAAGAAGGTTACAGTACATCGTGAAATTAAATAATTATCGGCCATGGCTAAGAAAGTAATAGCAACCTTAAAAACCGGCGCAGGCAAAACCTTTACCAAATGCATCAAGATGGTAAAATCGCCTAAAACAGGCGCTTATGCATATAAGGAAGAAATTGTACACGCAGATCATATTAAAGATTTCTTTTCAGAAAACTAATGCGTTTTTACATTAGGTAAAGAATGGCTTTCTTTGTGAGAAGAAAGCCTTTTTTTTGCAGGAATAATTTCCTTAATATGACTCTATGGCAATTTTTGGTTTATTCGGCGGACAAAACAAGGACAATCTGAACAAAGGCCTTGAAAAGACTAAGGAGAATGTAATTAAAAAACTGTCCAGGGCTGTCATGGGCAAGGCCCAGGTTGATGAGGAAGTGCTTGACAATCTCGAAGAAGTACTGATTTCATCCGATGTTGGAGTAGATACAACCCTGCGTATCATAAAAAGAATTGAAACCCGTGTTGCGAACGACAAATACATGGGTACAGAGGAATTGAACCGCATCCTGCGTGAAGAAATTGCCGCATTGCTTGAAGAAAACAGCTCCGGAAAATTAACCGGCACTTTCACTGACCTTCCTGTCAAGGCCCTATGTCATTATGGTGGTCGGCGTGAATGGAGTAGGCAAGACCACCACGATCGGCAAACTGGCGTATCATTTCAAAAAAGCAAATCAAAAAGTATTATTGGGTGCAGCCGACACTTTCAGGGCTGCTGCCATCGATCAGTTGTCCATTTGGGCCGACCGGGTAGGTGTTCCCATCGTTAAACAGGAAATGGGTTCCGATCCTGCTTCAGTTGCCTTTGATACAGTTACTTCCGCAAAGGCCGGCAATACGGATGTTGTTATTATTGATACAGCCGGACGGCTCCACAACAAGGCCAACCTGATGAATGAACTTTCAAAAATAAAACGGGTGATGCAGAAGGTCATTCCCGATGCACCCCATGAAATTTTACTGGTACTGGACGGATCAACCGGACAAAATGCATTTGAACAGGCCAGGCAGTTTACCGAAGCAACACAGGTTAATGCATTGGCTATTACCAAATTAGATGGAACCGCAAAGGGTGGGGTAGTGATCGGTATTTCCGACCAGTTTAAAATTCCCGTGAAATATATTGGCATTGGTGAAAAATTGGACGATCTTCAGATATTTGACAAAACAGCCTTTGTTGAGGCACTTTTTTCTTCTCAAAAGATGTAGTTTCCATTCTTAAAAAATCTTCCCATGCAGTTATTCAGAACAAAATCTATTAACCAGCTACTTGAAGATGCGTTCGACAAGGAACACGGCATGAAAAGAACCCTGGGAAGAGGAAGTCTTATCACCCTTGGCATTGGTGCGATCATCGGTACCGGTATCTTCGTTCTCACCGGAACAGTGGCAGCGAACAATGCAGGTCCGGCCCTGGTTTTATCCTTTCTGTTTTCAGCCCTGGGTTGTGTTTTTGCCGGACTTTGTTATGCCGAATTTGCCTCCATGATCCCCATTTCGGGAAGTGCATATACCTATGCGTATGCTACACTTGGAGAATTCGTCGCCTGGATTATCGGCTGGGATCTTATACTTGAATATCTGCTGGCAGCTTCCACAGTATCTGTTGGCTGGTCGGGTTATATCGTGAGTTTTCTTCATGATTACAATATCAATATTCCCATTCACTTTGCAATGCGCCTTTTGACTATATCAAGGGACAGGGATGGGTGGCTCACCGGAAGCATCCTTAACTTTCCGGCTATATTTATAATCCTGTTCCTTTCCACGCTGCTTGTCATTGGTATCAGGGAATCAGCGGGATTCAACAATGTAATTGTGGCCATAAAACTGATTGTTATCCTGCTGTTCATCGGCTTTGGACTCTCCTTTATCAAAACAGCCAACTGGAAACCCTTTATACCGCCAAATACCGGTGATTTCGGGCATTTTGGATGGTCGGGCATCCTTCGCGGAGCAGGAGTGATCTTCTTTGCCTATATCGGGTTCGATGCGGTTTCAACTGCGGCACAGGAATCGCGAAACCCGCAAAAAGATATGCCCTGGGGAATCCTTGGATCCTTGTTCGTTTGTACGATTTTATATATACTGGTTTCCGGGGTACTTACCGGGATCATGCCTTATACCCAGCTGAACGTACCGGCACCTCTGGCCCTGGCAATTGACCAGACCGGCAAGGCCTTGTTCTGGCTTCGTCCCCTTGTTAAAATCGGGGCCATTGCCGGACTGAGTTCTGTTATCCTTGTCATGTTGCTTGGACAACCCCGTATATTCTATACAATGGCCAAAGACGGCCTGCTGCCCGCACAGTTCTCCAAACTGCATCCCCGCTTCAGGACACCCTATGTGACAACCATTGTTACAGGAGTAGCAGCCAGTTTTTTTGCCGGACTTATTGCCCATCCATATCCTGAGTGAACTGGTATCCATCGGCACCTTGTTTGCCTTTGTGATCGTTTGTATCAGTATCCTCATCCTGCGAAAGAAAAGACCGGATATTCACAGGCCGTTTAAAACACCCTGGATGCCTGTGGTTCCCATTCTGGGGGCCGGGATATGTTTTGCCCAGATGCTCGGTCTTCCCTGGGAAACATGGGAACGGCTGTTTATCTGGATGGCCCTGGGCATGTTCATCTATTTCTTTTTCAGCCGAAAACACAGCAAACTTGGCGTGAGGAATAGCGAATGCGTACAAAACCGGATCAGAGCGATAAGATCAATATAGTAACACTGGGTTGTTCCAAGAATGTGGTGGATTCAGAATTCCTGATGAAGCAGATCGATGCGAATTATATCGGTGTGGTCCATAATGCCGATTCCTTTCAATATAAGACCGTTATTATTAACACCTGCGGATTTATCCAGGATGCCAAGCAGGAATCCATCGATACGATCCTGCGCTTTATCAGGGCCAAAGAAAAAGGACTGATACGGCATGTATTTGTGATGGGATGCCTGTCCGAAAGATATAAGAAAGACCTCGAAAAGGAAATTCCCGATGTGGACATGTATTTCGGGGCAAACGATTTGCCCGGTATCATCAAACACCTGGGTTTGAATTACAAGGAAAACCTTGTTGGAGAAAGGGTTCTGACAACCCCCTCGCATTATGCCTACATGAAGATCTCGGAAGGTTGTGACCGCAGATGCGCTTTTTGTGCCATTCCGATCATGCGGGGAAAACATGTTTCCACACCCATTGAGACTATTAAAGGAAGAAGCAAAATCACTTGCCGGATCAGGCGTGAAAGAGTTGATCCTGATTGCCCAGGACCTGAGCTGGTATGGAATGGATATTTATAAGCGGCAGGCGCTTGCCGGAATTGCTTGAAAACCTGGCAGATATTAAAGGAATTGAATGGATCAGGCTTCATTATGCCTATCCGGCTGCTTTTCCACTGGATGTGATCCGGGTGATGAAGGAACGTCCTAATATCTGCAATTATCTTGATATTCCTTTCCAGCATGCCAGTGACAAGGTTCTGCAAATGATGAGGCGAAATCATGACAGGAAACAGAATTACGAGCTGATCGATTTTATTCGGAAGGAAATACCGGATATTACACTCAGGACGACGCTGATGACCGGGCATCCCGGGAGAAGGGGAGGAAGAATTTGCAGAACTGAGGCAGTTTGTCGAGGAGGTAAGGTTCGACAGACTGGGCGTATTTGCCTATTCCGAAGAGGAAGATACCTGGGCTGCCGAAAAATATGAAGATTCGATTCCTTTGGATGTGAAAAAAGAAAGGGCTGCTGAACTAATGGAATTACAACAAGGAATATCCAAAGAATTGAATTTGAATAAAATAGATAAATCAATTAAAGTATTAATTGATGGAAAGGAAGGGGATTATTATATCGGACGCTCAGAATCGGATTCCCCTGAAGTGGACAATGAAGTATTGATCCCGGCCTCGCCTGAAAAACTGCATACCGGACAATTCTATAAGGTTAAAATTACAGGGGCCGAAGAATTTGATCTGTATGGAGAAGTGGAATGAGAGCCTTGCACTTCGCGCAGCCTTATTCCATTTCTTCTGATTCATCCACAATGGCTTCGGCAGATGATGCATCATCCGGATGAACCACCTTCATATCCACCGTTTCCTTCTTCTTGTTGAAAGTGATGGCGATTGTGTCACCCGCTTTCATATTTGAGCGGATAATCACTTCTGCCATCGGATCTTCGAGGTATTTCTGAATAGCCCGTTTTAACGGACGTGCTCCAAATTGAATATCATATCCTTTTTCAGCAATATAATCTTTTGCAGCATCCGACAGGCGGAGGTTGAAGCCCATGGCAATAATCCTGGCATACAATCCTTTCAGTTCAATATCAATAATTTTGTGGATATCCTCGCGGGTAAGGGTATTGAAAATAACCACATCATCAATACGGTTCAGAAATTCAGGAGAAAATGCTTTTTTCAGTGCATTTTGAATAACACTGCGGGTATACTCATTGCTGGTTTCCTGTTTGGTTTTGGTCGTAAAACCAACACCCTGGCCAAAATCCTTTAACTGGCGGGTTCCGATATTGGAAGTCATGATCACGATGGTATTCCTGAAATCAACCCTGCGTCCCAGGCTATCGGTCAGCTGACCTTCATCAAGAACCTGCAGCAGAATATTATAAACATCCGGATGTGCTTTTTCAATTTCATCCAGAAGCACAACACAATATGGACGGCGTCTTACCTTTTCGGTCAGCTGTCCGCCTTCTTCATAACCGATATAACCCGGAGGTGCTCCAACAAGTCGCGATACAGAGAATTTCTCCATGTATTCGCTCATATCGATACGGATCAGGTTGTTGGGTGAATCGAACAGATACTGTGCCAGTACTTTGGCCAGCTGTGTTTTACCAACACCGGTAGGACCCAGGAAGATAAATGTACCGATTGGTTTGTTTGGATCTTTTAAGCCGGCACGGTTTCGCTGGATGGATTTCACCA
Source organism: uncultured Bacteroidales bacterium (assembly GCA_963790105.1). Taxonomy (GTDB): domain Bacteria; phylum Bacteroidota; class Bacteroidia; order Bacteroidales; family UBA10428; genus UBA5072. The sequence goes on along the minus strand of CAWBNI010000001.1, from coordinate 7,038 downwards.
CTTTTTCAATGGCTTCATCCTGTCCGATCACACTGCCTCTCAGTTCTTCACCCATCTTAAGCAGCCGTACTCCTTCTTCCAGTGCGATACGCTGAACAGGAACACCGGTCATCATGGCCACCACTTCAGCTACTTTTTCTGCATCCACTACCTGGCGGTTACGGGTAAGTTCCTTTTCCCATCTCAGTTTTTCTTCTTCCAGCAGTTCCAGGAGTTCTTTTTCCTTATCCCGGAAGCTGGCAGCTTTTTCAAAATTCTGATTTTTTACGGCCTTTATCTTTTCCTTCTTGGTTTCTTCGATCTTCTTTTCCAGTTCGATGATTTTTTCAGGAACATGGATGTTGGAAATGTGAACCCGTGAACCTGATTCATCCAGCGCATCAATGGCCTTATCGGGCAAGATGCCGGTCGGAAATATACCGGGTGGTTAATTTAACACAGGCCTCAATGGCTTCAGGGGTATAGATCACATTATGATGATCCTCATACCGTTCCTTGATGTTGTTCAGGATTTCCTGGGTTTCTTCAGGTGAGGTTGGTTCAACCATTACTTTCTGAAAACGGCGTTCCAGGGCACCATCCTTTTCAATATGCTGCCTGTATTCATCGAGCGTGGTGGCACCGATACATTGAATATCACCACGGGCCAGCGCAGGTTTCAGCATGTTGGCAGCATCCAGTGAACCTGTTGCACCTCCGGCACCCACAATGGTGTGGATCTCATCAATGAACAGCATGATATTGGAGGTTTTCGAAAGCTCATTCAGAATGGCTTTCATCCGTTCCTCAAACTGACCACGGTATTTTGTACCGGCAACAATGGCAGCCAGGTCGAGTGTGACAACACGTTTGCCGAAAAGCACACGCGAAACCTTTTTCTGAATGATCCGGAGGGCAAGGCCTTCAACAATGGCAGATTTACCCACACCGGGTTCACCGATAAGGATCGGATTATTTTTCTTTCGGCGGCTCAGGATCTGTGCCAGCCGTTCAATTTCTTTCTCACGGCCGACGATCGGGTCAAGCCTGTCTTCTTCGGCAGCTTTTGTGAGGTCAATTCCAAAATTATCAAGAACCGGGGTATCTGAATTGGTTTTGGATCCCGGTTCCGGATTACTGCCTTTGCCTCCCTGGGATCCGAATGAGCCCATGGGTTCATCATCTTCATGAGGATAATCGGCACGAGGTTCATTGTCTTCAGAATCGCCCATATGTTCATTCAGCAATTCCCTTCTGGCTTTTTCATAATCAATGGAATGATCAAACAGTATCCTTGAAACCGCGGAATTTTCATCCTTGATCATTGCGAGCAGCAAATGTCCGGTATCAATTGTACTTTTTTTCATCGATTTTGCTTCCAGATAGACCAGTTTTAATATCCTTTCCGAGGTTTTCAGAAGGGGAACATTATCCATATCGGTAACCTTAACAGGACCGACAGCAGGGGCAATTACAGCTTCAATATCTTTTTTCAACTGGTATAAATTCACACCGAGGGATACCAGAATATCAATGGCAACCCCTTCACCCTCACGCAATATTCCAAGCAGCAAGTGTTCCGGAGCAATTTCATTATTTCCCAGCCTGATTGCCTCTTCTTTGCTATAGGATAAAACATCTTTTATACGTTGCGAAAACTTGGCGTCCATAAAAAAATTAAATTCGTTTTTCCCCGCAAGGGGATTAGTTCGTTATGCAAATATACGAATTTATTAGAAACGTTTTTTTAACAGGTTTTGTTAATATAAACAATATAAAAAAACGATTAAACAGGGAGAATTTTTTACCTTAGCTGCATCTATTTTTTGTTGAAAGTAAATGTCGTTTGGTTAAGCCAACGTGTTAATTCATGGCACTTTGCATCCGGATTATCCGGTTGTGAAGTTGTATTGGCTGATCAGGCGACATTATAATTAATCATTTTACCGAATTTTTTTACAATGGCTGAAGGAGAAAAGATCATACCGATCAATATTGAAGAAGAAATGAAATCAGCCTACATCGATTATTCGATGTCGGTTATTGTTTCACGTGCCTTACCGGATGTTCGCGACGGATTAAAACCTGTTCACCGGAGGGTTCTGTTTGGTATGCAGGATCTGGGCGTCATGTCAAACAGGCCCTATAAGAAATCGGCCCGTATTGTCGGAGAAGTACTTGGAAAATATCATCCCCATGGAGATACATCCGTGTATGATGCCATGGTGAGAATGGCACAGGAATGGTCCCTGCGGTATCCGCTGGTGGAAGGACAGGGTAACTTTGGATCGATGGATGGCGATAATCCTGCAGCCATGCGGTATACAGAAGCCAGGCTGCGGAAGATCGCAGAAGAAATGCTGGCAGATATTGAAAAGAATACAGTTGACTTCCAGCTGAACTTTGACGATACACTTGCAGGAACCTACCGTTTTGCCTTCGCGAATTCCCAATCTGCTTATCAACGGGGCATCGGGAATTGCTGTGGGTATGGCTACCAATATGCCGCCTCATAACCTCACGGAAGTTTGCCGTGCCATCATAGCCTATATTGATAACCGGGAGATCACCACCGAAGAACTGATGGTCCATATCAAAGGTCCTGATTTTCCAACAGGTGGTATTATTTATGGCCACCAGGGAATTAAGGAAGCATTTGAAACGGGCAGGGGCAGAATTGTGATGCGGGCCAAAACCGAGATTGAGATCACATCAAGCGGCAGGGAAGTAATTGTCATTAATGAAATTCCTTACCAGGTCAATAAGGCAGAAATGATCAAGAAAATTGCCGAACTGATCAATGAAAAGAAGCTGGAAGGCATTTCCTATATCAATGATGAATCCGACCGGAATGGAGTTCGTGTAGTTATCATCTGCAAAAGGGAAGCACAATCCAATGTTGTATTAAATAATCTCTTTAAACAAACACAGCTACAGACCTCATTTAATGTTAATAATATTGCTCTTGTTCATGGACGACCGCGGCTTTTGTCGCTCATCCAAAGCATTAAGTATTTTGTAGAACACCGGCATGAGGTAGTCATACGACGCACCCAGTTTGACCTGGAAGAATCGGAAAAGAAGGCACATATCCTGGAAGGATTGATGATTGCCCTCGATCATCTCGACGAGGTGATCAGCCTGATCAGGGCATCCAAAAACCCTGACGAGGCAAAGGATAGCCTGATGGCGGCATTCAATTTTTCTGAGGCCCAGGCCAAGGCCATTCTCGAAATGAGACTGCAGAGACTGACCGGGTTGGAAAGGGAAAAAATAAGGCTGGAATATGAAGAACTGCAGAAACTGATTACTTATCTGAAAAGCCTGCTTGCAGATGAAGGACTTCGGATGCAGGTGATAAAGGATGAACTGGCCGATTTAATTGAAAAATACGGTGATGAACGGCGTACAAGCATTGTACCTGATGCCGGAGAATTTAATCCGGAAGATTTCTATGCCGATGATGAAATGGTCATTACCATTTCACGGTTGGGTTATATCAAGAGGACCCCGCTTACCGAATTCAGAACGCAGAACCGGGGCGGCAAGGGTTCCAAGGGTAGTGAAACAAGGGATGAGGATTTTCTTGAACATCTGTATAATGCCACCATGCATAATACAATGCTTTTCTTTACTGAAAAAGGACGTTGTTTCTGGATGAAAGTATATGATATTCCCGAAGGGACAAAAATATCAAAGGGACGGGCCATCCAGAACCTGATCAGCATTGAACAGGGGGATAAGGTAAGGGCATTTATCAACCTGCAAAGCCTGACAGATCCGGAATATATCAAGAATAATTTCATTGTGCTCTGCACCAGAAAGGGAATTATTAAGAAAACTTCCCTGGAAGCCTATTCCACGGCCCAGAGTAAATGGAATTAACGCCATTAATATAAGGGAAGGGGACAGCCTGCTCGAAGCCCAGCTGACCAACGGAAGCAATGAAATACTGCTGGCTGTAAGATCGGGGAAAGCGCTCCGGTTTAATGAAAAAACCGTCAGGCCCATGGGCAGAACTGCATCCGGCGTAACAGGTATCCGCTATTCCAATCGCCGACAGATGAAGTAGTTGGCATGGTATGTCTCAATGATCCTACAAAATCAATACTTGTTGTTTCTGAAAACGGATATGGCAAGAGAACCGAGCTGGAAGATTACCGGATAACCAACCGGGGTGGGAAAGGGGTGAAAACCATTAATATAACCGAAAAAACCGGTCCGCTTATCGCAATTAAGGCTATTACGGATAAGGATGATATCATGATCATCAATAAATCGGGAATGACAATCAGGCTTGCTGTTTCCAATCTCAGACTCATGGGCAGGGCCACACAGGGTGTGCGGCTGATCAATATCCGGTCGGGTGATTCGATTGCATCGGTTACAGATGTGGTAGGTTCTCCAGAATTGCTGGAAGAAACTGAAACATCGGAAGCTACAGAATAATTTTAATGTTTATTATATTGTGAATTTTTGGACAATAAGCAAATAGCATTTATATTTGGCAGAATTTTTGATATCTACCTTATTAACTTATTTGAAGTAAAATTTAAAAACGAATACAATGAAGCGAATTAGTTGGTTTCTTATGGCATTTTTCATTATGGCCCCAATCTGTTTGAAAGCACAAACACCGGAAGGGGCAACCCAGGCTTTGAACTATCCTGGCCTGGAGAAAAAATTGAAAACGAGTGACGCAGATATTCAGGATCCAAAAAAGAACATAAAAGTAAAAACATGGATCTCACGTGCAGACCTCATGATCAATATTTACAACGTTCATAACGATCTGTTGCGCAAAGGTCATGGATCCGGTAAGTGTGAAACTTTTTTTCAAGGAACCGTATGGAAATTAAGACCAGCCAGGAAGGCGCTGACAAGATCGATACTTATGTTTATGACCGCGTTAATATTAATATTCAGGAATGGCGTAGTCGACAGCTGGGTTGACACCAAGCCGATTCATCCTGATCCGCTGGCAGAAGCCATCAAAGCCCTTGATGAAGCCAACAAATTAAATGCCGACGGTAAAGCCGATAAGGACATTACAAATACAATCAAAAATCTGAAGGTTGCCCTATGAAACCGAAGCAGTTGTTCAATACGACAAAAAGAACTTATAAAGGTGCACATGATAACTTTGTCAAGATCCTTGATCTGAATAAGTTGCCCCAGATGAAAAATGTGGTGGACACCATTTATTATTATTATGGTGGCCGTGCAGCCCTGGAAGACAGTAACTATACTGAAGCCAACAGGATGTTTGAAGAAGCTGTTGCCAACAAGTATGAGGATCCGTTCCTGTATGTATTCCGCAAACAGTCATATTTTGGAAGCGGTGATACAGCCAAGGGTGTTGCTGTAATTAAGGAAGGTTTTAAAAAATATCCTGAAAATCAGTCGATTCTGATTGAAATGATCAATTATTACCTGACTTCCAACCAGGCTGATGAAGCGCTTAAGTTGTTGGCAGTTGCAAAGGCAAGTGATCCGCAGAATGTTTCCTATACATTTGCAGAAGCCACATTGTATGACAAAATGGGGAAATTCGAAGATGCAGAGCGTTCCTACAAGGCTTGTCTGGAAATCAACCCGAACTATTTTGATGCAGCCTATAACCTGGGAGTGCTTTATTTCAACAAGGCTGTGAAGATTTATGAGGAAGCTTCCAAGATTACGGATAATGCAGCTTATGAGAAAGCCAAAAAGGAAGGCGATGATGTTTTGCTGCAGGCCGTTCCTTATATGCAGAAAGCACATGAAATTGATTCCAAGGACAGAGCCTTCACTGGAAACGCTGAAAACCATTTTCTACAGGTTGAAAATGGATGACAATACAAAGCAGGTAGTTCAGGAATTAAAAGCACTATAATATTTCAAAGAAGGGAAGACGTTAAAAATCTTCCCTTTTATTTTACTTTATTCTATTTAACATAATATTAATTATAGGACAATTTGTCTCGAAAAAAGAATTCTTGCAGATATCATATATCTCGCAGATTAAATTGTATTTAACGGGGCTTTATTCTCTCGCTGATTTTTCCGAAGATGCTTCAGCAGATTATCTGAATTTCACCCTGATATCGATCAATCGAATGCAATGAGATTTCTCAGTGCCCTCAAAGCGCCGTTAAACTCATAACAAACTCTGGGATCTCTGTGTTTAACTTTTGGGCCATCCAGATTTACCAGCCATAGTCAAATCTAACTTATATCCGTTTCATATGTTGTAATTATATAGCTCCGGTATTAATTTTACATCCAAATCCCTAAACTCAAAGAATAATGTTACGAAAAATATTTTCTATTGGCCTGATAATTTTAATGGCCGTGCAATGTGCAACAGTTCCCCTAACCGGAAGAAAACAGTTTTCCATAATTCCTTCTTCCCAGATTTTGGCATTAGGTAACGATAGTTACAATCAGATATTAAAAGAAAACAAGATCTCCTCAAATGCACAATATGTAAATACAGTAAAAACAGTCGGTCATAATTTATCAGGTGCAGTCGAAAAATACTTTGCTTCCAAAAATCAATCAGATCTGCTGAAAGGGATATGCATGGGAATATAATGTTCTGCAATCAAAGGAAGTCAATGCATTCTGCCTTCCCGGCGGTAAAATAGCCTTTTACGAGGGTATCATGCCGGTTTGCATTGATGATAACGGCGTTGCTGTGGTCATGTCACATGAGGTATCTCATGCCATTGCCAACCATGGCAGTGAACGAATGTCGGAACAAATGGCTGTTCAGCTCGGAGGGATGGCCCTGGATGCTGCTCTTCAGCAAAAGCCGGATGCCACCCGCCAGATAGCCATGGCTGCTTTTGGTGCGGGCACCACGGTAGGTGTATTGCTGCCTTTCAGCCGTACACAGGAAAGTGAAGCGGATGAACTTGGCCTTTATTTTATGGCGATGGCAGGCTATGATCCTTCTAAAGCAATTGAATTCTGGCAAAGAATGATGGATCAGAGCAAGGGCGCCCCACCCGAGTTTTTATCCACTCACCCATCCGATCAGACCCGGATCAATGATTTAAAAAAGCACATGGGCAA